>JABJMO010000029.1 GCA_018659375.1 Methanobacteriota archaeon | reverse complement strand
TTCTTACCATTAATTCTGAATATAGCACTTACTTTCTTTGGTATCATGCTCTACATGAGAGCACACAAAGTGATTTCCAATGACCAGATACGTTATTCGATAATTGGATTCTTCACAATTATCCCGCTACTTATGTACCAAGAAAGTAATTTAGTCGACTGGATTGTGTTAAGTATTCTAATCAGTGCAATGGTGACTGGTCTATATCTTAAAATTGCCAAACAGGACAAAGGTTACGAAATTATCACAATGGTCGCACTATGTTGGTTAACAATGAGTTGGGGCGGTTATGCTGGTGGAATAACTATGGCCTTATTTGTCGCTTTTAGGTCATTTTTGGATAACGAGTTAGCATTCTTGAAAGAAAAATCCACAGACTTTACCAAGGAAATACCTCGAACTATGATTGTCACCATTTTACCACTAGTAGTTTGGTTTACTTGGTGGGCAGCACTAGGGCAAATTGGCGGATTTAGTTCACCTAGAGATGTCGACCCTGGCTCGGTGTATCTTAACGGGGGCTACATTGGAGACCGATTCTCACCAAGCAATTCATGGGTTGGATTCATGGGCGGTGGGCCAGCTGCAGCCATGTCATTGTTGTGGTTTAGTATGTTTCATTCCAAAGGCTACAATATGAAATTTGTCGCTTACTTCCTGCTTGCTAGAATTGCTATGTTATCACTGCAATTATCTTTAACACCTAACTTGCCTCGTTTGATTTTCAAGGTATCTTGGGACATTATATTCTCGATAGGTTTAGTTGCCTTTATGATTCATCTAATGATTCAATCAAAAATAGAAGAACAACCCAAGAATCAACAAACTCTCACTCAGACTCCATGAGCCTTTTTTGTTCTTGTAATTCAGATTGCTTTGGCCCTGTGATTACGTAAATAATCAGTAAGATAGCCGAGATTGAGTACAATAAAAACTGTGGTTTAGTATCTCCCAGATCAATTCCAGCATCGGTAGACTGGACCCAAGACAAAAGGGTGCCAAACAATATTGTTAAACCTTGTATAGCAGAAATTTTCATTGGCAATCCATGTTTGTTTTTGGGCAGTTTACGGTCAGCAATCATTAGTCCACCAGAGATAAACATAACTGGTAAAATAATAAAATCAAAGAATGGTTTCTCTACAGATGATTTAGTTTGTTCAAAACAGAAAATGCACTCGGTCGAAACATCTGGACCAAATCCAGTCGCCGGTTGCAACCAAATTAGGGCAGCAACTGTGATCAATACCATGGCATTACCTGGAGAAGCCAAACCATGGAAATAGACTTTATCTGATGCTTCTTCATACTGAAACCTAGCTAACCTCAGCATTCCAGTAACAATAACCCAGCCTGCTGCAATACCAAGCGAGATTGTCCACGCCGGTGATGCTTCTCCCCATCTGCCAAACATCACAAACATTAGTATTGCAGGTGCGACACAAAAAGAAATACAATCAGACATAACATCTAAGGTTCCACCAAGCAGTTTTCTCTTTGAATACCTTCTAGCGATAGGCCCGTCAATAATATCTCCAATAACGGAAAGCATGATACAAGTCATTGCACCCCAGATGTAATTTGTTTTAACACCGTCAACAAAATATGGCTCTTGTAAATCTTCAACTGCCAATATTATGAACATTAGTGCTGCTACTCCAAGCAGACCATTCACAAGAGTGATGACATCAGCAATTCCCATTAGTCTAAATGTTGATTTCAT
This sequence comes from Methanobacteriota archaeon, assembly GCA_018659375.1. Lineage (GTDB taxonomy): Archaea > Thermoplasmatota > Poseidoniia > Poseidoniales > Poseidoniaceae > MGIIa-L1. The sequence continues at coordinate 4,802 of JABJMO010000029.1, read as the reverse complement.
GATATCCCCTAAATTACCCTGCTTTATGACAACATAGCCAACAAGCAAATAGACGCTGGCATCATCTACACATGAATGTTTAGCCAATTAACTATCAAACTCTTAGTAATCATCAACTATTTTCCAAACACCCAATGCTTAATCCTAAATAGCAATGGAGAGTGCACAAAACATGGCAAAGAAAGGACTTGTGATACTCATTGCATTAGCGCTTTTGACTCTACCAAGCACGCATGGTGCAGCAATTGAAGGTGGCAAGGATGTTAATCCAGAAGGTGACGACATTCCTTTTTCAGTCGTGGACCGAGATTCACCATCGGTTGATAAAGTCAAATGGAGTCTAGCAATTGAAATGAGTCAAGAAGCATATGATAACGGCACGACATTTGACTTGATAACCCAAGTTTGCACCAATGATGGAGTCTGTGATCCCCCCGTCATTATGGAGGCGGACATAAATGACCGAGTTCATTCGATTTCTATTACTCCTCCATCTGACCACACTTACGTAAATTGGCGAGTAAAAGCAACTGATGCTGATGGCAACAATACCAATTATCCTCACGGCGATTGGTTCAAGACTTGGTCTTCATGTTGGTATAATGACGGTAATTGGGGTGGAGCTAGTGCTTTGGAAGAAGGCTGTGATGTCGATGAAGAAGATACTCCTGGATTTACTGCCGTGGCAAGTATTGCGGCGCTAGGGCTTGCAATGATTGCCATCTCAAGGCGAGAAAGTCACCAAAAATAGTATACTACTGGGAAACCCAAAACAATCACGACACTAAACCAGTAAAGTGGTTTCATCCAATTTCTTTTGCCTAACTTTTTGTCAATCTGTTCGCCAACAGACTCTAACACACCTTCGATTAATTCACCGGCTAAGTCGGGCATTGATACAACCAAGTCATGCTACTGATAAGTACTGAAGAATGTTTGCCCTACACTAAGTTTGATAACCGGATTTAATCTAACCCAGACATGGAGTGGGCAAGTGGGCTATTACTCGGTCTAGGCGGCTACCTACTGATTGTTACAGTGCTCCATTTGCTATTTCCAGAACCCCACCTCGATTGGTCCAAAGTAAATTTAGAAAACATCACTATGCCAGAGGGATTCGTTTGGGGTGTGGCAACTGCTTCACACCAAATTGAAGGAGATAATAACAACAATTGGACTCAGTTTGAACAACGCGAAGGCAAACAACAGAGTGGTAACGCCTGCGACCATTGGAACTTGTGGGCTAAAGACCATGAATTGCTGTCGCAATTAGGCGTCAACAGCTACAGATTTTCCATTGAATGGAGCCGGATTGAGCCAGTACAAGGAGAATGGAATGAAGCAGCGATTGAAGTCTACTCTCAAATGATTGATTCACTAATTGCTAGGGGTATTGAACCGATGATAACTTTGCATCATTTTTCTCATCCGATTTGGTTCGAAGAATTAGGTGGGTTTTACCACCGTGAAAACACAGTTCACTTCCAGAATTACTGTGAGAAACTATTTCCATACTTTTCAGGTCGCGTAAAGAAGTGGTGCACTGTTAATGAGCCAGATGTATTTTCCATAATGGGATACCATATGGGGATGTTCCCCCCTGGACAGCGTTCACCAATCAAGGCTATTCGAGTAATGAAGAATGTCATGATTGCTCATGGAGATGTTTACCACCAATTAAAGCAAATGTCCCCCGAATCTTATATTGGGTTAGCTAAGAATGTCACAATTTTTGATCCTTACAGGCGATGGAATCTATTACACTGGCTAACAAGTTTTGCCCTAAATTATATCTGGAATGGTGCGATAATATCTGCCTTGAAAAAGGGACGAATGTATGGAGTTTCGGTAAAGAAGGTGAAAAACTCGGCTGATTTTATTGGCCTAAATTATTATACTCACGTTTTGACCAGTCCATTCTTGCCACAAACTACCGAAATAGATCTCCCATCAAGAGACCATGAAACAATCACTGAATTTGGCTATCCAATGTATGCAGAGGGGCTTGAGAGAGCTAGTAAATGGCTAGGTAAACTAAACCTTCCAATTGAGATAACTGAAAACGGCGTTGCTGACAAAGAAGATAATCTACGGCCAAAACATCTCAAAAGGCACCTATGGATAATTGCTAAACTAATCCAAGATGGAGTGGATATCAAATCATATTACCACTGGTCATTGATGGATAATTTTGAATGGGCTGAAGGATATACGATGCGTTTCGGCCTGTATCACGTTGATTACGAAACTCAAACACGAACTCTAAGACCCAGTGGTAAAGCCTACCAATCAATCATCAAACGGCACGAGAAGTAATCACCGCTAATTTCTCAACCGCTGTTGAACTGACCGGTTATAATCAACACCCTAGATGGTAATTTGACCTACTTAGTTTTAGGTGATAAGCCAAACAGACACAATCATAGGAGTTAGCATTGTTACACTATGTGACTCTACTGGGGACCATTAAATGCAAGACTTTCAATCATTAGGATTATCAAAAAAACTCCTTCTTGCTGTAGAACAAGAAGGCTACACAACACCAACTCCAGTGCAAGCACAGGCAATTCCACCACTACTAGATGGAAGAGACGTGCTTGGTGTAGCTCAGACCGGTACAGGTAAAACTGCTGCGTTTGCCCTACCTGTATTGCAAATAATAAGTCGCTCAAAGCCGCAATCTAAGCGCCATATTCGCGCTCTGGTGCTATCCCCAACCCGTGAACTAGCTGCTCAAATTGATGAACGATTTTCTGCCTATAGTGGACATTTGGATATTCGACACAAAGTCATCTTTGGGGGAGTTAAACAAAACCCACAGGTAAGAGCATTGCAAAAAGGCATCGATGTCTTAGTGGCAACTCCTGGTAGATTACTAGATTTAATTGGCCAAGGTTACATTGACCTAGGCAGAGTAGAGTTTTTCGTCTTAGATGAAGCAGATCAAATGCTCGACATGGGATTTATTAGAGACATCAAAAAAGTGCTTAAACTACTGCCAAGACAACGTCAAAATCTGTTATTTAGTGCCACAATGCCCAAATCCATTGCGGAATTAGCCGCCTCATTCTTACACAACGCCGTAAAGGTAGATGTTAGTCCTGAAGAGATCACTGTTGAGAGAATTGCTCAGAAAGTAATGTTTGTCAGGAAGGCCGACAAGCGGAGACTTATTGTGAAAATTATCAAGCAGGAACGGGTAAACAAAGGAATTGTATTTACTAGAACTAAACATGGTGCAAACCGTTTAGTAAAGCAACTGGACCAAAGCGGAATCAATGCTGCAGCAATCCACGGCAACAAAAGCCAAGGTGCCAGAACCAAGGCTTTAGCTAATTTCAAAACAGGCCACACGTCGATTCTCGTAGCAACTGATATTGCTAGCCGAGGAATCGATGTGAATGATATTACTCATGTGTTCAATTATGACTTGCCAAATGAGCCTGAAAGTTATGTTCACCGTATTGGTCGCACAGCAAGGGCTGGTAAATCTGGAATTGCGTATGGTTTTTGTGACGAAAGTGAATCTGGATATTTGGTTGGAATTCAACAATTAATTGGATTTGACATTGATGTTGATGAATCTCATGAATTCCATTTTGTTGGGGCAATTCCAAAACCTGGCCAGAAACCCGGGAAAATAAATGCTGGTAAATCTGGCAATAAACCGAAGAGGCCAAATCTCAATAATAACAAAAGCCGGAGTAAGCAGAACCAAAACAAGCCTAAATCTCCATCTCAAAACCAAGGAAATAATAATTCAAACCGGCAACGGTCGCCAAGAAGACGCCGTAGTAGGGACCGTTCTCAAGGTAATCAAAATTAATTAACATCAATCAGAAAGTTGATTATTTGGCTATATAAATTGCAAAAACAGTCCTTCTTATACCTCCCGTTAGTTCTGTAGGTTATGATGAACAAAGTAACAGACACAAACGGAGCCTTGCCACTAGTAAATTTGCTGGGCATGTTTCTAGGTGGATTTGGAGTAGTAGTATTTTTCATAAGTCAGTCACTGACTGTGTTGCTACCACTGCTATTTGCACCAACAGTTTGTGGTATCTTGTGCGCAGTACTATACAAAGCGCAGAACAATACCACCACTGACCAAAAAGACGCACCACTAAACCCTGTAAGACTAGACATAATGTAATACAGATGCAAGTGCCTGAGCAAGAGTTTCAACTCGAGACGACGATTACGTACGCAAGTGAAAATTTTGCCTAAGAAGGTGAAAGAAACCTAAACCAATCCGGTTTGCCCACTAACTGCACAATAACAGATAGAATGGTGATTCCGTTGTATCTATGTCCGGAATGTAATATAGCCGTTGATCCTGAATGGACAATATGTCCAACTTGCTCAATATTGCTTGAACAAAACGGTGAGGTTACAAGAAATCCAGTGTCAGAGGACGAGCGATACGCTAGCAACTTAGCCTGGTTTTACCACTTAATCCCAGTGCTAACCGGTTTGATTGCATTGGTAATTGGGGATCACCTAGTAACAGACAGTAATCCTTTGTTAAGGACAATTTTTCCGCCATTTTGCTTAGTTGTTGGTGGTTGGATTGGTTTAATCCTACTGGGAATAATCGCTAGTTACAAGTCACAACCATGAGTAAAAAGGGCACTATACAACATGCGTTGCCGACGTCATTAGAGGATAATGGTGGACACTGGGGGATTTGAACCCCCGGCCTTCTGGTTGCAAACCAGACGCTCTTCCAACTGAGCTAAGCGCCCTCAAGGTGTGCGGAGGGTCTTCACCTTTTGATTGTTATCAATGAAAGAATTACTCTA
>JABJMO010000030.1 GCA_018659375.1 Methanobacteriota archaeon | reverse complement strand
CAATCTGGTGACGCTTAAGACTTGAATGGACGAAATTGAACCCTTACAAAGTCATATTTTTGGCAATACCCTCTGTATACCCTTTCGACAAGCGTCTCACGCGTCGGTACCCTTTGATCTAATCACCAATGAACCACATGTATCCAAAAATTATGACGATACCAGCAAAGAGAAGATCAAAAATCATCCCAGTTATTGACCCAGTGTTAGATTGTCCGGTGGTCGATTGCCAGTCTGCTTTTCCTTTGTAGAACACCGCATCAAAAACGAATGTCAAAATTATCGATAGACAACAAGTTGCCTCACTCAAGAAGCGTAAATATTGGTCAACATCACTATCAATACTCGTAATTGATAAAATCCACGACCCAATTATACCAAAAGCAAATATTGCGTAAGAAAGATATCTGAAATTAAAACTTGGCTGAAAATTTGCATTGATAATAATTATCTGTTGTTGAGGGAAGGCACCTTGAGTTTGTTGGATTTGTTCGTTGATATATTGTGTCTGCCCGGAAAATTGAGTTTGACTCGGTTTTCCAGGGTCAACTCCGGGCTGCATGGTTTCCCAGTATTACACTAATATTCAACTTTAACCATTAGCAAATTCTGTCATAACCGGCTTGAATTGGATAACCAAGAGAACCCATACAATCATGGTAATTCCGCTTAACCAAATATTTGTTTGGCGCACTTCTGAGACCAACCATAATCCAAGGTAAAAAACAGCCAGTGAACTGGCTAAGCCAACGGCAAATATGGGGGCAATCTTTGGTTTTGGATGAAGGAAACTGTAGACGAAGAAACCGCCACCATAATACGCATTTAGGTAGGCGAAGCTAAGATAAATTATGCCAAAAAACAGGCCAAACAATGCGAATTCAGGAGCCAAGTTTGGGCTAACTAAAATCATTTCAACTGCGAGAAAGATAGCAGCAAAATTATGCATTATTTGTTCATGAAACAAGAACAAATGGCTATGTTCTCGGGCAATTCTTACCTCGTTTGGTAGGATAATAAATCGGACAACAGTGGCGGTAAGGAAAGCCATTGAAATTCCAGCAACAAATAAGATTACTTGCAATGTCCCCAAAAGACCTATGTCGCCAGACTCTCCATTATTCATCAGCTGTAACAAACTGGCCACAGCAAAATATAGCACATTAGCTAACAATGTCCAAGAACTGAAGGTGACAAATTTCTCTAATCCAACCGGGTGAAGTAACACCTCTTGGTTATCTTCTAATCTTACGACCAGCATGTTGCCAGCTCCAACTTTGAACATGAAAAATATGGCATAAAGACCAACTGATAAGCACAATAGTCGCCATACCAGTATCAAGTACGAGCTTGATTGGAAACTGGATGCTGAATCATCAACAGAACCAAATAAATCAATTATTAATCCGACTATTATGATAGCGATTGAAACAGCAATAATTACTCCAATGGTGATTTTAGTATAATCGCTTTCTTCCTTATTAGTTGACAGATAATCCCTCAGTTGTTATTATGTCGAAAGTGTTTCAAGTTCCACTGCTTAATATTGCCTCTACTAGTGGTTTTATGGTCTGGCCGTGAGGGTAAGGGGAGGCGACATCAGCAGCCTTAGTCACATAGGCAAAAGCCCCACCAACCGCAACTGACCAGTGGGCAAACTCAAACATCGATAGGTCGTTTGGAGCATCCCCGACACATAGTAAATCAGTGCTATTAAGCCCCATTTTTTCGAGGATAATTTTTAGTCCGGAACCTTTTGATAATTGTGGCTCCATCAAATGTATCGCAAAGCCGGTTTTCACAACCGATAGGTGTGACCATTTACTATCAGCAATAAGTTGCTCTATCAATGCTAAATCTTCGTTTGGCAATAAGCACCATTCACTTTCTCGCCATTGATTAGTTTCAATACCTTGCCAACTCAAGCCTTCTATTTGAGTAGCTAACCATTGAGCCGCAGCTTTGGCTTCACTACCATCAGCCCGATATTTTGTTTCACCCCAGTCAGGATGCCACAACACACCACCATTCTCACAACAAATTGGCCCGCTTAAATTTAGAAACCGCCACAAGCCGTAGGTAATTGCTCTAACATTGCCAGTTGCTAAAATAACTGGAATACCACTTTTTTCAAGTTGTTGTAATGCATCAATTACCGATGGCTCAATGAGTTTATTCTCATTGGTCAAGGTGCCGTCAATATCTACTGCGACAACCTTTGGCTTCCAGTTGTCAGGAAGCCACTGCATATACGAGGCGTGGAAAGTTTCTTTCATCAATATTCGCCTTGATTGTGGCTGATATCAATGACATAATTAATCAATGTTCAACTCCACCGGCCAACATGGCGGAGAGAGTTGATGAAGAATCATTTCTTTCTCTAGAGGATGAAGATGCCAAGGATAACAATAAAAAAGGCAATAAAAAATCATCCAAGACCCAAGTTAAGCAACCCGCTTTAACAGAGATTTTAGACGCTGAGATATTAGACACGACCGTGATTGAGCAGGCTGGTGGTGTATATCCGGTAGGATGGGCACTTACTGGCATGGATTGTCCAGACTGTGCGTCAAAAGCAATGCGAGCACTAAGTAATCTAGATCAGGTTTCAAATCCAGAGATTTCAGCAACAACTGGGCAAATAAAACTCAGCATAGATCTTGATAAAGGGCTAATGTCACAAGTTTCCTCAGTTCTAAAATCCCTCGGCAATCCGCCAAAATCACCGTTTTATTTACTTAGTGGTACTAATGCTAAAACTATAGCACATAGAAATAATATTGCCGTAAAAGATGTCAAACGATTAATGATGCGCCAGCCAAGTGTGCTTGATGTAGATATTAGTAGAGACAATGAAGTACTGTTACAGTTAATTCCTGCACCCAGTAAAGAACTCTTACTGCTTAGAGACCGAAGTATTGAGCAAGTAACAGGTGTTCAGCCTAAGTTTACCGAGGCGTTGTCAACCCGGCTTCGTCCCGACCAATGGCGCTTGTTTGGTGGTGCGGTGGCAGTACCCATTTTAATCATAATTTTACTTGGCGAGTTATTAGAATGGTCGCCAATCTTGATGGGAATAATAGCGGCTTATGGCGTCTTAATTGGTGGATTACAAATGTTTCATGAAGCCTTAGCTAGTTTACTTTCAAGACAAATGGGTTTCCAGGTACTCACTAGTATTGCTGTGATTGGGGCATCGATACTTGGCATGTGGGAAGAAGCCTTGATGGTGGTTATTTTAGTAGCCATAGCCGCCCATTTAGAAAGTAGTGCATTAGAGAATGCCCGCGAGTCAATGCAAGGTGGCCTTGACAGGATACCAAGGACAGCGCGTAGATTGCTAAACACCGCAAAAAAATCAACTAAAGTAGAAGAAATCCAAAACTTCTCAATCCAAAATACTGCAAATGTAGGATTAACTCCTAGCATAATCAACCTCAACCAACACGTGAAAGTCACAGAAGAACATGAGACAATTTCCTTAGATTTGCTTAATATTGGCGACGTAATTGAAATTCGCAGTGGTGAACTAATTCCTGCTGATGGCAAAATAATCGATGGTTTTGGGGCCCTTGACAAAGCCCCACTGACAGGTGAATCTGTACCAGTTGAAGTTGAGTTCGGTGATGAATTACATGCAGGATTAATTCTTGCTCGTGGACCAGTATTGGTAGAAGTTACCGCCGTTGGTGAGGCGACTAGGCTATCTGGGTTAATCGACGCAGTTCATAGTTTCAAGGAGAAAAAGCCAGCGATACAAAATCAACTTGAGCAATTCACTGCTATTTGGGTACCATTAGTTTTAGTGGGCGCTTTGGTCGTTTGGTATCTCCTGTTTCCCAGAGATAATTGGAAAATTATTCTGTTGTTGTGGGTTGTTGCTTGTCCCTGCGCATTATTACTTGCAGCTGCAATGCCCCATGCTGCTGCGTTATCTAAAGCCTCGAGAATGGGTGCTATAGTTCGCGGCGGAGATATCCTAGAGCGCCTTTCAAAAGTAAATCATGTGATGTTAGACAAAACCGGAACCTTGACTTCAGGAAAGCCAACATTAGGTGATATTACCATCGCTAAAGGCCGTCAAAAGAAAGCCGCAATTGCTCTTGCAGGCGGCTTAGAAAAGCGTTCATCCCATCCTTATGCCATTACCATTCTAGAATATCTCGAATCAGCATCAATTAAGCCTTCTACTGTTGCAGGAATCACCGATATTGAAGCCGGAGTCAAAGGTTTTTCGAGCGGTAAAGAGGTCTCTTTAATTCGAGCAGATTTGGCAGAAAAACACGGTATTATGATTTCAGCAGAAATTTCTTCTGCGATTAAAAAGGCCAAAGAACAAGGTCACGGGGCAAGTATTCTTGCTAAAGAGTCCGAGGCTATTGCATTATTCAGTTTCATCCATGATGATACTAGAGACGGTAGTAAAGAGTTGATACAAAAACTCCTCGATAGAGGTATAGGTGTTGAAATTATTTCTGGAGATCAGCAATCCTCAGTAAATGCATTTGCTAAGAGTGTCGGGCTGCCCGAACAATTTGCTTTAGGGTCATTATCGCCAGAGGACAAAGTACAGTGGGTTGAGGATAAGTCGAAGAGTCACGTAACTATGATGGTCGGTGATGGCTTCAATGACTCGGCAGCCTTAGCAGTTGCCGATGTAGGGGTTGCCGTTGGGACTGGCGAATCAGTAAATTTAGAAGCTGCAGATATTATGTTCCCTGGAGATAATCCAAAAATGTTAGTCGATTTACATGACCTAGCAGTTAAGATGAATCGCGCCTTAATCGGTAACATTTTTCTTTCAATATCGATTACTTTCATACTTGTTATCGCGGTGATAAATCAAATGTATAATCAGTTATGGGTGGGTGTCTTAATCCATGAAATGTCCGTATTATTGGTTATTTTCAACGGTGCTAGATTGGCTGGGAAAGGTAGCATGCTCTCGATGCTAATGATTACCACTAAGAATCTGTGGATTGATACGAAGCAGGTATTTCTCCAAATGAGAGAGCATTATTCTAAACGTGAATCAGCGGGCAATCTTGACCCAGCAAATCAAAAGCACGCGACATCTTAAACAATAGAAGCCTCTCTTCCAAATCGGTGCGGAGATGAGTCGAGTTAGAGCAGACCCGATTACCGCTGCACTTGCTCATCCTACTCGAAGGAACCTGTATATTTCGTTGAGTAATTCCCCTGAAATGAGTACAGTTCAGTTGCAAAACTTAGTCGAAGTAGATCGTTACAACCTCTATCACCACCTGAAAAAACTAGCAGCATTAGGTTTGGTAGAGAATCATCGTGACGAAGGTCGAGCACGATGGTGGAAGGTTGCAACTGTAGTTGATATGCCTGAGTTGCTAACTATCTCTAACCGACCTTCGATTGAAAAATCTTCGAATCATGAGTCAGTTGATGTCGATGCCCAGAACACACATGTAATTTCTTTAGATGGGTCAAGAGATCGTGTTGGTGCTAAATTATTGTTGGAAAAATTAGCCGAAGATCTGGGTATAGAATTGAATATTCCTTGGAATTTCGTGCCTGAGAAGATTGCCCTTATCGGTGAAAAGTAGGTGATTGTATGAGTGAAGAATTATCAGTAGAATCTAGAATTGCTCCTCCTGCGCTATCATGTCCAAAATGTAACGAAATGTTACCCTTTGAACTTGGAGAAGTCCAATGCACATTATGCTCTGCCAAGGTAAAGATAGAACACGAAGGGACAAGAAAAAAGTGGGCTGATGAGAAAGTAAGTTGCCCAGAGTGCGAGAAAGTCTTAATCGTTGGAGTAAGAGAGAGACCGGCTAATTTACAATGTGTTTCTTGTAACTGTCAATTCGTCTTAAAGCCAAATGTTCCGAGGGTGGAAATCCAGTGCCCTAGTTGCGACCGCAGTTTGCGTATGAAAAAGAAGCCTGGTAAGAGAGAGATTGACTGTCCGGCATGTGACACAAAATTTACGGTAAAGTTTTGATCAATTCTTTGTTTTGGCAGGCGGTAAAATCATCTAGAAATCGCTGTCTTCCGTCGCTAAGTTATCGCGCTCCTTATGTATGATTAGAAGTGGATAAACAGTCGGATGGGTACCATGAGCGCCAGCGATAGCAAGAAAGAAGAGTCATTAGATAAGACTCACAGCAATCGAGAAAATGGCGATAAGATGTCTTTATCAGCATTGAGGTCTCAATTTACCAGAAGTCACACTCAATCAGTAAGCCAAAGCGAAATGACTAGCGCAAGGTTCCGTAATGAAGAGCGCCTCAGATCTGACATACGCCGTGAGCGTAGGCTACGACAACAAGCGATTAGTGAGCGAGTAACTGCAATGCAAGATACCCTTGCAAAGGATTTGGCAGTGCAGCATGAACTCACACTAGACTCTCTTGAGCGAGAACTACGTGAACAAATGGAAACTGAACTTTCAACTCTCGAAAAAGAAGCTATAGTCCAAGAAGAAGGTAGACTTCGCTCTGAATACGAAGTTAGGTTAAATCGAAAGATAGAGGGCCTACAAGAACAATTTGAGATTGAACAAGATGTTAAGATTCAAGAATACAAAGACAGACTCAAACAGCAGATTGAGTCGGAGCTTCAAAAAGAACACAAACAACGACTAGAAATCCAAAAAGAGCGCGTTGCCTTGGAATTTAATCAACATCTTCAACATAGCATAAGAGATATGGAGTCTGACCTTAGTGCAGAAATGGAATCACGATTCAAAGAAATGGAATCTCATGAATTAAACCGCTTAGAAGAAACTCACTCGGCTAAATTGTCCGAGCGTGAAGAGCAGTTACGTAGAGGGATTCGCACTAGGTTAGAACAGCAATTAAGGGCCCGACTTAAGCAACGAGAAGCCCGACTTAAATCTGAATATGACCGCCGTAGTCTAAGATTAGAAGAAGACATTGCTCAACAAATACAAGTTGAACTTGAAAGCCAATTACGTCAAGAAACCAATGATTTAGAAGAACAAATGCGTGAAGATGTTGAATTAGCCATCGCCCGTCGTAAAGATGAACTACGTATTGAAATTGAAAAACAACTTGAAGCAAGACATACTGAGAGATTGTCTGACAGAAAATCTAGGCTAAGAGAAAAGTACGATATTACTTTCTCCAAAGCAGTTGACGATATCTCAAAGACTCTCAAACAAGAGATAGATGTAGAGCTAGAGCAACGAATGGAAAGTGAATATACCAGTTATCGTAACTCTAGAGAAGGCGAAATTCAAAACCGCTTGGCAAGATTCCGCTACGAACGTGAAAACGAACTTCGCGACCAACTTGAAGAACAATATGATTCCAAGAAGACCGAATGGGCAGAACGCCTAGAATTAGAATTCCAATCAAGAGAATCAGCAGCAAGAAAGGCCATTATGTCAGAAATTGATGCAGGATTACGTAACGAACGTCTAACGTTTGAGACTCACTTAGAATTGCTTAAGGAAGAAACTGCTCTTGAGTTGGAAGTCAACATGGAAGACCGCCTTGAAGAGTTCAAACAACGCAAGGAAGAGGAAGTCGCCTCACAACTTGACCGTCAACTCGACAAACGTGAAGAGATTATGCGTAACAAAGCACTCATTGAGATTAGAAAGCGTGAAGCATTAATCCGTGCAGAAATAGAAGCGCAATTAGGTTTGAAGAGAGCAGAAATCAGAGATAGAATGCAGAACTTATCTTCTAAGATGGATAATTTCAAAGAAACTGCAGAAATCAAGATGCGTGAAGCTGTTGAGAAGCAAGTCCAAGGTGAAATCGATGTTGATGAATCTGAATACAAAACTCGACAAGAGGAATTCAAAGAACTACAAAACTTGGATACCAAAGCAGAAAAACGCCAGATGTGGATGCAATCAATTTCTGGTCAAGACAGAAATCAACCAATGACTTTACCAGATCCATCAACTCTTGGTGCTAAAACATCTGCACTTGGTGCCACTGCTGGCAGGCCACTACGAGGTGTGCTTGGTGGTTTGAATCAAGAAACCAAGGCCGGTATTGGTTTGTCAGGTATGCGTGCACCAAAATCTAGTGCAAAACCACTTATTCCTACTTCTCCATTAATTCGGCCAATCAAATCACCTCTTGCTAGTGCACAGCCTACGACTTCAGTAATTCTACCTAAACCAATAATGAAGCTTGGCACACCAGCAATTCAGCCAGTTATCGAAGAAGAATTACAACCAGAAAGCGTTAATGAAGAACTTGGAGTAGTTGCTGATAATCAAGAGACTACAACATTAGCACCGATTACTAGAACTATGGTTCCACTCGAACAAGTTCAATCTAATGTAGTCAAACTGACTCCAGTTAAGCACATGCTAAAACCAGTAAAAAGGCAGATCCTTGAATCTGATGAGTGAATAAACTCCACTTGTCAACTGAACGCTGTTTTCATATCCTGTAATGAGTTGGCATAACCATGAAGGGGAAGGCCGCTTTTGTATGTTTGACCTTATTGTCATCATTCATCATTGCTTCTCCTATTGCTGGCGCAACAAATAATTTAGTTGAATCTGGTGTTACTTTTGAAAGTAAAGAAGAGTTTGTTTTCACTCAGGTTTTAGATGATAATACGATACTGACAGTTAATTCAGGAGGCTCCTTATCGGTAAACAGTCATAGTCAAGGTGTACTAACGCCACTGTGGTCTTATAATCTAAATTTGACTTCAAGTTATGCCAAACTAGACCCTGGAGAGAAATTGTTGGCAGTAATCCATGAATCTGGCTTCTTGACATTTAGTTTGGAAGATAAAAATATTCAATTGAATACAACCCTAACGTCAATTCCCGATTCGATAGATTGGGACCAGGATGGAGACTTATGGATTGCCTACAGCAGTGGACTTAGAAGGGCCAAGGAATATTCAAACGGTGTTCTAACTAATCAACAAACAGGTAGCATCACCTCAGGATTTTTATGCTTTGAAATATTAGAAAATGGTAATCTAGTGTTTGGCGCTTTTGACGCCAAAATCCACGTGTATAATGACGCAGGAAATTTAGTATCAAGATATACTGAACCTAATTCTTACATAACTACGCTACACGAAACAAACAACGGAATATTGATTGCAGGGTCCGGAGCTGGAAAGTTGCACATTTATGATGTCAACAACTCTTGGTCTCACACAACATTAGCTCTTGGTTCCAGTGAAATCACTAGTATCCAATCTTATGATAATTCATTATACTCAGTTTTTGATGGTGATGATAAGATCTATTTCATCGACAAATCTACTTACTCTGTGCTGGATAGTTTCTCGACACCAATTGATTCACAATACGCTCTTAAAGAACCTACAGGACAGATGTCAATTTTATTCAATGGAGATAATAGAGGCAAAATAATGTATTATGATTTAGATGGTGATGGAGATGGTTATAGCGATTCATCCGATCATTTTCCTATCGACGCAACACAATACATCGATTCAGACGGTGATGGTTATGGGGATAATTTGACCGGTAATAACCCCGATATGTTCCCCGGGAATGATGAACAATATTTGGACTCAGATGGTGACGGTTATGGAGATAATTCTGAAGGTCAACAAGGTGATGCTTTCCCCTTAAACTCTGAGCAATGGATAGACTCCGATGGAGATGGCTATGGCGATAACTCAAATGGTTTAATGGGCGATAGATTTGTATCTGAGCCATCTCAATGGAATGATACAGATTCAGACGGATACGGTGACAACAGTGATGGTTTACTACCGGATTCTTGTCCAAGCGTGGCTGGGTTCTCTAGTGAGGATCGGTTTGGTTGTATAGATAATGATTTAGATTACTATTCTGATCCGGATGACGAATGGTCAATTGAAGATGGTGCTGATGCCCTTCCATCTGATGGCACTCAATGGAAGGACATGGACGGTGATGGTTTTGGAGACAATCCTAGTCCAGCAAACAAACCGGATTCATGTCCATTAGTCCCTGGTAATTCTAGTAACGAAGTAAGAATAGACGGCATGATTATCGAAAAATACGGCTGCTTAGATACTGATGGAGACTCATATGAGGATGCGTCAGATGAATTCCCTACAGACCCAACCGAGTGGTATGATTCGGATGGTGATGGTGTGGGGGCTAACTTAGATTACGATGATACTGAATTACTAATCACCACACAAGAAGATTATTGCCGCGTCTCGGGTGATCAATCAACTGCTTGTAACTCATGGAATGATTTGGATTATCAAGATTATCTATCAAGAGATAAATCTCCAGGTGAAGCAGACCTGTCATATTCTGCTTGGCTGGCCAATGAGCAAGCCGAATCGTTATCTGATAGTGAGGAAACTCTAAGCTCAACCATTACGGATGTCGCAGTGATTGGCGGAGTAATATTCGCAGTCACAACTGTACTGATTTTATTAGCAAGCTTTGTTATGAAAAAGCGGAAACTGAATAATTTAGTCAAGCGGTATGGGGTTCCATTTGAGCCACAAGCCTCCTCTGCATCTAAGGAAGCACTCGAAGACTCTGCAGGGATATCAGCTGTTGGAGGCGTAGATTCTGATGAGGCATGGGATGATGATGTTGACCAAATGGATTTCTCAAGCAAAGAAGAGGCAGAAGAAATTATCGAAGAGAATAAAATCTCAGCCGAGGAATTGTATGATTCTGACTCTGATATGAGTGAAATAGCCGGTATTGACATCGCTGCTGATGATACCTCGCAAGAAGAGGTATCTGCTATGCTAGAGGACGAAGAGTCTGAAAATGAAAAGCCTAGTAATGCTCCCCCATTACCGGCATCTGGATTGCCAGAAGGTTGGAATATGGACCAATGGGAATGGTATGGTCATGAATGGCTAAGTCAGCATGGGGATGAATAATCATCGCCAAACAATAGGTAGGGACCTTTTCAGTTCACCTAGTTCATCTCCAGAGTAAACTGGACTACCCTTTTCAACTAATGTGTTCATAATGAGCCATAAGATTGCGTTCCATGATTTTGCATGGGCAAATATTTCGATATAACCTGCAGCGGCGGCATTCATCAATTGTCCTTCTGCAGTATTTTCATCAAATAAAGCCCGGATTAGATTATTAGTTTCAAACAGGTATCCACGTGGACGCCATTCCATCATGATTTCACACCCTGAAAGGTGAAAGATTCAACCTGTCTACTAGGTGTTCTACATCAACATCTGCAACGGCTTTCATGCGTTCTCTCAACATTTCAATTTCACCATTCATCTTGGTTATTTTATGTGCTCTAATTAGGTCAGTAAGAAATTCATCCACACTTTTGTACCCACTTAGAGTTCTAAGCGTATTTAGTTGCCTTCTAACTTCATAACTAACGCTAATTGAGGTCATGCCTTCTGCTGTCATGCTTTATCCCAGTGGCTGAGTAATCATAGGTCTACTTAATCTACGCGAAAGAAAACCGAATATAGGCCTAGTTTTTCGAGGTATTTCTAAAGAACCGGCTATCTATTTCTTTCAAATAGTAACCGTGGCTGTTCATTAACTCCAAACTCTCTACGCATTGCAGCTACTCTTTGATGGAATTCTTTGGCTAGAGTCCAGTATTCTAGCGATCCAGCACCAGCTCCAGAATTTGTTGGCTTGTTTAGCAGCACTGTCGGGGCACCACTCCAAGGCGCCTCAGCAACTTTGACTAATCGTCGGATAGTTGTCTTGAATAATTTCTTGGGCATCTTAGTATTCACTTGATCACAGACATGTCGGCTTAGTTTTGATCGTGCATCCACCATAGTCATTGCCACTCCAAAAATTTTCAAGTTCCGATTTATTCTTCTTTGAATCATCTTAATGGAATTCATTAGCATACTAAATCCTTCTAGAGCATAGTATTCGGCCTGTACTGGTACCATTACCCAGTTAGCAGCACACATCGCATTTATCGATAGTAATCCTAGTGACGGAGGAGTGTCTATTATGATATAATCAAATTTGTCAATAATTGGCAATAATGCCTCTCTAAGGCGGGTCTCTCGGCCGATTTTGTGACTTAATTCAATCTCAGCTCCTGAAAGATGAATATCACTTGGTATTAGCCATAAGTTGTCAACCGTGATGTTGTCAGGTGCAGCTTTGCCACCGTTTCTCATACTCCATGCTTCTTGCATACTTTCAGTAAGTGCCTTAGGAGAAATCAAATATTCTTCCATCAATGGTAATTCTTCACCACTATCATTGGTAAGTAAATCATATGCCGTACGCTTGACTTTCTTTTTTTCAACACCAAATGATGTTGCACAATTACCTTGCGGGTCTAGGTCAATTAACAGGACTTTAGCCGGTGGTAGTTTTTGTCGCTTTGACCCCTTTGACAGAGCCGCCGCTAAATTAACCGCTGTGGTCGTCTTAGCACAACCGCCCTTTTGATTGGCTACTGCGATTACCATCTTGTACGGATTCATGTTACTCACCCCTCGGACAATTTAAGCCACGGGGGAACTCCTCTTTCAATGCAAGGATAGATTCAGCCAAATCACATTGGTTGTATGACTGGAACAGGAACTTCCGACAATATCTTTCTCACGATGTGCATGCCGGTAATACCGCGAATTTTTGCTTCAGGTTTCATGTTGATCCTGTGGGAAATAATTTGTAAAGCAATACCTTTGATGTCATCAGGAATAACGTAATTCCTTCCTGCGATGGCAGCAGCGGCCCTGCCAGTCTTGAATAGAGACTGCGAAGCACGTGGGGAAGCCCCATTGACTACTCGATGATCTTCACGTGTACGTTGGACAATCTCGACAATGTATGAAAGAATTGCTGGGTCTACATGGACAGTCTCTAGTGCTTTTTGCATTGCAACGACCTTCTTTGGTGAAGTGATTTGGTCGACATCGTGGCCATCTTTTCCACGTAGTTTTCGACGGGCTAGAATTGCTTTTTCTTCTGAACGGTCAGGGTATCCCATACTCATTTTCATTAAGAAACGGTCCATTTGCGCTTCAGGAAGCGGATATGTACCTTCTTGTTCGATTGGATTTTGAGTCGCTAAAACAACGAATGGGGCAGGTAATTTGTGGGTGATTCCCTCAATAGTGACCTGCTTTTCTTCCATGGCTTCTAACAAAGCTGCTTGTGTTTTTGGTGGTGCACGGTTAATCTCGTCAGCCAGTAGAATATTGGAAAACAATGGCCCTGCACGTAGTTTGAACTCGCCAGATTTTTGATCATACATGTAAGTTCCCATAATGTCGGAAGGAAGTAAATCCGGAGTGAATTGAACACGCTTAAATTTACACCCTAGTGCCCGAGCAAAAGTGTTGGCAAGTAGGGTTTTGGCCAATCCAGGGAAATCTTCCAGTAGCATGTTTCCGTTAGATAAAATTCCCACAGTTACTCTTCTAAGGTTTTCATTTTTACCAATAATAACCTTACTTACTTCGTTCATAAGACTGCTTGAGATTGCAGAAACGGTTCCAATAAGGTCTTGGGAACCTGCTGGGGCTGGTGTTGCTGCGTTAGGTGAGAAACCTGCTTCCATATTGATAACTCCTTATACCATGTAACCAAAACATTCCATATATGAATGTGAGGTTGAGTTATGTCATGGCTCATCAATGAAAAGTCCTGATTTATCTGCCCCAAAAATGGTCTTGCTTACGATGCAGTCGTATCAATTCTTCAAGGATTTCTTGCTCTATGGGGTCAAGTTTCAATTTCTTTAGACGCTTAGCATGGGATTCAGGGACATCAACATAGAATTCATCTAATTCTTCTATATGACGGCCAACAGTTGGCCCTTGAATCGCTACAGCAACTTCCTCGCCTTGACTTGCTTCTTTCAATTCATCCGAGGACCTTGAACGCAAACTTTTGACTTGACCCACTGGCGTACCATCCATTTTCATGATTTTTTGGCCGATATGGATACGCCCTCCAACAACTCTCATCCCGACAATTGCCGGATTTTTGGCTCTGAAGGTATGATCTTTGAGATATAATAGCCTTCCAGGATATACCAGAGATTCTCGTTGAGCAGCCTCGATATCTGATTGCGTCTTCTCTCTCCACTCTTCAAAGGCATCCATGATGTGATAAATGATTGACCCACTAAAGAAGGCAACTTCTGAATCATCATCTTTCAAATCATCAGCAACTTCGTTATTTGGTTTTGTAGAAAAACCAAGAATTACTTTATTCAACGGATCTTGAATTGATTTCGCCATCAATATGTCCTTTTTGTTGACAGGACCGACACTTGCTTGCCTTACCGGAATTTTAAGCTTGAATAATTCGAAAGCCAAGGCCTCTAAACCTCCAACGGTATCTGCTTTGATAACAACGCCATTTTTTTCTTCAACCGCATCAGGGCAGGTGTTCTTTTGGCATTGTTCTATGAACTCAACTCTAGAGGAGACCTTTTGGCAAATAGAGCACATAATTGGCATTTTGTCATAGATTGCTCGCCATTCTTGGCGTATGGATTGCTCAGCATCGATTTTTTGTTGTTTGGTATTTGCCAGATGAACAGTAGTTCCGGCGATTGCATTCTCCAAGTTTGGGGCGACAATTTTGACTCCACAAGCTGCATGTATTTCAGGAAAATTTACCCAGCGTTTGCCGGCATCACGCATTTCTGCCATGCCTTTAGGGCGCTTTAGCCCTTTTATGTGGGTGGTAAATGCTCCGTCACTTGAGGCTAGCATGATTTTATCACCAATCTTTAGACTACCACGGTAAAGTATGACATCGATAGTTTTGCCCATGCCAATCTCATCTCGCATTTCCAAAACAGTACCCATTGCAGGACCGATAGTATCAGTTAATCTATCTTCAAGAAATCGTTCTGCTAAACCAACGCTTACTGCAAGTAGGTCCTGTAGACCTTCTCCTTCTTTTGCTGACATTGGTACAAGTGCCACATTTTGTTGAAAATCTTTGATTTTGTCATATCTTTCGATATTAAATCCGTGTGAAGAAAATTGGCCAAGCATTTTCCAATAACGGTCATCAAAGTAGGACTTCACATCATCACGTTGACTAGCAAATGATTCGAGGAACGAGCGTCCCTCTTCACATCTCCAGCCGTGAATTCTGTCGACTTTATTTGCCGCTATAACAAAAGGAGTTTTGGTTTCTCTTAAAGTATTCAAACTTTCAATAGTTTGGGGTTGTAAGCCTTCCATAACGTCAACAACCAAGATCGCAATATCAGCTACAGAACCTCCTCTGTTCCGTAGACTAACAAATGAATGATGCCCGGGGGTATCAATAAACAGTAGACCTGGGGATTTGAATTCCTTACCGCCTAACATTGCTTTACAGGTCTCATTTAGCACATCTGCAGGTACTTCAGTTGCGCCGATGTGTTGAGTAATTCCTCCAGCCTCACGGTCCATTACACTAGCTTGTCTCTCGCTACCAATAGAGCGAACTAAATCAAGAACGCTGGTTTTCCCGTGATCAACATGACCTAATACTGACACAATAGGTTGGCGGTTTGCTCCACGAATGACTTCCGCCACAGTTTCATCTGTATTGTCTTCAGACATCTCACCGACCTCCACAGTTGTTTTGTGGTTATCAGTAATCACTCATAAAACCATCTTGAGATGGTTTGGTCCCACTGCATAATTCCTTCCGGGAACCAAAGGTTGAGTTCGAACTCAGCTGTTTCTGGTGCATCAGAGCCGTGGATCATATTGTAACCGATATCCATTCCATAGTCTCCTCTAATGGTCCCAGGCGCTGCTTCACGACCGTTTGTTGGGCCGATTAGGTTTCTTGCTACGCTAATTGCGTCTTTACCAGACCATGCCATACAGACTACTGGTCCGGAGGTGACGAATTTGATTAGACCTGGGAAAAACGGTCTCTCAGCATGAACCGCATAATGAGTACGAGCGGTTTCTTCGCTAGGTACTACTGCTTTTAGTGCGACTAATTTTAATCCCTTTTGTTCAAATCTTCCAATTATTTCTCCGACGAGTCCTCTTTGAACTCCATCGGGCTTTACCATAACATATGTTGTTTCCATGATGTTCACCATACACAGCCAAAAATCACCCCTTTAAGAGGGATGCGGAACTATTCCAAGCACACTTACTGAATGCCGCCCTTGACAAAGTGACGGGTCCACTTGACCTTACGGGAGTTTCTTCCCAACTTCACCATGTTCTTACGGGCCTTTGAATTCTTAAACCACATGATACTTCCATCACGTCGAATGAACATCATGCCAGTGCCTGGTTCAATTTCGTCTCCTGAAAAACTGCAAATCCTTCTCTCTGGCATTTTTGATCACCTAGCATTCAATTTTCTGGCTTCTCGACCAGTGTCTCGAAGCATGAGTATGTCTCCAACTCGTATTGGTCCCAGGACGTTCCTGGTAATGATTCTTCCAACGTCACGAGGGTTAGGTGCATCATTGACACGAACCTTAACCTGAGTCGCTTCTCCAGTCATTCCGGTTCTACCGACAATCTCGACGACTTCTGCTGGCCATCCACCTAATTCTTCGCTCATTTAGTCAACTCCAAATTAGGTTCAAGCTTTCAGACCTTTAATCAGGTCAACAACTTCTTGGTACTTCTCTTGAGCACCTTTGTTAATTTCCATAATTGCAATGGATGCAGTTTTGACTCCGGTTGGTAGTCCTGCCTCGTTTGCTAGGAATTCTTGTGAAGGGACATATCCGTATGGGATGCCTTTCTCTTCGCAAATTAGTGGAATATGGGCTAGCAACTCAGGCGGATTAACGTCTTCGGCTAGTACAATGAATTGCGCAGTGCCTCTTTCGGCAGTCTTCGTAACTTCATTACTTCCTTTCTTTATTCGTCCATTTGAATTGGACTGAATCATTTCATAAATCTTGTCTGATATTTCTGTTGGGGTTTCAAATCGCACGTGTACAGTCATCGGAATCGCTCCATCCTCATGTTAAGGGGAATCATGCCCACATCCTCCAGAATATAAACGCGCCGGACGATATTGGGGGGTCTAATTGTTGACGCAAAGCCATAAAAAACTCGGAAAACTGTAAGGTAAACAGGCCACTAAGAGTCATTAATCACCATTGTAAGGTTGTGAATAACTGCTTTACCCCTCGAGCCAAGGCTGGGCCGCCGGGTATAACATCTCGAGGGTTTGCCAGCGAACTAGTTGCATGGACACCATCAACATATCTTACCAGTCTTGCAACTGCTCCTCCGGTAAACAAACCATGCGAACACGCTGCGTGAACTTGAGTTGCGCCTTGACTTCTTAGCGCATCAGCGGCTCGACAGATTGTCCCACCAGTAGCAATCATATCGTCAACAATTGCGACAACTTTGCCTTCAACATCGAGATCTTTCGCTTTGTGGACTATTGTGTGCGCGTCAATTCTAGTTTTTTCTAGGTATGAAAATTGGCACCCAATTTCGTTAGCCACTTCTGAGGCCCTCTCAATCGCCCCTTTATCAGGGGATAGAATAAAATCTGGCTTGATGTCCTTTTGCAGGTGTTCTGCTAATTCAGGCATAGCAGAAGTAAAAGCAACAGGAACCGACAAACCTTCCAGCACCTTTGGCGCATGTAAATCGAACACAATAATTCCATCACATCTAGAGGCTAATAAGTTGGCAATTGCTCGAGCAGACACAGCTTCTCCCGGTCTAAATCTCTTATCTTGTCTGGAATATCCAAAATATGGGATCGCAAGTAATACTCCAGGTCCCACGTCAGTCAGTGATTGTGGTCCGATTTCTCTTAAGTTTTGCAGGTTCCCGGTTCTTACATCGTTTATCGCTTCAAGCATTAGTAGAGTTTCAATTATTCCTGAATCAGGAAAGGTGTTCGATACTAGGACTACGGGTTCGGTTCGAATAGACTCAATCACTTCATCAGGGATTCGGATATATCCTTCAGTGTCTGGGAACCTTCTGGTTTCAATAGAAAAATGTGACCAATTTAGTTCTCCAGCAAGTTGTTTTGCCATAATCTCAGCATTGCTTCCAGATAATACGACCATGTGCTCCGCCTGTTGGTGGGTTGTCGGAGGTTGTTCATGTTCTTTTGGTGCAAAACTGGCAGTAGTGGTGCGCGAGGCAGGACTTGAACCTGCGACCTCCCGGTTATCAGCCGGGTGCTCTAACCGACTAAGCTACCCGCGCAAAGGCAGACCGCCGTCTAACCCCTCCGTCATAATAGTGACGGAATAAGGACCAGCCAGTTTTAGATAAATTTCACTCTTCATTAATCTCATTTATTGAGATATAAGAAGGCAACTGAAGCATTTTTTCAAAGGTTCTAGATAGAACTACTTCATCAAGACGCTCTCTTGTTCTTGAAAATGCGGTTATTGGTATTCGGAGCTCGTCTTCAACTGCGAAATCTTTCTGAATGCCTAAGCGAGTTTTCACGATTACGCCTTTGTATGTTCTCTTAATTTTGAACAGTTTGGTAATTACTCCAATTTCCCTTCCTTGATTATCCAAAACAGCTCGATCTAACATTTCATCAGGAGCATACAATTTTTCGTCAATCCTGACGGTGTTTCGCCACCTTCGTTGAAGTTCTCTCATTGATTTTGAAAGTTTAACGGTCCCATCATTTCTGATGCTGTGTACTAGTTCTTTTGGCAACGGCGCTAATTCTGCTGGCTTTCTCATGTATTCATCTGCAACATCAGATTCAACTTGGATGCGCATAGATCTAACTCTTGCTTCATTAGGGTGATGTCTTTCTCCAACAATCGTGCCTACTTTTTTATCATTCACATATACATCTCTTTGGAGTAACTCCTGGATGTTGTATTTTTCATTCTTCATTTTTCCCATCTCTCTCCCGGCTTTTGTCTCCGGTTATTTCAACCTCTGCTGTGGAGGGTATTATACTATTGGGTATAAAAATAGGGAAAAGCAATTGGAAATGTCGTATAATTAGTGCAATTGCAATTGAAATCGCGAAATAATTTCATTTTTTACTGATGTCGTATAATCATTTTTTTATATACTTAGTATTTTTATTACGAGCATTATTTTTTGTATTTTCAATACAATTAGAATTGTTTTTAGCAGCCGGTTGTTAATGTCTGAGTTGTGAATAGTTTGGTCGCCAGATCATCGTAGGTTTACTAATTTTCTAATTGTATTTTCAAATTTGCAATTGAATAATTATATTTTGAAATAGCGGTTTATTAATGTCCAAAGACTATTTGGGAGAGTCAATGGAACCCAGTCGCATCATTCACTTGACAGGGGCAATAGATGGGTTGGGGATTGATTTAATCACTAAACTAATCCATGAGGGGTTTGAAGTGACTCTGCAAAAAGAACATCTAGATAACATCTCGAATATACTTAGTTTAGAGCTCACCCATCTTTCCGCAGGGGTAAAGTTGTTTGATTCAACTACTATAAGTCCTAAAGACCTCTTAGTCCACCTTTCACCAAATCATGAAATCGGTGATTTAGTTGTGGAAATCGCTAGTTCGTGTTCTTCGATTGTGGTGACTACAGGCTTAAAACATGACCTAAATCCATTCCGATTTTTTGATACAGTCATCAATCTCCACGACCTGATTCCTAGTGTTGATTCTGATAACTTCCCTTCAAACAATCTTGATTCAATACTAGAATCATGTTACCAAGACGAACAAGAGAGTAATCTTTCCGACTTACCTGTAAGGTATTGGTGGTTATCTCAACAAGATGCTGTTGCTGGACTTGTTGGATTTGTTAAATGCGCATCTTTGCCCAAAGGAATAATCGCTATGTGTGGCCGAAGAGAATGGAGTGTATTTGACACATATGATCAATTAAACATGCTTTACCAAAGAACTCTAGCTGGTGTAAGTGGGCATTTCTCCTCCGACCACCTAAAACAGAGTCCTTTAATCGGTGCTGGGGTAAAACCAGTGGACCAAATAACAGCTAGTAAAAGGCCAGATTTATCTCAACTTCACGAAGTTATGCTTGAATCAAATGAGGGTGGATGGCGTCCCTTAGTCCCGCTAAGAACTTCATTGATGTACTATCTTGCGGCTAAGTTGGAATAATTACAACGTTTGTGGGCCACCATCTGGTATAGCAGTTAAACTTGTCAAGTTGCCAAACAAAGTAGGTCCATTGGTTAGAGTTCCAAAGATACCAGTATCACCGTTAGGATTGTGCGATAGTGCCAACCAAGGTCGGCCATATGCGTCAATTTGCATATCGATAAAATCGCCAAAACCGCCACAGCGTTCGTAGCCACAGGTTGGGCTTGCACTGTCTAGAGGGTCATCATTAGTATTAACCTGCACCGTAGTAATTAGTGGTGTTTCATTAAATGCATCAGTCATCACTGAAATATACCCGTCCCACAATCCATCACCATCTTCTCCTATGTAGCCAAACGCAACTCTGCCTGGATCACCAGCAATGACAACAGGGAAGCCAGTGCCTTGTAAGTGACTTGGAGCGATCATTACGGCGTCAGACCATGTTTCAGCGTGATCTAAGGAATATGAAAAGTAAGGTAGATTGTCTATTCCCATCCACATGGCGTATACATTACTTTCACTATCGGTGTCTACTTGTGCCTCTTCCGCATTCCAAGTGTCTGCAGTACCAGATTCTTCGGTTGGCAGTACATGTTCGGACCAAGTTAGTGCCCCATCTTCGGTTTTGTACATCGAATAACCTTCTCCATTACAACCGATTTGACCGCGATAGAAATTTCCATTGTCTGCACCAATTAGGTGGGCGGATAGTCCGCCACTTTGGCAATCAACGGGTGCTCCAGGCAACTCAGGACCCCAAGTGAACCCACCATCTTGGCTTGCTGAACATAACGGTGCTGGATAATTACCGTTGATACAGAATACCCACAAAGTTTCATGAAGTATGCCGCCATAAGGTGAGGAAGCAATTGTTTGATGATCTTGAACCGAATATCCAGTGGCAATCGATGGTCCAACCCATGAACTACCCTCGTCATCAGACCATTCAACAGTCATTCCCCCTAATGCATGCATGTCGAATTTCATAATCCTATCAGTCCACGGGTCAACATAGACGTACGGGTCGTTAGAATTAGCAACAGGTGGTTGGGCGCCATAGACATCTTGGCAGGAATAATCGGCAATCGAGGTCATTTCCACCATATTACTACATTGGACAATAGCGGTTGACCCGGCATTACCGTTGCCCCAGCTGGTAATGTATAGGTTGCCTGTCGAGGTAATTCCCATAGTTGGCTCGAACGTAGACATACCGATTCCATAGTACGAAGAACTTGCGTAATAGGGGATATTATTCTCGCCTAGGGCAGTTGTGTTATTCATGGCATTCACGCCTCCTGGATAATGGTACCAAGTTCTGCCGTCAAGCATGTCTTCAAAATCAAAGTATTCTGAAGTCGGTTCAACAACAACGACTTCTTCTTCACCAAAACACCCTGACAGGGATAATAGGCTCATCATTAAAATTACCAGTATAGCATTAGTTTTTCTCATCTTATTCACTCCTAAATATATCAGCACCAATTAGTGGCAGCAGTACGCTAGCATCACCCTCAACACACACGTTTGGGGCTTCAGGTCGCATTTTACCCCAAGAAATGGCTTCTCTTAATCTTGCTCCAGACAAGCTTCCATCATGTTCGGGGGCTGTAGTAATGTATACCGCCGAATCTAGGCCACCCCGATATTGATTCCACCAGATTACGTGGTGTTTAGATATCCCACCCCCGACCATCAGTGCATTGGAAACTTCTACATCCCATGTCAAATCGCTCATTACTTGCTCATCAGCTAGAGTGTCGATGTGGAAGTCGCGATGCTTTTGTCTAAACATGAATAGTTGAGCTCCAATCGAGCCATCGGTGATTCCAGGGATACAGACAGGAATTTTATTTTTCCAGGCCCAGTAGATAAGTGAGTCTTTTTTACCTAGCCGCTTACCAAGTTCCCATACCAAATGAATCGACCCAAAACCAAGCCAAGCATCTGCTCCAGTGAGTCCAGTTTCTTCTAAGCGAGATTGGTATATGTCTTCTAAAGCAGGCATTACGACCTCTTCAATTATTTCTCCGTATGATGAATTAGGGACTATTACGTTACCAAGTCGCATCAATGAATGCTCACCCAGTTCTACATCATCTAAGTCAAATGAGCCGTGGTAGTAATTTTGGTAAGATCTTGCAATATCGTGGTCAAGTGTCCCACAAGTAGTTGATACAACGTTGAACATTTTGTGTTTGATTGCTTCGACAAAGAAACTTCTTGTTCCAGTGGCACACAAGCAAGCAGGGAAAGATAGCCAATTGGTTACTTTTGCCGCATCACCAGATACGCCATCTATCTCGGTTTTCATATCCTTGAGTATGTCTCTTGCCAAAGCCAACTTAGTGGCGGTAAATCCTCCAGCAGATGACATCTGGTCAATCAATGACTTAGGGCTACTTATCGCCGAGAAATCATAATCTGACACTGGAATGTCAAAGTCATCCGGAGTAATCGCCATAGTCATCCCAATTGTTGCTCAAACATGAATCTGTTCATTATTCAAAGTAATTGTTCTAGGTGGGAAATCCTATCTCGCAATCTTGCAGCTCGCTCGAAATCTAGTTGTTTTGCAGCGTTTTCCATCTCGGCCTTCAACTCAGCAAGAAGGCTGGATAATTGCACAGGACTTAAGCGGTTCTTGGCATCTTCTATTTCCATATTTTCCAATTCAAAATTCGAATCTCCAATTGAACTTTTATTATGATTAGTGCTGCTCCATGAACCCGCACCCAATCCTAACTTGTGAGCCCAATCGCCATCATTTCGGCCGCCTTTTTTACCTACCAAGCGCTTAATTCCAGCAGAACTATCAGTTCCAGATATGAAGTCTTCATCTTTCGAGTACATTGCAGGTAGTGCTTTAACAATTGTTTTGGGTATAATTCCATGTGTTTGATTATATTTGTCTTGGCGCTCTCTTCTTTCTAATGTCTGTTGAATCGCTGCTACCATTGCCGGTGACATCTTGTCAGCATAGAGAATAACTCTACCATTTTCATTCCTCGCAGCCCTGCCAATAGTTTGCAGAAGGCTGCGCTCATTTCTCAAGAAACCCTGCTTGTCAGCATCAAATATAGCTACTAAACTAACCTCAGGAATATCAAGCCCT
This sequence comes from Methanobacteriota archaeon, assembly GCA_018659375.1. Classification (GTDB taxonomy): domain Archaea; phylum Thermoplasmatota; class Poseidoniia; order Poseidoniales; family Poseidoniaceae; genus MGIIa-L1. The sequence goes on along the minus strand of JABJMO010000030.1, from coordinate 8,303 downwards.
TCTCTAAGCAAATTGATTCCAACTATCACATCAATATGGCCAATTCTTAGTGCATTGATAATCTCAGAACGTTCAATTGTATCGATTTCTGAATGAAGATGGTGAGACTTTATGCCCATACTGTTGAGGTATTCAGAAACTTCTTCTGCGAATTTTATGGTCAAAACAGTAATTAAACAGCGTTCATTTTTGGCAACCCGATCATTTATCTCTGAAAGTAGGTCGTTGACTTGACCTTCAGTGGAGCGAACTTCGATATTTGGGTCCAATAATCCAGTAGGGCGAATCTCCATCTTTGCTATGTGTTGAATTGATTGAATCATGTCATACATGCTCTCTGCCTCTGGATGTTTTTTACTAAGTGTTGGTGCGGCTGCTCCTCCTTTAGATTGAGCGTGCAGCAAACCATTAGGAATCTCTTGCTCGGTTATTTCACACAAATGTCGTAATTCACGCTCACCAGGGGTGGCGGATAAGTAGACCATTTGTGGCACAAGGGATTGAAATTCTGGTATTTTCAAAGGCCTATTGTCTGCTGCTGTAGGTAGTCTAAATCCATGTTCGATGAGATTCTCTTTTCTTGCTCTGTCACCATGATACATCCCACCAACTTGGGGTAGGCTTACGTGGGATTCATCCATAATTACCAAGAATTTTTCAGGATTGCCATGAAACTGCTTTGCACAAGCAGCAAAGAAATCCAACAGGCAATATGGGCGTTGACCTCGTTCTCTGCCATCGAAATGCAATGAGTAATTTTCAATTGATTGGCAGTGCCCAATTTCTCTTAACATCTCTAAGTCATAGCGGGTTTTCTGCTCAATTCTGTGTGCTTCTAATTCTTTACCAACACTTTTGAAATGAGCAATACGTCCGTCGAGTTCTGTTTCGATTGATTCCAAGGCGCTTTCAAACCTCTCTGGGCTAGTCATAAAAAATTCCTTGGGATGTATCCATGCTTCATCTAGTGTATCTAGTACCTCCCAAGAAACTGGGTCGCACACTTGTATTTTGGTGACGCCATCAAAATCAAACTGAATTCTCAGAGGGTCATCTCTTGATGGCATCCAAACATCGAGGACCTCTCCTCTTAATCGACAACACCCTCTTGATAGGTCGGTGTTTGATCTAACGTATTGCAAACCGATTAATTCTCTAAGGAGGTCTGTAGGTTCAATTTGTTGGCCAATGTGGCACCTAACGTGAGACTCTAGGAAGGTTTCTGGCGGGTTAAGCCCATAGATACAGGATACGGAAGAGACGATAACACAGTCCGGCCGACTTACTAGTGAAGCAACAGTAGCGAACCTTTCTTGTTCTATCCGCTCATTAATTGATAATTCTTTATCGATGTATAAATCACGCTTAGGTAGGTATGCTTCAGGTTGATAATAGTCGTAGTGGGAGACAAAATAATCCACTGCATTTTCTGGGAAATATCCTGCCATCTCTTGGTATAATTGCCTTGCTAAGGTCTTATTGTGACTCATTATCAAGGTTGGTATATTCAACTTCTCAATAACTTGTGCCATAGCGAAGGTCTTGCCGCTACCAGTTACTCCGAGTAATACACATCTTTCTTGCGAATTTTCCAATTGAGAAATCAATTTTTCAATTGCCTTTGGCTGGTCGCCAGATGGTTTGAATTCTGAGTGTAAGATAAATCGCTTTTTATCCGGGCTTAGGTGCTCTAAAGCAGCACCTTCAAGTGCTTTTGAAAGGTCAAAAGGATCCCTCGTATCAATATCGGCATCTTCTATATCGAGATTAGCGATCACTTCAAAGTCGCCGCTATCGTCCCAATCACTTGACATATTACTCCCCCGATATCCTGAACTAGCGGTGAATGGTTTTGAATTATGGTATTGCTCAAGGCAAGTATAATCCACCGTTAACGTGTATTATACTTCCAGTGATGTATGACGAGTCTTCACTGATCAAGAAAGCTATTGTTCCAGCCATATCTTCTGGAGTTCCTACTCTTTTGAGAGGTACTTCATGTTCCCTCTGTTGACGCTTTTGGGCTGAGTCACCTGCTAATATTGCCGTATCAACATAACCTGGTGCTAGTATGTTTACTCGCTTCCCCTCAGGTCCTACCTGTTGTGCTAAAGAACGAGCCCATACAGCAAGAGCTGCTTTTGAGGCTGAATAATCAGCACCGTGAGGCGAACCTCTTGTGCCTAATTGTGAGCCAACTACAACCATTCTTGCATGAGCTGTCATATGTGGTTGTACTGCTTTGTAAACTCCAACAGCTCCTTCGAAGTTAATTGCCATGGTATTTCTTAATGTTTCAATAGTCATTTGGTCTGCTGAGACTCGGTGATAAGCGCCATGATTTAGAATTAAAACGTCAATTTTTCTTGCCATCCAAGGATGGATTCCGAGTAGCCCAACTTCTCCATCATTAGCACAGTCGACCTTTACAGCTAGTGCATCATAACCACTTTGGCGAATTTCATCGACTAACATTTCTGCCGGTTGAGATGATGTGTTGTAAGTCAGTAACACGTCATAACCGTCTTGTGCAAGACGTTTACAAGTAGCAGCACCAATCCCTTGGCCACCTCCAGTAACTAGGGCAACAGGCCGGCTCATAACAGTGCTAAACTGTCATTATCCATAACTTAAGCGAATCATGAAAGGAATTGGGCAAGTTGTGGGGGCTGCCAACCTTCTGGTTTCAACACCTTTCCGTCTTCCCGTCGAATCACTTTACCATTGACTAATTTGGCCATATTTGACCGATGAACTTCGCTAAATGCATCATCGTAAATATTCTGCATGCCGTGATTGATTATCGTCCCAGCAAGAATGTAGCCAATATCAGCAAGTGCATCAAGAACCTCAACGAGATCTCCTGCTCTTGCCGCCTCGGCATATTCTTCAACTTCTTCTTTGAGTAATTTGATTCTAAGTTCAATCATCTCTTCAGGGCCTAAATCAGGTTTGTCTAATTTAGGGATTTCAAAGGCCTCATTAAATTCAAGCAGTGATGCAACGATTGGGTTCATAATTCGACTTAACCCTATGCAGCCCTTCAACATTTCATTTGCTAACTAATCATACTTCTCAATGTTAACAATATGGTGCATTGATGGTATTTCTAAGGGCATATCGAAGGGTACCGTTGCATTCAAATAACATTCTCTGGTGTGTAATACGACATATTCGACGAATAATTCACAGGAATACAAATGGCAGAATTAAAACCCATCCAGTTGATACGGAAACTTTGAACAGAATGTCTTGGAATTTTTCTAATGATTCATGTTTCAGCATCACGTAAGCGTTTGCTAAAGCCATTATCAATGCACCAATTAGGAACCAAGCCTCTTCCATAGGGTCTGCTAAGGCAAAACAAGCAAACCAGAGTAGAGTTAACTGAATGCTTGTCCTAGTTGTGGCCTTTTCTGAGAACCTTGCGGGAAATGAATTTATACCATGCTTACGATCACTTTCGACATCCATTCTTGCGTAATTTATGTCAAAAGCAGTAATCCACAACGTTACTCCTAGCGAGATAAATAAAATTGTTGGGTACCACAATAACCCATTGCCAAACCCATCAGTGCCAGTAATCGCCTGCCATCCGTGGAAATCTCCGGCAATTGCCACCCATGCACCTGCAGGGGCGAGGCCTAGGCACAAGCCAAGCCAAAGGTGGCATAGCCAAGTGAATCGTTTGGTGTATGGATAAATTACGAAGGTTAGAACAGGGAGCCAGGACATAGCTAGTGCTACCTTGTTAAGCATTCCAGCGCCAAGTAGCAGCATCGCTAGGAATGCCACTGCCAGGGTCCATGCAGTTGATATTGACATGGTGCCGCTGGCCAAATGGCGCTTTGCTGTACGAGGGTTTTCTGCGTCAATGTTCCTGTCAATAATCCTGTTCAAGGTCATCGCTAACCCTCTTGCACCAACTGCAGCAATAAGCACCCATGCCAAATCCATCAGCGGCATATCACCATCTGGATAAAATTGCTCAACTGCTACAAAATAGCCAATGATGATGAACGGCAGGGAGAATAACGTGTGCTCTATTTTTATGAATGACATTATCTGCTTGAAGTCCATCAATCACTGCCTCCGAATTCAAGATGGGGGGGCCACTCATATTTCGATAATTCTGGATGAGCAGCAACTTTCTCAAGTGTTTCATTAGAATGGAGGGTAATCGCCGGCCATCTTCTGACGCCGTGCTCGTCGCTTGGAATTGGAGTAGTTGCATCCCAGCACAACCGTTGGCGAGTTTCGTCGAAGAATAAACCCCGTCCAACATCAAACCTAGATGTTAGTTGCCAGAGTAATCTTCGTCTTGCTTTGACACAGTTCAAATCCATGTCATCATTGGTGATAAATAACCATCTCAGTGATTTTTGTGAGTCTAATTGCCAAATTGAATTTCTCAATTGAGAAATTCGCTCAATTCTTGCAGATTCATGGCCGTTTTGAGATTCATCTGAGCCAGTTTCGGGAGATGGTGTCCCAACAATATTTGTTGTGACTACCAATATATTGTCTCTTAACATCCTAGCGTCTGAAACAAAGTCCATTTCATTGACTTTTCCGATTTGGCTAAACTTAGCAGATTCGGTAATGCCTTGCCGCCACTCAGGAGTGTTTTGTTTGAATGAGCCTTCTAACGGATCACTTGGTGAACGAGGATCTCTTTGCGGGATAGTAGTTGCATCGATTATCAGTTTGCTGTGAACGTTTTCATAAGGGCTTGCAGCGTCTAATGAATCAGCAACCATCCCGTCTAGGATTATTACATCTTGAGAAATCTCTACTTTGTCGTTCAATGCGTCTAGTAATGCTTCCAAATCTTTAGGATTATGTTCTGCGTCAACGGCGATAATAACTTTGAGAAACATCATCTGTCCAGCACCAAGTAATCCTAGAGCTGTTTTTCGGGCCTGCCTTGGATAGCGTTGTTTTGCTGCAACAATTGCTAAATTATGGAACCCAGTTTCGAGGGGTAGATGAACACTTTTCACGTCACGGTGTTGGAATTGAAGCACCGGTGAAAATTGTCGACCAATCGCCTCTCCAAGGTACCCGTCTTCCATTGGAGGTAGTCCAACTATTGTTGCAGGTAGTACTGCATCTTTTCGAGCAGTAATTGCTGTAACGTGCATGACAGGGTATTGTCCAGTAAGGGAATAAAATCCAAAATGGTCGCCAAATGGACCTTCTAAACGAGTTTCACCCGGAATACAGTATCCTTCAATCACAATATCTGCTTCTGCAGGAACCATCAAGTCTTGAGTTTGAGCTTTGGTAATTCTGAGGGAGCGACTGCCTAAAATCCCGGCGAACTGATACTCTGATAGATTGTCAGGTAGAGGGGCAATGGCTGAAAATATCAGTTCAGGAGGGCCACCCATGCATATCGCGACCGGCATTTTTTGGTTTTCTCCCGTTGCAGCAGCATGGTCAGCCCCATGCTTGTGTATTTGCCAATGCAAGCCAATTTCCTTCGGGCTGAACACTTGGGCCCTATACATGCCCAAGTTGTGTTCTCCAGATTTGGGATCCTTAGTAACAACTAGCGGTAAGGTGACAAAGTGCCCCCCGTCCATAGGCCAAGTTTTTGGAATAGGTAATTTGGTTAGATCTGTATCAAGGCGAACCCGCTGACAGTTTCCTCGCCACTTTTTTCTTGGCGGCATCGCCAGTGCATCTCGCACTAGCGGTAGCGCCTTCCAAGGTGCTCTCATGTATGCTCCGATGTCTGGTTTCATCATGGCAACCATTCGGTCGCCGACTTCAGTTTCGTGTGATGCTCCAAGCGCCCTTAATGTCCTGTCATTGCTGCCAAATATATTCATTACTAGTGGTATTTTGGAAATTGTACCATCGGCTAGCCTTGGTTTCTCAAATAGTACTGCAGGCCCATCATTTTTTACTAATAGGTCGGCAATCGCTCCTGCCTCGTAAACTATGTCCACGGGTCGAGAAATTCTGAGCATCTCACCTCGGGACTCGAGATGGTTTATCCAGCGTTTGAGAGTCTTCCAAGCCACGCCCCTCCGAGTAGGATTATACCTTTGAACCTGCGTAGTAGTCCTAAGCATTTCAACCGCTTCATTGATGGACTGTTTGTGCCTAGAACGACCATGGCAGTAGAGGTCGACATGGTCGATGTTTTAGTCATCGGCGCAGGTCCCGGCGGCGGTTCAGCAGCAATACACAGCGCAAGGGCAGGATTGAAGACCATAGTTGTTGAAGCGGATGCAGCAGTTGGTGTTCCTGTACATTGTGGAGAATGTCTGTCAGAAATGGCGGTAGAAAATTTAGATTTAGAAATACCCGATCACGTCAAGGCACTTGATGTCAAAGGAATTCGTGTTATTTTCCCCGACGGAACCGAGAAATTATTGACGGAGCCAGGCTATGTGCTTGAAAAGCACTTGTTCGAACAGTGGTTGATGGATGAAGCCAGCAAGGTGGGCTCAACATTACACCTCGGGCATCGAGTTACTAGCATGGAGAGGATTTACAATAGCGAAAATCAATTTATCAATTGGAAAATTGACGGAAGAGGTGAACATTTTCCTATTCATTGCAAGGTAGTAATAGATGCTTCTGGAGTTGCTGGAGCGTCATCAAAATTGCTTGACATGGGTACTAAAGTGGAAGTTATAGCAGGGTTTCAATATGAAATGACGGAAGTTGAAAACGATGGTTATCTAGACTTTTATCTGTGGCCACAATATTCTCCTCACGGTTATGTTTGGATGATTCCTAAAAAAGGTGAAAGAGCGAACGTTGGGCTAGTAACAACGGATAAAAGAGGAGCAATCAAATATTTAGATCAATTCATTAACGATACTTACCTTGACGGTAAACCGATTGTTAATCCACAATGGAGAGACCAGGCAATCAAAGTTAGGCCATTTGGCGGTACCATACCAATATCTGGTCCCCGCGAAGTCACTGTAGAGGATGGAGTCATTTTAGTTGGTGATGCAGCAGGCTTCACATCTCCATTATTCGAGGGAGGTTCCCATCTTGCATTGTGGTCTGGTAGAGAAGCGGCGAGTGTTGTAGCCAAAGCAATTAGCAACGGTGATTTATCAAAACAAGCCTTGATGCCTTATGAAGCCGCTTGGAAAAAGAGATTCCCACCTTATCACAAGATCTTGAAAGGCAAGACTGCATTGTATGAATTAACCGATGAAGAAATGTCAGTTATGGCGCAATGTTTGCCCGATGAATTATCTAACATGTCTCCATTGCAAAAATTAGGTATTGGAATGAAAATCTTGGTACGAAAGCCAGTGTTGCTGACTAAACGAGTCATTTCTGTACTGCTCTCTTTCGGTTACAGTCGAGCAAAGCACTTTGGCTGGTAGAACAACCATCATAGTCACATTGTTACAAGAGTTAACTCCTTCAAGAACGGGAGTTAGCCTAGATTATGTGGGGGGCAACACTGTGGGTCGCAGCTATTGCGACACTCATTTTGTTAGTTCGTCCAAATTTACCTGAAAAATCACGACCTTTGGGGATAATTACACATTTACTGATGGTTTTACCGTTTTTTGCCCTCGCTAGTAGATTCCTAGTCAATGATACAGATATTCAATACGTTGCTGCCTTTGGTGGGGAGTCATTACCTTACAAATACCGCTTTGCCGCTACCTGGGCCGCTCGAGAAGGTCCGATACTGATGTGGGTAGTTTGGCTTACTTTACTTGCTTGGATTTGGCGCAAACCAATGGCAGGAAAAATCGTAGAATCTCCGCAGTCTCGCGATTTTAGGCTAAGAGTAGTGTTTGGATTTTCGCTTACATTAATACTAATTGCAATAGTCTTAGACCCGTTCAAGCAGACCCCTCTGTTCTTTTTTGGAAGTGGATTAAACGAATTACTGCAAACTGATTTAATGATTATTCACCCGCCGATAATTTTTCTGGCGTATGCTTTCTGCATCCACATAGCAGCAGTTTCCTTGTCCGGAATTTTCACTGGTCATACTGGTGGGGTTTCTGACCGCATAATTAGCTTAACTAGGCCAGGCTTACTGATTACAACCGCTGGTATTGGCCTTGGCGGTTTATGGGCGTATCTTATTCTAGACTGGGGCGGCTATGGGGCTTGGGATCCAGTTGAAACTGGCTCTTTCTTGCCATGGCTAGCTCTAGTAGCGATATCTCACTTGCGGACTCGTCCTGGCAAGGTGTCTGATAGTGGCTGGATAGGTGCTGGATTAGTTGCTGGTGCGCTGGCGCTATTTGCTACCTTAGTGACTCGGGCCGGAGGTGTTTGGGCATCGTCAGTCCATACCTTTG
>JABJMO010000032.1 GCA_018659375.1 Methanobacteriota archaeon | reverse complement strand
TCAAAATGGCAGTTCTTACCGCTAACTCCGCCAGACAAACATGGTTCACCATATGCATCTCCTTCGGCATTTGCTGGACATTTTGGTTTGTGTACTGGAACTAATTCTAGGCAACTAATTGAAGAAGAATATTGGCTTGAAGATTGGGCGTTATTTGCCACAATTAGCGCAGAGTTCCCAAATAAAGATTGGACTCAGTGGCCAAAACTATTACGCGACAGAGACCCTGTCGAGATGGCAAAATGGCGTGATAGAATTGGCGAGGAAGTTACCAAGCAAGGTATATTTCAAGATGAATGGCTGGCGTTGAAAGGCCATGCTAATCAGTCAAATATCGAACTTGTTGGTGATTTGCCAATTTTTATTTCCCATCATTCTGCAGATGTGTGGGCTCATCGTGAATTATTCCAATTAGACGAGGCGGGTTTACCGATTGTTGTTGCCGGAGTGCCGCCAGATTATTTTAGTGAAACGGGCCAAAAGTGGAATACTGTATTGTATAACTGGGCTGAGCATGAAAAGAGTAATTGGGTGTGGTGGCGCATGCGAATGGCCAGAATGTTAAGATTATACGATGTTGTTAGAATAGACCATTTCAGGGGTTTTCATTCTGCTTGGGCCGTACCAAGAGACGCAGAAAACGGAATAATCGGACAATGGCAAGAAGCGCCTAAAGAGAAAATTATTGAGCAGCTGATCGAGGTTGCTGGTGATGAATCAAGAATAATTGCTGAGGATCTTGGTATTATTCCGCCTGAGGTTATTGATTTACGATTGAAATTTAATCTAAAAGGCATGGCAGTTTTACAATTTGGCTTCGATGATGACTATACTACAAGCCCGCACCACCCCAGTAACATTTCTGCGATGCAGGTAACTTATACTGGCACCCATGATAATGACACCACCCTTGGTTGGTGGAATTCTATCAAAGATACTAGTAAGCGGAGAGTTATAGATTTGATTGGGGATTCAAACGATATTATCGGTTCAATGATTGATTTAGCGACTAATTGTAATAGTGAATTATGCATTATCCCGCTGCAAGATATTCTGCGATTGGATTCTGCTGCGCGCATGAATATTCCTGGTGTTGAACAAGGTAATTGGCGATGGCGATTTTCATGGCCTGAACTAAATTAGGCGACATTGTCTAGAGAGGGGCATTATCATAACCCCCCTTTGATACCGTTTCTACGAATGGGACACATTGGTTACTTCACTGCAGAAATTGGTTTGTGGTCTGAATTACACACATATTCGGGCGGACTTGGTGTTTTAGCAGGAGATCATGTCAAGTCTGCGGCAGATGCTGGGATCGATTTAATTGGCGTCACGCTGCTATATCGGGAAGGCTATGGCCGACAACATATTGACCAAGATGGCAATCAATCTGAGTCGTTTGCAGCACTTGATCCCGCTGACCATTTAATCGATACTGGATTAGAATTGATGTTGCCCCTTGATGGAACAACAATATACTCTAGAATTTGGAAAGTCGAAGTTGTTGGAATAACCGGTCACGTCGTACCAGTGTATTTCCTTGACACCCATCACCCTAAAAATTCAGAATACCATCGTGTACTCGGAGCGAGATTGTATGGCGGGGATGATGAGGTCAGAATTAGACAAGAGTATTTACTTGGTGTAGGTGGATTGCGATTACTAAATCTGCTACGCATAGAGCTAGATGGTCTGCATCTAAATGAAGGACATTGTACCTTTGCACTACTTGAATTATTAGACAAGGGTTGGACTAGAAAAGACCTCGAAAAGAAAATACTGTTCACCACGCATACACCGGTTCCTGCCGGTCATGACCGATTCAACTGGGATTCGGTAAAAGCCGTACTTGGTGATATGTTACCAGAAGATGCAAAACAATTGGTGATTGATGCTGGAGACCCAGAAAACGGCAAGAAATGTTCAATGTCACACCTTGCTGTAGGATTAGTTGAAAAAGTGAATGCTGTGTCAAATCTCAATGCAATAGTTGCTTCGGGAATGTATGGCGAGACTCATATTCATCCAATTACCAACGGCGTTCATCATATCACCTGGACCTCCCCTACAATGGCGGAATTATATAACAATCAACTGCCAAATTGGCAAAGCGACCCAACTCAGTTAGCTTATTCTGGCAAACTTTCTGATGAAGACCTACTTGCGGCTAGAGAAAAAAATCGTAGTATCTTTCGTGAATTAGTCAAAGCATCAACGGGAGTTGAACTGCATAAAGAAAAACTGACAGTTGGATTTGCTCGACGATTTGCTACCTACAAAAGAGCGAATCTAGTCTTCAGCGATATCGAGCGTTTGAGAGAGATTGCTGGTGGTGAAATACAATTCGTGTTCTCTGGAAAAGCACATCCAAAAGATGAAGGCGGTAAGCAGTTGATTAGAGATATTTATGGCAGCGCGAAGCAAATAGAAGGTGAAATACCAGTTGCATTTTTGGAAAATTATGACATGGATACCGGTTTAGCCATTACCAGTGGGGTTGACATTTGGCTCAATAATCCAATCAGGCCGCTAGAGGCTTCAGGAACTTCGGGGATGAAAGCCGCAATGAATGGTGTGCCAAATTGCTCAATTCTTGATGGGTGGTGGCCTGAAGGATGTCAGCACGGCGTTAATGGATGGGCAATTGGTGAATCTGAAGACGACCGAGATGATGAGCGGGATGCTAACAATATTTACCAAGTCTTGGAACAAGAGGTGTTGCCAGCATGGCGGCAACGTGGCACTGTATGGGCCAATATTATGCGCTCAAGCATTGCCACCTCGGCAAGATTTACTGGGGCTCGAATGATTACAGATTATCTGCGATTCTACCAATCCTTCAAAGATTAATCACTTCTTTCTACTAACAAAAAATAGCATTATCAAGCCAACAAATACCGCTACTGCAAGGGCAGATCTAACAAATTCCCCTGCAGTGGATTTAGCATCAACCGACTGCTCACCACATGGTTGACAATCGGGTACCGGGCAGAAGTCATTGATTGGAATCTGGATTGTCTCTCCGCAACACATAGGGCAATCTTTCACCAATAAGTCGGTTTGATTACTAGGCTGAGTTGTGTTGGTATTATCTTGGATAACTGAATCATTATTGCTATTATTAACTTGAGAATCTGTGTTATTATCCTGATTATCTATTGGGTAGCTGCAACTTCCATCGTCTTCGGTAGCATCATTTTGATAGTTTAATGCACTATTATCTGTACAACCTAAAATCTGTTGAGGCTCGACCGGGGAATTTGTGGTATTTGTTTCATTACTGGGCCATATTACGGTAAAAGTATGTTCAAGAGTTGATGTTGGACAATCATGCCAGTCGCCTTCTGGGCCGCAATTAAGTATTATAGCATTGAACAATAAATTGATTAATGTGCCGTTTGGAATAATTTCATTGACTGCTAATTGCCAAGACATATTGTAGGATGTTTCGGGAAAAATCATGTAGAACCATTCAGTATAATCGGGAAGACCGGTGACTAAATTATTGTCAACAGATGAGTTGACTCCAGGGTACTGCAGGTCTTTATTGCAGGTATTTGTCAAATCTAGAGTGATGAAATAGGTCGCATTCATGGTGAAATTATTGACAATTAAACAATGACTATCTGGCTCTCTTGGCGGCATTGTAGGATTAGCATCTAATTCGATAATAGTGACAGAGTTACTAGGGATGTTAATGCCCGTAGATGATAGTGTTGCTTCGCCAAATCTAATGAGGTCACCCGAATCAAAGTCTTGATGAGTGAGTGATTGGCCTCGGTTGAGAATTATCGACATGTTTTGTTCAGCGTGAGACATATCGTAGATTAGCACATCTGGGCTAGCATAGCGAGTTGAGTAACTACCCTGTTTGAGAGCTATTGACTCAGCGCGTAATTGACCTATTTGAGAAATATTATCGAATAATGATTGTTCAAATTGGCTCCAAGTGGTCATATTACGGTACATATGCCGATTATCTGGGTCTGCTCCACCATATTCGCCGTATTCATCGCCATAATACAGTAATGGAGCACCAGGAGTAGTAAGAAGCCAGCCGTATGCTTGTAATACTGCTTGATAGGCAGTCTCATCGCCAGGCTGGCCTGGTAGTCCATCTTCTTGCCATTGATTGTTAGCATCCCCAGTCCCAACATCTGCTCTACTGGCTATTCTTGGAACGTCATGGCTACCTACATAGGGAACCATTGTTGACCCTTCAACGTACTGATCTTGGCTTCTATTGGTCCAATAATCTAGATGCTGATAATCTTCAATCCCTTGAGTAAAGACATTGTCAACAACTGCGTGATAGAGGACAAAATCTGCTTGGCCATCTAGTGAGTCTTCACCAATATACTGGTTGATAGTGTCGTATTGAAATTGGTTGTCAGCAAGGCTATGTCCTGACCAGCCCATTGCAGTCTCCCCTTTTAGATAGTAATCTGTTCCTACTGTTTCAAAGCGCTCGTTAATTCTAGTAGCTAAATTAGTAATTGCTAAATCTTCTACGTGTTTTACCGCATCGATTCTAGCACCATCAAAATCAAATTCTTCTAGCCACCATAATGCATCTTCAATAAATTGTTCAGATGCATTACGAACTTTCCAGTTGACATCCGGCATGTATGTAGTAAATTGGCAATCAAGCCGATGTTCGGTCCAATCGCAATTCGCTGAACCACATAAACATCCTTGATTGAACCATTCCGGATTATCTTGGTAGTAGGTATGGTCTTCATGAACGTGATTAACAACATAATCCATCATCACACGAATACCTGATTGATGGGCTGCATCAACCATGGTTTTGAGTTGGTCTGCCGTACCAAGCCTAGGGTCAACTTGTCGTGGCTCAACAGGCCAATAGCCGTGATATGCGGCCACGTCATGTTGTCCGTCACCAGCAATCCCTGTGCCTTGAGCATTGGTGTTAAGTGGGGTTAGCCATAGAACATTTACTCCAAGTTCAGCAAAATAACCAGATTGAATTTTGCTGGTGACTCCCTCAAGGTCCCCGCCCATCCAGTCAGCACCGGCAGCTGCGCCAGTAGACAATGGGTCATTACTCATGTTGCCGTTGATATAACGGTCGGTCATTATCATGTAAATCAAAGACTCTTCCCAAGAAAAATCACTTTGTGGACCGGTCCAAAATGGTACTAAATGATCATACGCAACATTACCATTAGTATCGGTTATTGCCAAATCAAGCGTGTGTTTTCCGTCGCCTAAACCAGCCAAATCCAGCGTCCATGTCATGGCCACCTCATCCCAAATAGCTGCTTCTAAGCCTGATGGAATACCGTCTGGCCCTGCCCCACTAGTACCGGGCAGAAAACTAATTATTAGTTGCTGATTAATTATTTCGCTAGCAAAATTGGGACGAACTGAATCCTTAACTCGAACAATAGAATTTTCAATATTGTCACAATAACCACGATACGGGTTTGCTGGGTCAAAAATATACTCTCCATCAACGATTAATTTGTAGCAATATAGTCCTTCATCAATTGAAATAGTAGTAGACCAAATACCGTTTTGTTCGGATAATGATGAGGTTTCACTCCAATTCCATTCGCCAATTAATTCAACTGTTGAAGCAGCGCCAGACCAGGTAAATACGGTTTGGCCATCATCATAATCAATCTCTGGATTATCTGCCGTTACCGGCACCATTGGCAACAATAATACCGTTAGGAATAAGATTGCTACGGCTACTTGATTACGCATCTGCCTCACCCACTAGGTTATTCTGTTTTCTTGAAAAGGTTGTTTGCTGTTTGTACCAAGTCATCGATGTGTTGGCAAAGGAAGCCTTTGACGAACTCGTTTGCTGGGTTATGATATGCATTTAGCGGCTCATCGTGTTGCTGTAGCACACCTTTGTCGAGTATAGCAATTCGATCTGCCAAGGTCATCGCCTCGATTTGGTCGTGAGTAACATAAATTGTCGTAGTTCCAAGCTCATCATGTAATTTACGGATTTCGCTGCGCATCTGATGTCTTAATTCAGCATCTAAATTCGACAATGGTTCATCCATCAACAGTACTTTTGGTCTACGTACTAATGCTCTACCAAGAGCAACTCTTTGTCTCTGACCGCCGCTTAACTCCTTGGGTTTTTTATCGAGGTGGTCAACTAAGTCTAGCATTTCCGCAGCTTCTTGGACTCGTGCCTTAATCTCATCACCGCTTAGTTTTGCTTCACCCTTGGCCATGCGCAAACCAAACGACAGATTGTCGGCAATTGACATGTGTGGATACAAAGCATAAGATTGGAATACCATTCCTAAACCTCTTGCTCCGGGTGGCAAATGATTGACTGTCACGTCATCAATTTGTATTTCGCCACTAGTAACTTCTTCTAGTCCAGCAAGCATTCGTAGAGTTGTTGACTTACCACAACCAGACGGGCCCAGTAATACCAAAAATTCGCCGTCTTTTATGTCTAGATTTAGTTCTTTTACTGCTTCAAAGCCGTCATCATATTTCTTTGATACCGAGTTATATCTTACATTTACCATTTTATCACCCTTTAACTCCACCTGCAGATAGCCCCTCGATGAGGAACTTCTGGAAGAATAAAAACAGCAACGCAACTGGCAAGCTAACCAAAATGCTAGCGGCGGCAAAATCTCCCCATGCTTGCCCAGTTGAGGAAATTAATGAAGCAAGGCCGACCGGCAATGTGTACATATCGTTGGAGGTATTGAAGGTCAGGGCGAGAAGGAATTCATTCCAGGCAGCAAGGAAACTAAACAGAGCAGTTACTGCCACGGCTGGCATCGATAATGGTAGCACGACTTTGGTGAAAACTTGGAATTGGTTACAGCCGTCTAAAGTGGCTGCTTCTTCAAGTTCACGGGGCACGGTATCGAAGAACCCTTTCAACATCCAAACGCATAATGGTAATGCAGTTACACAGTATGCAAGAATTAATCCGAGATGAGAATTAAGCAAACCTAGAGTTTTCATAACCAAGAAATAAGGCACTAAGATAATTATTCCAGGGAACATTTGCACTAATAGGAACGCGAACATAGATACGTCTCGCCCGGTGAATTTGTATCTACTAAACGCATATCCAGCCGGAATTGCAATTACTAATCCAAGTAAACTTGTACCGATTGAAACGATTAAGGAATTTCTAAACCAAATCCAAAAGGAGTCTCCTTCAAGTATCTTTGAAAAGTGCTCACTACTAAACGAATCTCCAATTTCACCACCAAGCGCATTCCCCGGAGATAAGGCAATATCAAATATCCAAATTATTGGAATTAAAGTGATTACTGAAAAGTGTAATAACGTTGCATGAGAGCCGATTTTTTGGTATTTCTTGTTTAATTCGAAGTTTCTTGAAAGCCCATATTCAACCGCAGAAGTTGACAATTCGCGGGTTGCCCATACCGATACTGCCTGATTTGATAACCAGAATAATGCGATCAGTCCAGGAATTATCATCCAAGCACAAAGCCAGAAATTAAACATGGAGATTGGCATCAGGATTAAACGATAAATGCCAACTGCGATTATTGCTCCTGATAATAGCAGCGAAATATTACGTTTGTTGGGGTTGTTAGCTGCAGGCAAAAAGTTACGTAAAGCCGCTAATACTGTACAGCCAAACAGACCGAGCAGCAAGATTTGGGTATCACCACGCAGATAATCAAATGTCAGCAACACGATATTGACTACTGTTGCCACAACTAGCCAACGTCTCAAGGCTAAAACTTCTGCTGGAATATACCAAGCACGAATCACTCGCTCGCTAATCATGCAGCCGCCTCCGTTGCATTAGTTTGCTTCATGTAAGTCCATGAGAATGCTAAAAGCATGAGGAAAATTATCACTGACCATGCTGCTGCGACGCCATATGCGCCGTCTCTAAAGGCTACATCGTAGACATAAGTGATCAAAATATCTGTTTGACCAGGTTCTCCAAAGTAGAGATTCGGCCCCCCATCGGTCATTAAGTAAATTACATTGAACATATTGAAAGTCCAAATAAATCCAAGCAAGGATAACGGCACTAATGCACTTTTCAGATTAGGCAGCGTCAAGTGTCTAAATGCATCCCATCCTGTAACACCTTCAACCTCAGCAGCCTCATACATGTCCTTTGGTAGGGCTTGTAACGCACCACTAATGGACATCATCATGAATGGAACTCCAAGCCAAATATTTACCAAAATGACCACGATTTGGGCTCCAGTTGGATCAGATAAGAAATTGATATCCGTGCCGAGTAAATCGTTAATCAGGCCGTCAGGTTGGAACATCCCTTTCCAAACTAAGACCGAAATATAGGATGGCACCGCCCAGGGCAATAGCAAAATAGTTCGATAAGCGGTTTTCCCCTTGAGGTCGGCACGCTGTAAAATTAGGGCTAGAAATAGTCCGATTCCGATGTGCGCAGTGACATTAACAACCGTCCAAACCAAGGTAAATATCGTCACTCTAATGAACCCAGAAGCGGTTATTACCTCACAAAAATTAGTCAGTCCAATGAAGGCTTGCTCACCTAAGTGAGTTTGGTCAGCATCGGTAAACGATAGCCAAAAGCCGTACATTACCGGGTAAAATGTTAGAATTGCCAAGGCCAACATTGCTGGTGCAATGTAGAAATGGGCCAACCGTGAATTGGTGCGACCTAGTTGCACGTCGCGATATCGCCCATAACTAAGCAGGGCTATTAGCGAGAGAACTATTGCTCCAATAGCAAACAAAACAGGTGAGGTGTCTCCGGCTTCAGGCCGCTGGTCAGCAACGCCAGTTACGGCTTCAAAACTCATGACCTGCCCGTTTGGTGAATATACCTCAATTAGGTGTAATTTATCTGGAATCATCCCTGTTAAACTGCATTTTATTTGTTGAGTTGTATCAGGAAACAGCCTAATATGGCCGCTTTGGTTCATTTGATTGCCGTCCGCAGTACAGGAATCATAACCGCTATTTGTGACACCTTGTCCAACATCTAATTGTAATTTAGTGTGTAGTTTTCCATCGACATAAATCGTGTAATTTTGTGAACCATCGGTAGAAATATTTGCGTCAATTACCCGATAGCCTAGGTTCGGTTCTACCGGGTCTGCACGCTGCAGATTCTCGATTAAAGAAATTAATTCATCATTGGCGTCGCTCAAAGCATCGGTGGTACTTGCAGTGCCAGTATATGCTTGTTCAAAAGCAGTGGAAAGGGGGCCGTATATCAGCGACATAGCACGAGTAGTTGGGGCTGGAGTGGCTAGTTTAGTTTGTTCTAAAAATCCCGAAATCACCTCGTCATTGATAATCGCTGGATCCGTATCAAGCGCTACGTGCGTTGGCATGGTGTAGGTTTCTAGAGCAAATTCTTGCTGGACTGACTGTGATGATAGCCAGAGCGCCAATTCAGTTGCGGCTACCTTGTGAGCACTTTGTTTGCTTACCGTCCAGCCTTTGTAAGTGACAAGTGGTGACATACGTTCACCTGATTGAACAACTGTTGGTAGCAAGGTTTGTCCAATATTTAGCCGACTGTCTTCATAGGTTGCCCAATTCCACGGACCGTCAACAATCATTGCTGCTTTAGAAGTGATAAACTGGTTCTTCATTCCTTCAATTTGCGTTCCAGTAGCGACTACTTCTTCGGTTAACTCCAGATCAAGCATCCATCTCATCGCTTCACTAGAGCCGTTTGAATCAAGTGTTGGATTGCCTTGCTCATCAAACAAACTACCGCCAAAACCTTCCTGGATTGGGAACCACCAATATGCGGTTTTTATCGGTAAAGCAAGCCCTTGAACATCTTGTTGAGTTAATTGTTGAGCGGCTGCTAGAAGATCTTGCTCGGTCCAATTTTCATTGGGATAATCTAGTCCCTCGGCATCAAATAATGCTTTATTGTAAATCAATGAAAGGCAATCTTGGCTAGCTGGGATTCCATACAATTCCTCGCCATAACGCATTGAATCAAGTGCTCTTGCTTCAAATTGAGCTCTATCTTGCGGTGTTAGGTGCGGGCGAAGGTCCTCTAGTAGCGGATATCCGTCAACTCGTACTTCACCAATTGCCCCAAGTTGGTCACTAGAAAGTCGCATCAAATCGGGTGCTTCACCACCTTGAGCAGCAGTCATGAATAATTGGTCAGCATTACCAAACGGCACTAGGGTAATCTCAACCGTAATATTTGGGTGTGCAGTTTCAAAATCTCTAACTGCATTGGTAAAAGCCACCTCTTCCTTGCTTTCAGCAGCAAAAGTATGCCACGCTTCGATAGTTATTGGCCCATCGCTAGCCGAGGAAGTTGGCTCGTCATCGCTGCCAAAATCCAAACAGCCAGGCACGACAAATAGCATTACCATGACTGTGGCAAATATCTTAGGAAAAGGAAGCCGCTTGCCTTTCCCCCTGAGCATAGACTGGCGTCTTGTTAACCGAGATAAAAGGGGTTTGGCCAACCTCTTAGTGATTTGAAATTGTTTAATCAAGCAATTCTTTGCTTGAGCGCTTCGACGGTAAGTACGCTTACTGCGACTTGAAGATTGTAAGATGGAACAAAACCGTCCATGGGCAACCTAACGATGTAATCAGAGGCGTCTAGGGTCGCTTGACTAACTCCTTCACGTTCTGCACCGACTACAAGCAGAACGTCATTGGACATGTCGACATCCCAAGGCGCTCTATCGCCAACATCTTCGGCGGAAATAATGGTCAAATTGTGGTTTTTTGCACATTGTAGGATTTCTTCTGTACTGCTGTAGATGACTGGTATGAAACGATCTGCACGCATACTAGCACGGCGTATAGTACGGCGTTCTTCGTGAGTTTTGGCCACGTTTATTACTACGCCATTAGCGCCACTAACTTCTGCTGCCCTAATGGCAAAACCAAGGTTAGTCGAATAAGTCACGCCGTCAAAGAACCATATCGTGCCGCCTCTTGACATTAATTCGTCCATTGAATCTGTTTGAAAACGGCCAATTAGCGCCAGTGCGTCGACATGCCCTGCAGCAGACATACGCCACAAATCATTGGTTGAACCTTCTTCCAACGGTATTTCCAGTTCTAGGCACAGTTGACGGATTTGTTGTGTATCCTTTTCCCGGTCAACAAGTATACGGTCGATAGCCACTCCATCACTGAGCGCCTGAAGCACAGCTTCTGCTCCAGTTATCTGTCCGGCCATGAACCTCTGTCATGGATTACCCTCATGAGCCTGTCCACTATGGCAAAACCATGGCGAAACAGCACAGTCCGCGTTTTTTGGCAATTGTTGAAGCAGCACGCAGTGAAATTAGTGAATGTAATGCAGCAGAATTAACCGCACTTGTGAAAAAGGGAGCGGTGGTGATTGATGTTAGAGAACAGCACGAGTTTGCTACTGGACATTATTCTGGCGCCCTACACATTGGTAAAGGTGTGATTGAGCGCGATATTGAAAAACATGACATTACCGAATCTGACGAGATAATTTTGTACTGTGGTGGTGGTTTTCGTAGCGCTATAGCCGCAAAATCATTGCAGGATATGGGTTATAGTGGTGTTATTTCTCTATGGGGCGGCTGGCGAGGTATCCTTGCTGAAGGTCTTGAAACAACGAAATAATCAACTTCCCTAAGGAGAATGTTCGCGCAGTATCGCGAAGGTAGACTGATAAAGGGGAGTTTTGTCGCCATGTTGCTGAGAAGCGGTGATAACATGGCTCAAGGACTATATCAACACGTTCGTGCAACTTGGAGACGCCCTAAGGATGCCTTGCCGCACATGTTCCGTCAGGAGCGCATGGCGCAATGGCGTAGAGAGCCTGTCAACTGTAAAATTGACCGCCCAACCCGTATTGATGCTGCTCGCAGAATGGGCTACAAAGCCAAGCAAGGCGTAGTCATGATCAGAACTCGTGTTCGCCGAGGTGGACTTAGAAAGGGTAAGATTCACATGAAGAGAAAGCCATCAAAGGCCGGTATCTCCAAGATTACCATGGCAAAGAATATTCAAAGAATCGCCGAAGAGCGTGTTGCCCGTCACTTCCCTAACCTGGAAGTACTCAACTCATACTGGGTTGGCCAAGATGGTAAGCACAAGTACTACGAAGTGATTATGATCGATACTCATCATCCTGCTATCATCAGTGATAAGCAACTTGGTGTATTCTGCTCCGCTAACGGTCACAAGGCTCACAAGGGTCGTGTCTACCGTGGTAAGACCTCTGCTGGAAAGCGTGGTCGTGGTCTGCATAACAAGGGTAAGGGCGCTGAGAAACTACGTCCTTCTCTAAAGGCAAACCAAAACCGTGGCAAGTAGTCTGTAACTTATCGTCTACAATCTCTTGCTAGATTGTTAGGCAATATACAAGTTGGCCGATTTTTCATTCAGGAAACCATAGCGAAAATACGCTTAGCCCACTGGTTGACCACAAACCATGCAGTAATCACCTTGTGCCGGGGTTAACTTTCCGCATGAAGAACAGGTTCGGTAGGCGTGAAGCTCTAGTACGGCGTTCTGTTTTACCATAATCCATGCTACCCACGCATAGAGTGTTGTCAAAATAAGGAACAGTCCGACTATCGCAGTCTTACCAAGGGAAATAAATTGGACGCCCATGGCAAAGAGAAAGAATATTCCCGCAGTAAATACGTATACAGGCCACTTCAAACGCATGTCAACAAGCCTAACGTTGTCTCTTTACTATTTCATATATTTCATCAGAGTAATGCCAATGAGCAGTGCAGATTTTGTCTTTCGTTGTTGGATAGAGTTGAATAAGTGTTGACACTTTGTTCACCTCATGGCAAGTGTTACTGAGTACGGACTACTAATTGCTGGGTGCGCATTAGGAATCGGGATCGGCTTCTTAATTGCTAAGAATAAATATTCTACAGAAGCCATCAAAGCATCAGCTAAAGCCGAGGCTCAAGCGGCTGCTAGCCAACAAAGCAAGGATTCAATGAAGGCCGAAATGGAAAGTATTGCGTCTATAGTAGCAAGACAAAACTCTGAAGATTTTCTTAAGCTTGCTGAAGAACGCTTAGGTAAACATCAATCTGAAGCAAGTAAAGATTATGATGCTCGCAAAAAGGAAGTTGAGTCATTAGTAGAGCCTATCAAACACCACTTAGAGAAGTTAGAACTAGCCACTAATGAAATGGAAAAAACTAGACAAGGGGCTTACTCAGAAATCTCCACTATGGTCAAGGGTTTGCAAGAACAGACTACCAATCTACGCGATACAAACGTCAAGTTGTCTACCGCTTTACGTGGCTCAGTTAAGGCTCGAGGCGATTGGGGGCAAGTTGCTTTGAAGAATATCGCTGAGGCTGCTGGAATGCTAGAACACTGTGATTTCGATATCGAATATACTTTGAAATCTGGCGCAGGTGGGGCACGAGTAGATTTACTTGCTAAGATTCCTGACGGAGGCAGTGTTCCTGTAGACTCAAAGGTCCCTCTTGCTGCATATTGGGACGGCCTTGATATCGATGACCCTGATGCCCGAACCGATAAAATGAAAGAACACGCAAAAAATCTTAAGAAGCATATTGACGATTTAGCAAGTCGAAATTACCCAAGCTTAATTGGAGGGTCAGATTTCACAGTAATGTTTATTCCTGCCGAACCAATTCTCTCTGCCGCCTTTGAATATGAGCCTTCATTGCAAGAATATGGCTTCAACAAACATGTTTTGATTGTAACGCCAGTGACCTTACTTGCGCTGCTTAGGACTGTGAGCCTTTACTGGCAACAGCAATCTATGGCCGACAACGCTAAAGAAATTCATACACAAGCACGAGAGTTCTATGATAGAGTTGCTAAGTTCAGCGCTGATCTAGCTAAAATGGGGCGAGGTATCACTACTGCAGTGGGCGCCTATAATGATGCGGTTGCTACATATGATGCTCGAATAATACCATCTGGAAAGAAATTAGAATCTTTGAGAGTAACCGAGGGAGCTCAACGCAAAGTCGATGAAATTCCGCAAGTGGATAATTCAGTAAAGAACCTCAAGCATTTGGCAAATAAAAGTGACTAAACCCAAACATCGTTAGATGCTGTAAGCTCACCTTCTGCTTCACCGGTATTGACTACCCCTTTAGGCTCAACTAGGAGAATCTTACATTCTTCCTCTGAGTATGGTTTGTGCCGCAGGCCTTTAGGGACAACATACATTTCTCCAGCATTAAGTTCGATAGTTTGTTCGGCGAATTCAATTTTCAAACACCCTTCAATGACAATGAATACTTCATCAGTATCACTATGGTTGTGCCAGACAAATTCGCCTTTTACCTTGGCTAATTTGAACTGATAATCATTCATTTCAGCGATTACTTTTGGTGTCCAATGTTCACTGAATTTGGCAAATTTATCTTGGAAATTTATCTTGGCCATGCTAATGCTAGGCTGGTTTACCTTGAATAGATTTTTAAATTCGATTGATTAAGTAAAATTATGGACGGATTAGATAAACTCGGTGAGGAAGATTATATCCTCTTCGATGGTTTCAAAATCGTCCTATTTGGATGGTATGGTGGAGAATGGAATGGTGATGTAAGCTTTGGTAATACACCAAAAGAGGTAGTTCTAAACATGTCAAGAGGAAGTTGGAGTCCAGAAGAAAATGGCAACCCAACAGAATACATGGCAGGGGTACAATATAGGTCCTTTCAAGAACATACGTCGCTTTACCATGATGAAGAATCATTCTTACAACTACTAATCAAAGATGATTCATTGAAGATATACAAATGGGAATGGGAGCCGGAACACAAATAATGCTATATGGCTCAATCAAAGATTTTTGATTCAACAATGATATGGTTCACCATCTGACCTCGACCACGGGATCATGTCACTAGTTGAATTTTCAAACAAGCCGTCCCATTTGCCACTACAAATTCGATAATCGGGATAATCATAATCACCCGTTGCATCAACTCTTAATCCAGAGAAACTGACCGACCTGTCACCCAATTGGTCAGCATGACCAGTAACGATTTTTACGTGAGAAACATTCTCTACCGTATTATCAAAAGCATGTCTAAACCACTGGTCAAAATAAAACTCATCTAGATAATATTCGTGAGAAGCATAGCGCTCATAATCCCCATACATGTGGAGCGAGTCGGTTTGTTGTACCCATTGCGTACTGTTATCGGCCATAGTATAGACTTCAATACCTGAATAACCGACAGATTGGCCGCCTGGATGGAACATAACTAGCATGCTAACCCCATCAATATCTGATACCTCTTGTAGTTCATATTCAAACTCAAACGCGGTTGATTCTCCCGTTTTATAGCGATATGTGCATATTCCGCCATTGATTACCAAATCCATATCAGAATACGTGCCATCTTCTCTATTCGGCTCATAGCCACGCATTGCTGTTTCAGATGCGGTATAAAGCGGCACTGTAACAGGATAATTCACGCTTTCATCGCACCATCGGTTTGGCATTTCATAATTATAGGTGTCATAATCATCTCCTAGGAAAATATCTTGTACAATACCAAAACCAAACATCAAAAAAATGATGAATGGGAATAAAGCAAATCTGCTTAAAACTCCAAGTGAATTAGTTGCTTTTTCAACATTATAATTCGATGATTCGGGATCTTGATAGTTTATTTTGCCAGCCCCTTTACTTACATTGCCTGTTGGCAGGCTAAGCAAATTTGTCAATTTCGCCCTATTGTTGCGACCAAAGCTACCACCGCCTGCACCTTGTGCTGCGTATAATTCTCCGCCCGAGGGATCAATTATTTTGAAATGGTAATATGTGGTTGAATTTGTATCACCATCTGAATCGGTAGAATAACTCACTTCTTCCCAGTGTTGTATTTTATCGCCTGCTTGTTTTTGATAAATGAAATCTACAGATTGTCCCCTATACCAGACAAAGGTAGAATCGTTGACGTAATGGTCTATTTTTGTATGTACGGAATAGGCAATCGCCAATCCAATAAAGGAGATGAAACCGGTGATTAGCAGTGGAAGAATTGCCCAATTGATCAGTGAAATTAAAGCAAAAAAGAGTGCCGCCCCCCCAACAACAATAGACGCTATATTTGGGAAATGGTGTGTCTCTTTGGGCCCTGATTGTTCTAGTTTTTGAATATCTATTGCCCTCATTTGAACGATTCTTTGCGAGGTAGAAATTTCATTATTTGGAGTAGTTGCTGCCCAAACACTGTCGGTTGTTATGGGATTTTCATTAGGAATATCTTCAGGAATTATCGACTCAAGGTAACCCATGGCCTGCCCAATATCGCCTTTTTGTTGGTGAATTATGTTGCCATCTAGCCAATGTTCAAACTCGGCTGTTTGGACATTCATCTGAAAAAATCTCTCTCCTGGAGCCAATTCTATCATGCAATATTTTTTGGATTTGAAAATTAAATTCATTACTTGATCGGACAATTCATTAGATCTTTCCAATGGGAGTTCTATTTTGTTCCCGTCTACATCAATCACCAGTGGATTGCTAAACAGTACTGCATCAGAATGGGGTTTAGTTGCTTTATTTTCTACTAAAAGCGGGTCCTGTTCAGCTGACGGGAGAGGGCGCGAGGGGGTTTCTTCATCGCCGACTTTAGCATCCCAGAAATTAGTTGACATGTTCTTATCCCTCGTCTAGTGGTTTTTTTGGTTTGTCCCGACCGTGTGCTAAATCAACCACATAAATTACAATAGATTGGGTATGAAATTAGGAATCTTTTCATCGGCTTTTATTAAACTTTGAAGATATTACTCCAAAGGTATTTTTTAGCATCATAACAACCAACAGAACTCCAATTAAGGGGAATGGTAAAACGCAGCATACTCCGAAATCTACGCCGGATAGACCAGGCTCAAGTACGGCTTCATACGGATTGTCTGGGTTGACATATACTGTGATTTCCTTGCCTTCTGGGTAGTCATCATCCGCATTTCTAGACCATGAATCACATGAATTATCTTTGCTAAAACTAACTACGTCACCATCGTAAGTTTTCCCATCGTAAGTATATTCATAATTAACCGCTAAACAGTATGTTGTACCTCCTTCGGAGTCGGTTGAGGAGCGTACATCACTGGAAGTAATTACTCCATTTGTGGCATTCCAATCACCAGTCCCCAGATCTGCTATTGCAGGTCCTCCAATAAGAAATAAAATTAGAAAAGAGATAGAAAACCAAATTCCTGCAAAAACCCACCCACCTATTAGGCCACTTACTGTCTCAATATTATTGAGTTGAATAGTATTATCCGACTCTTCTTCATAATCATAACTTGGTGGGCGCCAGACAGTTACACCCTCTTCTTGCATTGTTTGAGTCGCCAAATCAAGTATTTTCTGCGCCTCTGCTTTAGAGGTCACAAGTTTAATTCCAGTATTCTGTTTGAAAAAATCTAAACTCTTTTCCTCAACTGCCATTCGATTATCATTATACCATTGAACAATGTGTATGGCATCGTTATCGCTATCCCAATAGCCTACTGGGAAGTCCTCTAACTTAACATTGATTTTCACCTTGGTTTTCGAGACATCTAATTTCTTTGGTTTATTATCGTCCTTACCGACCGGTGCATCTCCAGAGAGTTTAGTATCCCAAAAATTATCGGACATTGGTTAAACCTAACTCACTTGTCTTTTGTGGCTTTGCCCTACATATCTGCTTAAGCTGGTTTAATCAAGGTTCAGTAGTTGGGTCCCAGCCAGAAACATAATTGCATTCTAGCGATTTTATTGCCTCATATTGACTAGAAATGTCGACATCTAGCGATTGAATATTCTCCACAATGCGCGCTGGATTACTTGACTTTGGAATAGTGATACAACCTTCATCATAACAGAACTTTATCGCAACTTGGGCCGGAGTACATCCGAGTTTCTCAGCAATCATGCCAAGTTGTGGGTCGTCAACTTTGTGCCCTCTAGCAAGTGGGGAATAGGCCATTACTTTGGCACCTGCGTCCTCTGTAGCTTGTTTTAGTTGTGGGCGCTGCAACCATGGATTGAATTCTACTTGATTTACACTGGGCATATATTTTGCATAACCTTTCATGGCCGCTAAGTGGCTAGGCCCGTAATTTGACACACCAATTGCTTTGACCCAACCTTGCTCAAGGCAGTATTCCATTGCTTGCCATACAGGAGTGCGATGGTCTGGATTTTCCGGTGGCGCGTGTACCAAGTATAGATCGATATAATCCATGTTAAGTAATTCCAGTGACTTCTGGCAGTGCTCGATTGTGTCATCGTAACCGGTTGCATGACCTCGACGAAGTTTTGTCGTAATGAATAGTGATTCACGCGCAACTTTTGATTCTCTAATCGCTTGTCCAACCTCATGTTCGTTATTGTAAGCCCTAGCTGTATCGATGTGAGTATAACCTGCATCAAGGGCTTTGAGTACTGAATTCTTACATTCTCCCTCCTTTGACATAAGGAATACTCCTAAGCCAAATTGTGGTACTTCGTGAACGTAGGCTTCATTGCCATCCGGTGTGGTGTGACTAATGCGCATAAATTAGTGGAATCGTTGGGGGTTGATGAATTCCTCGTTTATTCCTCTTCTGACCAGGTTCGTCGCATGACCATACCGGTAATTTCTCCTGCTTCTAATGGATCTAAATCATGGTCGACAATCAAATGTTTGACAAGTTCATGTTGGAATACCATTTCCTTACACTTGGGACATTCGAGTTGTTTGGCTTGCCGGTATCCCATGAACTCAAGTCTGCCTCGCTTAGTCGAAAGACGACTGCCGGTTCGCAACAATACTGAGACAAACGCCACAACAAATAGGACAATGAAACATCCAAAGCCCATCATCACTCCTGAAGCAGTTGGGTTTTGCTGTAACTTTAAATTTTGATAGACTTTACCTTCAGGAGAGTTTTGATGTTTGCTTAAGTCAATTGTGTGTGTGAAGTTTTCACCTTTGAGAGTCAAGAGTATCTCGATTCCATCTTCTTCAGAATCCGCATCAATAACCATTGTGAACTCGCCATAGGCATTTGTCATTGCTTCTGTGCCGCGATATTGGTAGCACTCAAAAGCGCCTTGTTCACAATTTACGTAGACGTAACCAAGCGATACTGCTGAGTTATCAGCATAAGTTGCCTTACCCGAAATGCGGTATGTCTCTGCCGAAGCAAGAGGCATCAACAACAACAGTATTGTCGCCCACAGTAGGTGCTTCATAATACCAGCGAGTTTTGGTTGTTTAAAGAACCTTGATTGGTTTCTAATAACAAGTTATTTGCATCTTACGGGATGTTTTGGTTCGTATAATTGTCGGGATTTTTTGGCTATTAGATAGATTGCGGAACCAAGTAGAGTCAAGAAAAATAACCATCCAAAGCCGGCAATTGCAAGAAAGATATAGCCAGCCATGTTGAATGAATCCTTAGCCTCAGCATTGGTTGATTCTGCTTGTACTGAAGCAGCAGTCATCACCATAATAATGCCCAGCAATAAGTACAACTGGAATCTATTTTTAATCATCATTATTCGCCTCAAACCAATAAAAAGGCGATGTTTGCGAGAAGTATAGCTACTGTTAACCAAACACTTAGTTTATGCAGCAAATCAAACTTTTTGCCGTTTCCAGAATCGGTTGCCCGATTGGTTGCAGGGATTATCCCATAACAGACCCCTGAGGCGAATAAAGTAAATCCAGAAATACCCAAGTGGATGTTATTGCCATCACCGCTTGATACCATCACCGCGATACTAGCGAGTGCTAGAAAGCAGATTAATGCGAAGAATTTTGGCCAAATAGCGCGTATGGCGGTGCCGAAATCTTCAATCTTAAGTTTCTTGAACATTGTCGGAGCGATTATCGATACTTGGAAGACAATAATGCCGGCTATTGCTCCGGGAATGTAGAAGTGCATGATTCGGGGAAATTCCGGTGACTTAAAAATAAGGGTATTAATTGAGATTTCAAGAAATTTATAATTTGATAAATAACTCACTGTTAGATTAATTGTGTGGGGCCCGGACAAAGACTGGCAATGCTTTAGGTGCTACAAAACCGATAAACCTGCAGTAATGCAATTGAATAAAGCTAACAAAAAGTGGTACTGTAGTGTTTGCATAAAGCCCGAAATTATCAACACGCCATATATTTTAACTGAAGACGAAGTTGCTAGTATCTCACTCAAATGTGATTCATGTGGCGAGATTTATCTTACTGAACATAAGAAAATAATTTGGCAAGATGGTGAAACTTTTGTCTGTGCTAGGTGCGCCTCAATTAATTAGAACGGCTATTTTGACGCTGATTCCCAGTATGACGAAATTAACTCTTGATTATCTAGTAAGCCTTCGTGACGGTCAGTGATTATCCCTGCTGAATTGATAAAAAAAGTCGTACCCGGAGTCGTAATATCCATTTCAAGCGCAGTA
>JABJMO010000033.1 GCA_018659375.1 Methanobacteriota archaeon | reverse complement strand
CGACCTACGGTTGTCGACTTTCCGTGGTCTACGTGACCTACAAATACAATATTACGGTGTGGCTTTGTCTTGTCTTCCCATTGAGATGGCATAATAATAACTCCTTATCGACCCTTGCGACATACAACCCCTATTTGAAAGCGACGCATGATAAAATATGGATTATTGGCCTGAAAACAACGTACTAAGCAAGTATGGTACAGAATTTTCATTCTGTGCCGATTATTTCGCCATCCTCCGAAACCCGATACAGTCTAGCCGTGCTAGTCATACCACTGATAGCCTTTGGCGAACCTGAGATGGCGACAATTTTTTGTTTTGGTAGCACCGTTCCAACATTTACCAACCCGGTTAACGCTGCTTGCATCGTAAGAGAACCACGATCTAATTCTTCTGTAACCATGCTGTCTACTCCGGGCAAGAGCTGGACTTTTCGTGCTGTTGCGATACTGTTAGTGACAGCAGTAACCGGGATTCCTGGGCGGTAAGAGGATACTAATCTAGGAGCATTGCCCCGCTCAGTTGCAACGAGAATCCTCGATGCTTTAGCCATCTTAGCCAGTTCTACCCCGGCATGAGCGACTGCTCTTGTCGATTTGAAACGGGTGATTGATTCAGGCTTGAGTTGGCTAGAATCCAAGCCCTGTTCAGTAGATACCGCGATTTTAGCCATCGTTTGGACCGCTTCAAGTGGATAATCTCCCGATGCTGTTTCGCCTGAAAGCATTACTCCGGTTGCGCCTTGCCTTATGGCGGTAGAAATATCGCTTACTTCTGCTCTAGTTGGACGTGGATTAACTGTCATGGTCTCGAGCATTTGTGTTGCGACAATGACAGGCATGCCTCTTTCTGAGGCACCATCGATGATTCTTTGTTGAGCGAGTGGTACTTCTTCGAGTGGGATCTCTACTCCTAAATCCCCTCTAGCAACCATCACTGCGTCGGCAACATCCAAAATAGCGTCGAGGTGCTGGAGCGCCATTGGATGCTCTATTTTAGCAACTAACCAGGTTGATAACCCTCTAGCCTTGATAGCATCCTTGGCCGGCTGCATATCTTCTGGGGTCCTCACATAAGATACAGCAACAATATCTGCGCCGGTATCTAGTGCGTGCTGTAGGGCAAGTTCGTCCTTGGGACCAATCGCAGGTAAATCAACTAGGGTTCCTGGGACATTGATACCTTTTCTGGAACTAATTGGCCCGCCGTCTTCAACGCGACACACAACAGTTCCAGAACGTTGTCCAGTGGTCGATTTGACACTTAGTCGGATTAATCCGTCAGAAAGTAAGACCGGGTCACCGGGTTGTAATTCTTGCGAAAGACCATCATATTGTACTGGCAACTTCAATGCACTAGCATCCGTCATATTTGTCACTCCACAGTGAAGAGAAACCTCGTTACCCATAGTCAAAACATGAACTCCGTCAAATTCACCCAACCGCAATTTTGGCCCGGGTAAGTCAGCAAGAATACAAGTCGGACGACCTAACTCCTGCTCCATGCTCCTGATTCTAGAATACAGTTCGGTTTTTTGCTCAGGCTCGCCGTGTGAATAATTCAGTCGACAAACGTTTACTCCTGCACTAAGCAGGGCCGATAACATAGCAGCATCTCGAGACGCAGGGCCGATTGTGGCAACAATACGGGTTCTTCGCATACCTTACCCTCGGCTCACCCTTTGAAAGGACTTTCTCAATATATTTGGTGAATTGTTCACTTGTAATGAAGAATTATTACGAATGATTCAATTTTTTGGTCATTCACCTTTTCGTTATGAATCGCAATTATCCATTCCCCGTCACCATAGGTAGATTCAGTGTCAGTAAACATGTAAGAAGAGAGTAGCATCAAAACACAGTCACTTTCATCATCACAATCACCTTCTTCACGATTGTCTAGCGGTGTTTCAGTGGTGTTCTTGGCCTCATCTTCATCTTCATTATAGGCATAGATATCGAGTTTATTTCGACAGTTATTGCCTTCTCCTGGAGTTATATCTGTACAATCATCATCAATTTGCGGATAGGACAGTATTACCTCAACTTTTCTTATTGTATTGCCTTGTTCTTTGTCATAAACTACCGGCATTTCAAACTCTAGTTCTTCTGGATCGTTGGAATTTCCACCAGCGATTTGCCAATCTGAGTCGGACCAATGTCCATAAAAGGAAACATAGACTTTGATTTTGTCGCCGTCCATACCACCTAAGTTGTTCGTAACTGAGAGATTGACTTGGTATTCACCAGGGGCAACATCTTTCCATTCCACATTTTCACCTGTCAAATCAGCATCATTTTCTGTATTACCATCACCATCTGAATCAACTTCTAAGTCCAAATCCCATGAATACTCGGAAATGTATTGATCATTGCCGCCTGATTCACTGTCAGATGCGGATAATTGCACATCTCTGACATCTTGTATTTCCCGGTCAGAACCCGGGTCTTTGTCCATTGCGCAAATCCACAGCATGATGTCACGGGTGTTGTCAATTTCGTCATATTCGCAATCTTCCTCATCGGTGTATTGAGTTATTTCAGCTGTTGGAGAGCCAACAGGTGCTTCTGATACAGTGATATCTTTGGTTTGAGAATTACTTTTAGACCCAGAGACCACAGTCAAAGTCACGCTGTAAGTGCCTTCAACTTCCCAACTACAGGAGACCTTTTGGCCAGTTTTATCAGCCGAACCGTCACCGTCACAATCCCAACTGTAAGTTAGGGAACCGTCACTAGGCAAGGAACTAGCGCCATCTAGTTGAACACTGTCTCCAGTTCTTATGTTGCTTTGGGGTGAATAGGAAAATACCGCAGTAACTGATACTTCACTATCATCATCACCTGCAAGAATACACCCAGATAGGCTTGCTGTCATCATCACAAGAGCAATCAGCAACGGCTGAAAATGGGTCTTCATAAGTCAACTGAGGTGTTCACCCATCAAAAGTGCTTCCACGAAATGTCCAATTTCAAAAGGAAAATAGCGAACTCTGTTTATTTCCGGCGATTAATTCCTTAGCATTCCAGCCAAAAGCCTCAGTAATTCTACCAAGCGCGGCTGCTAGACGTTCAGCATAGAAATTACCATCATATTGACCAATGCCACCGTCTTCTTCTGATTCAAGCCATGGTTCAACAACCATTGGTGAGCGAGAAGCATCGGTTACCACATACGAGACTTTCATACCCGAGGTAAATCCTAAACCAAGTGCTATACGCGCTTTTGCCACTCTGACTTGCGCCATACTGTCTGGATTGGCATAATTTTTGGAAAAATCAACACTACCATCTTTCTTGACTTGGCCTTTGCAAGACTTTGCCAGAATAAGTTCGGTTGGATCAACTTGATTATTTTTCAGCGCCTTTACCCGCTCAAGCGCACAACTGACAATCTCTTGTTCTTGGTCTGCTAGAGCGTAGGTGAACAATTGCTTCATTGCCTTTGTCAAATAAGCAAATGAATCGGTTCTCTGTGTTTCATAACCGCGAATCAGCATCTCATCATTGGGATAAACAACTTGACCAACATAACGCTTCTTAGCACCGTGAGAAAAGAAGACTGAAAGACCTTTTTCGTATTCTAGAATTGCTGAATCTTTACTGTAACGCTCGGCAATTTCAAGACCAAAATCAATCATGCTTTGTTTAGCCTCATTCCATGCTGCTAATTTTGCTATGGCGGCCTTGTCGCCATTTGCTGCTGCTTCGTGTTCATCAGGTTTAATTGTCGCAGGTGAGCCTTCCGGCACCGGTGAGCGAACAAATATTGAATCGGTGTCTGAGTAGACAACATGATGCCCTTCCCCGTCTAATTGAGCAATGATATCTTTGATATTAAACCGGGCCCAAGCAGTAATTGATGAACCTAAGTCACGATGAGTGAACCGATAAAATCCGCTAGCAAATACTCCGTAGAAAGTATTCATGAGAATCTTAACCGCATACTGCATTGAATCATGAAACATTATCCCTGCTGAGTCTTCAGTTTGTTTGGCTGTTTTCAATTCAGCTTTGTGAATATCACGTTGAGCCATGAGGTTTTCGAGCAATGTTGGAACGAGACCTTTGCGAACGCTTTGATGACGGAATCTAGCACCAGTTGGCGCAACATGTACAGGTTCACCGTCTGCCGGTTGGTCGGATTGTATCGGGTCAATTCGGGTAGTGTAACAGACGTTACTACCGATCATAATTGATGGATACATGCTCTTGAAATCTAGTACAGCAATCCACGGATGGAGGCCTGCATCGACATCATGAACATAACCGCCGGTAATTTGGCCTTCTTTAGGCTCTGCTGAACCTGTCAATGGGACTGCAACATTTTCCCGGTCTGCCAGTCTGATAATCAATGAATCTACTAATTGGCTGGAACTGCCGTTAGCGGCGGTATCAAAACTGACTTTAGCGACTGCTGCAGTTGCTTCCTTTCGTCTAATCGCTTGTAATTCTCCGAGTATATCTAACGGTAATTCAGCATCACGGATACAATACTCCATCACTACATCTGGTCTTGCGGCCCATTCATCATCCATCTTAGATGCATCAACGTCCATTTTATGTCGGTCAGAATCATCTGGAAACAACAATTTTGCGACATAAGACAAGGTTTCTCGTTGTGGCCGAATCGTCATACGAGTTTGCCACCAAGCATCAACAACGCTACGACCTGCAACATTCCACGCCCGGTTACTTTGCCGCTTTGGCATCAGTCCAGTTCTACCTCGCTTGTATTCTGACTCAGATTGTTCTACTCTACCCCAACCGAATAATGCTGCCTTGCGACGCCATCCACCTTTTTTACTCAACTCTTCAGTTCGGTCACGCAGTCTAGGCAAGTCAAAATTATCGATATTATAGCCAGTAATAATATCCGGGTCTTGCGACCTTACAATTAGCGTAAGTTGTTCTAAAATATGAGCCTCATCGCCTTCTAAGGCATACTTTTGACGAACTCCAGTGCCCATATCTTCAATCCAAGCCGCAGCACACAGCACTGCTTCGTATTTGATACTGGTTTCAAGGTCAAATGAAAATACTTTGAATGGTACTTGAAACGCCTCCGTATCGGATAACTGATTGATATCACACACTACGGTAACATCAACACTATATCTTCCTGCTCCACCTGCAGCTCGAACCTTTAGGCTCTGTTCTTGGTTATTGTTTGGTGTATCAATGGTATCGATTATCTCACCCTTAGCATGAATATGCATGCTTAAATTTGAATCGAGAAATAACCGATTGAGAAATGGTATATCGCCAGAATAAATCCCCCAACTTTGCTTTGCTAGACTTTTACGTAAGTTTGGTACTACATATGGTTGACGAGCTGTAACTTGCCAAATTGGCCTCATACCTAGGTCTGTCAGTTTCATAACCGGTCCAGTGACTTTTACTACGTCTTCTTTTTCTTCGATTAATTTTAATCGGTCTGTTACCGATTGAGGTATTTCTTGCCCTTCTTGCCAAGCGGTTAGGGGCGTAATTTCAAAACTGGGTTGTACGCCTTTGATTAGTAAACAAATAGAACGCCCATCTTCACAACGCCCAAATACTTCCAAAATAGTTTGATGTTCATCAGCGCCAGACCCGTCTAGAGAGTGGTATCGTCCACTAATAATCCCTAACTTGCCGTCGAACTGCATGGCTCTGCCTAACATGAGGAGAGCCGAGCCCTATTATTGCACTTCGTATTGACTCATAGTTTCAGAAAATGCTGCTGGGCTTCGATGGTCTTTTCATCGGGCTGGTGTTTGGCTAACTCACGTTCTGCCAATTTCTTAACGTCAATTTTTTGCATAAATAGCGAGAACACGAATATTGGCAACATCATAATGAAAGTCTTGACTTCAACTGGTTCGAAGGTAGAAACCTGATTACTAGTCGCCAATAACCCCGATAAAATTAATCCATAGGCAGCAAAGGTTGCCGAAAAGATGCTTGGCAATATACGGTTTAGACCCATAGTGAAAAACAATGCTGCTAGTGCGGCTATACCGCTCCATAATTCACTTCTCTCAACATCGAAACCATAGTTGTTTAAAGTTTGAATAGCAGTGGAAAAGGTGATGAAAATGAAGGCAGAGGTAAGCAGTCTTGTGCTCATTATTACTGAAGCAGAGAGGATGAGTCCAAACAGGAAGCAAATTATTGCAGTCGCTTGTAATGGACTTAAAGCAATGCCTAGTTCTTCAACTGTCGGCAAAATACTCGGCGACATAACATAGCCAATTGCTGCTCCGATCACCATAGTAACTATCTGAAGCCTCCTATAGCCTTGAAAAAATAAAATCAGCGATAAGATGGCCACTGGAAGAGCAAGTGCTGGGCCAACTTCATCCATTTTTGTCGCCAATTCACTGGATAACTGGTCTATCTCCATAGGCTAACAATTTGGGCTAAGAAAGAGATATAATGATATTTACTAGAAAAAACAGTGTTTGACTACCAATATCAAACAGTAATGATTGAAAGCCGAATTTCTATGGCCTGTATGTTGAGGGTGTTGTATGAGTGATGAAATCGACTGGGACAGCCTAACATTTTCGCTTACGCCAACCGATAACATGTACATCACCGAGACTCAAATGGATGAAGCTTGGATGCCTGGAGATATGTTGCCATATGGTGACATGAAAATCTCCCCGGCCGCCGGTGTGCTAAATTACGGACAGGGATTATTTGAGGGAATGAAAGCATATCGAACCTCAAAAGACCGTGTTGTGTTCTTTAGACCTGAAGAGAATGCAAGAAGAATGCAAAGAGGCGCTGACCGGCTAAAGATGCCACCAGTGCCGGAGTCTATCTTTATTGACGCTGTTGAACAATGTGTACAGGCTAACTTACGCTGGCTGCCACCAATGGGCAAAGGCGCAATGTATGTCAGACCACTATTGATGGGTTCAGGTCCAATTCTAGGCGTTGCACCCGCACCGTTTTACCGATTCTTGGTGTACGTAACTCCGGTAGGACCATACTTCAAGGGCGGTGTCAAAGCCATTGATTTACTAATTTCTGATGTTCATCATAGAGCCGCACCCGGTGGCTCGGGTGGTGTCAAAGCAATCGGTAACTATGCACCAGGTATGAAGCCAAGCAAAGATGCCAAGGCAAAAGGCTACGCCGAAATTATCTATCTTGATGCGCAAACACATTCATGTATTGAAGAAGTCGGGGCGGCTAACTTCTTTTGCGTCAAAGATGACGTTCTTTACACACCGGAATTAACTGGCACCATTTTACCAGGAATTACCCGAAACAGCATCATTCAACTGGCAAGGCATGCAGGAATTGAAGTGCATGAAACCAGAGTAACTGCAGAGTTTGCCATGAGTGCTGATGAAGCATTTTGCTGCGGTACTGCAGCGGTGATTTCACCGATTGGCTCAATTACCCAAGGCGAAGAAAAGGCCACGTATGGAGAAGGGAGGCCTGGAGAAATAACTCAAATGTTGTATAATCACTTGGTTGGAATTCAAAATGAAACCAAAGAAGATATCTTTGGCTGGCTGCATGAAGTACCGCTATGATTAGCGCTTCTTGAAACTAGACCGCTTCTTTGAGCTGGGCTTTTGACTACCTGAACCACGTGACTTTCTTTGAGAACGGGCTCGCTTATCCCCGGTTTTTGGACCTTCAGCGATCCTTTGAGCTTCAGTATTTTTTACATCTTTTTGCATTTGGCGCCACTCTGCACCAATCATTTGGAGAATTTCTTCTTTATTGGCGGCACCAATCGATTTTTTAGCACCACTTCGTGAAACCCAAAGGCGTCCTTCTTTTCCATACGGTCTATTTGGATGAGAGATTTGTTCTTCACGCTTAATTTTTTTTAACCCGACTTTACGGGCAGCATAGAACAATGAATCCAAATCTGGTTTGAGCACTGAAGAATCTCTTGGTACTCTTCTTCCATTACGGCGTGAACTTTTAGCATCAAAATATCCAGGCCAGATACAAAGTCTGTCGGGATTGTGGTCCATCATCTCACCTTGGCGCAAAGAACGCAGTTTGCATTCACTCAACTAGTACGCCGTTGATGACTCCATCCTTACCTGGACGGGAAGTAATTCGAACTCGACCTTTGTCGGTTTCGATTATTGCACCCTTAACTAGCACGTTTCTACGGACGTAGTTAGGGTCTGATTCGTTTTCAACAACGTTTTCAATGGTTCCAAGAGTAGTTTTACCAGTTTTTGGATTGTTGATTGAAACCTTGTTAGCAGCAAGTACGCGTACTAGAGTGTTGCCACCTGTTCTGCGGTAAATCATTCTTTTTGGCTCTCCAATAAGTGCCATTTGTTTCTCGGTTGAGATCTCGGTTGACCGCTTACCGCGAGCCTGTACCTTTCGACCACCGCTAGGTTTTCTACGTGAAATTCCGTGCCATTGAGCCATAGTAATGCTTCCTTGCAGTTCACACCGACTGGCGAGGGATATATGAAATCAACCCTCACTGGCAAATTGTTGCTAATTGTGAAATTATCTTACCGTCAGTTGTTTCTAATGTCGCAATTAACTCATCACCAACCAATAGTTGGGCCACTCCTGCAGGTGTGCCGGTGAACAGATAGTCGCCAGCAACAACCGGTGCCCATTCTAGCAAACTGTCCATCTGTTGCTTTGGGCCAATACTCATCGAAGAGAGGTTCGAAGTTTGTTTTATGATTCCATTGACGCTCAAATTAATAACGTATCCACCAGCAACTAGGTCATTAAATTCACCATCGAAGGCAACAAAGCCACCAACAACTGCACTACCTCTGAAACACTTGCCTCTAGTCCAAGGTAACTGTTCGCTACGTAACTGAGATTGTGTGTCGCGGTCGGTTAAATCAAGTCCTATTGCCACAGCCTCAGGTTGCAAATTATTACCAAGGCGAATTACACATTCGACCTCATGGTGTACTGAGCCTGGATGAGTTGATACTTGAATTGGACCAGTGCGTTGAAGACAATTATTTGGTTTAACAAAAAATACTGGCTCAGCGGGTTGTTGGTTCCCTAATTCTGTTGCATGCTTAGCGAAAGTACGGATTGCACACCATAGAGCCATAATCACCCCAACGAGAACCAGCACATCAATACCTACCCAAAGACAACTGTCAAAAACCATCAGTTTAACCGGTCGAATATGAGCAAGGATTGGAGCATTCGTAAGCGACGCCCGGTACGTAGAAAGAACATCGCACCACTGCTCAAAGCGCTAGAATCTTCGCTAGGAATTGACCTATCAGTCGATGGGGCTTTTTTAGAAATGGCAGAATACGGCCCGTGGCAGATGGTTTTTGTCGACAAAGTGGCCAAAGCAATCGAAGTGAAGAACAGCGATAATCAGCGTTTTACATTCTTGACCTTGAGGGGATTTTTAGAGCATAGCGACGCTGCCAAATGGGTAGATGTCGATCATGGTGCAATTCCTTTTTTGATGAATGGCGCTGATTGTATGGTGGCTGGAGTTCAGGCTGCCGATGAGGATATCGCAGTGGGTGAATTGGTGTGGATTCGCGACATGACGCACAAAAAGCCGCTAGCTATTGGATGGTCAACTATGGAAGGTCAAGAAATGGCAGCAGCAACCAAAGGTAAAGGCATCAAAACCCTCCATTGGATTGGCGATGAGTTATGGGAAATGGAATCTTAGGAATTGATGTGTTCAACTAGACGCTCGATGAAGCGGCGTTGTTCAAGGTCCCAATCTTGCAAAGTCACTGTACATGAGCCGCGTCTTGCAGGCAACTTTCCGTCAAGAAAGCCGGCTTGAGTTAAATCGCTGGCAACTATTGGTAAACTCCTGCCTTTGAAATAAATCTTGCAACCATTCTCGACTTGCTTAACATAACCAAACTCAAGGGTTAATTTACTATCAGATTCGGTAAAGTCAACTCCTCCAGCTTTCAAAAAACGCTTGATAGCGGAGAATATCCCTGCTACATCTGTTGAATCATTGGCAAGCCCGCCATAAGCGGACAAAAAATCTAATTCGGTCGAATTTTGCTCGATTAGGTGGTCAAAATCACGGGATTTCGTTGGCTTTGACGACAATGTTCCACCTAACTTGACCACCGCGGGTGGTCTTTTGGATATACCGGATGATTTGAGAAATTAAACAATGATTGGCGCAAACCTCAATCAATGAATCGTCATGGAAGGATCATGTCCACCACTTGGGTTGTAGATTCAAATTGTTTTATTCATCTTGGTTCAATGGCACAAGATAACCTGTTAGAGGATTTGAAAAAGAGTACCCCACAAGGCCTCTATGTCACGCCAGGAGTCCATAATGAAGTTAGAACTGTTAGATTTCAACGGTGGAAAAATAAACCAAATCTGCTGGATAAACTAAAACCAATATTAACCACAATTGCCGTAGATGATGGCCAAATTAGAGGCCTAGCTGAACAGATTGGTGAACGTGCTGCTCCCCAAGATGTCGATTTATCGTTAATGGTTCTCGCTAGTAAATTATCTCGAGAAGGCAGGGAAGTAACTCTGGTTACTGATGATTTCAAGATGACGACAACTAGCCAAAAGGTGAACCTCGGATTTACTACTTGCCCGCCGTCTACTTTCCTTCAGAGATTGTCTGAGACTGGCCCCAATGCCTGTAAGTCACGGTTTCGCAGTCTGTCAAGAAGAACCAGAGCCGCAGAAATGCGCTACGCCATTAGTCGAGTCAACGAATATGATATTCAAGCCAAGCTGACTTGGATGGTAGATTCTCTAATTGATGGTAAACCACAAGTCAAGCAACAAGATTCAGCACCAGAAAAAAGTTCAGATCAAAAACTAATCAGGGCTTTGCGAAAGCATTTGCTTGGCGGAAAACCGAAACAATCACACATGAATGCACTTGGAGATTTACCAATCATATGTCAACCCGTTAGCGAACTGGATGCTTATCTTGATGAGATTTCTGCCAGTAATTCAGTGATTGTTGATGAGAAGTACGACCATGGAATTGAAAAAATGAGTTCCGTGTTGGAAAGAGTTGGTCTTGGTTTAGCGCCGTTAGATGAAGAGATGGCAGAAATCGCTCATCGGGCAATGGCTGGACATATGTACCGAATGGAATCTTGTCTAGCAATGCTGGCTAACATGACTGGCAATGTCATGAGGTCTAGATTGCACTTGTCCAGAGCGCTACAAAGTGCGACATTGATTGATGATAGAAATGCCGAGATGTTAGCAACTAACCAACTGGGAATGCTAGCATTAGTCAGAAAAAAGTGGGACAGGGCGGCAGTCTTGTTTGAAACTGCTGACGGCCAGGCCCAGTCAATTAACAATCAAAGATTGACATATTTGGTCTGTGCTGGAATTGCCAGGTTCCTCAACGATGAGGAAAAGACTGCGATGAAACACCTTAGCGCAGCACAAACAATTGTGGCAAACGACCCGATACAAGCCGCAAAAGACCTGTTTGAACTTGGAAAAAATATGCTGGCGATGGATGAAGCAGGTTTGGCAATCGAGGTACTGGATGAAGCAATGGAGTGTGCGATGGAGTCTAAGGATGATGAACTTGAAGAGCATTTAGCCGAATATCTGGTGTTAGCGAATAATGCACTGACTGAAAGTGACACACAACAATACCTAGGCCTTCGAAAATATTTAGACGATATCAATTCGATTGAATCAGGCAAGTTTGAAGAGTTTGAGGAAAAAATTGCTGAGATAGAGCAACAAGCTGAAGCGATGTCTAAACCCCTTGAGTCAGCCATTGAACAGTGGACTCCAGTTAGCGAAATACTACCTCCTACTGACAAGTTTACGGTGCTGCGAAGAGAAGTTGATGATGACGGAAGAACCTTGATTATCGGCCAACACAGCGAATTAGGGGTTGTTGGATTTTGGTTGCCTGAAGGAGAGTTTAATGCTTCTTCTGGGCAAAATATTACCATTGAAGGAACTCAAGTGAAGGTGGTAACCCCTCCCGAAAGCCTGCAAACAAAACACAGCATATCCGCCTTGATTGCGCTCAAGGATGCCGGAAAAATCGCTTTTTCTGCTGATATTGATTTGTAATTTTCAAACAACTGTTTATACCTATTTTTATCGATTTACTACTGAATCAGTCAACCAATACTGATAATACATACCCAAACTGAGGATTATTTATGGCTGCACGAAGTATTGTCATTCTTCTAATGATGACGATGCTATTGCCTATGGTGACTGCTCAATCAAGCGAACCGATTGATTACGGAGTTGGCGCTGAATTATCAGATAATCCCGAAGACGCTCCTCTCACCCACAATTTCTCACCAGCCGTTAGAGCGGCTTTTGCTCGTTCTAGCGACTTATCACAATATGACGCAGAGCAACAACAAACTGTATCTCAATGGGTGGTAGTAAGTAAGGAAAAGATGGGTGACTACGCCCCCAACCTAGCTAATACCTACATCATTGATGCAAACTTTAACGACGGTGCAAGTTTAGTTGCAAAACTAAAATACCAAACACAAATCGAAGTCGCTTATCCACTAATCAGTAAAACATATGCACCCAAATGGACCCCTGATGATGCTAAATTTAACGATCAGTGGCACCTACAAAATACTGGACAGACCGGTGGAAATGCTGGCGAAGACGCAAACATCACCACTGCATGGGATGATTATCGTGGTGACGGGATTGTGATCGGAATTGTTGATGATGGTCTAGATTGGCAGCACCCCGATTTAGACAATTATTATGAAGAAACATTAGATTACGATTTTTGTAACAATGATAACGATCCAAGTCCAAGTTATTACGATGGCCACGGCACTTCGGCTGCTGGAGTTGCTGCTGCTGGTAACAATACCATCGGAGTTAGCGGAGCGGCACCAAAAGCAAGTTTGGCTGGCCTACTGCTGATCGCTTGCAGCACCACTGACACCAGAGAAAGCAATGCTCTGTCACACAACCGACAAGACATTGATATCTACTCAAATTCTTGGGGACCAAGTGACAACGGCAGAACCGTTGAAGCGCCCGGTCCTCTAATGCTTGCTGCCTTTGAAAACGATGTATCACAGGGTAGAGGAAGTTTGGGTAACATCATTACTTGGGCAGCCGGTAATGGGCTGGATGATGATGATAATTCAAACTTTGACGGGTATGCTAACAGCCGTCACACCATTGCAGTAACTGCAGTAACTCACTATGGTGAGCAGTCATGGTACGCTGAGCCTGGTGCTAACATCCTAGTTGCGGCGCCTTCAGATGGAGATGGAGAAGGAATCACCACAACTGATAACGCAGGTGGTGGAGGATACAACAACGGCGATTACAATGATGATTTTGGTGGGACTTCATCAGCAACTCCGCTAGTATCAGGAGTCATAGCACTGATACTGGAAGCCAATCCAAATCTAACTTACCGCGACGTCGAGCACATAATCGCTCACAGTTCTAGGCAAAATGATGCTAACGATAATTCGTGGGGCACTAATGGTGCTGGACATGATGTTAGTCACAAATATGGCTTTGGAGTAATCGATGCCAGTGCTGCGGTTGCTTTGGCTGAGAATTGGAATAATGTTGAAGAAGAAATTAATTTTCAATCTGGCCTTATTGATATTCAAGATACCCCAATCCCTGATAATTCTGCCCCGGGAATAATTGAAACTATACAAGTATCAGATTCTATCAAAGTAGAACATGTGGAGGTTATTGTTGACATTGACCACTCATATCGCGGCGACCTAGCAATCACTCTAACCAGCCCTATGGGTACTCAAAGCAAACTATCTGAGAAACACGAAGATAGCAATAACAATTTGAATGATTGGATGTTTACCTCTGTTCATCATTGGGACGAGGACAGTTATGGAACGTGGACCTTGTCGGTTGAAGATCAAGGAAATGGTGACACTGGGACATTTTATGATTGGGAATTAAACATTTATGGCACCGAAATAAACACTGACAGAGATGGCGACGGGCTTACTAATGTAGATGAAGATAACCTCCACGGAACTGACCCCGATGACATCGATACTGACGATGACCAAATCAACGACGGTGACGAGATTAACATTCACGGAACCAACCCACTCAGTAGTGACTCCGATAATGATGGTCTAGACGATGGCCTAGAGATATTGGTAAATGGTACAGACCCGCTAGATAGTGATACTGATGATGATGGTTTGACTGACGGTGCAGAAGTAAATATCCACAATACCAATCCACTAGTCCCAGACCTCGACCAAGATACTGATACTTTTTATTGGTTCCAAGACTGTAATGACACCAATGCTGCGATTTACCCGGGAGCTGTCGAGGTATTGAACTCAATTGACGACAACTGTGATGGTTTGTGGGATGAAGGGTTTAATCAAACTGATAGCGATGCTGATGAGTTAAGCGATTACGCAGAATACCACATTTACGGCACAGATTACACCTTACAGGATACTGACGGCGATATGTTAGAAGATGGTGAAGAGATACTAGAATATCAGTCAAATCCACTTGTTTATGATAATGACTCCGACCTTGACGGGTTCTACTGGTTCCAAGACTGTGATGACGGCAACGATCAGATTAATCCAGATATGCCTGAATTACTTGACGGGATTGACAATGATTGCGATGAACAAGTTGATGAAGACTTCATTGGGCTTGACCGTGACAATGATCAGTTACCAGATTTAGTCGAATATTACACCATGAATACCGACCCATTGAACAATGACACTGATGGGGATGGCCTAGAAGACGGTTATGAGATTCTAGAAATTGGTAGCGAACCAACTGACTTTGATACCGATGATGACGGACTTAGCGACGGAGTGGAAGTGTATCAAACATTAACTAACCCACGAATTCCAGACCTCGATGAAGATGGTGATGGCTTTAGATGGTTTGAAGAATGTAATGATGATGATAGTTCAATCAATCCTAATGCCGTTGAACAATGGAACGGAGTTGATGATAATTGTAATGATTTAATCGATGATGAAGTCAACAGATATCAATACTTAACTTTCTCGTCACTAACCAATAATACCATCAATGCAACTCAAGATACGTTGTCATTAAGTGTTGGAGTTGACTTGTCACAAGAAGATTACGATGCCGCAGGTTTGGCAGTATATTGGTACCGAAATGGCACCTTGCTTACTCGAAATCTGACTTTCGAAGAAGGACCATTCAATTGTACAACAACTGAGTTTGGATTCGGAGGAATCTTATGTGCAGGTAATGGTACTATTGGGCCATACAGCATCAAAGTGGTAATCTCTGATGAATTTGAAACTATAGAGCAATCATGGGAAATAAATTATTTTGTTTACCATCCACCTATTATTGAACCTGCTGATGATCAATCGACAGTCGCCCAAATTGTTGATGCATTGTCTGACAATATGATGATTTTAATAATTGCAAGCCTTATTGGATTAATTATGATTTTACTTGCAGTCCGAATGAGGCAGAATAAGCCTCATGGCTTACCAAGCACTCCACCACCGCCACAATCATTTGGTCAACAAATGCCGCAATATCAATACCAGCAAGCCCAGCCAAAGTATGGCGAAGTTCCGGCTGCACCGGATTTAACAATGTTAGATAGAAAGTGGAAGTAATCATGTATTCATGACATAATTCCAGCCGATAACACGTCCGTCAGTTGCATCAGCCACTAAATTGAATTGTTTATTCCAGCCATCTTCTGTCCACTCTCTGGAAATGTCTACTGTGGTAGCTCCATCTGTTGCATCACCAATGTTAGACAGTATGGAGTTGATTCCAGAGCCCGGAACGACTACTAAATATCCAATCCTAGTTTCTTGGTGATAAACTCCTGAAGAAGTAAATACACCATCATTGCTGGAAAGACTTGGAAAGCGATTTACGTCTAATAGAGAGTTTTCAATGGTA
Source organism: Methanobacteriota archaeon (assembly GCA_018659375.1). Taxonomy (GTDB): domain Archaea; phylum Thermoplasmatota; class Poseidoniia; order Poseidoniales; family Poseidoniaceae; genus MGIIa-L1. The sequence continues at coordinate 8,254 of JABJMO010000033.1, read as the reverse complement.
CTTAGGTTCAACACTTGTGGAATTAAGTCACGATTGTAAGATACTGTCTCGTCGTAGGTGCCTTTCTTGTCAAATTGACAATTCTCTTGAGTTGGAGTACCTGTCATGTTGAAAGTTACCCAACCTGCTGCATCATCACTGGCTATCCAAGAGATATTCCATTGGGTGCTTTGAGCATATTTTTGGTCGACTGCTCGCCAAACGTATCCATTATCATCAAGGGCCGCTGCTGCACCGCTGGCTGCGGTTTGGAAGTAATCGAAACACTGGATTGCAGCCTCTAGATTGTGGTCTCTTAGCACTGAATCATCTGGCATATGTTGGCCATTTGGACCCCAATTAGTTAGTTCATCATCACTAGGTGACAATTCATTTGCTTGTGGTCTAGCATCATATGACAGACCTAGTTCTAAGGTTTTAGAACCTCGGCTGAGTGAGGTTTTGACAAATTTATGGTTCATTGCAAGTTCACCATCTGGTAAAACATAGTCACCAAGTAATTTTGAGGTCGTGGAGCAACCCTGACGATTACTATCACTACCAGATATTACTACGTTGACAGTTTGTTCGGTAGCCCAAGGATTGTTTTCTTCTACTAACAGAGTCATGCTTGCAGAGCCGAGGCATAAATCTTGGATGTCTTGATTAGTAGCAACGATTTTCCACATCTCGGTGCTGCCTCTAGTTTCAGTGCCTAATACTCGCCAATCCCACCCTTGACTAGATCCTGAGGAGCCGTCATCGATGTAATTGTTAGATAGTAATTCCTGTAATTCAACGGGTTGTAATAACATGGAAAGACCCGGTGATATCGTTTCAAGTTCACCAAATAGTCCACCTACTCCAAAGGTCATCAAATTACCTTGGTAGGTGTCTTCAATATTGAGATTCCAATCTACTGCGGTGCCAATAGTTGCCCGGTCTCTAATTTCGGTCCATTTGGTAGAGGTTAATTCTGCAGTACCGCCAACGCTGGCAGGGAATTCTGAACATGCATTCGAACCTGGGATACTAGAGCGTAGATGGCGCTGGAGAGTAAAGGAATCAAGGTCGTAACTAGAAACTGCTTCTACAGTCAACCAGTCCATACCTTGTCCGCCCTTGGCGCTAACCGCACCCATTCTATCCAAGGATGTTTGAGAAACAAGTTGAGAACTATCCCCCTCAGTAATTGCTACTCCTCCTGTTCCAGCAAAGATCAGCCTAAGTTTACAGATGTCATCTTCGGTTTCAATTTGGTCTAATACCAAATCTAGAAAACCTTCGCTCGCCATAAAATCACCGTCTTCTATGATGTAACTCATATCGTCACCGTAACGTAGATTATCTGCAGTGAAGGGTTCAAGTTGATTGTTGAAGTAATACCAAGTGCCAGCGCCGATAATCATTATAACAAGGAATACAGCTGCAATTTTTGGTTGTTTAATCATATCAAGGAGGGTCGCTGGAGACTCTGCAGAGTTAGTTGTTGGTTGTTTTACAACTTGGGTTTTTGGAACTTTGACTTCTTCATCTAGAGTGATAAATTCGGCATCTAGAACTTCTGCATCTAGAATATCATCATCACTGACTAGCACAACTACAGGAGCTGCTGCTGGTTGTTTTGGTGGCTCAACTTCTGGAGTGATAGTGTCATCATCTTCTAGTGACAGACTGGGTTGTAAGGCATCTAATTCCTCTGATGCCGATGCTTTGGCTATTGTTTGCTCGACTAAGTCCTCAATTCCTAATTCTTTTTTAGATAATCCGGATTCAATCAAACGGCCAACTAAGTCAGATTTGTTACCCGATGTGGGAAGGTCATTCAGGATACACAAGGCTTTGAGTTTGGCCGCACTAAGACTTGATTTCAACTCGTTGGACAACCTCTTCACCAGTCTTGCGCTATCGTTTCACCCTTTCAATCATCTTGTTTATTGTTTCAAAAACAATCGATTAATTGAGGTAGTTAGTATCTATGACTCATGTGGGATGTATTGACCAGATTGGTCTTTGACGTAGATTGTTTGTTCGTATGAACCATCATCCATTTTGCGATAGTAATAACCATTGCCAGCATCTTCAAAAATCGGGAATTCTTCAACCTCTGCTGTATTTTCTTGCGCCGGTTCTTGTGGATTGCTTGCTGGAGGAGGGCCTTTGCGTTGTGATTCTGCCGGAGTTGAGGCGATGTTGGCTGGTCCTGAACTTGGCGTTACAGATTGTGGCGCTCCGGACGGCCCGCTTACCGATTGTGGAGGGCCGCCTGGTCCCGCAACTGGTTTTGGAGGACCAGATGGGCCTTGTGAGATTTTTTGTTTTCTAGCATCTTCCAATACTATTTGCTCTTCAGTTACTTTGTCGTCTTCGAGCAGTGATTTGACTTTCTTACCAACTTTTTGGGCACCAATAAAAGCAAATGATGAAAGTCCCAAAAAGAACAAACCTGGGACTCCTGCAATAACTTGATTGGGCCATAATTTACCTGTTACTCTCAGGTTTGTATTACTAGGATCTACCACTTCTCCATTGTCATAAACAACCTTGGCATTCAAACAATATTGGGCCATATCTAAATTGAAATCAAAGATGTACTCCTTACCTTCAACTGGAAGTTTCACAAAATCATACTGATATTCATGACTGCTGGTTAATTTAGCGGTGCTTTGCGCTTCGCTTATGATTTCTGTGTCAGTACAATCATCTAACTGTAAAACATATATTTCCAAAGTTGTATTCTCGGTTGTAGGTGGCAACTGCTTTACAATGACGGTTACTTCATATGGAACATCCATGAAATCTTCACCACCAAGGGATGGACCCCAAACAAAACCGATATCTTTCTGTGCAGTCCCATATTCAAAATCAGCATCCATCGGCATAGGAAACAAGGCAAAAGCAAACATAAGTAACGCAACTCCAAGGAACATGAATACATTCCATCTTGACTTTTTCAGCGTCTCCTGTAATGATGTTAGAGTATCAAAATTATCTTCCCCTACGTCCTGTATGGTTGGTGTTTCAACAATGTCACCTTCCTCTGCAGCTTTATCTGCAACTGCTACTTCGCCCTCGGCCATGAACTGGGGACAAATAAGTAGCACTTCAAAGGCACTATTGTCGTATAACAAGTATTTTTGCCGATGATATGAAAAAGTAATGGCTCCTCCTCTTATTATGGACCTGAAACTAGCTGTACTGTCTAGAGGGCCTAGGCTCTACAGTACTAGGCGGTTGGTTCAAGAAGCCAAAAAGCGAGGCATTGATGTTGAAGTTACTGACCCAATGAAGTTTTCATTATTCGTTGACGACGGTGCAATCGACATACATCATGCCGGACAACCATTTACTCACGAGGCAGTCATTCCAAGAATTGGCCATTCGATAACTAAACACGGGGTTGCGGTGCTGAGACATATGGAACAACTAGGAATTTGGACGGTAAACACTGGCCAAGGAATATTACAAAGCCGTGACAAATTACATGCCTCTCAAATCCTAGCAAAAAACAAGATTCCTGTTCCAAAAACCACTTATGTTCGAGATACCATAGATGTCGAACCTGCTATTGATTTTGTTGGAGGACTGCCTGTAGTGATCAAAGTGACTCAAGGCACCCAGGGGCAAGGAGTATTCCTACGCCATACACTTCATGAGTCAAGAAGTCTAGTTCAAGGTCTATTACTAACTGGTAAATCTGTTCTAGTGCAAGAATACATTGCTGAATCTCACGGTAAAGATATCCGAGCCTTGGTAGTCGGTGATAGAGTCGTAGCAGCCATGCGAAGAAGAGCAAGGGGCAGAGAATTTCGTAGCAATTATCACTTAAACGGGACTGTTGAAAAAGTTGAATTAACTCCGGAATTTGAAGAACAAGCCTGTAGAGCTGCAAGAGTGTTGGGGCTGAATATTGCTGGAGTAGATTTACTAGAGGCGGAAAATGGCCCGTTGGTATTAGAGGTCAATTCCTCACCTGGTTTGGAAGGTATCGAAAAAGCAAGTGGGGTCAATGTTGCTGGTGAAATCATTGATTATGTAATAAGTGAAGCAGCATTTTCCGAAGTAGACTTAGGCCAACTACTCAGAACTGTTCCCGGTTCTGGAGTTTTATCATTGACACTTAGAAACCATCCGACGATGGTGGGTAATAAAATATCAGATTTATTCAAATCCTCTCATGAAATCCCAGTATTTGCACTTTCAAGAGATAACGGCCTAATATGGAATCCTGATTCTGAAATCCAGTTGCGCTATGATGACGTTATCATCTGTTATGGCGAGTTGAATCATTTGCGTTCCTCTTTGAAAAACGCGATTTTAGGCGTTGCAGATAAGGCGTTTAAATCAACTGGAAAAGAAGAAACTAGTGCTTGAGCAGGTTTAACAAACTTCAATAAATACTCTGCATGTAACCCCTATATGGGCAAGAGATGTTTCATCATTTTCTTTGCCCTGTGTGTTTTATTTCCTTTAGATTTATTTGAGAATTCAACTACTGCATCTGTAGACGATACAAAGAAGATATACCATGTTGAAGAAGACCAAGATTTAGAATTAAAGGTACATCCACCAGGTACATTCTTCGACGAAAGTGAAAAGTTGATTTGGTCGCCAAATAATATCTCAAGTGAGAATTTAATGCAAATTTCAATTGTGATGGGGGAAATAATAAATCAAAACGCAATTCGATCCATAAATACCTCAGCATATTGGGACGGAACTACATCTTCAGTATTGCAATTTTCAAACACCACGGTAATTCATGAATTGGTTGTCATCAATAAAAGCACGGTTGTTACCTACAATGTAAGTTACCCAAATACCGTTTGGGGTGGTGACTATTCGCTAAGTGTTACGATAAATTTCCAGAACTCTACAACTCAGGAGATCCATTACCGCGGAATTCAATTCCAAACATATGACTATCACATCTACGGAAATAAGAATCAAGAAGGCATACTTTTGTGTAGTTGTGAAACAATTGAAAGTGAAATTTTTATAAGAAATACCGGCGAAATCGAATCCATATTACAAATTAGTGTGTCGCTTGATAGTGCCGCAGATGAATTTGCTAAAGTTGAATTTGTCGAACAAGATTCGATGGATATTGCTTTAATTGAGTCAGGAGAAGTATTTTCAACAAACATCTCAATCATGTTAGGAAAAGATAACATAATAAAAAATAATACCCTTGATATTCCAATAAGTATTAACATTTCTTATGAGGAAGACGATGGTAATTTGGTTTCGTTATATGAACAATATTATTTCCTAAAGACTATAATTGTTGATTCAAATAACAACCCCGAAGTCTCACTTGAAATCCCCGAATACAACGATGTTTTAACATCAAATGGATCTAATAGTTTACGAATCCCACAACACGGCAATGATTCAAGCCTATTTTTCTTAGGGAACGCAGAATATACTACTCGAATTTCAGTGCAGAATTTGGGATTCTATAACGAAGAATTGACAATAATATCCAATAACTCTCAATTAAATCAAACGGTTTTGTATCAAGATAATCTCTACATTATAGACAATTTTAATGAGTTGAAAATTAATATTGGAACATATGAGATTATTGAATTAAAAATTTTAATTCAAAAACCAACAAATATTGTAATGTCAAATCTAAAGTTTACCATTCATTTCTCCGATTCCTACCATACTGATATTGAATTAAACTTTGTCGACGCACCCACGGTCTCTACAGCGGTGATTTTAAGTTCTAATAACCAAACAACAGAAACAGAGTTGCCAATTGATGAAGACATCGCATTGCATGTTGATTTGTCTGATTATGAAGCGCTAGTTTTCTTTGAAAACCGGTGGTTTTTAACATGCCTAATAGAATCAACCAATAATTCGGTGAATGAGCTTATTGGGATACAATGTAACAACCAAAATATCCTTATCCAACCGTTGATTGATGGAAGGGACAACTACTCGTTTTACTTTAATTTGCTAAACCTAAGTAATGAACTAAATTCCAACTTTTCGGTCAAGTTTGAAATATCGCATCAGCCTTTAAGTAGAAATTCTTCGATTGTTCACTTTATTACATTGGATTATTTGATAGATTTAACAAATCAAAATGATAATTCCAATAATGAGGGCGACAACACCGGAAATAGTGGAGATAGTGATTCAAATAACTCATCTGGAAATGACAATACTACCGGGAATCCTGTTGATGACTGCGCAGACATCCAGTGCGATACGTGCCCTGTAGGCATGGTCAATGATCCGGAGGGAGGTTGTTGTGCGTGCATGGAAGCCCCTGAGACCAATGTCGATACTGGTGATGAAAATGACGAACAAGGCGAACTGCAAAATGATGATGCAACAAACACTGCCACAGAAGAAAGCAATATGCCAACTTACTTGATTATCGGATTAGTTATTGCTGCTTTAATTGCCGCAGTTGTAATAATTAGAGCAAGAAAATCTTCCGAAACACAGCAAATTGTGAGTAATAAAACTACTACTCAATTACCGATGCCTGCATTACCGCTACCGGGATTGCCAATACCAAGTGCAGTTGTAGTTTTGCAGGAATGGACTGATGATAATGGATATTCATGGCGACATATGTCTGACCGCACAATAATGTGGTGGAATGGGTCTGACTGGATTCCTTATGGCAAGAACTGAAGCCTTGCTTGAGGCTGAAAACCCGGTGGTTTGATATCTTAGACCTTTATCCCACATATGCCCTCAGGGGCAGGGGATGCACGCTCGTTTCGGCGAGAGGCGGTGACGCCAATGGAAAGACACAGAGGAGACTTTAGACAGCGTAAGGCGCTTAGGCCTAGCCAATTGCGTCTAACTGACGAAGATTTACCTCTGCCAGCAAGACTGTATCATTTACGTGAGTTACCGTGGCTCAGCTGTTACAAAAACCAACTCAAATCAGAGAATAAATCACCAAATACTCAAAAATCCTATGTTTCAGGTTTACGAGCCTATGTCGAGACCATATTACCTAGAGAAGAGGTCTTATCGGAGACAGAATATGAGTCGATGTCGATACATGAATTAGCTCAACGTATGGACCCTTTCAATGGCCGTATCGACTTATGGACGCATAGTCTAGCAGATCTACGACCAACGACTTACAATGCAAGGCTAGCGGCCGCAAGACATCTACTGAAATGGTTAGGCCACAGATGGCCTGAACACCTTACTAGAGCGCGCACTGGTAAGCGCCTGCCAAGAACACTAACCAAGCGAGAATTGACCATGGTACTTGATGCTGCTAAAACTAGCGAAGACCCTGTTGCATCAGTTGTAGTGACCCTTATGCTAGATACTGGGATTAGAGTAAGCGAAGTTTGTAACTTAGACTACGGTGACATCGATATTGAAGATAATTCAGCCAAGGTAATTGGTGGTAAAGGCGATAAAGATCGCTTGGTATTATTCACCAAACGTTCACTAGATCGAATTAACGCTTGGCTACCGGTTAGAAGTTCAAGAATAAAGTTTGAAGACAGTCCACTACTGCTAAATTCTGCAGGTAGAAGATTGCAACCAAGAGGAGTTCAACGGTTGATGGACAACCTTGCAATTGAGGCTGGTTTACCCAAAGGAAAACTCACACCGCACGTACTTAGGCATAACTTTGCTACTGGACTGTTAGAAAGAGGAGCTGATTTGGTGTCCATTCAAAAATTACTTGGCCACAGTAGTATTGCTACTACCAGGGTTTATCTTGAAATCTCAGATCAAACCTTGCGAGAGGTTTACAATCGTGCTCAATCAATGCGGCACAATATAATTGAATCATCTGTTGAAACTGATGAAGTGATTGAAAATACACCCTATACCAGTATTGCTGGTATAGAGGACTAGTTTGATTTGGTCTTGCGCTTGGAAACCTTCTCTGGACCCAACCATTCTCTATGTGGCTTTACTATCTGCCCAGAATGGCCTACAATCGGACAGTATTTTCCCGAACGACACCTTGAACAATTTTCCTTTGGCGGAAGCTCGACAGTCTTTCGTAACCGTCCATACTTCCGTCTTGGCATGTATTAGAATCAGCAAGAAGGTCTTTGAACAATTCGCGTGATTACTTCTTGGCTTTCTTAAACCAAGCCATCTTTGAGATTGGCGTGGATTTTGATGGTCCAATTCTGCCGCCTTTGGTTGCGATATCCTTGTTAGTTCTTTCAACCTTAGGTTTACTAGCCAAATCTTTGGCTTTACCAGCGGCTTTTGCAGCCACTGATTTTGCTTTAGTAGCAGCAGCCTTTGCTTTTGCAGG
>JABJMO010000048.1 GCA_018659375.1 Methanobacteriota archaeon | reverse complement strand
CTCTTCTTGCCATGGTTGCAGATTGGGCTGAAAACTTTATTGAAATAATGATGATAAACAGCTATCTCGATTCAAACACAATTTCTCAAAAACTCGTTTCTGTAGGATCTGGAATCAACATGTTCAAATGGGTTTTCTTAACCCTAACATACCTGATTCTCCTTGTTGGAATTGCTAAAAAAATCAAGTCTGCTCTTAGTAAATCAAAAAAGGAATAGAATCCTTGTGAGTCAAAACCCTGTGAATCTATAGGCAACATTCCTATTTATTCTTCATTCAAGAGTATCGAATGTGTGTCGGCTCAAATGTTAAGTTCTGTTCAAGATAAGATTAACTATGGATGAGTTTGCTGAACTGGAGAGAGATTTTTCGACGGAACTAATGACTACATCTAAATCCACCCAACGTTCATCAAGTAAAACGAAGGCGAGTCTTGTTCAACTATTTCTTTTGAGATAACAATCCCTCATTTTTCCTAGTGGGGCTGGATAATTAATCCTATCCTGCACATTCTTGAGAGTTTGAAAATATGTCAGGGAATTATAGTGTCAAGTAAATGTTTTACGGCCATTTCTTCCAAAAAGTCACTCGACAGAAAAAAACATCATATTAATAGGGGACGGATGTAAAAATAATTGGAGCGAATTAAAATGAGCGGGCAATTAGGAAAAATTGGGTTAGTAGCAAGCATGTTATCAGTAGTAGGATCTTTGTATCTTTACTTTGTAACTGGTGATGAGAATTTAGGTATATTTGTGGGTCTTTGGGCTCCTACTTTGATTCTTGCAACAAAGGAAATTGAAGACTGGATGCAAAACTGAATCTAACGATAATCACAGAACTGTCGATAAATCTCGGCAGATATACTATGTGTTTAGATTTAGGTAGTTGTACGTAATGTATTGTCATTCAGTTCTAGAACGTGAATGATTAACAAATCGTAATCTAATTGGTAAAGTCACTAAGGAAATTCCAGATTAGTTGATAGGTTGCAGTACCGTCTATTTCATCGGGCCAAGTATGCTCCTGAAATTCTAAACCATAATGCTCGACTCGAGCATTGTTAGAACACTGTGAATGAATTATGTGTTCAAGTTGAAAGTCGCTATTAGTATCGCTGGTTTGGCAAACTAATTTTTGCCCCCAATAATCGATCATTCCAGGAACACCACTCATTGTACCAACACCTTCATGCTCTCCATCTTTCCAATCCCAATCATCGTCATAATCAATAATATAATCGAGTTTGCCGTGGATATGCATGACTGACATGCTGCCAAACATATCACAAGTTTCTGGCTGTACTGGCATAGTTCCGGCAAAAGACGCAACTGCCGCAAAGCGTTGGTTGAGTTGGCAAGCAACTTCATAGGTAAACATTGAACCTAGTGAATAGCCAATTGCGTATAATCTGTCTTGGTTTATGCAATATGATTTTGACAACTCATCCACGATTGCGTCAGTAAAATCATTATCATCGCTAGAAGTTGCTGCGGTATTTAGGTACCACTCACCTTCAGAAGCAGTTCTGTCATCTTGTGCAATAGCATATGCCATGATGAATTTCTCTTGCTCTGCTAACTGATCAAATTCACCTTGTTGCTGGAAATCTTCTGCTGCACCGCCTCCGCCATGAAAGGCAATGATGATTGGCAACTCTATTCCTGCTGCTGAGCTTGGTGCTGATAATCTAAATAATCTGGATTCGCCATTAACGATGATTTCTGTCATTGTTTGGGAAATAGCACTTGAGCCTTGCAAGCAAGGATTTTCCACCTCCAATAATGATTCTGCGTCAATTACTACAGTAGTTCCTTCCTCGCTAATACAACCCACTAACGAGGCTGAAATTAGTAAACTGACTAACAGCAGTGACCTAACGAGTCGCATAGACTCGGCTTATGTGGTTAATTTAACAATTTAACCCTTTTTTGTTTCACTAAGTTCAACACTAATTTTGCAACAAAGAGTTCTGGTCGTTGTAATTGTCAGCCTCTTGCGAGTACAGCCTAACATGAGTAGCATCATCGATCTCTATAAAACTAGACAAATATATGATAATGTCATCTCCTGAGGAAATTGTTCCTGAATTATCATTATCAAGATACGATATCATTCCATATTCCTCCGACTCTGCGATGGACATGGAGAATAAATCTGGTTGACAGGTTCGCTTGGTGTAATCTCCGTTGTCATCATAACCGGCTTCTACACAGTTAGCAAAGGTAAGGTTGTAATCATTCATATCTCCTGCTAATCCATACAACAATGTATCTACTGTAAACATAATACTGTCATCTTCATCAGAATCATCATCTTCAACGTTCCTTGGGTCCCCACCGTCGCGCCAATGGGTAAATGATGCTGAATTGCCCCATTCCCCATTTTCGTCTGTGCCTTGACTACCAAACCCGTTAGTACAGTAGTGTGTTGCAATGTCATCATAATATTCACAATAATACCAATCATTGTCACCAGTATCTTCGGGTGGGTCACGGATGTCGTCACAACTCCAATAATAAGAGGTATAATCTTCATCTGGGTCTGCAGTATCTTCCCAATTACATGACCAATTAGCGGTTTCATAATCCACCCAGTAGCCAGTAAATTCTAGTTCCTCTTCCTCCTCGGATTCTGTTGCATCTTCCCAGAATTGCGAGTCACCATTACAATCCTCTTCAGCAATCGATAGGTTGTAGGTAAATTCATCGAAACATCCGCCATTCTCACCAACATATGCAGCCAGTTCAAACCATGCAACAAATTCGTCAGAACTAGCATAACCATCCATATTGGTATCATAAGCTCTCAAAGAAAATTCATAAATTGCAAGAGTTTCATTATCAATCTCTTCATCTAAGCATTCTTCAAGGGTGAAACCGCCTAATTGACATGAATAGTATGAGATTTCAAGAGCGGTTACCAAGTTATCGTCATTTAAGTCGTACATTGAGATATACATTAAACCGAAATCTTCTACAGATCCTCCACCTTCATAATCTTCTTGCAAATCAAGAGAAAACGGTATGGCACTCTGTTGCAGACCCATATCAACGACTGTTTCACCGCCAGAAATTAGGTTGAATCTAACATTATTTCTTGAATCCTCAACATCGGTAAGGCCAAAACCAGTGACAGTCAATGAACTGTCAGCATAAATTTCAATCGCCCCAAATGGAGAACCTTCAAAGTTGACGAGGCCTGAAAAAACCATTCCATCATCAACTGTCCTAAATCCAGTTATATTTACGGAAACCGGATTGTAATACTGAGTGTAATCCTCAGCAGTTGGGTCTTCCATACCAAGTTCATTTCTTAACTGATGATACTCTGATTCACGACTTTCAAGTGATACATTCATAACTTGATCATAGTGTTCTTGAGACCCATTTAGTTGAAATGCTCGATCTGCCCAATGTGTCTCAATAGAGTATACACACAAGCCTGCACCGTCATTATCTTGATCGTATAATTGGTCATCTGCTTCTGCACAAGTCAGACAGTCATAAGCGCTAGGCCCATCACATTGGCCGCAAGCAGCATGACAAATCCCGTCCCATGAATCATCAATATTGCCGAACCAAAGGTCGAAAATATCTCGGTGAGTGTTTGTGTTATTCATCCTAACTTGAGTAGATTCTTCATCGCTTACGACAGAAACCTGTACTTGAGTACCTTCGACAATGTAATCTACGATTTTACTATCATTACCATAATTGTCTTCGGTAGTTATCTTAAACCCATTTGGACTGATAATCGTGGTTTCATGATATGTCCAAATATCGCCGGTTGTCGAAACCTCTTGAACTGACATAGTATAACCAACTGGAGTGGTAATATTAGCATCAGGGCCATTTTCAATCAGGTCGACGAAATCTTGAATCGCATTTTTTAGTGTGTCTTTAGTGGTACATTCCTCTGAAGTTTCACCAGTATTGTTCACAATTCCTTCCGCATCGGAATTACTGTTGCACCACGGGCCACCGATATTGTCATCCACTGAGCGCATACATCCTGCAAGGCACATCATCAAAACAATAGCAAAAGTTATTTTTTTGTCCATATTTTACCGTCGGTAATTCTACTATATGAGGTGATTGATACCCGACAACAAGAGTTAATTCCAAACCACCTACCGTATCGAGTAATACTCATTACAGGTTTTTATAATTGATTATAACAAGCCCATAATGAGGCTTTAGTATGACTTTTGATTCAGAGTATGAACCCTTTTTCCAACCCCCTGGTTGGGTGGTTGGACCCGTATGGGCAGTGCTCTACACGTGTATGGCAATTAGCCTGATCAATGTGCTAGCAAAACGTAATGATTTCTCAAATTTTGCTTTGATTTGCGCCTTTTTTGTTATTCAATTGGTGATTAATTTGGCTTGGCCTGCGGTGTTTAATTCTGAGAGATATTTTACTTCATTAGTCATGTTGGTGTTCATGATTTTATTTACCGCACTTTATGCTTACATGATATATGATGCAGCGCCATTTGAATCAAAACTAATGTGGCCGTATATTGCTTGGATGGCTTTTGCAGCAATGATTAATACGGCGTATTATCTTGAGTTCCGCTGATTACTGATCGCTAGTAATGGGGGCGGTATTACTCCACTGGGCATTTGGCTTGTGCCAATCTCTTACCTGGTCTGTTTCTAAGCGGAGTTGTACTCCTTGACCTTGAGTGAATTCAACGCCCTCTAGTGAGTAATCAACGACTTGCTCATTACTACGGAAAGTTTCGTCGAACAGTACTTCTTCCCCGATGATTTCGCCTTGTTGAGTATATTGGAGTATTACCCGCAAATGGCATTCTTGCAGTGGATTGCGTAAAGAACACGATTCACTACTGCCATCATGTTCAACTTCTACAAACCCAGCAATGGTTTGTAATCCTGGTTGGACTACGAGGTCAATCACAGTATCTTTAGCGGTTGGTGCACAAACGCATTCCATATTGTCTACCTCAGCTACAGAGTTTCTATCAACAGTAACTTCTGTTGTAGCGATTTCGATTTGATCTAGACCGATTGAGGTTGCTGTAACAATGTAAACTCCCGAAGTTTTGAACATGTGAGATACCGTCGATCCAGTAGCAGTGGTTCCATCAGCAAAATCCCATGTTACAGCATCAGAGCCACCAGTTGAGGCGAACACAAATTCGTGGTATACCCAAGTTATCGCGGACTCTTCGTCATTGTCGCCTTCATCGATTTCGACTAAATTGTATAGATTAGTTCCTGTATCATCATCCACAGAGATGGAAAATGAATCATTACTATCAGTAAAATTGGTGACGTCTAGTTTTTCTAACACGACTCCGCCAAACAGACCTGAGACAAATATAACAATTCCAATTATCGCGACAGTGCGGTTTGACATGGATCGAGTTTGTCATCATTGCCTATATACTTCTGTCACAAAGCGTAGGCGGGAAGAGATACTGATTAGTCAACTCAGCGGCTACCAATTCAGCGGCCTCTATTCCCTCGGCCACCAATCTTTGGTCGTCCTTGAAATGATTTTTTGGGACCTTCTGTTCGGTTACCACGGTTAGGGCGTGAGTGAGTGTTACGTGGCTTACTTTTGTTGTACGGGCGCCCACTACCTTGCTGATTGTCGGAACCGTCGCTGTTACTACGTCCGCCGTCACGTCCACCATCTCGTCCACCGCGACCGCCACCGCCACCGCGACCTCCGCCGCGACCGCCACCGCGACCTCCGCCACGACCGCCACCGCCTGAGCGATTTCGTCCGCCATAATGGCCGCCTCGGGAGTCATTGCGATCCCTAGAATCAAATCCACGATCCTTGCTTGCTGGAATGAACTCTACTTCAAATTCAGGTAAATCAGAAAATTCTGGTGGCTTAAATTCAACATTGATTCCGACATCACGTTGAATTCTGTTGGTGGCTTTCTTCTGAGGTTTTTGCACCAAAGAAATCACTACACCAGTCATACCTCCCCTAGCGGTTCGCCCGCTACGGTGTTTGTACGCTTTACCATTTTCAGGTGGATCATAATGAATTACACAATTGACTGCTTCAACATCGATTCCTCGTGCTGCAACATCGGTAGCTATCAAAGCCATGCATTCCCCATGCTGGAAACGTTGCATTGCCCTATCGCGGTTCTTTTGTGTTAGACCGCCATGAAGAGTTTGCGCAGACAAACCGTCTTGCCGTAGGTCGTCACCAACCCGATCTGCACCGGCTCTTGTTCGACAAAACACAATTGTTCGCCCGCATTTTCTGATAATTTCGCTAGAGATTGTGGATTTTTTAGAGTTCGGTATTAGCCAGAAAAAGTGAGTCATGCTCTCCATAGAAACCTCTTTTGGACCAACTTCAATAGTTACCGGGTCGGTTTGATAATCACGAACTAACTCTCCAACTTCATCATCTAGAGTAGCACTGAACAATATGGTTTGACGGTCTTTCTTACACTCATCAAGAATATCACAAACTGGTTCCATAAATCCCATATCTGCCATACGGTCGGCTTCGTCTAAAACAACAACTTCTACATCCTCAAGATTTACTGAACCACGATCCATTAGGTCAAGTAGACGTCCTGGACAAGCCACTAAAATATCCACGCCGCGGTCAAATGCTTTGAATTGTTTAGTGTATGAAACTCCTCCGTACACTGCATAGGTGTATAATCCCAATTCCCTAGAAAGTGGATCCAGTACCCGGTAAATTTGTTCTGCTAACTCTCTTGTTGGAGTCAATATAAGTGAGGTAGGGAAACCTGGTTCAGCCTTCTTTGTACGTTCGATAAGCGGCAGACCAAACGCCAATGTCTTACCTGAACCAGTTGGAGCACGGCAGCAAAGATCGTTACCAAGCATACCATCAGGTATTGACTCTTTTTGAACCTCAAACGGTTCGATAATTCCTTGGTCTGCCAGCACCTTAACTAGGCTGCTAGAAACTCCAAGGTCTGTAAATGACACCATATCCAACAAACCATCCCGCCGTCCAACCCTATTTGATACCATCCATCCAAAACTGCGGTTTTTAGCCGGCAGTTGAAGATTGTATCATTCGCCGTTAGCGGCGACTAACTAGCATTGCGACTGCATTTCCGCCACCTAGGCAGAGAGTTACAATTCCTGATTTACTATCTTTGCGACGCATTACTCCAAGGAGGGTGATTAAACATCTTGTCCCACTACTGCCTAACGGATGACCAAGAGAAATAGCGCCACCGTGTAGGTTGAATCGTTCATCTGGAATTCCGATTTCCTTGGCAATTGCACAAGATGCAGAGGCAAACGCTTCATTGTGCTCATAAATATCCACATCAGTTACCTTGAGTTGATTACGCTCGAGCAAGGTTCTAATGGCCGGTATTGGGGCACTCATAACTCTATGAGGCTCAACTCCACTGGTGCAATAATCGTCTATGTAAGCGATGATTTCCCAGCCATTTAAGTTGGCTGTAGCTTCATCTGCAAGTAAAACAGCGCTAGCGCCGTCATTTAGTGTACTCGCATTACCAGCAGTAACCTGTCCTTCTTTATTGAACACTGGACGTAATTTTGATAGTATTTCATCACTAGTCGCAGACTTAATTCCCTCGTCACGAGTGAATATGATGTCGTCGCCTCGGCGCTTTGGTACAACAACGGGGAAAGTTTCCCAATCAAACCATCCTGAATCCCAAGCAGTTGCAGCTCTTTGGTGACTTCTAACTGCATAATTATCCGAATCATTGCGTGTTATGCCGCTTTCTTGAGCTACTGTTTCCCCGGTATTACCCATGTGAATATCGTTGTAGACGTCCCATAGGCCGTCATGGATCATCGAATCAATTAATTTTGAATCACCCATTTTCTTACCCTTTCTTTGGCCCATCAAGAGTTGCGGTGCATTGGACATACTCTCCATACCACCTGCAACAACGACCTTTGATTTACCCGCCAAGATACTGTTAGCAGCTAACATGGCGGCTTGCAAAGAACTCCCGCATACCATGTTTATTGTTGATGCTGAAGTGGTTACTGGAAGACCTGCACCGAGTGCAACTTGCCGAGCAGGGTTTTGACCGGAGCCAGCTTGCAATACTTGGCCAAAATAGACTTCATCAACAATTCCGCTTGAGGCATCAAAACCAACTCTTGAAGATAATTCTTTGACGGCTAGGACTCCTAGTTCTACCGCACTAATCGGTGAGAGAGTGCCCATGAAACTGCCAATTGGAGTTCTTGCCACTCCACAAATAACCACCCTTTTGGTGCTCATGGCGTAGCCAACATGATTCAGAACTTCAATCTGCTCATCGTAAATTTATGCAGAAAATGAGAAGACTTGATGAAAGAAGAGTTGTGCGCGTATCATGGCGAAATTCAAGACTGAGTTTGAAACTGACCGAAAAACGAACCAAATGAGACATGTTGAGGTTGAGATTGATTTTACCACAAATGCTCTCGCATCTATTCTTTACCGGCAGGGAGATACTGTGGTACTAGCATGTTGCACCAAGGAGGCGAGGTTACCTGGATGGTTTCCGCGCGATTCCAACAAAGGCTGGGTTCATGCCGAATACTCACTGCTGCCAGGATCTACTGATTCACGATTCCGCAGAGAACGCCGAGGCGCCAAAGGTCGAACTCAAGAGATTGAGCGATTAATCGCTAGGTCACTTCGTGCAGCAGTAGACTTAGAGCAATTAGGACCTGTTGCTTTAAACGTTGATTGTGACATCCTAAACGCTGATGGCGGAACAAGATGTGCATCTATTACCGCAGCTAATTTAGCACTGCGCTTGGCGGTAAGGAGATTAATCGCCAATGGGCAATGTTTGCCAACTGACTTACGGCCAACTGATGAAGAGAGAAAGTCTGGTTGGCAAGCACCAGATTTAACTCCTGAACAACAAATGGAGCATGAGAATAAGGTAATACCCCACGATTTAGCGGCTATCTCAGTAGGATTAATTGAAGGTGATGTATATCTAGACTTGGATTACATACTAGATTCCAATGCAGATGTTGACATGAATGTGGTAAAAACAGCTGATGGCAAGTATGTTGAATTGCAAGGCACTGGCGAAGAGTCTACCTTCTCTGGCGAGGAATTATTCGCCCTTATTGCACAGGCTGACGCGGGATTGGACGGACTTTTTGAAGTTCAAGCAGCAATTCTTGATGGCATCAACTAATCATGACCTTTTCTTTGGAAGATTTCAAATGCCAAATCATTCCGCAGGTACTTGCGGGTAGGTAGCTTAGTTGGGAGAGCGCAGCACTGAAGATGCTGAGGTCGCCGGTTCAAGTCCGGCCCTACCCACCAACTAATAGTAGGCAAACAAGTGGCCTATTGGCTTTTGATGATGTACAAAATGAACCATGCATTAATTTGCTAGATTCCAGCATGCGTGTCATGGGCGAGGAACTCGAGCAGTCGGACGAGCCCATCGAAGAGGTTGATGTCGAGCAAAAAGCTAGAGACAAAATCACTCGCGAATTAGAGGAAATTAGGCGTCGGAAAACCAAAACCAGTAAACGCAGATTCCTTTCTAACAAAGAAGATTACATATTGTTTGCAGGAATTGGTTACGGGATATTCTTTGCAGTATTGTTATTTGGTATGTCAAGTGGAATATTTGGCTCGTCGACCACCCTTGACTACAAAGCCTCTGAAACCTTCCTTGATACTGGTGACGAGTGCCAAAATATCGAAGAACAACCGTGGGTTCACATGTTCCCAGAGAATGATGCCGAGTACTTTGACCTCTCCGGGAGAAACCTACCAGACGGCTATGCTTACATGAATTACACAATACTGAATTATGTTGGTGAGTCTTGGCTAGAAAATTCTACAGATGATACAATCGTTCAGGTTTCGGGTGGCAAAAGCGAGTTTAGAGCTCCTTTTGATGAACTTGATGTTGGCGAATACCGAATTATCCTATTCGTGCAAGTCTACAATCAAAGCGATGATTTAGTCAATGCTTCGCTAATTGAAGGAGCAGAATCACTGTCCAAAGAGATAGATTTCGAACTCAAAGTTAAAGGTGGAGGCTTCTTTTCTTTCCTACCATTTGTCGACTCAGAATCTCACAGGGAAGTCAGTATTTCTGACCCTGGACCGCGGACATGTTGGACCACCAAGGATCTAGGCGAATGGGGATATCTTTTGATGGCTGCTGAACTTGGAGGCGGCAGAGAAACTGCAATGCTAACTGGAGGAACAGCAGGTATTCCAGCGTGGTGGATGGCTTTTATCTCACTGTCACTTTCTGCTGTTACCTTGCTCGTTATTTATCCAGTTATGTACAAAATATACCATCAAGAAACCGACGACATATTGTCAAGGACTCACATTGCTAGAGTGGTCGAGGATATACTTGGTAAAACCTCAAAACGATTGCACATTGATATTGATTGGGAATTATACAAATTGGAATCTAGAGAACTATCGATAGATATCATGGTACCATACAAAAACACAGACGGAACTCTCTCTGATAGTAAGGATATTCGTGCTGAAATTCTACGGGAAGTGTTAGAGGAATTTGCCATCTTTAGAGTATTCAAACCAGTGCAACTAACTGTCAAGACAATTGGAGTAAACCAAGCTATTGACTTTGAAAGTGGTGTTGGCATCGGTGCTGGCGCTGAAGGCGCTGATACTGAGGAAGAGCAAGATTATGCTTCATTCTTTTCCGAACTACATACTCTCTCTAGAGTTGAGGATGAAGTTAGAGATAGTCTAGACCTATTCTTTGCTAGAAGAACTGATGTTAGAATGGAAGGGGCTGTGGTAACTAGTGATGATAAAGTAATCTTTGTGTCAGTAATTTACAAACCAACTCAGCGATTTGCCTTCTTTAGATTTAAGAAGACCACTGATGAAGTGGAAGTGGAATTGTATCGATATATCTCCGATAGAAATCAAGACTTACTCGGCAGCCAAGAGTTGATTGTTAAAGCAAGAAATCAAGTTTCCACATTATCAGATAGATCTGGTGCTGGAAGAGTCGAAAGTGGCGGTAAGAACGATGATAGGATTGTGGCTGTCGCAAAACAAGACGGACTTGGCGGCAAAATGTTGCAAACTAATTTTATCGGCAACACGCTATCTACCGTAGAATACATGGCTAATGAAAAGCGCGAAATGATCAACAAATGGGGATTCTGGGGTCTAATTGTGTTTGTGTGGATACCATTTATGGCGTCTGGCGTACTTGTCGGTGCAATGCTTGGACTATTGTCCAGAATGAAATTCACTAGAGTACTTGCAGCAACATTCATTGGAGGAGCTGCCGCATCTATTACTTGGGCCTATACCGCTGAAGGTATTGTTAAATTCATGCACCAATACAAATTGGAAGCGGTAATTCCATTGATAATTATCGTATTTGTTGGCGCTGCCTTCTTACACATCCGTTCAACCAAAGTTAGAAGACAAACAGAATTATTCGAAGACACACTGCTAGATAATTTCCATGCTGATGTTGCAGCAAAATACGGAGAACATTGATTCGGTGGTCTTTTGGATACTCAAACCATTATTCAGGGCATCAGCGGCAACTGTGGCGACTTGGCTAGAATTGGCATCATTACTGTCAGCGATAGAGCTAGTTCTGGAGAGTATCAAGATGAGGGCGGACCAGCAATTTTACAATTTTTCAAGGAAGCGATAGTCAGCCCTTTAGAAATAACTTATTCATGCATACCTGACGACCAAGTAATGATTGAACGCGAAATTATCCGAATGTGTGATGATTTAGGCTGCTCGGTTGTTGTTACCACCGGAGGAACAGGGCCTGCTTCAAGGGATGTAACTCCTGAAGCTACTGCAGCTGTATGCGATAAGATTCTAGACGGCTTTGGCGAACAAATGCGAGCAATATCTCTACAGTATGTTCCTACTGCCATACTATCGAGACAAATTGGCGG
Source organism: Methanobacteriota archaeon (assembly GCA_018659375.1). GTDB lineage: Archaea > Thermoplasmatota > Poseidoniia > Poseidoniales > Poseidoniaceae > MGIIa-L1. The sequence goes on along the minus strand of JABJMO010000048.1, from coordinate 38,775 downwards.
TATTAGAGGGAAGTGTTTGGTGTTTAATCTACCTGGAAGGCCCAAATCCATTAGAGAAACTATTGATGGAATTTGGCGAGCAGTACCTTATTGTGTAGACTTAATCGGTGGTCCTTACATCGATATGAACGACTCAGTTTGTCAAGCATTTAGACCCAAAGAATCTAGGCGACGATGACCTTAAAGTTCATTCATTACCGACATTCCCCCACATTTAGGAACCGATATTATGACTGGAAATATTTTAATCAGCGGGGCAACAATGGTCTTGCCCGAAACTACCAAATTAGGCGATTTACGCATATCTGACGGTATAATTTCTGAGGTTTCCGAGCCGGGCACCTTGGAAAGCCATGATGGTGAAATGTTTGTTGACGGTACTGGCCTGCATATATTGCCGGGCTGTATTGATCCTCAAGTGCATTTTAGAGACCCTGGGCAACCAGAAAAAGAGGACTTAGGGAGTGGCTCAGCGGCAGCGGTAAGCGGTGGCATAACTTCTTTCCTAGATATGCCTAACAATGCACCATCGATTACCACGCTGGAAGGCATGCAAGGAAAACTTGACACTGCGGCAAGAAAATGTGTAAATAATTACGGGTTCTTTATTGGCGCGACCGAAGATAATGTAGCAGACCTACAAGATTCTGTTGGCACCAGAGATAAGCCAATTGCCATACCTGGCATTTGCGGAATCAAGATTTTCATGGGTGCATCAACTGGAACCTTGCTGGTATCAGATAGAGTTGCACTGGAGAAAATTTTCACGGAAACAGCCGGACTAATTGCAGTACATGCTGAAGATGAAGATAGAATGAACGAGCGTAAGAAATTAGTTGAAGGACGTACTGATATTGCGGCTCATGCATATTACAGAGACGATATAACCGCATTATTGGCGACTAAGTTATCAGTTGAATTAGCCGTTAAAACTGGCCACAGGTTACATATTCTCCATCTAACATCAGGTATTGAGGCTGATTATTTAGCCGACTATTGCTCACTGCCATCTAAGGCTGAACAGCATCCTATTATCACCACAGAAGTACTCCCTCAACACTTAACTTTTGATGAAACCGATGTTGAGGCTCAAGGTGTTAGGCTGCAGATGAACCCGCCGATTAGATACGCAGCAGATAAAGAAATTCTGTGGTCTAGATTAAGAGATGGAACGATTCAATGTATTGCTACAGACCATGCACCTCACACCCTTGAAGCGAAAGCTAAGGGTTTCCCTAAGGCTCCTAGCGGAATGCCAGGAGTTGAAACCTCACTGTCTGTTATGCTAACCAATGTTAATGATGGTAAGTGCTCTTTGGAAGATGTAGTACGGTGGATGTCAACTGATGTTGCCGATTGCTATCAAATGATAGGCAAAGGGAAATTAGAGGTTGGTTATGATGGTGATATTGTCCTTGTTGATATGGCTGCAAAGGCTGTTGTTGAAGATAAAAACTCTTGGACAAGAGTTGGATGGAATCCGTTTAGTGGTCGTGAACTAACCGGATGGCCAGTATTGACTGTCGTTGATGGTACCCCTGTGTTTGAAAGAACATCAGTAACTGGTCAAAAGGGCAGATTACTAGTGGAGCCAGGCTCAGTGGGTAAACCAATCTTGATGAGCCCTTGGAAATAGCCAAAATGCGCGAAAAAGCCGGTTTCATTGAAATAAGGATAAATACTAACCCGCTAGTTTCACCGTGAGGAGAAAACATGAGCGAACTAGAAAAAACTCTCGGCAGCGGTTACCAGCAAATTATAATTGGATTCGTAGTATTCATATTAGGAGCATTTTGGGGCGGAATAGAAGCAGATGGCAATATGACTGCCGCAGACGTATATTGGCCAGCACTAACTATGCTGGCGGGTGGAATGATTACCATGCTTGGAATATCATTTGGCAGCGACCATGAAGATGACAGAACCAACGATTTAATGGATGCAATCAACGAATTAACAGCAAGACTTGACAAACTTGTAACTACGGATTCTGGAAAAGACTCTGAAGAGTAGTTAGCTTAGATTGTATAACTTTGAATACTTTGATTCAACATAATCAATGAACGGTTGGGGAGTCGGTGGTACTCCTGTTGCTTGCTCAATTAGTTCACTAGGTGTCAATTTACTGCCCTGAAGATGGATTTTGGGCCGTAACCAGTCAAGCATTGGCGACCAGTCGCCAGTTTGGATTATTTCGTCGACATCACCTATTTCTTGGCTCATCGCTTCAAGGAGTTGTGCAGCATATAGATTACCCAATGTGTAGGTCGGGAAATAGCCAAATGCACCCATGGACCAATGGATATCTTGTAGACAACCCATACGGTCTTCTGGAACTTCGAGGCCAAACCACTCGCTGAACATCTGATTCCAAGTATTTGGTATATCTTTAACTGGTAAATTTTCATTGAAAATTTTCTTCTCTAACTCATAACGCAGCATAATATGAAGATTATACGTTACTTCATCTGCTTCGACTCGAATAAATCCTGGCTCGACACAGTTAGCAATTTTGTTTAATTCATCTGGACTCCACTCTGGCGCATTTGGGAACTGTTGTTTAAACCAAGGCAAGACTACTTTCCAAAATGCTGGAGTCCTGCCAATTTGATTTTCCCAAAAACGACTTTGAGATTCATGGACCCCTAGTGATACTGCATCGCCACGAGGCGTAAATGAATGGTTGGCGTCAAGACCTTGTTCATACAATGCGTGACCTGTTTCATGCATAACTGCGTACAAACATGAAAACGGGTCCTGTTCATCAAATCGAGTTGTGAATCGAGTATCTCCCGGCCACAGTCCCGCTGAAAATGGATGGGTTGAGGCGTCCATTCTACCGGCTTCAAAATCAAATCCCATGGCATTGGAAACTAATTTGCAAAATTCTGTTTGACCTTCGACTGGAAATGAGATATCTGTTGGTAGTTTTGGATCTGGATTTATCTTCTTAGCCGCCATGATGTTCTGCAACAAAGGCACTAACCTACTCTTTAGACCGGCAAATAGTGGGTCATAATCACTTACTTTCATGCCAAATTCATACTCATCTAGTAACACGTCATACCTAGTTGTTTCAACTCCGTAATAATCTATTTTCTGATTGGTCATTTCGACCAACTTTTCTAAGTGAGCTTGAAACATAGTGAAATCTGAAGCTGTGCGTGCTTCTTGCCATGCTACCAATGCTTGAGACCTAGTCAAAGCATATTGAGCAACAAATTCTGATGGCAATTTTACCGCTTTGTCATACCTTCGCCTCAATTCTCTAACATTGGCAGCTTGGTTTTCGTCTAAATCATTGGAGGTTTCTAATTGGGCAATCATTTCTCCAAAGTCTGGCGCTGTGACTCTGGCATGTTGTTCTTTAGCAAGCCATGAAAGAATTTCTGATCTCGCTTGCGCTCCCTTAGGAGGCATAATTGTCTCTTGGTCCCAACCAAGGTGACCTTGAATTGCGCCAATTTTGTGTATTTCTTTTACCTTCTCGATGAATGATTGGTAACTCGCCATACTACTTGGACAAAAATCACCCTCAAGAACTTAACCACTGGGAAATCAGTTATGTCGCACACACATTGAAGACCTCTTTTGATATGCGTCATCCATGGCGGGAAAAAAACAGGATATTCCTGAACAGACTCCCCATGATTCGGATACCGACTTGAACGATATGGTTGAGTCTGTTATCCAAGCCGAAGTAGCTTCAAACGATAATGATCTACCAACAAAACCGGAAGAATCTGTCGATGAGTTATTGGCTGGATCCGCTAAAATGGTTGTAGAAACCTGTATGGACATCCGCAGAGGCGAAAATGTGTTAATTGTCTGCGACCCTACAACTGGTGAGATTGGGCAAGCATTACATGAAGCCACTATTGAAAAATCAGAACGTGTACTGCTTATTGTTATGCCAAAAGCCAAGCATCATGGAGAAGAACCACCTACTCCGGTTGCTAATCTGATGCGCCAGCAGCAGGTTATTTTAGCGCCCACAAAATACTCACTTACCCATACAAAAGCGGTTAGGCAAGCGCTCAGAGACGGAGCTAGAGTGGCTACAATGCCGGGAATAACTGTTGATATGTTTACTCACGGTGGCATGGCTGCAGATTTTAACAGCGTCAAGAAAAGAATTAGTAATTTAGGGCCGCATTTTAGACGACGGAGAATTGTTAATGTTAAATCCAAGCTTGGCACTGAGATTACCTTCGAAGTAAATTGGCGTGAATGGAAACTAGATGATAATGGCATCTGTAATCGTCCAAGAATGCTGACCAACCTTCCTGCAGGAAAGGCATTCATTATGCCACGAGAAGGCACTATGAATGGAACATTAATCATCAATGGTTCATGGGATTCTTCTCTGATAGACCAAAATATCGAACTTCAAATAGAAAACGGTATTGTCATTGATGTAAAAGGTGGTACTATTGCTGCTAATATTAGACAAGAATTCGGCGAGGTTGCTAAGAAATTACGTAGTAAAGACAGAGAAAATGTATGGACTGTTGCTGAATTTGGCTTTGGGATGAATGATCAAGCACGAATGGGGGGTAATGTTCTAGAAGATGAAAAGCGACTTGGAACTTGTTACTTCTCTATCGGTGATAACACTGCATTAGGCGGAGGCTCGGCGGTTGGAATCCACATCCCAGGAGTAATTACTGGGGCAAGCGTATGGCTTGATGATTCACAAGTCTTACAAGACGGTGAATTTGTTTTAGATATCTAATTAGCCTAAATTTTGGCCCCCGCATACTGGGCAAAAGCGCCAATATGGGTCAATACCAATGCCGCAACTACGGCACATGACTCCTGAACGAATTGTTGGTTGAATTGGTTGATTCCATTGGTTTTGTTGTAGTGGAGCTTGATTGGTTGGTTGCGGAATACCAATTGGTTGTTGCCTAACAGATGGTTGTGGGCTAACATTTTGTGGGGGGATTGGTCTAGAGATTGGTGGTTGAGGGAATGCTTGTTGAGTTGGAGGGCTATTTACCGGGTTTTCCGGAGATTGCTGAACATTATTTGGTTGTTCATTAAGGCTGACTGGCCGTCTTACTGGAGCAACAGGTCTTGGTAGGTTTGAAGCGACTTTTTCGACTACAGGAGAGGCAATAAATTCTGAAAGTGACATAGACCCATCCTCATCCAAATCAGCGGTTTGATGAATTTCTTCGGCTTCTTCAATAGACAATCCAGTTGCTTGGGATAATTCTTCGACCGATAAATTACCATCACCATCGGTATCTGATTGAATAAACATCTCGGCAGCACTGTGAAATGGTTCTTCAGTTTCTTGTTCTTCTACTACCATTGCTTCGATACTAGCCTCAGTCACTAGATCCTCCTCGACTTCGTCCGCCTGTACAGAATCTTCAGCTTGTAATGTATTGGTTTCTGGCGCCATGCCAAATGCACCTTCGAATGCATTATCAGTTGCTTTAGCCGCCTTTCTATCAGTGAGTTCGGTTTCAATTATTGGCTCTATTTTATCTTCAATAATTTCAGCCGATATTGACTGTCCAGGCAAAGGAACTGAGGGGACTGAAACCTCCTCTTGGAGAGGTGCAGCCTGTTCAACTTCTGGCAATTTTATCGCTTGTTCTACCTGTTGCGTTACTTTTGGCGTCTCTTTCTTGATAGTTGGTGGGGCATCTATGATCGCCTTTGACAAGTCTATCGATGAACCTGCTAATACCGAAATTGGTAGAGTATGGCCAATGACATCCAAAGATGCATCAAACTCCTCTGAAATTTCCGTGAGTGTTACTACATTTGATTCAACATTCATCATTAGTTCACTCATTGTCAAGTAATATTTCATCACTTCTTGTGAACCACCCGTATTATTGGCAATCGCTAAAACTTTCAGTATATTCATCGGATTAGCGAGACTAGTTAAAGAATCAAATTGTTTTTGGTCAATATTTGGTTTGCTGTTTTTTGATTCCTGGCCTAGTGAATCTGGTAAACCCAAATAATGTAGAATCGGGTCGCCAAAACTCATTAAGCCAAGATGTCCAGAAACAAGATAGTATATTTCACCACCCTCACAATTTAGTGCTTGACTAGCCTCTTCAAAATCAAACTCTCCAGGTTTTAGAATGATATCTGAGACCATGGTGAAAAATTGACTAATCGATTGATTACGTTCCATGGACATCAATGTATGAACAATATCCGAGGACTCTGTCACACCAAAATAAGCAGCTGCTTCATCGACCTCGATACCATCTGGCATTGATGCGCCTTCTAGTACTGGTTCAGCCACATAATCACCCCAATATTTCGCCCTGTCATCTCACCTATGAAAAGTCATACCTCAAGTATTCAATCCCTTTCCTTTCTGGCCATGTTGATTATCGCACGAGATTGCGGTGCATTCCACCCTGCTTCTTGTAGATTCATTAACAATTGTCTTTCCTCGACATCACCGGTCAAATCGGCAAGATTTTTGACAGCTGCATCAATCTTTGATTGGCTCACTTTTTCAAAAATATCTGGTTCAGGTTCAATGATTGCACGCTTGACTTTCTTCTTTGAAGCATTAACAGTCTTTACTTTCTTAGATTTTTTAGTCGCCCTCTGAGGCGTAATTAGGTTTTCTGGAAGAATTTGTCTTTGGGAACTTTCAACCGGCGGCTGTGATGGTGCGATAACTGGAGTTTTTGCCGGTGACGTGAAGCTTGGAGGCCCTCCAGTGGGTCCATTACTAGGGGGTTTGGCTTTGCTTTGACTTGGAACCGTGTGCTGAGTAGGTTGTTTCCGCGGTTTATTTAGTAAACTGAGATTTTCTTCTTGGTAATCTTCTTCAAAGTCATCATCTTCCTCAAACCAATCCTCTTCAATATCCCTTCTACGAAGAATAATTAACAGTATGAATAGAACAACCACTACTAGACAAATGGCGATAAATGTAACTATTGTTAATCCAAATATTTCTGTGGCTTCACTAGAGGATTCTTGTTTTTCTAACGGACAACCATCAGCATATCCGTCTAACCCCTTTGGCTCGTCTGGACAATTATCAAGGCTGTCTACCAAGCCGTCACCATCTGAATCTCGTTCGTTGTTTGAACATCCTTGCAAATCTACAGATGTTCTATACAATGAATTGGTTGTGGGGCATAAATCGGGGTTATTACCTGTACCATTATCACCATAGCCATCACCGTCAAGGTCTCGCCACTGAGTAACATCTTCAGAAAATGCATCTGCTATACCACTTGGTGACGCTGCCCAATCTTGTCCGGGGTCTGACCAGCCATCTAAATCACTATCTGGACAACCAAATCTATCTTCGGTAGAAGTACCTGAGGTGTTAGGACATTGATCCCCCTCTAATCCCAGAATATTATCTCCATAACCATCCCCATCTGTATCAAACCATTGAGTTTCTTCAAACGGGAATAAATCATCTTGACCAGAATAACCATCTGAATCCCAGTCAAACTCTAACGCCGTTTCATCGGTACAACCATCTGCTAATACTGGATAACCTAATTCTGTACTTGGACAAACATCCCCATCATCAGTGACTCCATCACCATCTGTATCTTTTTGTGATGCTGAACAACCAAATTCATCAGGTACTTCTTGACTTGGTGTGTTTTCACATGAATCGAGATAATCATAAATTCCGTCTGCATCAGAATCTACCTCTCTTTGTACTTGGCTACATCCGCTAGAATCTACAGGGTCTTGTGAGAACGTTGAGGGGCAAACATCATCTGCATCACTTACCCCATCATCATCTGAATCAACTTGATTTAACGCACACCCATCAAGATTAACCGTTAACCAGAACTGCGTATTTGGGCACAAATCTTCCTCATTTATCACAAAATCGCCATCATCATCATTGCCATCAATCAAGGGGCAACCTATACCCAATGTCCCGTTGATTACCCCAACCGCTTGAGGGCACACATCCGCATTATTGCCGCCTTGGAAATCACCAAAACCATCTCCATCAGCATCAGTCCACTGTTCTGGATTGAACGGGAACGCATCACCTGATTGGTTTTCTCTCAACCCAGTATTTGGGTTGATGTCAAAAGTGTATATGTCGCGATAATTATCACCGTCAGTGTCGAGACATCCGTAATATGGATTAGATGAGTTCCCAGCAACTAGTGGGCAACCATCTATTTGTAATCCTTCAGCATTGGTACCATTATAGTATTCAGTGAATAAGTCCGGATATCCATCTTCATCAGAATCTTGAGATGCTGCGATATTGTTGGGAAAATAATCTGGGTTAGTCGCATTTTTAGAACCATTATCACCAAAACCATCCCCATCAGAGTCAGCCCATTGAGTGGAATCTGTCGGCCATAAGTCTGCACCTAAACTTGAATTCCAGAAATTAGTTGGATCCGATGAACCATCACCGTCTGTATCGACGCATCCTAAACGATCCCGATATGATGCACCATACTCAAACTTACAAGCATCCCCTGTTAGGGAATCAGATGAATTATCGCCGTACCCATCGCCATCAAAGTCGGTATATTGCCTCACATTATACGGGAATTCGTCTCCTGGAGGCGCGTTTTGGTCGTACCAAGTATCGCAACAGTCAGGACCGTGATTATCGCCGTAGGAATCACCATCTGAATCGAATGCTTGTTTCCAATTATCGCTAAAGATGTCTCCATATGGATAGAATGAACTCCAATCAACCCAACCGTCTTGATCGAAATCTGAACAGCCAAGTCTTCCCAACCATGAAAAACCATAACCAGTGTTACAATCGTCATTAATATCATCATAGCCATCATTATCCGCATCAAAACAACCAAACAACAAAATTGATGATTGCCCAGATTGGGATGGACAATTATCATTCATTGGAGCATTGGTGTTTTCGCCATAACCGTCTCCATCTGAATCGAACCATTGATTTGGCACATGAGGTAAATGGTCTATATCATCAAAGAGGAAATCACTGTCTCGATCAAGTTTCAGTTGGAGTTCTAATAGACTATTTGAGGCTAAATCATCTACTATAATGGAGATTGTATCGTTTGAATGTTGATTGACTACTAAACCACTGTTGACAATAATATCGGGAAATATTTGCTGATGCCAAGTGTTATGGTTTGGGGAAGTGGTTATTTCCATAGAATTCCAAGCTAGATTATTTCCTCCTGTTGCGGCTGTCATCATTGTGATATGAGTTTCATTTACGACAAAAGAAAATTCTCCAAATGAAGGAATTTCAGCAGTTGATAAAACCTGCCAATTACTTCCGCTTTTGTAGAATAATGAGTTGTTTTGACTGTTTACCGCTAATGTGGGTGTTATTCCGCCGATTAATTCGATGTGATTGGTTGAATAGAACCCTATTGGTTGAGGAAGCAGGACAGAATTCCAAGTCTGTGAGTCAACTTGCTTTTCATACAACACAAGTACACCAGAAGTAGAGTATGTGGACACAATGACCGTGCCCTCTCCATCGATAGCCATTGCAATTTTTGTGGCCCCATCTGATTCTAAACCGATGAACGAATGGTTAGTATTGTTTCCGTCCCATGAAATCATGGTTAGGTTGTTAGAATTACCATCATTCAAGAAAGCCGAAATGAGTAGGTTATTTTGGTCAGTAACAACCGATGACATAGATTTTGATATAACCTCGCCCGTGAAGTTAAGAGAATCTACAACCCAGCCAGAATTATTATGAGCAACCAGTATATTATTGATTAAATCATCTCGATAAATCACAACTGGTTGCCCTGTTTGATTTAGTACTAGATTTATGTCTGAAGCAATGTTAGCATTTGTTGCAATAACTTGCTCTGACCATCCTGATGCAGATTTTACATTGAGTATCAAATTGTTGGAACTTGGTGAATAATAAACAACATAATTTGTTCCATGATTGTCAAATACCGAGTTTACATAACTAGCATCATTATAATTGGTGGGCACATTAGATTCTAAACCAACAAATGCATCGTAAGTTCTTTGATGCATTCCATTGTCAAAATACAGAATGAATGCTTCACCAGAAGAGGTCATCTCGAAATTTACACTTGTCAAATGATTAGGTGATGGTGAGGTTATATTCTGAACTGACCAATAAACTCCTTGACTATTTTTCTCTTCTGAAATCATTTGAAGATTATTATTTTCACCACTTCTTACCGAATATAGAATTCTTGAAGACCCATCAGTAGAGGATTGAATCTTTCCATGTTCCATCTCTCCCTCAATAGTGAAATATATTTCTTCCCAAATCTCTCTAGAGTGAATATTAATTCTACTATTTACTGTTTGATTCTCATCTATGTTTTGAGCAGAGAAAGAAAATTCTAGTAGACCATCGGCATTTGAATCACCATAATTTGATATCACTTGACCAAAACTCAAATCGCCAGAAGCAATGTTAATCGAGTTATCGATTAAACCTGAGGAACTGCCTAAATATAATTCAACATTAGTAGATGCAACATTAGCTCTTCTGGTCATGAAAAAATCGTTGAAGCCGTCTTGGTTGGTATCACCAGCAGACGCAAAATTCAATCCGAGTAATTCATTTGAAGAACCAATTAATCGATAATCTGGGCTTGATTCTATTCCCGACAAATTCCCATAGAATACCCAAACGTTGCCACTATTGAATTCATTTGAAGTGTTATATGGTTCCGAGATAAACAACTCATCTAATCCATCGCCGTTTAGATCATTCATTATCTCAACATTGTAACCAAACAAGTTGCCGATTAACAGTGACTGGAAGGCTAAGTCCGGTTCACTGGAAAAACCCATGGCATTGCCGTATCTAAGTTCAACTGAAGAGTAACCTGAGCTATCGATTAAATCGCCGGTATTGCCGATAACTAAGTCCACAAAACCATCGCCATTTAAGTCACCATCTGCAGAAATTGAACGACCAAAGTTTGATCCTGATGTGATTTGATTTGGGCTGTTCATTTTTACCCACGTAGTTGCTATGATGTTACCGAAGAATAACTCTACAAGACCTGTATCTCCCTGTAAATCATAACCAATTGAACAGATTAATAATTCATCTTTATTGTCTGAATTTAGGTCTTCCACAGATTCTAAGCATGAACCATACGAAGCACCATTCAACGATGGAGTAGATACTCCCGGGACTGTTAACAGCACTGTTGCTAAACCTTGATTAGAGCCAAAGGAAAATCTGACTGAGCCATTATTATTGTCAAAGCCAGGCAAACCTAATGAGATATCCGGGTAACTATCTCCGTTAAAGTCACCTACTGCCAAGCCACTTCCAAGATTAGATGAGTTTGTTGGCCCTTCAAATGTTAAATCAGGCATTAAGCCAATACCATTTTCCGAACCATAGTGAACAGACACGATTCCGTTATCACTTAACAACGAAGTGTCTGCATTGGGCTCAGAATATACAAGATCGTCAAACCCATCGTTGTTGAAATCGGCAAAGATAACCTCTGCAACTGTGCTGTTTTCTGTGTTCGCAAGGAAAGACAATGTTGCCTCGGAACTGATTTGGTTTTTCTCATTGGTCAATGAACGCTGAAGTTTTGCGGTGGTGATGTTGTCCTCAATAGACGTAGAAAACATTTGCATTAATCCATAACCATCCAAAGTCAAGCCGATATCATCGTGCATGTGTTCATGTTGGAATACAGCTTCAGTGGTGCTAACATGACCTTTGATGGTATGTAAAAACGTTTTATTATCCTTGTTAAATAAAATCGATATTTTATCCTCGTTATCGATTGCAAGTTCGAAGTCGTTACCCACAGGACCATTGTCAATTATGCCTGTTTCCCAAAATACTCCGGTGTAATTGACTCTGTGCAGCCTACCCATATCATCCCTAAATAGCCCCCATTCAAGTTGTTCTGAGGTCACTTCCAACTCAATGCTGTTGGCATTAATTCCTTCTAATATAGTGCGAACATGCCAATCATCGCCATTAGAGTAGAGCGGACTTGCGTAAGCAATTTGGGCTGCTTTTAAGTCATCTCCATCAGCATATAGCATCGTTTCTCTGCCGTTCTCTTTTACCGCAATAGCACAATCAACTATTGGATTTACTCCTTGGTTAGTGGAGACTTGATCGACCTGCATTAAATCTGAAACATTATCTAAGTCAACATTGTAGTTGTATACACTTCCCGCATCAGTTATCCAGCATGCACTGATTTTTTGTAAATCTGAGATTGTTACGTCTACTGACTCCACCAAACCATTAGCCATATCTTGGATTTGAAAATCGTGATAAATATCAAGTTCTGATTCATACATCACTTTAGTGTTTGTAACTCCGCCATAATCAATGTATTGACCGGCTATTTCATTACCAAAATCAAGAGCTAAATCACCCACGCTTTGACTACTATGAACAGGATAATCTGCAGTCAATTCGGATTGTGGAACTGTGTTGAATTGAGCACTGGTAAGAGACATAATTTGAAAAATCATTAATAAAACAATTATCGAAGCCTTCAGCGAGTTTTCGTGTGTTGAATCACTCGCCATACACAACTGACGCATTGATGGTTCAAAACCATTGTCTATGATATCCCATGACCCCCGTAGGGGGTCAGCAAACAAGTATTATCACAGTATTGACAAACCTAGACTACTTGCCTCAGATTATGTCAAGAGTGTTAATCATAGGAAATACTAACCAAAAATACTTGCCAAAATGGCATGAATTAATACAATCCGCTGACACTATAATTGCTTGTGATGGGGCGATTGCTGATTGTTATGAGAGTCAAATATCGGTAGATTTCTTAATTGGTGACTTAGATAGCATTACTAAACAAGATTTGGCACGAGCAGAACAAGATAAACTCCAAATTATCAAAGTTGATGAACAACAAAGTAACGACCTTAGTAAAGCACTGAGGTTTTGCCAAAACCTCTCTGTTAACAAAATTGATATTATCGGTGTTGATGGTGGTAAATCAGACCATCAAATGGCCAATTACTTTGCTTTGTTAGAACATGATCTTCCTGTGACACTTCATCTAAATGATGCAATAGTAATCGCTGTTAGCAAGTCAAATCCTCTTCATTACAAATCTAATCCTGGAGTGTCTTTTTCACTATTTAGTATTGGTGAAACGGCAAAAGTCACCATCAAAGGAGCAAAATGGGAATTGAACAATCATGATATGAGTCCATCAACTATGGGGTTGCATAATATTACAGCAGAAGAATTCCTATCAATTAACTGTGAGAATGGTTCGCTACTAGTCTTCATTGACCGGTGAACTAGGCATCTTTCGCCTAATAAATTCACTGTAATTATCAGTTCCATTCCATGATTTGGCCACCTCGTCAACTCTGGCTAATTCCAGAGTATTCTCCAAACCTCCCCAATCTTCGATTAAACCCAATTTAAACGCGGCTTTAGGGGTATAACCGGGGAGGAAATTGCGCCATACAAATGGTATACGACCCGGAGTTATTTTATTGACAACTTCAACAATTGAAGTATTACATGTAGTAAATAATGAGTGGTACCACTCTGCGTTTTTAGTTAACTGATTCATCTTTTGCCCTATTGCCATTAGTAATTGGCGATCTTTATCAGGTGGAGTTACAGCTCTAAACAAGTAATCTTTGTTGCCTCTAGCATTTGTTCTAAGCCCGAGTAAATCTTTCTCATATCCAACTAGCAAGTATAGTTCATACGCTCGCCACATACCTTTCCATGGATGATACCGCACACCTTTTTCTCGCCGTGCCTCAAACGAAAACGAAATACAGCGTCCATCGTTAAATTCCACACTCAGAAAGGTGTGGGCTAGGCCATGAATTTTGTGAAAATGGTCAACTATAAACCATACATCCTTGATTTCTCTCACATCGAATTTCACATTTTCGTCCCATTCTTCGTCTCTGTCCCTAGTTGTGCGCCAGGTAAAATTTCTAACTTTTGAAAAGGTTATGTGGTGTTCTTCGATAATAGCTGAAGATTGAAATTCACAATCAGTATTCCAATCGGAATTTGTACTTGGTTTGCGAGGCCTAATTCTAGTATACCAAACGTAGAATAATCTCATAGAAATTGATGTTAAAATCAATGCTGCTAGAATCAAAATAGACTCTACCAAACTAATCCCTAGAATCTCCAAGAGGCTCACCACCTAACCCAAATACGTAATTCTGTGTCCCACCAATCATGATTACCATCTGGATGTTGGCGCCACAAAACACCTTCATCATCTGTGGTTGTAGGCAATCCTTCAGAGTCTGGGGAACCATCCGATAAAATCATTGGAGCGGGCCCTAAATCACGCATAGGTAACTGTCCGTCATCATCTTTCACTCTAACCAATATCAGATATGAAAGCAGAGTAATTACTAAACCTAACACACCAATTGAAATCCATCCGACAGATTCTGTGGCAGTATCTTCCCCATAGGAACGTGAAGGAGCAGAGGATTTCTCCTCATCGGTAAGTTCACCACCAGGTAATCTTACCAGATTTACTGCTTCAATCGCACTAATCAGTTCGTTGTTAATAACCTCTAGAGAGATTAGATGCACTCCTGCTGGTAAAGACGAACAATCAAACTGATGCCCAATATCATTTACTACTTCAGCACCTTGAATACGCCAAATCTTTTGAAATCCTGAGAAATCAATTGTTTCATCAGATTGGAGCATTGTTATTGCACATCCAGTCTCCGTAGTATTGCCATTACCAGATGTTGCGAGGGAAAATTCAGGTGCTGGCCGGTTATGAATTGTCAAATTAAGCCAATCTTCAGTGGTCTGGCCTAAATCATTCCTATAGGCTTCCTTCAAGATATAATCGCCAGCTGGCCAATGAGAACAATCTAAGGCGTCTTGGGCATCAAGCACGGTAAAGGGTGCACCTGAGAAAGTTCTTACTCCGCTTGCACCATAACGTGGACCCGTTTCATCGGCAAACACCCTAGATATGGTGCACTCGTCACCGGTTTCAATATTTTGAGGAGCATTGAGAGCTAGTATAATTCTTGGAGTTTGTAAGGCTGGTTTCAATACATAGGTAGGTAGCTCGAGCGTAGTGATTATGTTGCCATCTTGATCGACAATTTGTAATTTAAGTTCATGTTCTCCTGTAGCCCATGCATCATAGACTAAACTCGCATTGGATTGGCCGCTAAATGAAAATTGTAATACCTCCATCACTTGTTTGTCTTTATGCTCACCGATTAACCGAAGTTCTAGGTTCATACTTTCTTTGTCTGTACTGACTACTATGACTACTCGAATGGCATCTGTATCGCCATCTTGATTGGTGTCTAAGGTATCATTTCTCAAGGCGACTAAACTAATTCCAGCATCAGCTAACGGGTCTTGTTCTGTTTCCTCACCTTGCACATTTGGAGTAATTATTACTGTAGCAAAAGATGCGAACATTATGATAAAAATTGAGATAAGCGAAACTTTTTGATTACTCATTATTCTCACCTCCAGTAATGTTATCCTGCTGTTGAACAATCGTATTGTCGAGTGGTATTGGTGGCAACTCATCTAGTGGAATCATCCCTAAACCGTCAGGCTCGGCAAGGTTTGAGGTGAAATCAATATGTTGTTTTTCATCAAATAATTGCTCCTCATTGAGGTCCTCTTCTTCGCGACCCATTTTGACTACTAAGGCGATTGACGCTCCAAGAATAAATCCTAAACCAATCACTAGATATGTCAGCCAAGACGCGGCTGGGTCCTCACCCATAATGGCAATGGCGGCTTTGAATTCACCATAATCATTAGACCATCCGTCGCCATTATTATCTGGACAACCTTGGAGATCTCTTGTTGAATCTCCAGCATCATTTGGACAATCGTCCCGCATTGCACCAAGAGAAACATCTCCATAGCCGTCCCCGTCAGTATCACGCCATTGTAAGGCTTCGTTAGGGAATGAGTCTGCTAATCCAAATGGATGAGACGGCCAGTTTTCGGCCGGGTCTGACCAACCATCTCCATCGGTATCCCGACATCCCAATCGGTCCATCAATGAGGTCCCTCTTGAATCAGGACAGGCATCGCCTTGATTGCCATCAGCAGCATCACCAAAACCATCACCGTCACTGTCTCGCCATTGCGTAGGTTCATGAATAAATGCGTCACCTAAATCCGACCAACCGTCACCATCAGTATCGATACAGCCCCATCTATCTCCACCTTCTATAGGGCCAACAGATGTACCAGCATTGTCTGGACAGACATCAGCGGTTGTGCCTTGTGGATTATCACCACGACCGTCACCATCTTTGTCATGCCATTGTGTTGGATCAAGGGGCCATGCATCGCCGTTACCGCCTGGACTTGCCAGCCAATTGAGAGTAGTATCCGACCATCCGTCACCATCGGCATCTGGACAGCCCCATCTATCAAATGTCGAATATCCAACCGTGGTTTTACAACTATCGCCACGGAATGATTCGCGCCAAGTTTGACCATCAAAATATTCGGTATTATCGCCATAGCCGTCAGAATCTGTATCGTACCACTGACTTACCTCATCAGGGAAGGCATCAGCAAAACCATCTGGGTGGGCAATCCAATCACTGGTTGGGTCAGAATAACCATCCTTATCGATATCCCGGCATCCAAGCCGGTCAAATCGAGAAATCCAACTTGATTCTACCTCTTCTGGTGTTGAGTAAATACAAACATCGCCTTCAAAGCCGCTTTGGTTATCCCCATAACCATCATTATCTGTATCGAGATATTGTGAAGGAACTAATGGGAAATCATCTACCTGTGAAGCCCCATAGGTTTGATTGTCACCCCAACCATCTTTGTCAGTGTCTCGCCATTGAGATGGGTTGTCTGGGAAATCATCGATACGTTGGGCCCCGAAAGACTGGTTGTCACCCCATCCATCATAATCTGAATCTTGCCACTGAGTCGGTTCAAGTGGAAAAGCATCCGAGCCGTTGTACATGGTCCAATTCTCATCTCCATCTGAGTATGAGTCGCCGTCTGTATCGGTACAACCAAATCTATCAGAAGATGAAGAACCAGTAATAAATGGGCATGCATCAGGTTCAGTGGCGGTTTCTAGCCATTGACCGATGCCCCAAGCAATGTGAGTTTGGTTCCACATAGGGTCTTCCCAATTATCTCCATAACCGTCCCCGTCGGTATCTGTCCATTGAGTATTATCGAGTGGGAAAGCATCACCTAAGCCAATTGGATGAGCAAACCATTCACTAACTCCATACAAGCCTCCCGGGTCGGGGTCTGAAAAACCGTCACCATCTGAATCTAAACAACCGTATCTGTCATTGTAAGAACCACCTGAATTATAGGTGCAAAAGTCACCTTGATAGCCATCTAAATTATCACCAAAACCATCATTGTCAGAATCTTGCCACTGGGTTGGTTGGTAAGGAAAAGCATCTGCCCCATTATTTGGACCCCAGCCCACCTCAGGATCAGAATAACCGTCAGAGTCTGAATCAACACACCCTTTCCGGTCGTAAACAGAAGTTCCCGGGGTATTGTCGCAGGAATCTTCGGTATCGATGTATCCGTCCTCATCGGTATCTCGATCGCCAGAATCAATTGAGGCCGTCAAAGTATAATCAATGGCGTCGTTACAATAACTGTCTTTGCCTTTAATTTTCACATAAACCCAATCTGCTGTGTTCATGGTTTTGCTCAAAGTGCCAGTTGGATTATCATCACTCAATGCTAGAGAAGCAATTTGTCCTCCACCTGCGTCATGGATTGAATAATCACCTTCCCATCCATCACCCCAAAAGCATAACCAATCAGGATTTGGTAACGTTCCAGAAAATGAAATACTGACTATATCACCCTTGAAAGCATAAACTCGCCACCAATCAATTTCGTCATTTGGCGAGCATCCGTCATCATAACATACTTGACCTGATGCTGACACACCTTCAATTAGAGTATTGGCACTTTGCAGGCTATTATCTGCAGAAGTGGTGGGCATGAAGCCTAACAATAGCGCGGCCAAACATACCACTATGAATCGCTGTGCGACCATGTATGGCCATTGCGATATCATCTATGAAATAGCCGCTTGTTAACATAATATTGATTATACCCTTTTATTGATAACAAAAAGGCCTTAATAGGCCCATTTTGTGTGTATTATCGGGAGATATATGCCTCGTAATGTCTAATCTGTGTGGTAATTAGGCAATTGGAATTATTTTATTACAGAATTATATATTTCAATGAATTTTGTTGCATTGTGTTCATAGGTATACTTAGCAAGTATTCTCTCGCGACCCGCCACACTCAATGATTCGAGTGCGGGCTTATCAGCAAGTAATGCATTGACTTGTTTAGCTAAATCATTTGAATCTCCAGTTTTGAAAAGTCTGCCAACCGACGCATCAATCATTTCGGTAAGGGGTGGTTGATCTACTGTAACCACAGGCGTACCACTGGATAATGCCTCTAATGGAATTAATCCTTGACCTTCATAATAAGAAGGATAGATTACTAAATTAGCGCTGCGGAAGTGTTGGGCTAAATCTTCAAATGACATACCGCTTTTAATGAATACAGAATCACTGATTGCTAACTTTTTAGCCACCTTCAGTAATTTCTTTTTCATATGACCTCTTCCAACGATTACCAGTTTTGCCCCCGGATTTTCGGCAATTATTTTTGGCATCGACCTTAGCAAAGTCATGTAGCCTTTTCTGGCGACTAATCGACCTACTGCTAACAACATTGGAGTGTTAGTAATAATGTCATGAGATAATGCTGCTTCATCGTCACAGACGTACTCATGGCGTATTTTTTCATGAGCTAATTGTTCCTCTTCATTGTCGATATTAGAGGGACGAAACACTTTGTGATCACATCCCCATAACTCTACCTCAGCATTAAATTCCTGATCTGGACTATACCAATTGCTGAACTCCTGTAGCGTTGATTGTGAGTTGGCTACGCTAATTGAAGAATTAAGCAATCCAGCTTTTTCATATTTAGCGTACCATTTTGCCGTCAATCTTATTGCTAAATCATTTGGATTGAGCCAAGTAGCCGTTTCACCAGCCTTGGCTGCACGAATTACCCCTTGCTTTTCTCCAAGCCAAGACCCGTGAAGTGATGAACAAACTGGAGCAATATTTTGTTTCATAAACTTAAATTCCCTGGCTGAAAAAGACGCCAATGGTAGGTGGATATGGATTACATCCACGGGGTCTTCACGATGAATAGATTTTAGCGCTTTGAGCGCATTTTTAGCGTAAGAACGAGTAAATGTCATTGGTAATTTTAGCCATGGAACTTCGACAATTGACACTCCAGATTGCGGCGGTCCTCGGCCATTATGACTTCTAGTAATGATGGTCACTGAATGGCCAAATGATGCTAAATGGCCAGCAAGATGGTAAACAACTGAACCAATACCACCCCATCTTGGGGGGTACTCGCCGGCAATCATCACTATGTGCATTATTACTGCGATGAGGGATTGGCGTTTGAATATTGACCACTTATGGAAGAATTTGAGGTGAATTATCTATCCAATGACTTCAAAACAGGAAATCTGCCCGCCACTTTATGGGCGATATCCTACCCACGACTGTCACTATCATCCTCCCAACGCGTAATGAAGAGGAGGCTATCGAGCCAACTATCGATTCAATACCAACTGGTTGGTGTAAAAAATTAGAAATTCTTGTAGTAGACGGCAACTCTTCTGATAAAACTAGAGAGTTGGCTTTGAAGAAAGGAGCAAGAGTGCATTTAGAGGACAGAAGAGGGTATGGTAGAGCATACCGGACTGGCTTTGATATCGCTAGTCACGACATCATTGTTACAATGGATGCAGATTGCACTTATCCAGCAGAATTGGTGCCAAAATTAGTAAAAAGACTACTTGATGAAAATTTAGAATACATTACCTGTGACCGTTTATCGTTGGCTGAAGATGGATCAATGTCTGGATTGCATGGATTTGGCAACTGGGCGCTCTCGTTCACTGCCAGACTGTTGTTTGGTTATGGGATCAAAGATTCACAATCAGGAATGTGGGTGTTTAGAAAGTCTATTTTTGATAACGCTAAGATGCGCCCAACCAATGATGGAATGCCACTATCAGAAGAGATTAAACTGTTAGCGAGAAAGCATATTGGGAAAGAAAAGGCGATAGAAATCTCTGTACCTTATCGACCACGTGTTGGTGATGCTGAGATTCATACATGGGGTGATGGTTGGAAAAATTTCAAATTCTTATTCGCCAAAAGAATCGGTATGAATCGTACCAAAACCCCTTGGGGTGGAAGAGAATCAAATCCTGATTCAATGAACAAGGATTTACCTGAGCAGTGATTAATTCAAGCCTTCTTCTTGTTCTAACTGTGACCATAAGTCATTAACTATCTCAGTGGTCTGTTCGACATCGCCTTGTTCAATATCTGGATGTTGTTTATCTGCAGGTGGTTGTTTGAAAGTGTCCCAAGACTCGATTAAGTCACCTTCTAATCTATTCTTTCTGACCCTTGCTATGATTAGGGTAATCAAAATTAATGATAACATGCCAACTCCACCAGCAATTAAGGGCGTATTACTGCTGGTAGAATCAGCATCATTTACGACAATTGTTTTGGAAACCTGGCTTATTGTTGCACTATCACCAACTCCATCTATGGCGGTAATTTTCAGGCTTGGACGGCCTGAATTTTCAGGATTGACCTCAACTGACCCTGCCCATATACCATCCCCGTCTAGGTCTTCAAGCGCAAAATTCCAAACTTGGATTCCATGGATTATGGTTGCTTGTACATCTTGAGTTGTCCCATCTGGGTCAGATAAAGCGACACTAACCTGTAAATCTACTAGCTGATTAGTCGTGAGTTCTCCTGGAGTTACTAAGATAGACTGCTCATCGAGAACTGGATCGGTTTTTTCAACCCGTATATTTCTCGAAACCACCTCTGTGTTTAGTAGACTATCTCTAACGGTTAGTTCTATGAGATATTCACCTGGACTTAGAATGATTGATTCGGTACTGCCGCTCAATGTCTCAACTACTTCACCAGTTGACTTATCAATTATTTTCCATTGCCTAAAGGTAATATCAAAGTCTGCATCTGTTGATTCTTCTTCAATAGTTATAGCAATTCCACCGGTAAAGGATTGTCCTTCAACAGGGTTGATGATTACTACTTCTGGTGCTGATGGTTCAACTACCAATTCAAAGAATTCTGTTCTAACCATTCCATCATCATCGGTGAGAGTAATTTCAATATTATGTGTCCCAGCACTGAGTTGAGACATGTGAGTTATACTAGAGTCAACATCAAGTAATATTGGCTCTGTTAATTTGTCACTCCTTACACTCATGACAAAGCTGTCTCCATCATAATCTAGTGAATTAACCGCGTTCCAAAAGATGAATTCTGATGATTTGAAGGTTTTAGTAAAATCTGGCGTTGCTAATGATAAAACAGGTGCTGATTTACTAACTTGGATAGTTGTTGTATCGGTCACTGGAGGATTGATGCCATCATCAATTTCTAATGTTATGGTATGTATTCCACTACTGAGTCTGGCTTGATAGAACAATCCTTCTTGATTGGTCGAAGACAATCTGCCATCTAGGTCACTAGTCCATGAGACCTGAAGATATTCAGAGCCTTGAAATGGCTCGTTTTGTGAACAAAGCCAGAAGCCAATAGAGTTGAAAGAACTGCATACTGAATCAAAATCACCCGACCCATTGGCGGAAAAGATTGCTAATTCTGAGGAATCATATGAGTCTGCTTGACTTGGTGACACAATCCCGGCCGATGGCGGAGTGTTCAGTACCGATACCAACATTGAGGAAACCTTGTATTGTTCTACATGTTCAAGGCTGTCATCAGTAACTCTCATTTCAATAGTATGAATGCCACGGGACAAATGTCCTTGCCAAACTGTTCCTGAAGGCTCATCCGACCATTGTAAAGTTCCATCTAGACTAGAGTAAAACTCAATTGCTAAATTGTCACCTTCTGGATCGACTGTCAATGAACCATCTAGAGTAACAACTGACTGACTAAAGTTATCGCTTCTAATAACGGTAAAATTAGGCTCTGGTATTTCGTTATACAACATTGTGCTGTAAGCTAATTCAACGGGTTGATTCACACCATCATCAACAAAGATAGATAATACAAAATTATCTTCTTCTGGCGCCGGGTTGTTTTGACTAGATTCTAGCGGGAAAATATATTCTATAGTTTCTGGACAGGCATTAACGCCCATGGATTGGGTGGGATATAACAATCCATAAGAAGTTGCTATCCAACAATTTAGCATATCTCCTTCCGGGTCATAAGTGCCTGAAAGATTAACAATAACGGTTCCTGTTTTGGCAATTATCAATTCATTGAAGGCGTTTAATCCTGGACTAAATTCAGCAAATACAATTGGTGCAAAATTGGATAACTCAATAGTTCTACTTTGTTGTACACAGTGACCTTTATCATCACATAGTTTTGCAGTAATAGTGTGAACTCCGTCACTGAGAGTTTGACTAAGGTCCCCTTGATTCACGGTAAAATTGGCCGAATCACCAATGTTTCCGTCAATTGATGAGGTCCATTCCCAGATTAAGGCATCATCATCGATATCCCAAGAACGATTTGCATTGAACTCTACTTCTGAGCCACTGGGATAGATTGAGTCGCTTTCCGGAGTATCCCAATACAAGAAAGGTGGTTGATTATCTATTGGCAGTAGACAATAAATGCTTTTATCGCCATCCAATGAGACTGTGCTACTGTTCGATAATCCATCATAAGCACAATCAATGGTAACTGTAGTCAATGATGAAGCTCCTGATTGAGTCCATTGTTGGCCAATGAAGTTAGGGAACTTAACGTAGCCAATATCATTGGCATTCTCTTGAGCATTTGGTTCAAATTGATCAAAACTAATCATTACTGGAGCACTTGGAATGCCATTGGAATTATTATTTTGCACCCATACCTCGATGTCCCACGCAATGTCGATTTCTGCTGAAGGAGCGATAATAGCGTTTGAAAAATCAATTTGTTGCGGTTGATGCAGGTGAAGTTTAGAAAAGGAATCCAAATTTATTGCGGTTGAGGCCGTTAAATCAGTTAATGAACTCCAATTTACCTGACTGTTTTGCAAGATTATTGAACCAGTACATTCTGGTACAATGGTATTATCTTGACCCACTAAATCGTTGTGGTCAATCAACAGTAGACATGATGTTCCAGAAAGTTGAGCTCTGCTAAGTTCTGATGGATAGTTGCCATTATTATTAGCATTCCAAACCATACCTGAGTGATTACCTTGGAGAACTAAAGTGTCAATGTTGCCAGCAGCCCGATTAATTCTGATTGCTGGACCAGCATCAGTTCCTTGTCTCTCTGTGACAATTAGCACATCATGCATGTGGAAACGGCCACCTTGCTGTCCTAAACTTAGCCCACTATTATCGACGGTAATCGGGTCATAAGCAGGGTTATTATTTTCCACTGTCAAGTGAGTGAGGAATAGGTCTACTGAATCCTTTACCATTACCCCTGAACCTGCAGAGTTTGAGACCGTACAACGATTACAGGTCACATCTCCAGAACTAGATTCCAAGTCATTAGATTTCTCGAAAAATAATCCGGCTTGCTCCATTTCATTTAATCCCAAATTACCATTACCTATTGCGGTAAGGTTGGATAAAGTGACGTAGCGTGAATCAAAAACATGGGAACCTGATTCACCATTATCAGATAGATGAAGATGGTCTACTATTACAGTGGATGATTCAATAAATAGCCCGTCTTTACTATTGTTGTGTAAGAACCAATCACTGCCTTGCATAGCTCCTCCAGATGTTGCTGAAATCCCTGGTCCAACTGAGCCTGAAATTACTAAATTTTCAAATCTTGGAGCGAAGAAAGAAGACCTTATTGCCAAGCCTGATTCATGGGCACCTTCTCCTGGATCGCCAGAATCTGTAATAGTTAAATTTCTAAATGTAGTAGAAGCGTCGACAAAGTATAATCGAACTCCTACTGTAGTTGAATCTTCTACCGTGGTATTTTCAAACCATGCTCCTGTTGCATTAACTTCAATGGCAGCAAATCCAATCCCTGCCGTTTTTGCATTTGGCCCGCCAGTACCTCTAACGATAGTATTAGTAAAATCTGCAGTTTCGTAATTAGTGAAATTAGTATGATTTGCCTTGTCGACATATATCCCCCTATACATCGAATTAGTGACTATGCAATCTCTCACAACTGCTCTAGTGAAGCCACCATCACTAACATGTCTTATCAAAATTCCATAATCAGATTTATCGACCGATAAATCTGTAATTAGCGGTTGACTATCTTCAATCCAAACACCCGCTGAAATTGCATTTGCACCTTCCGCACTGACGTTATCGATGCTGATATCACGATAAATACCACCTGAAGAGCCCCAAATGTTGAGACCTCTGATACGTAGATCTGTCATAGTTGCGCGCTCAACAACGGGAGTTGAGCCTGCACCAACCGAAAGCCCAAGTCCATAACGCCAGTCAGAATAGGAAAAACCCTTACCGGCTTGGTTTATGATTAAATCATGAATTACTGGATTAGCACCTGAAAATAAATCAATTCCAACTCTTGATGGATTTGTGATTGTAACGTTATTTAGTTGGGGGTCTGACCCGTAAATTGTAATACCATATGTTGCATCTTGGATTGTTATGTTATCAATTATAGAACCTCTGCCAGATGAAGAACTATTGAATTGTATGCCATAATGAAGGCCAGAACCAAGTTGTGAGAACACTACAGGACAACTATTATTGCCTTGAATAATCAATCGACCATCGACAAATAATCTTGTGGAGGAGGATAACTCAACTGTAGTACAAGGAGAAATTACTAGTTCATCAGTGACACTAACTGTGTATGATTCTGTTAACTGAACTAGCCCATTCCATGTTGTCTGAGCTTTAGTTGAAGCATTGTTCTCAACATTATTGTCAAGGGTTCCTGAATCAACCGGTAAGTTGGCCAACGGTGTCAAAATTAGGATTAATGTCATTAATATCATAGAGAATTTTACCCTAATGACACCATCCATAAATTCCGTAGTACAGTGTTACTTTTCAATGGTTCGGATAATTGGGCATGAGGCTAAATCATAGTATATTTAGATAGCAAGCAATAAGAAATAGGTTGAATTGGAGAGTTCATGCCTGAGGCGTTTGTCTTGTTCAAAACCCTACCTTCAAGGGAACGTGATGTATATCTTACATTAAGTAATCATGAATCAGTTGTAGAAGTACATGCTCTGTATGGCGAATATGACCTCATTGTCAGAGTAAGTTCCAGTGAATCTGGCAAACTATCAGGTATGCTGATGAGCGACTTTAGGCAAATTGACGGAGTCAAAGATACTCAGACTCTAATTGCAGTAGAATATTAGGTGATTAAATGGCGATTGGATTTGTATTGATAACAACTGAACCGGGACAAGAAAAAATGGTTAGAGACACTCTAGAATCAATTGATTTGGTCACCTCTGGGTGGATGTTATTTGGCGAATATGACTTAATTGCTAGAGTCCAGGCAGATGACGAGTATGATTTAACCAGATGCATAGTAGAGGAGATAAGACCGATGAAAGGCATTGTCGATACTAAAACTCTAATCGGTGCGGAACTTTAGAGCAGTGAATGTAATTTAGACTCTAATTCTTTTGCAGCATTATGGCAACCTGCTTGTCGATACCTAGCAATTGATTCATTCAACGATGATTTTTGAGAGTTCTTACTAATCTGTGATTTGGCTAACCACCATCTGGCGCAATAGCGTAATGCTGGACTTGACCTTGGCAATTGATTTGGTTTAGTTAATTGATTGAACATCTTTGATGCTAGGTCTAAATTGGTGTTAATTAGTGATTCAATTAATTTTAATTTCAATGATTGGGACATTAGAATATTATCGATAATTGCACAATTAGATTGGACCATTTCTACAACTGCGGATAAATCACAGATCCCATTATCGTACTCGTAAATTTTTATTTTCGTCTGCATACTGAGATACACTGGGTCACAATTATGCTCAATGCTTTCTATCGAGGTAAGCAGATTAACAGCCTTCGCTAGGTTCTTTTCATCAAGTGCTAATGTGAATTTAATCATCGTGACAGCCACTAATATGACGTTTCTATTCGCCAAATCAGAGAAATCTAATCGACTCAAATAAGAATTTACCTTACTAATTAATTCACCTTCTAACTTCTGATTTGGTAATCGATTTTCCAAGATTTGAGTCGCTAATGAAATTAGTAATTTGTTTGCTTCAAAAGAGGATTGAGTGGTGATTAACTGTTCAGTAATTTGCTCGCAGTGCTCTAATCTACCCGCTAATTTAGCGAGCATGAAATCAATCTCAAGTTTATTATTACCAGATAGAAATTCTGTACTTTGCTTTAGATAATCTACTTCATACCTATCTGCTGCTATCTTGCATGCCATATATCTCAACGATTCATTTTGCAAGTCTTGCTCAATTAAGTCTTCAATCATAACAGCCAATGCGGCAGAATTAATTTCAATGACTCGATCTAAAGAATCTGAAATTTGCTCGATAAAACTATCTGGCGCTGATTTTGACAGATGGTAGAAATAATTAATCATATTTTCATCTGCTGAGATATTTCCCCAATGTCGGCATAGGTGTGAATGAATTTGTCTAGTTTCATCCTTTGACAAGTTACTGCGAGTTATATTTCGCACCAAGTGCTGTAATTCCACAGCCGAACGTTTATGCCACTTTAGAAGACTTTGCATATCGAATTTTTCTATTTTAGGTTCGATAATTGAAAATTCCGACTTGACTGGACTAGGTTCTAGAGACATTTGCGTAAGCAAATTTTTATCATCCTCACTGAGGTTTTTCAAAACAACTTTATTGACATAATCGATAATGTCTGTCGATGACTCTGGTGCTCCAAAACTTGGGTCATACAACTTCAATGCCAGCGGATGGTGGCCTAATTTTTCACAAATGTCTAACCTTTTGGACAATTCAATGTCATCTCCAAGCATTTGACAGCAAGAATCAACATCCAGTGATTCAATTTTAAGTTGGTCAAAACCAAGAGACGAATCTAAATTATCCCGAGAGATTAAAATGAATTTTGTCTGGCTATTTTGGCTAATTGCTTCGACTAAATCCTGTATTTTGGCATGGTGTCTTACATCAACTAGGTGAAAATCATCAATTACCAAGACCTCTTCAAGATTTGAAAAAACCATCGAAATAGATTCTATGTCACGGGGAACCATGGTGGTAAAGTTCCACGTACTACATATTTCCAAGTAATCAGTAAATTCGTTGGCTGATGCCCATCTTACCGAGGTTTTACTGCCATAATGAGCCGCAATTTTACGGACCAAAACCGATTTGCCAATACCGGGCATACCAGTGATGACTAGGGATTTTTCGGTTAGAATATCCAAGGCTTGAGAAAACTCAGCATCACGTCCAAAGATTTCGATTAGTTCAGGGGGGTTGCCAAATATTTCTTTTGCCTTCTTTGGGGATATATCACTAAAGACAAGTTGTGAAAGGTGTTCTCGTCCTAAGGCTGAAAGGTGGTAAACTTGCCTCCTCCTTGAACCACCTCCAATGACGTGAGCCATTCTTTTGAACACAAATCCATGTTCCTCAATTATCCTTAATGGTATATTTAGGGCAGAGCGGACCACACCAATTCCTTCAGCAATTCCCGGAAGCGATAAATCTCGACTCACATCCCAAGACTTTTCCAAGCTAGATGGATATTCATTCAACCATTTCAGTATTCTTAACTGAGGTTGAGTTAGCATGTTGCTCACTACTGCGAGGTGATATGGGTTATCAATTGAATGTAACAATGTATCTGCTCAAATTTGATGGTTGGCCTTTTGAGGTGGCACCTTGAGGGAAAGCCATGGCGGTGGAATTGTCCTCAATATCATTGCCAAAAAAACCGGGAGTATACTTGTTCAAAAACCTGAAAGGTCGCGTACTGTATGTTGGAAAAGCAACTAAGTTAAGCGAACGGATAAGGTCTTATTTTGCCAAGAATCCTGATCGGGCAATGATTCCTGAATTAGTCAAAAAGTCTGATGATATTGAGTGCATAGTTACTGCCTCCCCACATGAAGCGCTTATCTTAGAAAGACAATTGATTAGAGAACACAAACCAAGGTATAATTCCATGCTAAAGGATGACAAATCCTTTCCATACCTGGCACTTACCAACGATGATTTACCCAGAATCTTATACTCTAGAAGACCGCCAAAAAATGCAGTTATTTGGGGTCCATTCCCAAATGCAGGTGCAGCAAAGCAGGTGATGAAACTACTTAGGCGCCAATTCGGTCTTCGTGATGAAAAAAATAACATCCCATTTGGCTATCTTGACTCTGGTAATGATGATGATTATCGTCAGCGAATTTTGGCAGTAAAACAAATTTTAAACGGTAATGCTAGTTCATTGATTGAGACATTAACAAAAAAAATGGATGATTATTCTGAGAATTTAGAATATGAAGTTGCCGCGAGACAAAGAGATTTAATCAAAGCCATTCGAACCACTACAAGTCAACATATCGTCTCAAGTAAGGTTTATCGCGATTGTGATGCAATAGGATTTGCTAGTGAAGGCGATTTAGCAGCAGTCGTAGTATTACATGCTGACGATGGAATAGTAAAAGGTCAAGAGTCTTGGCAAATGATACATCGGGAAGATATCGGAGAAACTATCTCTATGTTTGTTTCAGATCACTATGCCAATAGAATCCCGCCAAAATTACTGCTAACTCCAACACCGCTATTTGACGGGGTTGAAGATTGGTTGCAAACCAGAAGAGATTCGGCGGTCGAGGTGAGAAACCCATCAAGAGGCGATTTGGTTACCTTGATGAAATTAGCATCACAAAATGCCGAAATACAATTGATAAGATTTGTCAATAAAACCAGTGGTTCGCTAGAAAAACGTGCAGCTGATGATGGGGCAAAACTACTGGGAATGCAACAAATGAATCACGTTGTATGTTTTGATATGGCCCAAATTCAAGGCGAACATCGAGTCGGGGCTAGCGTTTGTTTCAAAGACGGCAGGCCATTTAAGGAAGAGTATCGTAAATATACTGTCAAAGGAGAACAACTCGATGATTTACGCATGATGCGGGAGGTTGTCCAGCGTTGGATGAAACATCAAACTGAATGGCCTGATTTACTATTGCTTGATGGTGGTCAAACACATCTAAACATGATTCATGAAATGATTGACAAGTCTGAAAACTCCGGTAAATTTGCGATTGCGGCGCTAGCAAAACGGGAAGAAACTGTGTTTAGAAAAGGCCACGAACCAATTATTCTAGACCGGCGGGGGAGGGTGTTAATTCATGCTCGAGATGAAGCGCACCGGTTTGTCAACACATTCCACAGAAAGCGCCGTAAAACAAGTAAAATGGTAGACCCACTTGAGAAAGTACTAGGTTTAGGTGCTAAAAAGTTTCAAACTTTAATACGTCATTTTGGCGGAAGAAAAGAGGTGTTACATGCTAGTGAAAAGGATATCAAGACTGTACCTGGTATTGGCCCAGCATTAGCTAAGCGGATCTTTGAGGCAATCAATGATTAATCAAATCGATGATCTGGAAGGTCAACCATTGGGGGAGGGCCTTTGTTGGAATAATCTTCAAACTTCTCCATATCGCCGTGTAGGCCTTCACTATGGAATCCTCTCAAATCAGAAAACTCACTGTCACCAATAGTCACCTTTGTTGCAGTTTGTTGATTTACTCCTTTTCTTGCTTTCTTGAGACGCTTCTTGCGGCGACGACGTCTAACAAATAAGGCCAATAGAATTATCACGAATGTAGGATATACCCAAAACTGCATCAGTAAGTAAAGCCATGAAACCTTAATTCTAAAGGAGATAGTATCCTCGAACTCTCCATCTGGAATATTATAGGTTATTTTTTGCCGACCACCGACTTCGGAGATGGTCAGATAACCACCAGTGTCCTCAACATCTTCTATGGTTATTCCACGCGGTAGTATTATTGATACTGGACCCGTAAGAGATAGATCATATTCCTCAGCAATTGAGGTATCTCCGCTAAATGAGTATGATGCTTTTTCGCCACTTGGATCAGGGTATGTTACACCACTACCTGAAACCAATCCATTGGTTAAAGATGACCCCAGTAACTCAGCAGCAGAGACCATTGGATTTACCACAAGACCTCTAAACGCATTAGCAAAGAAATTCAGCTCCATACTGCTGGTATTACCGCCGGCAATTTCTCCTAAATCACCGTCTAACTCAAGTTTAAATTCGACTTCCGGGATCTTGACACTCAAAGTGATTGGTTCATCATCACCAATATCTTGGTCTAGCCCTGTTAAGCCCTCTACCTTGGTCTTGATTTGAAAACCACTTAGATCCACATCACCAAATGGTGAATCTTCTACATCAGGCAATTCTGCACTACTTTCTTGAATAAATTGGGTAATAATATCACCAATATCCTCGGAAAAATCTGTTAATCCCTCTGGCGTAAATTGGAATGATAAGTCGGTATCACACACCTCGTAGGTTTGGTCTTCCGAACAAATGCTGCCCACATCATCAAATGACTTTGGCTGGGCCAGACGACTGGCAATGTCAAGGCCAACCCTCACTAAATCAGATGGTGCTGCTTCAAAATTGACTCTTGTTGAGCCGCTTTGGTCAATTTCTTCTATTGGAATCATGACTCGATAAATGGACACTTCAGCGTCTAAAGCAAAATCAAGAGACACTGACTGAGACCATTCATTTATTCTAAGTGCAGAAATGTCCAACTCGATTTTGCTACTTATACAGGTTCGCTGTATGGTGGTACAGACCACATTCATATCATCATCTCTGATTTCCGTCCGCCAGTCGTATGGGTCGGTTCCTGCCAAAGAAATATCTACATCTTGACTGCCTTCAAGGCTCTTCTTTAGAGTCAGTCTGTCTTCTCCTTCAATCGTTCTTACCCATGTAGGAAGAATAATTTCTAGGGTTAATTCTGCTGGGGGCAAATCCTCTGGAATAACCGAATCAAGGTAGGTACTTGGTAAAACTGATTCGATAGATAGACCGCTGTTTAACAGGTTTCGCAAGTCGCTTTCTTGCAACACTTCAACATACTCAAGTAAATCCCCATCATCAAAATTATTCTTCAAAATGTCGATTAGACTCATGGAAAATGGTTGGCTTGTAGAACGCAAATATACTGGATAATCTGCAGACATTGCCGGTGTTCCTTGAACACAGTAATTCCGTTGCTGGCTTTGTGGTTCCTCAGTACAGTCACTTGAATGAGTATAATTGAGCCCACCTGCTATCGGCAGACCATCTGCTAACGCATCAGATACCCAGTAAAGATCATTCATGGTGATTGGATCATCACTTCCAACTGAATCAGAAATACCACTTGCAATATCATTTACTGGAAATGCTGAAGTCAACTCCTCTAATTCTACCAGACCGTTATGATATGCTAAACGAATTCCATCAGCAGTAACCAAAGGTAAAGTCGCTGAATCAGACAAATTTAGTAACGATACTCCCCAATCATTCATTAGTTCATCATCTAAATATGAAATTCCAGCCACAAAATCAATTGTTGCGGCTGATTCATCACGTAAATCCAACTTTACATTAAGGTCGATAGCCTTGGTTTCTGGTGCAATGCTTACCGTGTTGGTTCCCAAAGATCCGTCACGGTGGGCTAGTCTGACTGAAATAGCGGTCTCCGTATCACTAGCGCCTTGAGGAGCATTTAGCATGTCTACTGTCCATTCACCAGCAAAATATGCAGGGTTACCGCTCCGTGCGGCCAAAGAACCTCCTGCGCCAACTTGAATGATGTCAGCATAATTGGGTGGGGAAAAGGAATAGAATCCGATGTGACCGGGGAGCGTTAGTAAGGTGAAATCAGTATTGATTTCTGCACCCATTACCAGCATTCCTTGAAAGGCTCTTTCCAAATCCAAATTGCCGGTGGAAACTAAGCTAAATGCGGTATCTGTGAGTTCAATAGTGAACGTTGAAGATATACAAATTGGGGGATAAAACGCATTATTCTCACCAGCACCCTCACTTGAATGGATGGAGTCTGTCAATGGGTCATCTAAGCACGCTATGGTATCTCCTTGTTGAGTTATAGAGTTGGTATAATCAGTAGTTAGTCCAACAATATTGCCAAAGCCATTTTCAATAGAGGTGTCAAGTGCATTGTTTAATTCTATTTTCAACTGGTCTCTAACGGTTGGTGTACCAGGTCCATTAGGGCGTTCATCGAAATAATTCCTAATCAAGTCAGCCGGAGCGCCATCTTCTGGATCTAGACCATCAGATGCTAATGCCGCTTCTAGAGCCCCGCCGTCGTTAAACCCTAATGCAGAACGATTAAATTCATGAATTGCCCATACCATATCTAACGTAATGGTATCCGTATCTACTAATTGAAAATCGTAGGTGCCGTTGATCCAATCTTCCTGATTAGGTGTTAAGTCATGAGATTGACTATAATCATCACAAGTCCCACCGTTGGCTTGACATGTTGACATTCCATCAGCGCTAACAAATGGAACAAATAGATGTATAGTGAGTAGTATAGTCATCAACATTATGACGCCTTTTGGACGATTATTACTATCTGCATACGACGCCGCCATGTACCCTCGTAGTACAGTGACATTGAAATTCATTCCCCTTGTGGTATTATCATGACTGAGGTGGTTGAGCAGATAGATTCCGCTTCAGTAGTCTTAGTCGCCAAAAGTGATGCTTCAATTATCAGGCAATCTTTGACAACCGCAAAATTAGTCGATGATAAATTTGTCATAACTGAGGTTGATTCGATGATTGCAATACCAATTTTAGATACTGATAAGGTCAAAAAATTGACCTGGTATAACGACACTAAACACGAGATTACTGAGCTAAATTTACCTCCGAGAAACCTGAAATTTACTCCAGCAGAACAAATTACGAGAAATATAACACTGTATCTAAAGCAAAACCTTGATTCAGATATCGCAGAGTTAATCGTCAATTTACCTCAGAAGTGGGAAAGGTTTGGAGACCTAGCAATTATTCCTAATTCAGCAATGAATAATTCACAATGGCAAGTACTTATTGGCTCAATTACTCAAAAGCAAAGACGAGAAATATGGCAAATTATCGCTCAAACACTTAAGGTAAAACGGCTTGCACGACAAGATAAGATTGCCAGTGATATGATGCGAACATCACAAGTCGAAATGTTGCTGGGTGATTCGGGTGAAGTTGAAATCAATGACTTTGGAGTGAAATTTTGGCTTGATGTAACAAAGGTTATGTTTTCCTCAGGCAATGTTACTGAGCGCCATAGAATAGGCGACATTGACATGTCAGGGGAGATTATCGTTGATGCATTTGCTGGAATTGGTTACTATACTCTACCAATGTTAGTTAGAAGCAATGCTCAACATGTCTATGCCTGTGAGATTAATCCAAACTCAATTCAAGCATTAGAACATGGTGCTAAATTGAATAAGGTAAGCGAGCGCTTAACCATCCTTGAAGGAGATAATTTGTCTACAATGAAGCAAGTATATTATTTGGCAGACAGAGTTCACTTGGGGATTTTGCCTTCTTCAGAAACGGTTTGGCTATCAGCGATTAGTTGCTTAAAACCCAGTGGCGGAATGTTACATATCCACATGAATATTGAAGAAGAAAAAATCGCCGATTTTGTCACATACTGCATTGAGAGTATTGCTAAATTAGCAAAGCAACTTGGGCGTGAAGGAATCGTTTCTGCCAAGCATGTCGAGAAAGTAAAATGGTATGCGCCAAGAATGCGACATATCGTCATTGATGTCTCAGTTAGATGATTAAAACGAACCTGGCGGCGGTGGACCCGCTGGTCTCTCAAATGGAGTATCACTGCCTTCCGCTTGATTCAGCATTGAGAAATCATCTTGATACGGCAACTTATCAATTTCCAAATCTGCTTTTTTCTTTCGTAAATAAACCATAATTCCAACGCCTGCAATACTGGCAAAAATCATAATTCTGATAATTAAATCGAACCATGAATCCATATTTGCATTATCAGGGAATGTGTCATAATAATTAGCAATGCCATCTCCATCTGAATCATATTTGGCCTTGGAATCATTAGGGAATTGGTCAGAATTATCACCCAGTCCGTCATTATCTGTATCATTCCATTCTGCTCTATTATCAGGGAATGCGTCTTGATTATCGCCTATTCCATCGACATCGCGGTCATAACATTCAGCTGGGTCATCAGGCCATATGTCTTGATTATCCCCACACCCATCACCATCAGAATCTGACCATTCAGTTGGATCTTGAGGGAATGCATCGGTATTATCCCCTACCGTATCGCCATCAGTATCATTCCATTCTGAAGGATCACTTGGAAAAATATCCGTATTATCTCCGTATGTATCATTATCAAAATCATACCAGTCTAGGGGATCATAGGGGAATAAATCCGTATTATCACCATACCCATCATCATCAGAGTCAGCCCAGTCATCAATATTATCGGGAAATAAGTCAGTGTTATCTGAAAAACCATCGCCGTCACGATCCGGACAACCTTCTGGAGAAAGGGACAGACCGAACCTTGTTGGACAAGCGTCTCGGTTATCGCCAAATCCATCAGCATCATAATCAAACCATTCGCTTACATCATCAGGAAATTTATCATAATTATCACCATACCCGTCTCCATCGGTATCAATACATTCAGTTGGATCAAATGGAAATTGATCTGAATTATCGCCACAACCATCACCATCACCATCACTCCATTCAGAAGCGTCTAGGGGGAATTTATCAATGCCATCAATTACTCCGTCGCCATCAGTATCTTCGTCATAAATATCAGTTCCAGCGATGGTTTCATCAAGGTTATCTAGTAAGTCACCATCAATATCTGAGTCTTCAGTATTGGAACAGCCATCATCATCTAAGTCATTATCATGAACACCAATTTCGCCTCTTGGACAAGCATCTTCTAAATCTGGAACCAGATCATTATCATCATCCAAATCAACATCATCAGTACAACCATCTGAGTCGTGATCATTATTCGCTTCGCTAAATGGGCAAGGGTCAATGGCATCATTGAGTCCGTCTTCATCTGAATCCCGTTGCGCTGCTGAGCACCCATTGTTATCGACTATTGCCCCAAGAACTGTTGCTGGACAAATATCATCACCGTTGGAAACTCCATCACTATCATCATCTAATTGTTCCCAAGAGCACCCTGTTTGGTCTGCTATCCAATCGTTATTAGTCCACGGGCATTGATCGTAATCATCGGTAATCTGATCACCATCGGTATCTGCATCACCGATAGATTGGATGGCAAAAAAGGAGATGAATTGATGCATAACTCTAGTTGGGTGTGCTTTATCAAAAAATATGAACTCATCTGGATTACTTGCCACTGTTGAAGCACTATTGCAAATCGGCAATGGTAACAACGTTGCTGAAGCACTACAAGCGGAGTCTTGGGTATTGGTTATTCCTAGCGCCTCACTGTTGTCAACAATGTCATTAAACAATGACCAAGCGTCTATGAAATGAACTGAAATTGACAACTCTGCAACTAAATCATTTACCAGTGTTGCTAATTTAGAATTATACGAAACTACCTCTGAGGCAATGTTATTTTGTTGACTTTGGCTACGACCAAGAATCTCTGGAGTTTTTTCTAATGGTGGTAAATTAGGGATGATAAATTTACTCGCTCCAGCAGCACTTAATTGCCTGATATGTGATTCCATATTCGCTACTATAGTATCTGAATTAGCGGTTCCGTAGAGAAAATCATTACCTCCAGCCCATAGAGATACCACTTCATTTGAAGCGATACTTGATTGAACATTAGCCAGATAGTTGTTAATCTGAGTTCCGACATTTGGCAGTAATAAGTAGGAAAAACCTTGACCGGTTTGGGAACCACCAAATGCCCGATTATCACCAATTTCAGTCAAAGAACCTACAGTAGTTGAAACGCCGTAAGCTTGTGAAACATATTCAAGCCAAACTGGACCATTGGAAAATCGTCCTTGCCAATATGGTGGCACATCAGGAACATTTAGGATACTATCCTTGGCATTACCCATATCACTTAACGAGTCACCAAAGGCCAATAAATTGCCAATTTGCGGCATCATGGTCTTTTGAAATACCATGAATGGAATTTGAGAATTTGCCAGTAGTGTATTATCTGAATTAATTATCTCGACTGACATGAAATAGAAGTTTGAATCCAGATAAAAATGCTTCACTGATAATGGGAATTGAGTGCTTGGCCCAGTTGGTTGGAATTGACTACTACCCGATTGTACCTGAGCCCCGTCTAGATCTGTTATGACGTACTCTGCGGTCAACTCACTGCCAAATGGGGCGTTAGAAACCTTAACACTAAATTCAATTGTATCATTTGAATACCATTCATATTTCACCATCGAAAGATCAACATCAATCGAGCGTGCACTGGTTGATGCAGCAATTGGTAGTGCGGAGAAAAGCAACAACAAGACCAATGTCATTGCTTTTCGCATGTTACGGCTAATGTTACAGAGTTGAAAGAGGTACCTACAACTCAACTCAACTCAATTCATTTAATTATTGTCAACTAGCATAGCATCGAAAGTTACAATTGTATCATCATTCAAGTTCTGCGGCGGGTCTATTCTAGCGATAAGCAACAACATTATTCCGAGCAACATTAAGCCAGATATAGTCACGGTTTTACCATTTATCAATGGTTCAGTTTCTTCGGTTAATTCGCCGAATCTAATGGTTCCATCAGGGTCTGCAACCCCGATCATTCTAACTGAGTCAATGTGTACTTCACGGATTGGACGCCCGAGTAAATCTGGCCCTGGATTTGCGAAGTTATCTGGAGCAGGATTTGTCACAGTTGGCGTACTAGCGATTTCACGAACCGTATTCATACCATCTCTCACAATGCCAAATACCGCATAGCCCCCATCATCTCGATTCTCAGGGTCCAGACCATGTTGTTCATTGTCAGTAATATACCATTGAGAGTCTGCTGAATCTTGTTCTGCACCTCTGGCCATGCCCATTGCGCCATCAACATGTGAAAGATTGACATCATGTTCTAGTGGAATTGTTTCACCTGTTCCTCCACCACTGCATTGAGGACTTGTAACTGGATAAGCCCCTACTGTTTTGCATTCAGGGTCGCCAGATTGAATAACAAAGTCGTCCACAACTCTGTGAAAGAAAACGTCGTCATAAAGACCTGTTTCGATGTGCTGGATGATATTTGTAGTAGTAATTGGCGCCCATTGTTCAAACAATTCAATGGTTATTTTTCCTTGAACTTCTGGTGAAGTTAAACCGGTATGATAACTAATTTCGATAACCAATACTGCATTTCCTTGGTATGATTGATTCATTGGTGTATCTTCCTTGACAGGTCCGTCAGTCCAGCTATCAGGATCAATTCCAATACTTCGCCAGGATGGTACTTCACTTTGCCCAGATGCGGTGATTGGCAAAGATAGCAACATGAAATTTAACACGATGAACAGAGCCAAGCGTCCTCGCATGTGTAACGTACTGCCATCTCACACATGAATAATTCGACAAATAAGCGTCATACTCTTGAGTCATTAGTTACTGGAAAGACCATGGCAGAAGCAATCTCTGACTTCCAAGAGGATGTTCTTGTTGCTGAGTTAAGTGAAGAGTTGTCAAGTGGTAGTCGAAAGGAACTGAACTTGTCAATGCTGTCAACAATTGCGATTTCTATTGTGTTTTTGATTCTGGCAATGTCATTTGGCAAAGTGATTGTTCATGATTCCAATGATGCTTCATCATTCAGTGGCGAGTGGTGGGAAACTCCACTTTCGCTTAGACACACAATGGATTTACCAATGGATACCATGCGAGCCCAATTACCGGTAAATGGTACCTATGAAGCACTGCCATATACCGAACATTTTGTTTCGGTAGAATTACCATTAGAAGAACAAGATATCGGCACTCCAGAAGATGACTTGATGCATGTAGCACTTTGGCTGCCTGATGTCGAGGAAGGTGTCAAAGTACCAGTAATAATGACCATTCATCCATACTATGATTTTGGTGGAGAAGGAATTGTTGGCGACGACTCTTCACCAAATACAGTACCTGATGGCGGTGTTGGAAAATGGGTTTACGATACTTTTGTTCCTCACGGCTACGCCCTAGCCCAGGCCTCAACTTTTGGCACTGGACAATCAACTCACTGCCAAGATGTCAAAGGATTATCAGAACAAATTGGTATTCAAGCAGTCGTTGACTGGCTTGGAGAGCAAGAATGGTCAAACGGTAATGTTGGACTAATGGGCAAATCCTATGCTGGCACGACTAACTGGGAAGCTGCACAGAATCCTTCAGAACATCTCAAAACAATTGTTCCAATCTCTGGCTCAATAGGGGTTCAAGAGATGTTCTATCGCAACGGCTCCTCAGAGAGCCGAGCAATGGTCTATGATGCACTATACGAAGGTGCTACTACTGACCCTACTTTTGACGACGCACGCATGTGTACCGACGATGCTGTTGGTCCACTAAATCCGCTTACTACTTGGGCTGGTGCAGAGTATGGTGGCTCAAAGTGGAGTAAATACTGGGAAGAGAGAAGACATCTGCCAGATGTGTTAGAAAACTATCGCGGTAGTGTCTACTTAGTT
>JABJMO010000051.1 GCA_018659375.1 Methanobacteriota archaeon | reverse complement strand
TCCCACTCCCTGCACCAAGTTGCAAAACACATGACTGAACTCGTGTTACATTTGAGTAAAAGTTGAAAATCAGCATGTTTCTAGCCACTATAAAACTTGAATAATTTGAAACATCAACCCAAAACCGTTTAACCGTCCTATTACCAGCGGAGTCCGTGAACACCATGAAACGCGATGAAAACAACGCCGGCGCCCGGCTTATTTCCTCAACTATTGTGCTTCTATTGCTTGCCTCGCTTACTCCGTTATTTGGTAGTCCAACTAGTGATGTTAGCCTTACACTAGAGGATAACTCCAACTTCTTTTCCAGTTCATCAAACGAGTCTTATGACCTATATATTGATTCACCAACCTCAGAATCTGGTGGAGATGGGTCAATTTCAACAATGGAGCCTGAAGGTTCCTCTGAGGAATTAAGCGTGCTTTCGACTGTAGAATTCTACACAGATGAGATGATCAGCGATCTGCAGGTATACGGAGAAGGAGCAAATAATTACATTGAACTAAGCATGTATGTTAAGTTTGAAGGTAATGATGGCGCTACTGCTGACATAACTTTCAAACTGGTTTCTGGTAGCACCACAATTGAACAAGAAGTTGTTGAGTTAGATGATCCTTGTAACGGTGGTGGCGGATTTGGTGGAATTGGCGGTGGCTCCTGTACCTATGCAGTAAATGTGGTTAATTTCGAAATTACTGAAGCTGGATTTACCGTTGAGAACGGTAAGAAACTCGGTGTGGAAATTGACGCTACTATAGATGGATGTCAAGGTGGCGGCATTGGCGGAGATAGCGGTAATTGTGACGTTATGGTCCAATTTGGCGATATAGATTCAACCAACAGTTTTTCCAAACTGGAAGTCAAGGCTAACGCTCTATCACAATCTGCGGTAAAGGTTCACATGCCAGGTTCTGGATGGACCGATAGTGAAGTTCTTGAATGGTATCCTAATCATCGACAAGAATTTAGAGAAATGCAATTTACTATTCAAGTTAAAGACGCATTTGGCAGAGACGACATCGAAAGCGTAAACCTGATTATGAGTACTAATGAAGGGGCAACAGTAGTTTTCAATGAAGAATTTGAAGATGATGATTTAACCTTGGATAATAATGGTTTAGTGGGCAATTTCACCTACACCTTCAATCAAGGAATCGAACCAGGTGATTACGAGGTTACTCTTGAAATTAAAGATATTCAAGGCCATACCGTATTATTTGAACATCAAGGACTAGAATTCTTGGAACATGGTATTTATCTCTCATTGCCATCAAATCAGCCTGATACGGTACTGATTGCCCCAGGTCAAACTACTAGCATAGAGTTCTTAGTAGAACATACGGGTTCAACGTCCTCTGATTTAGAAGTCGTTTTCGACTTGTCACGCTCATTGCCATCAACTTGGTCTGACCCAATTTGGGATAAACCACAAGGCTATTCCCTACAAGGGGGCAGTACCTCTGCTAGGCCAATTTTGCAGATTGATGTCCCAGATGGCGACCTATCGACCGCTCCAGATAAATTAGAAGTTGAAGCTCGAGCATTTGCTGACATTGATGGAACTACAACCGAAGTAGCCGTTGTAGAGATAGTTCTCAATATTGAAGAAGTCGGAGTTTTTGCGCCTCCAAGAATTTCCATCTATGAAGATGAAGAACATCAAATCCAGATATCTGATTCAACCAGGCCTGAATTTTATGATGAAATGTTATCGCATTATGTTGATTCAGATGAGATTGGAGATTTTTTTATTGACATCTTCAACTCAGGATTTGATACAGACTCTTTCTTTATTAGAGTAAATGCAATGCCAACTTCTTGGCAATACAAATTCTTTGACAACGATACAGGAATGGAGTTATCCGAGGAAGGAATCAACTCAGTGACTCCAGATATAGGGTCACATGACATATTGACTGTGAGGATGGAGGTCTACCCGCCGCTAGAAAGAGACTCACAGGATATTGGATTGGTATCCTTGCAAATTACCAGCGAAGGAGATTCAGAATTACAAACCGACAATAGTTTTACTGTGCATCGGACATTTGGAATCCTAGCAGAGGTAATCTCTGATAGTGATGGTGGTACTCTAGGTAGCGTTGGTCCAATAGCTCCAGGTAATACTGTGGATTATACAATTAGAGTGACTGATACCAGCGATATTGCCGGTGAAACTACATGGAGGATCGTCAATCCGAAAGACCTCTCGAGAAACATTGATGCTGATATGGGATACACTACATGGGATTACTCGATAACAGATACCTCGGGCAACGAAATCATTGTGGTCAATCTTGCACCAGATACCTACGCAGATATTGATTTAACTATCGATTTGCCTGAGAATGTTGCAGCAGGTAATC
Source organism: Methanobacteriota archaeon (assembly GCA_018659375.1). Lineage (GTDB taxonomy): Archaea > Thermoplasmatota > Poseidoniia > Poseidoniales > Poseidoniaceae > MGIIa-L1. The sequence continues at coordinate 47,084 of JABJMO010000051.1, read as the reverse complement.
AAACAATTTACCTTAGAGTTTCTGAAGAAGGTGTTGAATCTAATGAAGCTAGGTACTTTGACTTGCCAATCGTAGTTAGAGTCGAGGAAGATGTTCAACCAGGTCGTTTGCCTATTACTCAAAAGAGCGAGTACACCAGATTCACTTCTGAAGAAACCAAAAATATAGAGTTCCGCATTGTCAACGATAATAACGTACCTCTTGATGTAGTGATTGAGTTAGAAGAACCAACTGGCTGGGACGGCGAAATTGCTGCATTATCATCTCAAGATGGTGGTGGCTTCTTGTTAGTCACTTTACCAGCATACACCAGTAAAGATTTCTTTGTTGAATTGACTGCACCAGCTAACCTAAAGGATGGTTCAGACGTAGAATTTGTCCTCCGTGTGACTCCAATGGACGATGAGGTTCCTTACAACTCAACTTATACACAACTCTCAAAATTCAATTTCAAGACCGAGTGTACTGGCTTTTCTTGCTTAATTAACGAAGTATACGATCCCGAGCCTCAAACACTAGCCTTGGGGGCAGGTCTGGTTGTCTTGTTCATCTTCGCAGTTTATCGCAGAGGAAGATATGATTCATCCGTTGTAAACATAACTCAATTGCCTGAGGAGTTACAAAGCAAATTGGATGAATCCGATGAAATGGAGTTTGACATCCCAGAACCGGTAACTGCAGAGGATGATGATATCGAATTACTCGATGCACTAGACGAGATTTGAATAGTCACTATTTGATTGGTTTCGACGCATTGTATGAACATCGTACCATTTGCCTTATCAATCATAAAAACAGCCGAAGCATGTTGGTATCATGCGAAAGCGTTCAATAGTCACTCAGCCGGCTGCAAAATTGCAAATTGTGAAACACAAGGATGCGATGAAATCAATTTCCCTTATTTTGTTGATGCTACTTTCCTCATTGGCTTCAATCCAATTCTTTGCAATCGATGCAAGTGCTACAAATACTGACCAGGACGGCGATGGTTTGACTTATGGATTAGAGTATCTAATAAATTCATTTCCTAACGACCCGGATACCGATAATGATGGATTGCCTGATGGTTGGGAATGGAAATACGGGCTAAATCCTCTATCTAGCGCTAATGATGATGGTGCAGTTGGCGACCCTGACGGTGACGGAATGTCAAACCTACAGGAATATACTTACCTCATGCCAGCAGGATGGGATAATCCATCAACTCCAAATATGCTTGATAATGGCATATGGTGGAACGGTACCGTTCCGGTAAATGATTGGAATGAAGAGGATTCTCTGCAATACCTACGTCCTTTGTGTGGCGATGCAGGTGCAGATGGATTAGGTAATACGATACTCTGTGATGAAGACCCAGTAGGTAACGTGTGCGCTAACGGATTTGATGATGACCAAGATGGTTTAGTAGATTCAGCTGACCCAGATGGTGATGGCGACGCTGATTGTTTCTCCAATGATGATGATGGTGACGGTCTAATTGATGAAGATGTATCTGGTTGGGATACTGATGGTGACGGGATGCCTGATGGTTGGGAGGCTGCAAATGGCCTCAACGCAACCTCTCCGTCCAATGCAGACGGTCCAAACGGCGACCCTGATGGCGATGGGTTAAACAATTTATTAGAATACGTCAATCCAACATGGGATACTATGTGTGGTTCAGTGCCATGTTTTAGAAACGGGCCAAATGGTGGATTTACTGAAACAACCTCTCCATGCGATCCAGTAAGGGGTATTGGTCCTGGGGGATGTGCTACCTACACTGCAGAAGTTGACGGAATTACTTCCACCAATCCACAAAGAGCAGATAGCGATAATGATGGATTAAACGATTCATATGAAGCATTGATTTTGTTAACTGACCCAACAGCATCTGACACAGATAACGATGGTATTCCTGATGGAGTTGAGGTAAATGGATTATACGGTAATCCTGCTCAAGCAAGCGACCCTAGAAACAACAACACAGATGATGACGCGTTTGATGATGGTGAGGAAGATAACAACAGCAACGGTGTCGTAGACCCTGGTGAAACGGACCCAACTAGAAAGGAAGATTCCGGAGATGAAGACCAAGACGGACTGCAAAATTGGGAAGAAAACCTATCCTGTACCCTCTGGGACGTAGCAGATTCAGATTTTGGTGGAGTCAATGACGGTGAAGAACTAAACGTAACCCATGGCACAGATCCATGTGATTCATTTGTTAATTTTGCCACTTCGATAAACAGTTGGAACTCAGGTTCCTCCTTACTTACTCTACAGGATGCTTCGGGATTCAATCCAAATGGAGGTGAGGGTTGGTACAACTCTTCAGGGAATTTAATACCATTTAGTTACATATCAGTATCAAGCCAATCCTTAGTTGGTGTTTCAGTTGGACCAGGTGTTGGAGTTACAGAAGCACTGAATCGGAATGGTTCTTTTTGTCATACCTCGGCAACAGCAGCTGGGACATTGTTGACTACACAACAATATTGTGACGACGATTATGAGGATAGTGATGGAGATGGTCTAGCAGACTGGGAAGAGATTTTAGGTGTCTATGGTTGGTTTTCCAATCCTAGTTTGGTTGATACAGATTCAGACGGAGTAAGTGATTTTGATGAAGTATTTGATTTCACAGACCCTAACGAACCTTGTAGTAATCTTCTTGATGATGATTCAGATTCATTAAACAATTATTTTGAAGACACCACTGGATGTGATTTGATATGGATTGGAATTGGTAACGGTAGTCTTGATGTTTGGGTGACTAGTCCTACTTTATTTGATACAGATAGTGGCGGGGTGGATGATAGAACCGAATATACAGACGGTACTAATCCTGAATCGAATCCATTAGATGATATTTTACCCGAGGATTTTGATGGTGACGGCATACCAGATGCTATTGAAAATCTTACAGGCACTGATTGGACTAACCCAGATACCGATGGTGGCGGTATGTCTGATGGTGATGAATGTCCAATCGCCTTTTGGGGCACAGGATGCTTGAACTCACCATTTGACCCATTTGATCCAACTGATGATATTACTTCGAGTGGAGTGGTTTTCTGGGCAAATAATACTTCAGGAACGGTGGATTTAGAACAAATACATCGCTGGAGGATGAATACCAATGACTTCTACACAGGGACGACTTATGCCAATTTGGCAGAGGTACACCCAGCCAGTCCGATATTGCCAAATATTGATAATTATACTTTGCTTCCAGACCTATCGTTCTCTAATGGCACTGTAGACTGGGATATAACATTCAACAATACAATTGAGATAGGTAACATACCTATTTCTTCGTATTATCGTAATATCACATTTTGGTCTGATCCTAATACCCAGTTGACTCGTTCTAACGATACCGTGAATCTTGGCATTGAAGACGGTGTAATTAATCGCATCAATGTCAAACAAGAAGAGTATTTCTTTGATTGGAATAGTATTGCAAGTAATACAATCGCCAGCACAAATAGCGATTATCAATTAATTACTCCCGATTATTTCAATGATGTTTCTAAACCAGAACACGTTGTTAACCAAACAGTTTCTTCAGTCGTGGCTAATGCCACTTCTCAAGATGCGTTCACAACCGCTCAATCATTGAGCGACTTCTTGAGACTTGGTAATGATACATTTGATTTTAAATTATATCACTCTAATATCAACTCACCCGCTGGTCAGGATATTACACAATTTGTACTACAGAATCAAATCGGCAGTTGTACTGATTACAACACTGCCTTTGTTACTATGGCTAGATTAGCAGGGATTCCTGCAAGGTATGTCACAGGATATTCTGCTGGGCAATGGAATGGTGAAGGCTACACAGTAACTACTCAGGATTACACCTCATGGGGTGAAGTAAAACTATCAATCGATACAGGATCTAACGTAATTGACTTGGGTTGGATTCCGTTTGATTCTTGCCCACAATCTGAGAATTTAACAATCACAAACCAATCTGTTAATCCTTTGTCTTTTGATAGAGACCTTAGCACAAATTTGGAATTATCCGGGAAATTTGTATTTGCCGATAACCTTACTGCAATTGATACTTATGAATTAGAGGCTTACTTTGTTCCGATTAACGAACTATCTAATCTGCCAGGATCTGGGTTAAATGGCGATCGATTGATTGGAATTGTAGAGACTAATTCAACAGGTGTTTTTAGCTTCAATGATACAATAACGGCAATACTCGACCCTGGTGTGTATTCTATAGTAATGCTTCATAGACCCTTTGAATTAATTTCCAATGATGTCATTATCTATTCCAGTTATGTTAATGTGACAGAAGATTCAGTTATCAACCATGAATTCCCATTGGCCGTAAACATCCCAGTTGTCGGTGCTGGTTCATTAACTACGATTCAAGGACAAATTAATTATGAAAATAATCCTACAGATTATTTTATCCAAGATGCAAACAGATCAATCTACCTTTCATTTACCTCTAGCGTAAATGGTACAAACAATTTAACAGGTTTTGTTACTAACACTGGTGCATGGTCTGTTAGTGTTGAATTAGACGAGACGGAAGTTCTTGGACTGAAAAATGCAGAATTATGGTTTGAAGGCTGGTTACAAGATACTGATGGGACACTAAGTCTCCCTGAATATCACTTACGGCCTTCTAAACTAAATATTACTCTAGATGTAAGGGAAGCGCCCAATCTTACCGCAACTGTAGAAGGCCCACTTGCAAATAATAGTATATTCATTGTCAACCAAGATTTGTGGGTCAACGGCACTGCTAGATCATTAGGTATATCCCCTATTGATATGGAAGGTCAGTTGGTATTGTCGATGAGAGAGAATGGTACTTTTGAAGAGTGGAGTGAAATCTTCAGCATAACGGTAAACGGAACTTTTTCTGTTCAACAACAATTAACCGCTCAATTGGCTAATTTTGGTGCAGGAGATTTAGAACTTAGGTTAAGGTTCTTACCTAATTCTATTTCAGCCACAGATGATGCGAATTTGTCCATCAATGAACCTTACAAATTGAAGAGTTTCCTAACATTTGAATTCGAATCTTCACCTCAACTTCGAGGTTATGATGCATCATATGGCGTTAATTTACTAGACCATCGAGGTCAAAGTGTTAGATTTGTAAATGGTGATTTTGACTTCTCGTTCAATGGAACTTGGTACAATACTAGTTCGAATCTTTCGGGTTCATTCCAAAAAGTAGTTCCTTTAGATAGTAATTTACCTGCAGGAGATTATCAATTAAATATCGCCTTTAATGGCAGTGATGATTATGATTCTTCATCAGGGAATGATTTCCTTAGAGTCAAGGCAGAGATTGGCTGGAACATCACTATCGCCCAAGACTGGACACATATTGGGAATACTACCTTCATTAACGGAACAATCTATGATGCTGTTTATCAAACACCAATTCTAGGTGATAATATCTCACAATACACGATTGTAATGATTACTGATGAGACTAAACAAATAGACTTAGCTCAAGGTTTAGTAAACAATTTGACATCTGATTTTAGTGCAAACATAACAATCCCATTCAACATCAAATCAAATGCATATACCATCCAAGTAAGTTTTGACTTTTACAGCCAGCAACCAGCAGGAGGCCCATATTATGCTTCTGAAGACCCAATCTTTGATGAGGTGTCAGGGGAACTAACAGCACTTCCTACTCCTAACTTACTTGGTGGTGTTGAATCAGAATTCGTAGTCTCTGGCGGACAAGAAGATAGTACCTTTGTTGTCCTAACAAATGAAGACTTAGAGATTTCATCAGTTGTAACAGACATAGCAGATTCCTCATTCTTACCCAGTGTAACAGTAAATTATTTCTTTGATTTTAACTCATCAAACCTCTCAATGGGTAGTTCACAAACAGACGAAAACGGTAGTTCAAGTTTAATTTGGCCTGCTACTTCCATTTCACCGGGTAATTATGAAGTTCTAATTTTGGTTGATGATGATTTGACAGATTCACTAGCCGTAAATAATTCTAGACACACAGGTAATTTTACTATCATCAATGTTACAGTACAAGCCAATACAGATATCCGAATTGATTCAGTGCCCAATTCAATTACCGCTGGTCTAGATTTTAATGTGATAGGACAAGTAATGGATGATGATGATGCTAGCAGAGTGTTAATCGAATCAGTAAAACTGAAGGCTAACTGGTTAAACAATGCTAATGAAACCTTAGTTGAATCATATGTAACTACAAATAATGGCTCATTCAATCTAACTTTACCAACTGATACATCCAATAACGGTACTTTACGTGGCGCTAAAACTCTAGTAATATCAGTAGTTGACGGTTCTTCAAAATTCTATCTGACTTCTTCTGTAGAATCAGCAATATTTGTCTTTGGTGTCACTCAATTTGATTCAATTCAACCACTCAATGCCATTGTAGTTAACCGTGGAGATGATGTCAATATGACTTCTCAATTAGTCGAATCTTCCAATCTATTCCAGCCACTACCAGGATATGATGTGACTTATCAGTTCCGTGGCTCTCAAATTGGGACTGTCCAAACAGATGTCCGAGGGTTCGCCAATATTACTCACAATATACCCTTCAGTCAACCACTTGGAATTACTACTGTTGATGTGATTTTTGCAGGCAGTTCAGATTTATTATCTACAAGTGCTAATTTCTCGACTATAAATGTAAGGTCACTGACTTTCTTAGTCATCGATGATATAATTGATAATCCAATTGCTGGAGATCAGTTCAACATTTCGGGTAGAGTTACATCAGATAATGGTAGTGGGCTAGAACAAGTAGATGGGACTCTATTGCCGGCAAATATCCTGTTTGATATCAATGATGAGTCAATTGGGTTCACCGTATCTGGTGGTTTTGTCACGGCCGGCGGGTATTGGAATGCTTCTATCCTACTTTCACCAAATTTTGCCGCTGGTAATAATACGATAGAGGCTGCTTACATACCTGCAATAAACTTCTATCTTGGTTCTAATTCAACAACACAATTTGATACTCGAGGTTTTACTGAGATTCGATTTATTGAGCCAGCCTTGGATATACAAGGACAACCTACTCTAAACGACAGAGTTGAGAGAGGAAATGACATTGATGTTAAGGTACTGTTAATCGACAATACGGGCTTGCCAGTTGATGGCCAATTAATTACCATCACACTTACTGGGACTCAGATTACTACAATCTTAACTACTGCAGAAAATGGCACTGCATTTGGGACTATTCCTATTCCGGCAAATATGAGTGTGGGTGAAAAATCAGTTAATGCGATTTTCACCGGAACTCCGGGTACAACTGGATTATTAGGTTCGGAGTCTAATTCGACTTTCGTAGTGCTAGCAAGTACACAAATAGCCATCACAGATTACCCAATTAGTTTGGTCGCCGGTGATTACCTCTCGGTAAATGGGACCTTATTAGATGATTTAGGTCAGCAATTAGCAATTCAAGGTATTCCATCATCAGCTGTAGTTCATCTGATGATCGATGATGAATCAGTTGCTAGTGTAGAAACCAATTCTTCAACCGGTGATTTTAGTCTAGGATATATGCTGCCGGACGACGTAACGGCAGGTTCCCACACTATCACAGTTGAATTCTTTGGAGGGCGTGATTGGGTTGACCCAATCGGTGTTGGTGAGCCATCAAACCCTGAATACTATCTCCCAAGCGTTAGTAGTGTTCTGTTCAATGTGAGCGTTCCTACAAAAATATCGTTAATCACCCAAGGTGGAGATGTAAACCGTGAAGAAATTATGATAATTGAAGGATTATTACTTGACTTAGTAGATAATCCGCTTAATGAATTAACTGTAGAGGTTTGGTTAGATGGCGAATTCATGACCAATGTCACGACGGATTCTGCAGGTTTGTTCACGGCAATTTACCCTGTGCCAGCAGACGCAGAACTTGGTCCTGTAGTTCTTGAAATTAGATTTTCTGGAAGTCAATTTTATCTGCCAAGTGATGCAAATGGTACATGGAATATATTCAGCCACATAGTGCTAGATGTATCCATTCCAGAAACTTTAGCAGTTGGGCAAAATGTAACAATAACTGGAAGTGTTGTAGATAACCAATTATCGCCTATCCCAAATCACCAAGTTGAATTAATCATTGAGGGCATAACCATTGCTTCCATTATTACGGATGAAAATGGTGATTTCAGTTACAATTGGTTTGTTACTGACTTATTTGACTTCGGAAACCGCACGCTAACTGCATATTCAGGGAGTCAAGGTTATTATCGGGCAAGTAGCACGAATACGACATTCTTTTTAGCCCACAGAGCAGATATTACAGCATCTTTTGACACTAAATCACAAGTTACTAGAGGAGATATTTGGGAAATTTCTGGTCGTTTGTTTGACATAGACTCACTGACAAATGAAGGACTTGAAGATGAGGATTTAGAAATCTATCTTGATGGTGAATTAGTTGCTACTACGACAACTGGCACAAATGGTGATTGGAATGTCGTTATACTGGCCACTCAGGACTTGACTAGAGGGCAGCATCAGTTTGATTTTGTATTCGAAGGCACCTATTCCCACATTGGGACGAATCAAGAATTGTCAGCATTTGTGTGGGCTAATTTGCAAGTTTCTATCGATTCAAGTTCAACCAACGTGGCTGTTAGATCAGATGGTACCTTCGGACCAATTACGCTTACAGGTTCAATTTCTGAAATTGGCGGGACTGGAGAAATATTTGAAGATTTGACCATCAACGTTGGAAACGGCACGGAATGTGCTACTCAAAGAGAAGGAGCAAAATGCATACCGAGTAGTTTGGTTAACATTAATTGGTTCAATGGTAATTTCACTATTGATACAGTTGCTCCATCTTGGTACGGATTAGGATCTCAGTATATCTACTTGGATGTTCTTGAAAATAGTTCTCTATACATTAACGGTGTTTCCGTTAATCGGGCGATATTTATCAAGTTGAATGTAGATTACCAATGGGATATTGCTCAACTAGAAGAAAGTGGGAATAATGAAATTACTGGTGCTATAACAATACTGGCAAATGATACAGGACTGGGCGTCCCTGGTATATCAGTGACTTACACCTTGCTAAACGAATCTAACGGGCAGTTGACAAATCCGCTAACCGTAGTGACTGACCCATCTGGTTTGGCCGAATTTGAGTTTATCTCTGACCCTCCATTTGGTGATTACGAAAGTTGGGGCTACGTAACTATTGATGCTCAAGTCAATGACCCAATTATTTCTGACAATAGTAAACTGAAATTTGAATCACTTAGGAATTCTAATGAATTTAATCCTAAATACAAATTTGATGAGGAAGAATCAACGGTACCTGCGTGGGCATATTTAGTAATTCTATTAGTAATTGCTCTGGTTACCGCTGGAATTGTGACTTACCGGATGAAGAACAAGAATGAATTGTTACAAGAGGCAGCCGAAGTGTTTGCTTATACTGCTGAATTACTTGCAGCAGGTGATGCGATTAGAGAGACTATCTTCACATGCTACCAAAGCATGTGTTCAGTATTACAACAGAATGGTTTCTTGCGAAGAGATTTCGAGACTGTACGTGAGTTTGAAGTTGCGATAAGACAAGCTATGCCACAAATTTCCGACGATGCTCTAACAGCACTTGACAATATGTTTGAGATGGCAAGATACAGCAGAGATGAAATGGGTGCTCAACATCAACAAGCAGCACAAATGGCACTGGAGAGAATGGTCCAAGAGATTTCATCGTTTGCAGCGATACCAAACCGTTGATGTTTACCAACGAAGTTTGAGTCTGTTATTGACCAGACTTGCTGTTAGGTTTTCGGTTGTCACTCCTTCTGGAGCAGTTAATTCTCTTTCAAGAGTGTCTCCATCATCTTCAGTGATTTTTAGCTTGATAACGGTGCTATTGTTGATTTGACGTGAAAATAACTCTACTTGACTTTGTTCAACACCGAGCAGTGGTATTGTTAAACCATCAGGATTTATTCTCCCATTGAGTTCATCCACTAGCCACTCTAATTTTAACGACGGTTCAACATTTGCAATATGTTCTTCAGGAATCATTCCAGCAGTGACTAGCACTTGTTGGTGCTGGGTGTGTACTTCGGATAAGTGATTAGCAGTGGCATGAAATTCTCCGTGCAATAGTTCCGGACTTGTGGCTAACCCATCGGAGCCTGGTTGTTGATTCTCTTCACTTTGGCCACCTTTTTCGTCAGATATTTCGACCCGCTGCCATGTTGTCATAGGAAGTCCCCGTTGTCAAACATCAATGAACCTTTTTATTTTCAAAGTCGAGATTAGTTACGTTTTACTCTTTTGAAAAACCGCTTAGCAAAGCCTTTGGTGGTTTGTGGGTCATTAGTTGCATTCATTTTCATCGACTTTGGATAACAGTTTGTGTAAGTTCTGTCCCCGTTACGCTTGTCAAGAAGCAATATCAAGGCTCTATCTTCAACAGATCTAATTGGTCGACCCATCGCCTGTAAGATTGAATTTATGGCTGGCTGTGTGACGGTATACCTCCATGCGTTTTCCTTGCCAAATTTTTCACCAACATATTCTTTCAAGGAGTTGGATAAGACCGATGGAGGTGGATTGGGGATTCCAATACATACTACTGAACTTAATATACCATCATTATAATCAATTCCTTCAGACAATCTTGCGCCAAACACTCCACATAGTAATATGCGATTTCCAGAACTTCTTTCGTTTTTTAGTTCAGCGACTATTTTGTCGATATCATCTTTTGACCAGTCTCTAGACTCAACTCTCTTCTTGACTCCTTTGAAATATACATCACCAATAATTTCATCCATCAATCGATATGATGGGCAGAATACCGCAATATGCCCTTCACTGCCATCAATTAGTGCTTGAATGTGTGAGCGCATGCGGTTCCACATGACTTCAGAACGTTCGTTATACCTAGTTGTGACATCTTTGGCAATCAAGACAGGTCTTCTTTCTCCAGCGAAAGGAGATTTGTACGAGGTTTTTGTAGTCAGTCGTTTAGGTAGTGACAAAATGTCTGCATACATTCCAGGTGGGTATAGAGTTCCTGACATCAATATGGAACCGCTACACGTTGAGAATATCTCTCCTGACAAAACCCCGGGGTCAAGTAAGTGAGTAGTGATTTTACCTTCCTTCCCTTTGGTTGAAAAAACCATACATAAGGCGGATGTGTTGCCATATTTCTCTACAGTGTCAAATATGTATGATATTCGATGTGAATCTGGCTCGGAAGATTCTTCCTCACTTTCAGACTCAATCACAACTTTGGCCAATACTTCGGAGAGTTTATTCAGTCTTTTGGATCTATCAACAAAGGGTCTTAAATCCAAACTTTCACCAATTTTCATTTGTCCGACTATACCTTCAAACTCATCACATGCTTGATGGATTTTTTCGGTAAACTGTGAGATGTTGACCATTATTTCATCATCATCTGAAGCTTGTGAATGGAGGGACCTAAAATAATCACCTAACTTAATTCTGAGTAATTTGATGACTTCAAAAGTCCACTGTACTTCTTCAAGCGATTGCATGGTATTGGCTGAAGGGTTTTTCATAGCAGAGTTTTCCAAAGTACCCATGTATTCTTCTAGCTCCATGGCTGCATTTCGAATAATTATTGGGGTAATTACACGCTCCATGCTCATTCTTATTCTGTCAGGTAAATTGTGTGCCTCGTCAACGATTAGAATACAATTATTCAAACTAACTCCCATTGAAGGCAATGAATTCTCTCTAATTTGTTCAGCAAAAATATGGTTATAATCACAGACTAATATGTCACTATCCTTGACCGCAGATCGACATGTCTGCCACGCACAAACACCCCATGTTTTTGATTTATCCACTATTTCCTCAACATGTCGAGGATGTTCTAAAATAAATTTTCTGACATCATCTTTGAGTCGTCCTCTAGCAGATTCACTAGAGCCTTGCTCACATAAACATCTTCCCGTTTGAATATCAACAACCTCGCACATTGATTCTCGGCCAATAATATCAACCACTTTGATAGGGCGTTTAACTCCCTCAATCATCGAATTAATCTTTCTGACAGTATCAATGACAATTTTATGTTGCGATTGTCGGCCAGTTAAGAATAATATGTGCGGTTTTTCATTTTTATCAAGTGCGACTTCTAAAGCTGCTGCTATTGCAGCCGCAGTCTTACCAATTCCAGTAGGAGCCGCCGCTAGGTGGTGGCCATTTTTCTTAAGTGACTCACGGCACTCTCGAATCATATCGATTTGGCCTGGTCGAGGTTCAATATGCGCTAAAAACGGAAACTCGCCACCATCATTGATGATAGAATCTCCCGCCATAGTTAACAGCCAATGTCGACGATTCTAAAGGATTCGCCTCGCGGCTGCACTAATTTTGGATAATTGTGCCCAGAAAAGTGGGGGGTCTGGGCACGTGGAAACCACCAACTCAGCTAGCTGGGGTGGAATTTGAGTCCCCCCAACCGCCTCCAGGGGGGGTAAAGGAGTTGTCACTGTTGCCGGTGTCTCCTCCCAATGTTCCGTTACGTGCAAGACGGGCACGCATCCGCAAGTTGTTGATGGTGACGAAACCGGATCTAATTTCATCACCCTTGAGGGTAGCATCACGATTTGTATTTTCGTTTTGCTTCATATTCCCATCCCCTCTGCACTCTCACCTTATTCTTGGTAATCTTTGCTTTTCAAAGTCAAGGCTCTTGATTTCTCAAGAGCATCTTCGAGTTGTATTGTATCTTCATCTCTTTTTATCGAGTTGGTAATGTATAATTTGAGTCCTTCAAGAGCAGCTTGTTCTTTACTGGTGCCTTCAAGTTCGTAGAGCATTTCGAGATGCATCTTATCTCTCCTGCCTAGTGGGATTTTGATAGTATCCATCTCTGGTAATCTTGGTTGTCCTCTAAGATAATCCTGGATTGCTAGTCTAACAACATCAGATCGGTTTCTTGCACCATGCTGCCCAATCTTGGCATCTAGCAGCATCAAGTCCTCTTCATTGATACGAAGAGATATGTGTGAACTCGGCGCTGCCATGTGTCTTCCTCAACCCACGGTACGTTAGAGAGCATATAAACGTATCTTATTTGGTGACGAAATGTCACACAATGTAACACGCTGTAATATGTCCTACTTAAACATGGTTAGTGGTCCGCTATGCCCCGTTTCGTATTTGGGTGGAAGAACATTTGACTGTTATAATCATATACCTTAGACCTCTAGAACAATCATGAGCGTAACACCAAGCCGAGGTCTGTATCTTTACTTGAGAACCTTAGATATTGCAATGGATGATGAAATTGTTACAGATGATGAGGCTAGTATTCTACATGTACTAGCCAATGCTTTAGGCGTGTCTCCAGGCAGTACAGCTGAGTGCCTAGCAATAGTAAGAGGGGACGAAAAAAACCCGTTTGATGATTTAGAAGAAAACTATTCTGGGCACCATTTAGGTGATGTAACAACATACCAAAGTGCATTGATTGCCGCTCTGGATGATGAAGTAATTACCGAAGATGAATGGTCAATGCTTGAAGTGTTGAGAAATTTGATCGGTCTTCAGCCAGACCAGCATGGTATGATTGAGGAAGCAATTCGTCAAATGGCTGATGTTGATACCAACGGTACTAGGCGAATTGAACGGCTAAACCGCTTTAACACGGTTTGTCCATTCAACTGAAAACCAAGCCCTTAGCGTTGCAGAACGGGGCAACTATTAGAAAGGGGGAAAAATTGGACGGGCCATCACAAAGTGATTAGGTGTAGTAATGAGCGCTATCGAATCTATATATCAAAAAGTAATTGCCCGAGACCCAAATCAACCCGAATTCCACCAAGCAGTGTTAGAAGTTCTAGAATCACTAGAGCCTGTGCTTGAGGCTCACCCTGAATATACCTCAATTGCTGAGCGTGTAGTCGAGCCAGAACGATTAATTCAATTCCGTGTGCCGTGGGTTGACGATTCAGGAATCATTCAAGTCAACAGGGGTTTCAGAATTCAATTCAACGGTGCAATAGGGCCATACAAAGGTGGTCTACGGTTCCACCCGAGCGTCAATGCATCAATTTTGAAGTTTTTAGCATTTGAGCAAATTTTCAAGAACTCACTTACTGGACTACCTATGGGTGGTGGTAAAGGTGGAGCAGATTTCAATCCAAAGGGCAAATCTGATGGTGAAGTAATGCGCTTTTGTCAATCTTTTATGATGGAACTTTGGCGTCATATCGGTCATGACTGCGACGTTCCAGCAGGGGATATCGGTGTTGGTGGTCGTGAGATTGGTTACATGTTTGGTATGTATAAAAAATTGCGAAATGATTTCCAAGCGGGTGTTCTAACCGGTAAAGGCAGGTCATACGGTGGTTCTTTAATCCGTCCAGAAGCAACAGGCTACGGTCTTGTTTACTTCGCTAGGGAAATGTTGGCAACCAAAGGAAAATCCTTCGAAGGCGCTACTGTATCGATTTCAGGTTCAGGAAATGTCGCACAATTTGCTTGCGAGAAGGTACTAGATCTTGGAGGTATACCAGTCACAATGTCTGATTCTAGTGGTTGGATACATGACCCCTCAGGAATAGACCGTGAGAAATTAGCATTTATCATGGATTTGAAAAATAATCGCCGTGGTAGAATTTCAGAATATGCTGATGCTCATGCTGGTGTAACATTCACAGCATCTGCTCCTGAACCTACTCCAAATGGTTTGTGGGGGGTAAATGTTGACGTAGCTCTACCATGTGCTACTCAAAACGAATTGAACGGCGCTGAAGCACAACTGTTGGTTGAAAATAATGTTATTGCAGTTGGTGAAGGTGCTAATATGCCATGTACACCTGAAGCTGTTGAAGTCTTCCAAAAGAATGGCGTTCTATTTGCACCAGGTAAAGCATCCAATGCAGGAGGAGTTGCAACTTCTGGTTTGGAAATGTCACAAAATTCTCTGAGATTATCATGGACTCGTCAAGAAGTTGATGAAAAACTTGAGGCCATTATGGTTAACATTCACAAGAATGCCTCAGAAACTGCAAAACAATACGGCAGAGAGGGAGATTATGTCTTTGGTGCTAATGTTGCAGGTTTCCTCAAAGTTGCTGAAGCAATGACTGCTCAAGGCGTTATTTGATTAGACTAAAAACAAACTATTCATTTATTGCTAATCCACATTGCCACTTTATCTAGTACCTGTTTAGTTTCGGGTATGAAAGAACCAAATAACCACCAATCGTGAAACATATTAGGCCATATATCAATTTCAACATCAACACCGGCTTGTTCGGCTTTTTGACTTAATTTTCTACTATCGTCAAGTAGAATTTCATTTTCACCAACACACACTAGAATCCTTGGTAGACCTGTATAATTGCCAAATGATGGCGAGACGTAGGGGTCAGTTTTTGCCATATCTTTTGGGACATAGTACTGGGCTGAATCCTTTGGCATCTGGGTAGTAAACATGGGGTCATACTTGGCTCTTGTTTGATAGGTATTCCCACTACAAGTTAGATCAGTCCAAGGTGAAAATAATACCGAAGCATTAGGTAAACGCTCGTTGTTATCTCTCAAATACATCATCAAGGCAAGGCTTAGTCCACCGCCAGCAGAATCTCCTGCTAAGATAATATCACAATTAGGGTTCTGGCTAACAATATGTTTCCAAGCAATTACGGCATCATCTAAAGCAGCTGGATACTGGTTTTCGGGTGCCAATCGGTAATCAATTGAATAACAAACTAATTTAGTTTGTTTGGCTAATTTACTGAGGCCAACTTTGTGGGTTGTTAGAGATGAACCAAAACAATAACCACCGCCATGTAAGTATACAATTATAGATTTTTCATTGACCTTTTTTCTAGGGGCGAAAATAGCACCAGGAATTCCACTAAAATTAGCACGTTCAACATTTATTCCAAAAGAAGAGAATATTACTCCACCAATCCACGCTTGTGGGTGAACATAATTTCGAACAGATTTTGCCGATGGCTTAAACAACTTGTACAGCAATTTGTTGGGTCTAATAATTCCGGCAATAATTTTTGACCGAATACTCAAATTATCACCTAGAATTATAATTTGGACCCATCACTGCTGGAACAATTGCCATGATTGTGTACCATCATCAAAGTAAGATAATTGACCATTTTCATCAACTGACCAGTGAACACCATTCTCTTCCCAAGTTTGGTTTTGCTGCTCACTAATTTGTGGCACATCTTTGGTTTCATAATTTGTTTGAGTCATATTAGTTTCAGTTAACTCATCTGCATTTCTAGCCTGTGAAAATGGTGATTGATAACCACCTTCTTGCTTATTTCTAACCACTAGTAACGCTCCAACAACACCTATTATCAGTATTGCTAATGCGATATACATGAATCCACCACCACCATCTTCAACTTCTGCCTCAGATTTTGTATTATCTAGTGGGTAAGCATCTAATCTGTCCGTGATTCCATCCCCGTCCGTATCTACTGACTCATTCCTGTCAAATGGGAACGCATCGAAGAAATCATTGACACCGTCTCCATCAGAGTCTAATTGAATTAGACTACATCCATTATCATCGGTAATATTGTTTAGTGGTGTGTTACGACAATCGTCTTCAGCGTTAACATAACCATCTTGATCATCATCCTTTTGATATTCAGAACAACCATTTTGGTCAACAGACTCTCCAGCAGGCGTATCAAAGCATAAGTCATCTGAGTTCCAAATCGAATCAATATCTTCATCTAATTGTGAATCAGAACAACCAACAGAATCGGTTTGTTCGCCATTTGGTGTTGCAGGACAAATGTCGATAGTATTGTCAATCATGTCATTATCATCATCATATTGTATTGGTGAACATCCGGCTGTATCAACATCAAAGTTACCATCCCCATTCAAGTCGGTAAGTATTGTATTGGCACACAAGTCTTGGTTGTCAAAAATTCCATCTAAGTCGGTATCTGTTTGCGATGGTGAGCATCCGTTATTGTTGGCTATTTCGTTTGAAGGAGTGTTTGGGCAAGAATCAACATTATCGTTTAATCCATCCATGTCTGTATCTCTCTGATCAGCAGCACAGCCAAATCCATTGATTGGAACATTTGGTGATGTTGATGGGCATTGGTCTAATTCATCGTTAATACCGTCATCATCTGTGTCGAGTTGACTAGCAGAGCACCCAGCAGAATCAGTGCTACTACCAAGAGGAGTAGCGGGACATAAGTCGTATTGGTTAACTACTCCGTCATTATCATCGTCAAGTTGTGTAGCAGAGCAACCGTTGGTACTGACATATTCACCCGCAGGGGTGCCTGGGCATGCATCTTGATTGTCTGGAACCATGTCTTGGTCTTCATCGGTCTGAGATGTTGAGCATCCGTTAACATCAACTGTTTCTCCAAATGGTGTTCCAGGGCATAAATCTGGATTATTGCCATTTGCGTTGTCTCCTAAGCCGTCATAATCTGAATCCTGCCATTGAGTATTGTCATTAGGGAATTTATCAGGATTGTTACCATTTTGGTTATCTCCATAACCATCTTGGTCAGTATCTATCCATTGAGTGCCGTCACTAGGGAATGCATCTGGATTATTTGCTGGTGCTGGATTATCGCCGTAGCCATCATTATCAGAATCAAACCATTGAGTCGGATCATTCACAAATCTATCAGCATTAGATCCACCTTGGTTATCGCCATAACCATCACCATCTGTATCCTCCCATTGAGTTCCATCATTAGGGAATGCGTCTGGATTACTTGCCGGTGCTGAATTATCACCAAATCCATCACCGTCAGCATCTGCCCATTGGGTTGAATCGAATGGGAATGCATCTCCAGCAGTTCCGGCTGGATTATCTCCATAGCCATCACCATCAGAGTCGGTCCATTGAGTTGAGTCAGTTGGCCACAAATCTGGATTGTTGCCGTTTGCATTATCGCCGTAACCATCACCGTCTGAATCATACCATTGAGTTGGGTCGTATGGGAACTGATCAGGTGAATTACCTGCGGCATTATCGCCATATCCATCGCCATCTATGTCACTCCATTGAGTATTGTCGGTAGGGAACGAGTCAGGATTGTTTCCGGTAAGGTTGTCGCCAAATCCGTCTCCATCAGTATCTAGCCATTGTGTGTCATCGTACGGGAAATCATCAACAGAATCATTGTAACCATCACTGTCAGAATCCTTCTGCTCCAGTGCACAACCATTGGTGTCAACCATGCTTGAAATTTGGGTATTTGGGCATAAGTCATATTCGTTGGCTACACCATCATTATCATCATCAAAGATGTATTGCAGACAAACATAATCCCCAACTAATTGTATCATATTTACATCATATAGTTCTGAGTATAAGCAATATTGTCCAGATGCAGATGGTGTTGTGTAATAGAAAGTACCAAAAGAGGTATTTTGCGAAGTAGCTGTGTATGAGTTTACCGTTGAATAATCGATATCAGCGCCACCCGAATCCTCAACTCTAAACTGCTGGTAGTATGTTTGACCAACAACTAAGTCAAGTCCTTCTGAGGTGAAATCGTTATTTGTCGCAGTCACGCTAAAAGAATAGTTGGTAATTACAGCTGACGGTAATTGAGGGATGAATTCATCTTCATGGGCGCCCAGATAGCCTGTGTCAGAGAATAAATCAGTTTGTGTTCCAAATTGAGATATGGCTGCATAGAATATGTGATTATTTGCGGTGGTAGGGTTTGACCAATTTACTTGCCATGAATCGGCGTTTGATGTAGCCGTGAAATTAGTAAAATTTTCATCAACAAGTGATGAATTAAAGGCATCAGTAATATTTTGTCCAGCTATTATTAAATCATCGAACATGTCGATGTCAATGGTGATCCAGTGTATGGTGTACTGATCTCCAAGTGTCATATTACTAGCAAATATCTCTCCAGTAGTTGATGAGGTAGTCGCAACTACTAATCTTTCAAGATAAATGAAATCTTCACCTGATGCAAGGGCTATAGATTGACTATCATAGAGGTTTGCAGTAACTGAATATGCTCCTTCTGTACTACCTTCTGTGATGGTGTAGTTTACTGTTTCATTTACAGAAGTTGCGACAAATGTGACAGGGCCTTGTGTTGATAGGATACTGATTGTTCCATTGACGCCATTCTCAAAAGATTGGACAGATTCGTAGGTATATGAGTCGCCAATTATTAACCCCGACATCTGGAGTGAGACGTTGGTTAAGTTATTCATTACTACATCGATTTCTTGGAAAGTTTGACCTCCTCCAGGGTTATCTGTGGAGATCTCAACATCATAGTTATTTGATATAGCACCAGTTGACCCGAAACTTGAGAAATGATAGACGACAAAGTATGCAGTAAAATTGGAGTTTGCAGTATATTCGGCTGCCTCATTATCTGAAGACGACGACATTGAGCCAAAGTTGTTGAAACTTAAAGTACTTCCAGACGAATCTTCTAATCTTGCATCTATATCTCCATTGACGTGTGAGAATGTCAAGTTGAAATAATAGGTCACTCCTGTAATCATTTCAATTTCATAGTAGTCTTCATTGGCATTTCCTGATGCATCAATATCTACTGATAGCCCAGTACAGTAAATCGGGAGGATAGATGCTAACGTAGCAGTGGTTCCATCGTCATTAGGCTCAAGAATATCTGGGACTGCATTATTGCCATTGCATGGCGATGGGACCGCGATTCCATTACTACCTGTGCCTCCACCGGTTGATGTTGTACTCCACACCCAGAACTCTAAATCATACGTACCAAATCCAGAATATCTGTTAATTTGGACATAAATTGTACCGCCATGGACACTGCCTCCGGGAATAGTTACTGTATTATTAGTGGTTACATATTCAGGGTTGTTACCAGCAGATGCGTCAATCAAGTTCATGCTTGAGTCATAAATTGCTAATTCAAAGTCATTGGTCACCAAAGAGCCATTAAGAGATGAGAAGGAACTGTATGATATTTGGAAGGCAAAGCCATCATTTACATCAAGAGTAAAAGATAACCAGTCTTCATTATCTCCATTAAGGTCTAATTCAGCATTATCTACACCAGAATAAATAGGTGCAGCTCCCACAAAATTTAGCGGCCAATATGGATCTGCTTGGAGCAAAGTATTTGAATCTGGCAAATCATAATTGGAAATCCCAACGTCGTTTTGGTTTCCTGTACCATTAGTACTAGAGCCAGTGGTAAATTTCCAAATAGTGATGCTATAAGCGCCAGTTGACGTTGGTCCAAATGAATAGCCGTAGATTTCAATGTAAACCATTCCTCCGGTTGACGAGCCGTTTGTGGTGACGGTTTCGGGGTTATTAATCCAAGAGTCATCAATCATAGATTGCGCTGAATCATACAAACCTAGGTCAAAGTCATCAGCCGAATCAAAAGACAATTCAACTGCTATACCTTCATTTGACCCGAGTGATACACGTAAGTAATCAGATGTGTCAGTGCTACTAACAAGTTCTCCAGTACCTGAAATAGAGTTGGTAAAAATTAGATTGGGTATTGTGGTTGGAGAAGTTAAATTATCTGGCAAATCTCCGCCAGAAGTAGCAATATCATTTTGATTTTGACCTACTGCTGAAACAGGGGTTATTGCTAGTGATAATGATGTCAAAACCATCATGACTACTAAACATAAACTGCTCGTTCGAGATTGAAAAGCATTCGCCTTATTGCCTTGCATGATGCTCAATAAGTGACGATAGTAATAGAATGTTGCTATTTTCAAAATCAAATGGCGGTCGGTGCGACATGGCCATCTTTTTTGTCATCGGGTTTTCTAACCCTTGACCAAACACCGCCCATTAACTGGTCGTGGCAATTCTGGCAATAATGGAACCTTCGATATGCTTCTCTAAATGAATAAGCCTTCTTTCCAGTAGCGACTAGAAAACCTTCTGGTGAGAGCCTTGAGACTATTTCTCCAACTCCGCCACAGCCCGGAAAATCACAAACTGCGGGTGCTGCCATAGACTAACCTAGAGTTATCTCCACTTTAACCATCGCATTTTACAAGCAGATTAGAAGTGATTATTCTTCTTTAGGCTCGATTACTACCAACGGCACGTTTGCTTCAATAGATTGGCCTTCTTCGCAATTGACTGAAACCACTTTGCCATTGACAGGTGCTTGAATTTCATTTTGCATTTTCATGGCTTCAAGAATCAAAATAACTTGTCCTTCGGTAACTTCTTGCCCTTCAGAAACCTCAATTGTGACAATCTTACCCGGAATATTGGCAGATACGGTTCCCGATTTCTTTTTCTTGCCACCACCTGCACGTCGTTTCTTAACTACAGGACCAGAATTAGGAATTTCGATTTCAAAGGTTCGGTCTTCTACAGTAGCCAGCCATTTCCCGTTTTCTACTTCAACAACCACTTCGAACTCTTGTCCATCGACGATTACTTTCCTCTTTTCAGTCATCTAATCATCTCCATGGTGACCTGCTAGATCTAACATTCATCAATGAACTTAAGCCCATATTCATTCTAATATGGTCCTGAGACCATGCATTACCAGCATTTCTGCCGATATTTGAGCCATCATCACCTTGTGATTCAATAACGGATAGAACAGCACTTATTGCCGCGATTCTAAGTATTGCTTCATCAGTCATATTAATGCCTCACAGCGGAATATTTCCATGTTTTCTGGCCGGTCTTAATTCTTCTTTGTCTAGTAGCATTTCCAGCGCTCTAGCCAACTTCGAACGAGTTTGGTTTGGTTCGATTACATCATCTATGTAACCAAGTGCAGCTGCTTTGTATGGATTGGCAAATTTATCATTGAAGTCCTCAGTCAAACGCACACGCTCTTGCTCACTATTACGGGCACTCTTCAATCTTCGACGATGAATAATCTCAACTGCACCATCCGCACCCATAACTGCAAGTTCGGCTGAAGGCCATGCTACGTTGTAATCTCCACGGATATGCTTTGAAGACATAACATCATAAGCACCGCCATAGGCTTTCCTCATGATAACGGTCAATTTTGGAACCGTTGCTTCAGCAAATGCATAAAGTAATTTTGCACCATGTCTGATAATTCCACCCCACTCTTGATTGGTTCCAGGGAGGAATCCTGGTACGTCTTCAAAGGTGATTATTGGTACGTTAAAGGCATCACAAAACCGGACGAACCTTGCAGCCTTATCACTAGCGTCAATATCTAAGCAGCCTGCAAGAATTTTTGGTTGATTTGCGACAATACCAACGGTTTGTCCGCTTAAGTGGCCAAATCCGATGACGATATTTTGGGCCCAGTCAGCTTGGACCTCAAGGAAACCATTATCGTCTAGTACTTCAGATATAACATCAACAACATCGTATGGTTTGTTGGATTCCTCAGGGATAATGGTATCGAGTTTGTCACAACTTCGACCAATTGGGTCTGAGGTTTTCTTAACAGGGGGTTTTTCCATGTTATTTGCCGGTAATAGGTCGCATAGGTCTCTTGCCAATTGAATGGCTGCTTCGTCATCCTCAGCGGTGAAATGGGATACTCCAGATCTACTTCCATGAGTCATAGCCCCACCTAATTCTTCAAATGAAACCACTTCATTAGTTACTGTTTTGATTACTTCTGGCCCGGTGATAAACATGTGGGCAGTTTGGTCGACCATTATTACAAAATCAGTAATTGCAGGAGAATAAACCGCTCCACCAGCACACGGCCCCATTATGACCGAAATTTGCGGGACTACTCCAGATGCTCTGACATTACGGAAGAAAATCTCGGCATAACTGCCTAGTGATGCAACCCCTTCTTGGATTCTAGCACCGCCAGAGTCGTTCAAACCTATGACTGGTTTTCCCGTCTTGAGTGCCATGTCCAGTACTTTGCAAATTTTGAGACCGTGCATTTCTCCAAGAGAGCCACCATAAACGGTGAAATCCTGAGCGAAAGCGAAAACTTCTCGGCCGTTTATCATCCCATGTCCAGTGACTACTCCATCACCAGGGATGACATTCTTGTCCATGTCAAAGTCTCGGCATCGATGTTCAACCAATGCGTCCATTTCTTGAAAACTACCGTCATCAAGTAGAATTTCTATGCGTTCTCGTGCAGTTAACTTGCCGCGATTGTGCTGTGCGTCAACTCTCGCTTGACCGCCACCTGCTTCACTTTGCGCCTTCCTATTACGCAGGTCCCGCAGTCTTTCTTCAGTCGTAGGCATTGGTGTCAACTAGTTGGTGTATCAAAAGGCCGCCTTTATTGCTTACCATGTTTTTGGGCCATGAAGTTATTGCATTAGAGGTGAAAGTATGTTCCGAAGATGATTTCAAGGGTTGTCTTGATAGGTGAGCATTTATTCGACCAATCATGAGCCAACCATTACGAATCGTTGTTGCCAAGCCCGGTCTTGATGGTCATGACAGAGGTGCAAAAGTAGTGGCTAGAACCCTGCGTGATGCAGGTCATGAAGTAATTTACACAGGATTGCGCAGAACAGCACAGCAGATTGTGGAAACCGTCAGAGACGAAGATGCTAGATTTTTAGGGCTATCTTCGTTGTCAGGAGCCCATAATCATTTATTCCCAAGAGTTTGTGAATTATTAGTTGCAGAGGGATTGAATGATGTCATTGTGTTTGCTGGAGGGATTATTCCTCATGATGACCGAAGTGGTTTGTTTAGTTGCAAAATACGCGCAATATTTGGTCCGGGAACTCCAACCGCTGAAATCTTAGAATTTATCGACACCTCGTCGAATATGGCTGATATTGGGGTTGGAGACTCCAATGACTGGTTTTGGGAATCTTCTGCTTGAGGTGTTTTTTTTGAATGAGCAACTGATAATAGATGCCATTAACGGTAATCGTCGGTCAGTTGCTAGGACTCTATCAGGGTTGGAAAATGGTCATATTACACTTGGCCAAATAAGGCAGATTGCAGACATCAGCATGTTGGCAAAGGATAATGATAAATGGCACTCAATAGCCATAACTGGAGCTCCAGGAGTTGGTAAATCTTGTTTGATAGATAAATTACTGGCCAATTGGGCTGGAACTGGGCTGAAAGTTGCACTACTAGCCATCGATCCCTCTTCACCACGTACTGGTGGAGCTCTACTTGGTGATCGTGTTAGAATTACTGCGATTGACTTAGTGGATGTTAAAGACAAGATTTACGTAAGGTCGATTGCTACTAGAAAGTCTTCAGGCAGTGTGCCGTTAATTGTTTCTGATATGATTGAATTTTTGATTTTAGCAGGCTGGGATAAAGTGATTATCGAAACAGTAGGTTCTGGACAGGCTGAGGTGCGCTGTGCTGCGATAGCAGATCGTATTGTAGTAGTCGAAGGTCCGGCAAGAGGAGATGGGGTGCAAGCAGAAAAAGCCGGCTTGCTTGAATTAGCAGACGCAGTAATTGTTAACAAATCAGACCTTGATGGTGCTGAGAGGCATGCCGAGGAATTAATTGAATCATTTCATCTTGGTCTTGGCGATGCGCCTCCAGTATTGCTTACATCAGCCATCAACGGTGACGGTATTGCGGCTGCATCTAGTACCTTACTGGGCATAAAAGATTCTGGACGTTCCAACCGAGCACGTTGGCGTGAGAGGCTACTTGCCCAACATGAACGGAGAATCTTAGAATCAGCAAAGTTGGAAGAAATACTTGTTTTGTTGGCGGCAGGTTCAATTTCTATAATTGAAGCCCTCGATATATTAGGGGGCAATAAAAATGAGTGAACAAGTAGAACTAACGAACCCAGTTGATTTGTCGGTCGGTGGTATGAGTGGGCATATATTCCGTCGCATATTTCATATTTCGATGTTCATAATTCCCTACATCTACTTTGAATTTGGTAACGAAGTAGCTGAAAGAATTGGTTATACTTTACCTGAGGTAGTTTCGTTAGTTATTATTGTGGCTATTTTTGGTGAAGCATTGAGATTAAAATTTGGTGTCACTGTATTTGGTCAGCGAGAATATGAAGCAAAACAAGTTTCTGCATTAGCATGGGGTGGCTTTGCTGTTGGAATGGTATTACTATTGGCTCCAGTGAAGCAATACGCTTATCCTTTGATCTTTTCATTGTCTTTTGGCGACCCGTTCATGGGTGAGTTGCGCCGTAAAGGGTTTCAGACTAGGGAAGTGATTATTTTCTCAACAATTTTCCTTATTGCTTTGTGGCTAACTTGTTGGCATCTATTTGCCACTCCGTGGTGGTTAGCGGTAATCTTTGCACCACTTTGTGTCTTTTCGGAAATGCCTAGGTTGCGTTACATTGACGACAATGCTACAATGCTACTTATTCCACTTGCCGGGATTTTAATCCTCGAACCATTCCTTGGATTACTATGATATCTTTCAATATGTTAAAATGTGGATTGGTGTAGGGGGGATTGAGCAGCATGGATGAAGGAGATACCAAATATTCCGACCCGCCACAAGGCGCCTATTACTTCGTATACATTCTATCGATGATTTTACTCGGTGTGGCAATGTTTGCTTACCCTCTTTGGTAAATTACCCAACAAAAAGCGATTCTTCATATAAGTAATCGCTAATCAAAATTTATGTGCGGAATATCAGGGATGTTTTCATCTCCCGATAATTCTGTGGTTAACAAAATGGTCAAAATTCTTGAACATCGTGGGCCAGATGGGTCTGGAGTTTGGTCGGATGAAACCATAAGCTTGGGTCATAATCGCCTTTCAATTGTTGATATTAACGGTAGTCAACAACCTATAACTGGCAACTCAAATACTACACTTATCGCTAATGGTGAAATCTACAACCATTTAGATTTACGTAACAAACTAAACTATAATTGGAAAACCTCGGGGGACTCTGAAGTTATTCTTGCTCTTCACGAAAAGTATGCAAAAAATGTTGCCAAAGTTAGTGATATTAATCATACGAATTGGGTTAAACAACTGAATGGTATGTTCAGTTTTGCCTTGTGGGATAGTGAAACTCGAGAACTGATACTGGCAAGAGATTCGCTTGGTATCAAACCATTAGTTCGCACAATCATTGATGGCAGCCTATTGTTTGCCAGCGAAATAAAGGCATTTCATGCACATGAATCCTATCAACCAGTAATTGATGAAACTGCATTAGCGCTAAGATTGGCATGGGAATATTGCTTGGATTCCTCAACTTTGATTAAAAACGTACATCAGGTACGACCAGGTACTGTAGAGGTCTGGCGAGAAAACGATATTGGCCAACCGTATTTACACTCAGTAACTAGCTTTGAGCGGCAGCAACTAAACCCTGTTGATAACTGGAATCCTGATTTAGAAGCAAAAAGTTTGCTTGAGTCCTTTACCTACAGCGTTCAAGAACGACTTATGGCTGATGTGCCAGTCGGAATAGTGCTCTCTGGCGGTCTTGATTCCTCATTAGTTGCCGCAGTTGCTAGTGATGCTGCGATGCGTGAATCAAAGCCAGTGCCGGCTTGTTGGACTGTCGCTGAAAGCGAAGATAACCCGGATTGGCTTGCTGCACAAGAAGTTGCAAGTTCGCTTGATTTAGCACATCATACCAAAATTATGTCAAGTGACGGGTTTGTCAAAGACATCCCAAAACTGGCCTATTATGGTGAGGATCTGGATGTATCTGTATTATTCTTCCAGCCACTTTTCAAAGAAATGCAAAAGCATGTCAAAGTTGGGCTTTGCGGTCAAGGTGCTGATGAATTGCATGCCGGTTATCCGCGCTATAGGTCGTTAACCAAGCATACTGAAGTAGTAAACTCTAGGCTTAATCAAATGGAACAATCAGTTACAAAGCCGATAATTAATCGTAACCTTGATACTAACAGTTGCTGGTACACGAGTAGTTTATTGCCTGAAGATTATACTAATAATTTGGCGGAATTCCTTAACTTTGAACTTGAGCGCGGTCAGTTAAGTAATTTCCAATTAAGATTAGTAGACCGCCACTCAATGGCTAATTCTTTAGAAGTTAGAGTGCCATTCCTTGGCAAGCAACACCGACAACATTCCTACCGCTTGCCAACTGATTGGCGTTTGCCTAACGATGGTTTAGAAAAAGCCGCATTAAGGTCAGCGGCAAGGTTAACCAAATTACCAAGGTCAATTACTGACCGGCCAAAACTTCCAGCAGGAACTGCAACATCACCAAATCAACTTCGTCAATTCCTAAGTGAGTTCTCACATCTCGCAGAAGTAGTAGCAGAAAAATATACTAAATTTAGTAAACTATTGAATAATCAACCTGATATGGCAATCGGTCTCGGTTTGTTTGAGGCATTGCACATTACCCAACCACTACATAGCCGGACTAACTTTTCTATAGAATCATTGATTGATGAGGTGATAGCATGAACTTACACGAACTAACAACATTAATTGAAGACAAGAGAACTGAAATTACCGCTTGGATGGAGAAAAAACGGCAAGAAGTTTCTATTCCAATCTACGGTAGTGTTGATATCCGTGATGCTGGCTGGAAAATTGCTGTAGTCGATGCCAATCACTTCCCTGCAGGTTTCAATAATGTCGCCAAAGAAGATGAAGAACATCTTGCTGCATTACTTAGAAATAATATTTTACGACGTGATAAGAACTGTAAGTGGGTTCACCTATATCCTGAATCGCATACTAGAAATTCAGCATATGCAGAGAACCTACGGACTCTACAGCGGTTGCTAAAAATGGTTGATTTCCGTGTGACTGTTGGCTCACCGGAACTTGAAGGACACGGTTCAATTGCTGGTCTATCAGGACCCTTGAATCTAGATAATGTGGAGTTGAAAGACTTTGATGGTCAACAAGGGATTGCTATTGATGGTAAGCGACCAGATTTGATACTTCTCAACAATGATTTGACTGAAGGCTTACTGCCTGGACTTGCCTCCAGTAGAGTGTCCCCTCCCACTGAAATGGGTTGGCATGTAAGAAAGAAGTCAGATCACTATCAAGCCCTACAGGATTATGTCGATGAGATTGCTGAAATGTTAGGCATAGAATCATGGTATTTGATGACTCAATGGTTTGTTTCTAAGGATAAATGCTTGGATAAGGAAGCATGCAGAATTGAACTTGCTGGAGAAGTCGATGATTTTCTATCAAGGATTGGAGCAAGGTACCAAGCAATGGGGATTGATAGAGAGCCAGTAGTATTCATCAAAAACAATAGTGGCACCTATGGTCTTGGAATTTTATCAGTCAAGAGTGGTAGTGAATTACTCGAACTTTCCAATCGCAAAATGAAGAAATTAATGTACTCTAAAGGCGGTGTCGATGTAGAGGATTTCTTAATCCAAGAAGGAGTCCCGACTTGTCTTACTACCCAGTCTGATGGTCCAGTGGAGCCGGTTGTTTACTTGGTTGATGGTCAGGCAGCATCTTGGTTTTACCGAATTAACGAAAAGAAATCAGATATTGAAAATCTTAACTCTCCTAGCGCAGTTTTTCAAAGCTATTCAGAAGTTGGTCACATTTATGGCAAACACGCTCATGGCTGGCATGCCTTGGTTGCCGAACTTTCGATGCTTGCTATGGCAAAGAGTTTTCAGCATATCAAAATTAATGTCTAGCAAATAAATAATGCTAAGGATACCTTGGGATGTTTATGGGCAGAGCGTGGTTATATTCACTCACTATCCTCATTGGCCTGTGGGTTTCTGCTACTGCGCTTGGTGGATTACTTCCTGATAACTTGGCAGAATGGCCAGTAAATATCTGGTGCTGGGGTGTGTTTGGCTATATCTACAAGACAACTGGTCGAAAAGAAAGAATAGAGATGATTACAGTTCTTGCTTTTGCCACACCAATGGAATTGTTCTTTAGCGAAGTGTGGAATATATATGAATATCAAAGAGGATTAATGCCATTATTTGTACCAGCTGGACATTATTTCTTATTCGACCTTGGCAGAATTATGGCAGACAAAATGAAACAAACCTCGGCTTTGCCAATTTTGCTACCCTTCATCCCAATGGTGGCATACGGTGTCTACGATGGCAGTGACACCTCTGGACTTATTCTTTTGTTCTTGGTATTAGTTTTTACCCGTTACGGCCCTCAACCACGATTGTATGCATCGATGGCTTGGGCGGCATTAGCAATGGAAATAGTTGGTACACAGTTAGGCAACTGGACTTGGGTAAACGAGGTTCCATGGACCGGTTTGACTGCTTGGAACCCACCATTACTTGTTGGTGCCTTCTATTGTTTTGGTGATTTACTGGTGAATATGACAGTCGTTAGGTTTGAAGAGAAGGCCCACGTGGGGTTGCATGAATGACATCAGCGGATGAGTTGAAAAAGCGTAGAGAAGCGGAAGCTTTGCGCATTCGAACTTCACTTAACCGACAGCGTAGTGTTCAACATTCATCTATCAAAGGCGGCGAAAATACAGTTGCCTTCGTTGAGGAAAATTTGTGCATTGGTTGCGATCAATGTGACATAGTATGTGATGATGACGCGATTGAACTTTACAAAGTCCCAATGCGAAGTCCATTGATGAACGTTGAATCAAATCGTAAAGCGAAGATTATTCGCGATGCTTGTACTGGTTGCAGACTTTGCGTTCTAGCGTGTCCAACAGATGCAATATCGATGATTGATAGGTGATGCTATGAGTGGAAAAGACGAAGCTAAAAATGACGCTCAACGATTTGGTGGCGAATTTGGCCCTTACCGTAAACCAGGGACTACAGGAGTACCATTATCAACTTTCAAGACCCTAGTTTGGACTTCAAATATTGGTGGTTTAATCTTGTGTGTACTAGCTTTGGAGATGCTATTTGTTCAACAGATGTTCATGTGGGGACTAGTCACCCTAATTGCAGGAGTTGGTGTTGCTTTATTCCCGTCAAATTATGAAATACTCGGTATGAGTGATGACGATGAGACGACTGAGGATTGACTCAAGCTTCAGTCTCTAAAGTAGTAATCGCTTCTTCGGCAATCTTTGACTTCTTCTCATTAATCTGTTGTGCTAGGAAGGTCACTACGTCAAGGATCTTAATGTCTGAGTATTTGTCATCATCTTCAAACTTCAAACATTCAAAGTGAGTTACACATTTTGGGCAAGATGTTAGCATGGTATCAGCACCGGTTGACTTGATCTCCTCCATTCTAGAGACACGAAGTGCTCTAGCATTTTCATTACAAGACATCATACTGGAAACGCCACAGCACATTGCATCTTCGCCGCTGTGTTCCATCTCGACCAGATTTACGCCTTCGACAGCATTGATTAATTCCCTAGGTTCTTCATAGACTCCCATTTGCCTGCCAAGTCTGCATGGGTCGTGATAGGTAACTGTGGTTTCTTCAGCAACCTTCAAGTCCATATCAAATCCTTGTTCAAGTAAAAATTCTGTTGTGTGCATAACCTTGACATCTTCAAGTTCGTAATCTCTAGCAAAGGTTCTGAAACACTCAGCACAGGATGATACTAGTGTGTCAATTCCAGACTGATGGATTTTCTTTTGGTTGTAAGCTTTCAACTTGTCAAATACTTCAGTAAGACCTTGCCATTTTTGATCGTGACCACAGCATTTTAGGAAGTCCCTGCCTAAGTATGAGACGTCTACTCCAAGTTCATCAAACAGAGTATATGCCGATGTAGTTGCGGCTCCAAGGTTCATTTCACCTTCATTGACGTGAGAGAAAACCATTTCTTGGTCTAGGTAGTCTACGCAACCTGGATAATAACCGATATTAGAATCGATCGGGTAGTCCTCAACAGTAATGAAATCCTGATCTGCATCTTCTTCAGCCTCAGCAGCAAGAACTGCTTGTAATACTGTGTGAGGGATTTCAGCCTGTGGACCACCAACGATTAGTCCTCTGCGAATGTCGACATATGAGTCATAGTCAACTAGTTGAGGACATGCATTGGTACAGGCTGTACAGGTAAGACATGAATACATTGGGACTCCATCGTCTTCATTGTTCCATGAGTTGTAAATGATGTTGAGTTTGTCACCACCGTTGAATAATCTAACAGGACAAGCATCATCACAAAGGTCACATCCGTAACACTTGTTCATCTCGAATTCATAGCCTCTAGCCATTGAGCGCAGCAGGATGAATACCATTGCGCCAAAAGTAAGACAAGGGATGAACATTGCATAGATTAGTTTCGCATCTAGGCTCTTTGGGTTCATGTGATATCCAGGGTTATCGATTTGTCCGTAGTTTGAGCCACCAAGCGCCATGTCTGTGGTGCTGCTAAGATTGACAGTCTTACCCTCTAGTGCAGCTGGTGCTGCGCTATTCCAAACTAATAACGGCTGGAATGAAGCAATTTCTAGTTTGATTTCTTTCATCATTGTATCATTAAGAGCCAAAGGCCCGGTGATTGTAACATCAAATTGATACTGGTAAGTTCCAACTGGTAAGTCGACACTTGTTCCTGCACAGTCATTTATGTCAGCGACAACATTGCCATCTGCGTTGGTGACAGACAAGGTGCTGCTAATCATAGAATCGGTCTTGACGTCATTGATCTTTCTTTCTTCAGCTCGATGTTCACATGATATATCAGTAGTTATCTTACTAACAGATTCATGATGTCCTTCTGGGAATAATACAGGGTCTTCAGTAACTGTAAATGTATCACTAACTGAATATGAGTCTTCGGTAGTCAAGGTTGCAGATTCAAATGCAGAATTAATACCATCTGCTGGTATTTGATGTCCGTTGGAATCAAAGAAATCGATAATTACTTCTTGACCTGGTTGATAAATTACCCAATCTAACCACGCCGTAGTTGGTACGGTGGCATCCTCTGACCAGCCAAAATTATCGGTAAATTCGTTGGTGTCGTGAACGTGGACATCGACAGGCTGAGTTCGCATTTCTTCTAACTCACCATAGTCTGATATGGTTCCCAGGCCTTTAGCGCCCCAGAAGCCTTTGTCGTAAGTATCCCATGTTGCAACAGTTGCAGCAGTGGACAAAATTAACGCCCCAACTAGAATTTGCTTGGCATGGTTCGGCGTAAACGCTGAGCCCCATGCTTTTGATAACACCATTCTGGCGCCAAAGTAGATACATATCCATAACAGAATACCAGTCATCGCCCAAGGTATGGCGTTGAACGCTTCGGCCATCCAAGGCTCCCGCACCCCACAAAGTAGATCGCCATGACTGTCTAATTTACAATAGTCTGACCGATTCTTGTGGTAAAGTTCTAAGAAAATATTGATTGAGAACACCGATATGAACCAAATGTGTGCTAAGTAAACAGCACCTGCAGCAGCAAACCATGGATCTTCGACTGGCCGCTTTTCTCTGCCACCAAGGAACGGTGGTAGGATAAGTATACCTATTGGGATTCCAGTTAGGGCTGCTCCCCACCATGCTGCATTCCAAGGGAATACAGGTTGACCGACAATCTCTCCGATGAAACCAGTAGGGACGGTAAATTGGGGTAGATATTCACCCCATCTAAGATAACCGTAAGAAAACAACACATACCAGTCAGGGAATACGAATCCAGCTTGTGCGTAAGGGTCCGCTGCACCGTGCAGTGGTGGAGGGATAATCCATGCATAATACAACAGGACAGCACCCATGAATGCAAAAATCAAGATATCTCTCAATACTTCATGCGGCCAAAAACCATGGCCTAGGCGTGTTCTTTCGCGCTTACCTTCAGTTGATTGAAGCTTTTCTTTTTCATCCATATATGAAGATGCTACTCTACCCAGATTCTCTACTAGTCCCATTTAATTCCCCCTAAGATCAATGTGGCTCCGCAATTCCTTGCACCCAAACAATAAACAAATGGACTATAATTAGCCCTGTGACTATAACTGGTAGTATGAATACGTGAATAAAGTACATCCTAGTTACTGTTCTTTCGGTTAATGACGAGCCACCAAATAGTAACGTTGCGACATACTTGCCGACTAATGGGCTTGAGTTTGCTAGGTTTATACCAATTACCGCAGCACCATACGCTAGTGAGTCCCATGGTAGTAAGTAGCCTGAATATCCAAAGACAATTGTTAGAGCCATTAGTGCGACACCAATTAGCCAGTTAAGTTCTCTTGGATTTCGATAAGCTCCTGTGAAGTATACACGGCACATGTGCAAGAATACGCTGGCCACCATGAAGTGAGTTCCCCAATGGTGGACTGCCCTTATGATATAACCAAACGGTAATTCAGTCATGATATATTGCATGCTCAAATAAGCTGGAGATGGAATTCCATTTCCGCCAGGAACATAGTAGATACCCAGCACAGTACCAGTCAAGACTAGAATAATGAACGAGAGGAATGATATCCCTCCTAGGCAGTATAATGGATACCAATACCAGATTATGCGAAGTTTATACTTTTCAGCGTGAGTCAGTGGCATCTGTCTGTGCATGTTGTAGTATGCACCTTTTGACATATTCCAATAATCTTGTATTCTAAATCGTGTGTCTAGCCATGAAAATACCCAAAGGAATGATCGCTCAGCAAAGCCCATCTTTCCGGAAGATTCAACGGCTCGCAGAATCTCTCTGCGAGGCATTTCTTCATTCTCTTTGCGCAGGGTAAACGCAACAAGAACAATAATGAAGGCAATAAAGAACCAAAGAATCCAGAACATTGTAGTCATTTAATCACCTCAATCACAATATGTTAACCAATCTACATAATCGGTGATGCCGGTTATCACATCACCGTCCATTAATACAGGAATAATAGGAAGTCCTACAGGAGCAGGGCCCCCTGAAGCCTTTATTCCTGCATAACTGAATGTTGCACCACTAGAACGATTTCTGTTAGAGTTCATCTCTAGGGCAGTAGGGTCAAATCTTGAAGAGTGACAGATACAGAATAGTTTAGTTCCGCCATCATCACCGCCGCCTGGAGTCCATGAATCATCAGTAAATGAGTTAGAAACTAATTGCC
Organism: Methanobacteriota archaeon; assembly: GCA_018659375.1. GTDB lineage: Archaea > Thermoplasmatota > Poseidoniia > Poseidoniales > Poseidoniaceae > MGIIa-L1. The sequence continues at coordinate 13,218 of JABJMO010000051.1, read as the reverse complement.
AACCTGGTATGCAACAAAGATGAGTGCATCGCCCATAAATAATTACTATATTGTCAGATGGGAAAATCCGCGGGTCAACGTCTGACATGTCCTCAAAATGGCCAATTCGCTTACCAGTTTCGTCGTATCCTTCCATCATTTGGAATCTTGCTTTACCAAGAGATACTGGAGTGTCTTTGTTTTTCTCGTGATCGACATACACTACAATGACCGGGACTCCATTCCAAATTCCAGCTGCTCCGGCTGTTCCAGTACTCGATTTTGCGGCTTCGTCAACGAAATCTTGACGAGTCATGTTGACTTCGTGTTTCGCCCCATACCAAGCCTCATCTTCACGACCCTTGGCCCAGAATTGTATGGTGCCTTCTCCGCCAGTCCCCTCGGTGTCGGGCGGCATAATGAGTGCAGTGAATCCCAGAACACCCAATGATGCTGCTAATACTCCAGTCGCAGTGTTGAATCCGTACTTCAAAAATTGTCGGCGATTGATGACTTTCCCAGCACCATATGCGGCTTCATCTCCGCCCAAAGAAGGTGCAGGTTTCAAATCATATTCTCTTGCCAATTAAATCACACCTTGTATTCTTTCCAATCCTTTTGATGCTCGGGGATGAATTTGTTTATTGCATGTTTTACAATGATAGTATCTGGTAAGATGAATCTTAGATATACCAAACCCATCATAATGAGGGTAGTTAACGACATTGCTAGATGGAATGCCAATTGTCTTTGATCCCAATCTTTGGCTAGTCCATAGATTAATGAAAACACCCAATAGCATGACCAAAAAATCCCCCAAATGAAAAAGAACATGGTAAGGTATGATGCCCCAGATGGTGCTAATTTTGCGCTTACAATCGAACCCATATCAGCTTCGGTAAATACACCTTTGTCGATTGCCATCTCCATTTCTTCTTCTGTAAGACTGGCATCTTCCAAGGATTTTCTTGCGTCTTCTACGGTGATATCACCCTTGGCCACTCCTCGTAGTAGTTTTGTGATTGTATCATCCATCATTGATCACCTCTTCGCCTTATCTTGTATCGCAACCTAAGCTGGTTACTTCTACCTTTGTAAGATGATGAGAAACTATACCTGAGCATTAATCCTGCAAATAATATAACTGCAATAACAGCGCCAAACCCAAGCAACCCTAACACGTGTGCCCTAAACTCTGCGCCCATATGATGTAGGTCTACTCCGGTTTCTTCTGGTACAGGTGGGCTGACATTGCCATCGCCGGCAAATAGTGTCCTTGTGCCCATTGCAGAGGTGTCTTCATCACCTTCTTGCAGGGCAAAGATAAGTTGGTTCCATTTATCTTCAGGTCCAGGTCCTTGGTCTCCGTTAACTGAATTTCCAGTTATCCAGAAGTCAACAACTCCGTTTCCTGAATCTGGTGCAGCCCAAGTGAATATCCACATTCTGTCAGAGTTGCCTGCCGAGGCTTCGGTTTGAGTCAGGGTCGTTGGGTCTTCCTCCCAATTTTGCAAGTTGTCACCAGAAAGTATCCCGCTAGAGACACGCATTGAAAAACCAGCAGTCCAAGGGCTTGCTGCAGTAGGCCCCCCGATAATTTGTAGTTTTAATTCGTAAGATTCTCCACCAGCCCACGCATATGGCACATCATCGAGAATAATTTGTACAGTGTTGTCTGCCACAGGATTGTGGCACAGACAGCCTTCTTTGGCTACATCATCAATGGTCTCACCGGCGTTTGATTGTTCACCACCAATGCCTCCGTGATAGGATGAAGCAAGGCTGGGTGTGATAAGAATAATCAACAAGGATATGCCTAGCGCAAGGCGTTTCGAGATAGGCTTGCGCAACATAAACACACCCAGTTATTTCCCCCACCTATGTGAACCCTTTAAACATTGTCAAATTGGGCGGGTTAATTTATTCGCAGTACCTCGTTTTTGTGCGGGTTTATAAACTATGAAAACAGCCTTAAAATCATTATCAAAGGGGATAGTTCAATAATTAGGAGTTTTTGGGAATATTGATTCTTATGTCAACTCCGTTTGAGAACACCTACGATTTATCCGAGAGTCAATTAGCAGATTTAGGAGAGGCAGAAGAACTTATTCTAAAAAACAGTCTTGGAAAAGCTGAAGAATTATTGCTCAAGATGCTTGAATTAGACGATGACTGTATTCCAGTTTTATCTAACCTAGGTCACCTCTACGGTCGCTATTTGTCGGAGTTTGAAACCGCCGTAAAATATTATGACCGAGTTTTAGCATTGGAACCGGATAACGCTTGGGCTAGAGATTCGAGAAGAAGGTATCTTCGCTATATTGATTGATGGGCTAAAGTTCATTGATGTTCAAGTTCAGGGGAGTTTAATGGAATCATCGCAGATTCTCATCGCCGGTGTTGGCGGAATTGGTTGCTCATGGGCCAAAGGTGCTTGGTCGCGATGCGATTCCGAAGCAGATATTCTGCTAATAGACGCAGATGATGAAAGTTTCTCCGATATTGAACGTGGTCATGTTCTACGCTTAGGCAGTGTTGTCGACAAGCTTGGTTGTGCGTCGCTACCGCCACTGGCTGAACAACGCATGAGGAGTGTTTCTTCAGTTGTCAGTAAATTGATGGAACCTGTGGAATTAGTGATTTTGTTAACCGGACTAGGTGGTGGGACTGGGACGGGGGCAGCTCATGAATTTGCCCGTCAGGCCCGATTATCTGGAGCTATTGTGATCGCAGTTTCAGCAATGCCATTTGAAGTCCAATCTACAAGGTTGAGAATTGCTGAGGATGGATTTGACCGTCTAGATAAATTTGCCCATGTAACTGTAAGACTATCCTTAGAACGACTTGCAAGACAAGCTAGGGAAAAAGGGCGTTCTTGGCAAATGGGCGCTGAGTGGGTTGAAGATTTGGTTGATGGTTTGGTAAGGACCTTACTCAGAATGGGTTTGATTAATTTGGATTTGATGGACCTCAGAGCGATAGTGGAACAGGAAGGCAACGCTACTTTACTAGTGGGTATGGGGGAGCCAGAAGAGCCCGAAAAAATTCTACACTCAGCAATGATGGCGCCATTGGCAGCCTTGGACGTAAGTGGTGCTACAGGTTGCTTGATTCAAATAGAAGGTGGGTTGGGTATGACGTTAAGCCAGGTTGATTCAGTAGCAAGGTTATTCACTGAAGCACTCGATTCTGACGCCCAAGTAATTTTAGGAGCAAGAGTTAGCGAAGATTTGGTAAATACTATCAGAGTTGTGACATTACTTTCAGGGATAAAGGACTCTAATCAACTTCAATAATCGTATCCCACTCAACATCTTCAATAACCGGAGTTGTTTTCTCCTTTTCCCAATCGACTTCGTCATCCTCTTGCCACGAATCATCGTCAGAATTTTTTTCACCTGCTTCATCTGCAGTTTCATTGAATTTGTCATCTTGGATGTGGGTGTTTTTTGGTTCGCTATGTTCTACGATGCGATTTACTTCTACTGCTAAGTTGTCTTGCCCAATTATGTCTGTGAGCACCTTTCTGTGAATATATAGCACGGCTATTATCACCACTGTATGCCCAATCTGCATCACCGTTGTGATGTCATCAAAGACAGTAGTTAGCATCGCCACGCTACCAGCATAAGCATATCCAAATGCTAAGCCCCATGACAACGCATTTTCTTCGTTGATGGGCCTAAAACTACTTTTGTAACCTTTAGCCGTCATCGACCAAATTGCGATAAAGACGGTAAAAATCATCAAAACTAATTCTTCAAACAATACTTGAATATCAGTGGGGTCGAGGAAAATTTGTCGCCAAAGAGTTAGTAAGTGCCATGAGATAAAAACATGACAAATAATGGTCCACCTATTACTAAAATTATGTAATCGGTATTTCATCGAAGCCAATTTCTTCAATTGCCAATTATATCCGACATTTGCAACTAACACTAATACTGCGATGCTAGTAAATAGCAGGCTGTCTAAAAATGCTCCACTAAGAGACAAATTGAAGTTGTTAATTTTGTAAAATATGGTGGCAAAAACACTTGACATTAAGGCGATTATACCAATTGAAAATAACACAGACATTTGTAAATAAGTAGGTCTTTGTTTGTCGATTAGTTTAGCGCTTGCTGAGGAGGCCCATTTGGTAAATGAAGTTCCTTGGACAATTGACCAGACGACAAATAGGCTACCCATGGCCAGAGGTAGAACTCCATCGCCAATTGGTATTACTCCGTTTTCACCAAAGAAAAATAACATGGCTAGAAGCGAAATAAAGGCCATTAATAACGGGAAAATACAGATTCGAAATTTGGCTAGATTACGAATTAAGAGCGGCCGTTCGTCGGTTTCATCATAATCCAGGGTAATCCATTTTTTGACTATTGTACTATTGCTTGTTATTGCACTAACTCCATAGCCGATGGATAAACTGGTAAACGCCATTGCGGAGATATTGGTTAATGAATCTGCGCTTGAGGTGATGTATAGTATAGCTGATAATATAATCACTAAAATGATGTGAGGCATTGTGGAAGAAGATAACAAAGTCCTAGCAAGAGAGATCAATGAAACATTAGAATTTTCATATTCTGCCAATAAATCCTGGCTAGAATCTCCCAATTCTTCTGTGTCACTGTCCATGTGGCATCATTGGTAGGCTAATGTCTCTTAGATTTCATCTTATCCAAAGAAATAAAGCCAAATGCTAATTGTTAGTGATATGGCCAAGCGACTTACCAAGGCACTACGCGGTAAACGCCGTTGGTTTGGCATTAAGGTGGATAGCCAATATACGACACGGAGGCAACTCTCTGACCATTTGAATTCGTTAGCTAGTAATCTAAAACTCTCCAAACAAATCCGTCTGATGGATTTTGAATTGTCTGCTAAAGACGAGTTTTCTCTTGCAATAATTGAGGTGAAATTACCAGACTATAACTTGTTGCGAGAAAATATCGATAATGACGAATCGATTGATACATTTGGAGTTCAGAGTATAACTGCAAGTGGCAAGATTAGGTTGGTAAGGGACAGGCTTAATCTGGCAAAAAAGCAATGAAAGTTTCATTTGTGATACACACTCACACCCTAACATGGGCGCTGGTGGTTCTGCTGATGCGATGAAATTCAGCGACGTTCTAATTTTAGTTGGAGTTGGAGTATTATGTGCTGGTTTCATTATTCATGGTTGGGTCGAGACGACCTCTATTGATTATGCAGAAAACCCTGAATATAGTAAATCACTAACCCTTCTTGATGGTGACAAAGTAGAGTTTAATGTTGAATGCATTAGCCAACCTTTTTTGACGACAGCACCTTTTGATTGTAGTGGTAATGTCATCATCTACGATGGTTCAGACGATCCGACAACACAACCATATCAATTAATGGAAGGTGAGAAATTCACATACACTTTCGATTCGAAAGATTCAGGATCTCTTCCAGTGTCCATCAACATAGATTGGGGAGAAGCTGAAGCAGAAATTGATGTAAAACGGGTTTTTATGCTTGATTTCATCATTTATCCAATCGGAATTGCAATTTTACTATTTGGTCTGCAAAAAAGACGAGTTGAACAAGAATCAGCGCCAATTGATGCGGAAATTTGACATCAAAATTCCCATTTGAGTGATTCACCCTCATCACACAAAAGGAGTTGATTTTTTTGGTCACGAACAATAACAAAACCATCCAAATTTACTGAGTCAAAAGACACTTCGTAATTTCTATAGATTAGTTTACTAGGTGCTACAAAACCATCAGTTATTGATTTACTAGCAAGTCTATGATAAGCCGTTAAATTAGCCTTTGGAATATTTGGGGCCTCGTCAAATAATCCGGCTAAACGGCAATCAATTTCTGATTGTAAAATCATTCTGCTGATTTCCTTGTCCAATGATTCTGCGAAACTGGCTGGAATATCATAAACTGGCATATTTTCTAATTTAGATAGGTTAATACCGATACCAATCACAGTCTCGTTAACATTCCCTTTCGAGATGGATTCGATCAAAACGCCACAAACCTTGCCAATCTGACCGTCCTGCTTTAATAAAATATCATTAGGCCATTTTTGAATAATCTGTATGCTACCAGGCGATTGATTGTGTTGTTGTAGGCATTGTTTGACAGTAACGCCGCAGATTAACTGCAAAATATTGGGTGAAATATCAAACGTATTTCCAATTTTCCAGGAGCAAGCAAGCACTTCACCGGCATTATCCCAGCGTCTTCCTCTTCTCCCATGGCCATCGGTTTGATGGTCACTTGATAGGGAGCTGCCAATAGGCCAATTGGATGATAACAATTCAGTGCTTGTGGAGGTAAGACTAGTTTGGTGGATTTTCTTGGCGTTGACAAACGGTCGCCATACAGCAATGATTTTGATTTCCTCGCCGTCATCAAATGTTTCATCATCGATTACTCTGCAGGCAAAACCTGATTTAGCCGCAGTATTTACTAGTTGTTCGGTTGATTTTGATTCACCAACTAAAAATAATCCGATTCCAGTATTTGATAATAATTGATTTTGATGTATTTTTTTTAATACTAATCCAAACAAATCCTTGCCTTGGGTTTCGATTAAGGCTGCATCTTCCAAAGGGCCAAGTAATTCAGCATCTTCATCGACTTCTAGGTAGGGTAGATTCCAGAAAATCAAATCATAGTTTTTTTGTTTGGCCCATTGAGTAATATCCCCATCTTCTTGTGGTCCTGGGCCGCCTTCGAACACTCGAATATCTGCAGAGTGATTTTGTTTGAACATTTCCCTTGCTGAAGCAACAGCAATTGGATTTATGTCACAAGCCTCAACTTGCCATCCTTGGCGCCGACATAACAGTGATAATATGCCGCTTCCCGTGCCGATTTCTAAACACTTCTTGCCGTTTCCAGATCCGAGTTTTACCAATCGTTTGGCTAGCAAATTGGTATCTTCTTTTGGTGGATATACAGTATGAGGTAAATTTAGTTGAAAAATTTCTCCAGACGGTGATTTCCAAGAAGAAATTTTGTGTCCCTTGGCAATTAATTCCAACTCGCGAGAAACCGAGTCTTCATCGAAACTCTTTCCGCTCATTGGAATGTAGGTTTTGAAGTCGGCATTTATTCATTGCCTTGTTTGGATGATAATTGGTCAAAATGGGTTAAAATAGATAAAATATAGCAAGATTTTTACAAACTCAATAACGCTTAACTGGCCGCAAGTTATATGAACACTAGGCAAGTCGGCAGGAAAGCCCAAGTTGCTATGTTGGGCCTGTAGCTCAGTCAGGTAGAGCATCCGGCTTTTAACCGGACGGTCGCGGGTTCGAACCCCGTCAGGCCCGCCTGACTCGCTATAGGTCTAGCCAGTTCTGGGTATTTTGAGGGGTCTGGCATGGTAGTAAAAAGCGCAACAAAAAAGCGATTAATGGAACTTGGAGTATCTGAAGAATTCGCCCACAAATTGGCGACGGACAGAAACATGACTGACATCAAATCTCTCTCACACGACGAGATTGCTTCCGTTCTTGGAATTTCCAAAGATTCCGAATCTTTCACTAACGTCATGTCGGTTATCGCCGAACAAGGCTCTAGACGCCGTGCTCAGAAAAAGAGTAAGAAAATCACTATACGTTCCCGTGCTATTGATGAATTCGATAGACCTGAGATTACCTTAAGATTCAATGCGCTTAACCATGAACTTGTACCTCATCAAGAATTGGTTGGCGAGGCAAATATCACCGAAGAAGAACAGTACGAAATTGAAAAGGCGGAATTAGACCCTTGGAAAATGGTAGAGACTGATGATGAGACCGGTGAAAACAGAATCGCAAAGGAATTGCTTCCAAAAATCTTGATCACCGACCCCGTGGTCCAAGTTTTGAAGGAAGAAGCAGAATCTATCGATAACGCAAAGCTGGCTGCAGACCCCGAACACAAGCCACTTGCAGCGGGATGGATTGCCGACAGAGTGGTAAAGGTCATCAGACGTTCACCTTCCGCCGGGAAAACAATGGCCTACAGGCTGATAGTAGAGGGTAACTGAGGGATAGCAATGCAGGAAATAATTCAATCATTTTTCAAAGAAAGAAGCCTAGTCAACCATCAAATCGCATCATATGATGACTGTATCCCAGCTGGGGACAACATGATTTCAAGAATGGAGAAAATCATTCGTAACATCAGAGTTGGAATCGACGGAGAAGTTGATGATGATGATGGTGGTTTTATCAAACTTGACGTTGTCGATCAAGACATTGTCATTCGCATGAAGAACATTCAACTTGGAGAACCCACCATTAGAGAAGCCAATGGTTCGGAACATCCATCCACACCTATGGAGTGCAGGTTAAGAAAACTAACCTACATGTCTCCCGTAACTATCGATTTTCAGATAGTTAGAAACGGTATCCCTTCTCCAAAAGAAGAAGGGGTTCAAGTTGGAAGCATGCCAATTATGGTCCGCTCAAAGAGATGTAACTTACATCCAGCACATATTGCTGGTGACCGCCAACTTTATCCAACAACTTCTGCTGAGGATTCAGATTCTTGGAAAGAAATGCTGAAGAAGAAAGGTGAAGACCCACTTGACCCTGGTGGTTACTTCATTATCAACGGCACAGAAAGAGTACTTATCTCAACAGAAGATCTTGCGCCCAACAGAGTAACCGTGGAAATCAACAAGAGATATGCCAAGAGAACAGAGGTTGCCAAAATTTTCTCACAAAAAGACGGTATGAGGAAACCCCTAACCGTCGAGAAGAGAAGAGATGGTATGCTTATGGTGAAAATTAGTACTGCCGGTACTACGCCAATTCCTGTTGTTCTTCTAATGAGAGCTCTTGGAATTGATAATGACCAGGAAATCTTTACTGCTATTGCAGGCCCAACAGAGACTTTCAAGTATATCGTTGCCAATATCAACGAAGTTAATGACAACGAAGAGTATGCAGTGCAAAATATGCTAGAAGCTCATGAATGGTTACAAAAGAAATTTGCTGCCGGTCAGCAAAAGGATTACCGTGAAGCAAGAGTAGACCAATTACTTGACAGGGAATTACTACCTCACTTGGGCGACCAAGGAACTGACCGAAAGAAGAAAGCGGTTTTCCTAGGAAGAATTGTTAGACAAGTTCTAGAAATGGCAATGCACTCCAAGGAACCTAATGATAAAGACCACTACGCAAACAAGCGCGTAAGGCTTGCTGGTGACCTTATTGAAGACTTATTCCGTGTCTCTTCCAATCAACTTGCTAGAGACTTGAAATACCAACTTGAAAGACACCACAACAGGAAGCGTGAACTAAGAATCACCTCATGTCTAAGGCCAGACGTGCTTACTTCCAAAATTATGCACGCACTTGCTACAGGAAACTGGGTTGGTGGACGATCTGGTGTCAGCCAACTACTGGACAGAACCACATATCTTGCTGCTCTATCTCACATGAGAAGGGTTACCTCACCGCTAGTTAGAAGCCAACCTCATTTCGAAGCCCGTGACCTTCACCCGACACACTGGGGTAGGCTATGCCCTAACGAAACTCCTGAAGGCCAAAATTGTGGTCTAGTAAAGAATGCAGCTCAAATGATTGACGTTTCAGAATATATTAGCGAACAAGATGTCAGAAATCAACTTGACGAACTAGATGTTTATCAGCCAGATGATTGGAGTGACGGGGACAGAGTTCACGTTAACGGTGATATTTACGGGATTCACAAGCGTGGAACTAACTTAGTTAGACACTTTAAGTCTGCACGACGAAGAGGAACTATACCCCCTGAAGTATCTATTAGATATGACAGCAAAAATCGTGACATTTTCATTAACACTGACAAAGGTAGAATACTTCGTCCGTTATTGATCTTGTACGATGGAGCACCTCGTTTGACATCGCAACACTTAGCCGCATTAACCAACGGTGAGATGACTTTCAAGAACTTAGTCAACGAAGGAATCGTGGAATGGGTAGACGCAGAGGAAGAAGAAGATCTTTACATAGCGCCCAAACCATTCGTGCTACCTGCAACAGTTCCAGGCGGCAAGTATGCTGGCAGACCTCTAACTAACGAGAACGTTGAGTGGACTAATCTTGGTGAACCAGGATCAACTTCTGCAAAACTCAAGGTAAAGGTTAGAATGCCGAACAATGATTGGCAGATTGCAAGTTTTTCGGTAGATCTAGAATACTCAACCGAACATACTCATTGTGAAATTGACCCACAACTCGTGTTGGGTGTCTGTGCTTCCCTTATTCCGTATCCTGAACACAACTCAACACCTCGTGTTACAGGCGGTACGGCTATGGTAAAACAATCTCTTGGTCTACCTTCCTCAAACTACAGACTACGTCCAGATACTAGGGCCCACATTTTACATTACCCACAACGTTCCATTACCAAAACAAGAGCAATGGAAACTACCAACTTCGATAACAGACCTGGTGGTCAAAACTTTATTGTAGCCATCATGTCTCTTCACGGTTACAACATGCAAGACGCAGTAATTATGAATCGTGGTTCAATAGATTTGGGTCTAGCACGATCAACATTCATGCGTACCTACAACGCGGAGCGTAGAAGATTCCCTGGCGGACAAGTAGAAGAAATCGAAAAGCCAGGATCCTCCCTACAAGAAGTAAAGGGACTAAAACCCGATGAAGCATATATCCATCTTGAAGCAGATGGATTGCCATTACCAGAAAAATATCTGGAAGGTGGAGATGTTCTTGTCGGCAAGACAAGCCCTCCAAGATTCCTTGAGGAATCATCAGGTGGTGCTTTCTTAATGGCTCAAGAGCGTAGAGAATCATCTATGCTAATCCGTCATGGAGAAAAAGGCTGGATAGACAACGTGTACGTCACCGAATCTCTTGACTCTGGTCGCTTGGTTAGAGTGATGGTTCGCAGTCACAAAATCCCTGAAGTTGGAGACAAATTTGCCTCAAGGCACGGACAAAAAGGTGTTATTGGTAGGTTAGTCAATCCTGAAGATATGCCTTTCACTTCTGATGGTGTAGTTCCGGACTTGATCATTAACCCACACGCAATTCCATCAAGAATGACTGTTGCTCACGTCTTAGAAATGATCGGCGGTAAAGTCGGTTCTCTAGAAGGACGACGTATTGATGGTACTGCCTTTAGAGGTGAGAAAGAAGGAAGCCTAAGAGATGGCCTAATCCGTAATGGTTTTGCTCACTCAGGGCGTGAAACCATGATTAATGGTGAAACTGGACAGGCATACCCTGCAGAAATTTTCGTAGGTTGTATCTATTATCAGAGACTACATCACTTGGTAAGTTCTAAGATTCACGCCAGATCTAGAGGTCGAGTGCAAATCTTGACTCGTCAACCGACCGAAGGTCGTGCTAGACAAGGTGGATTGCGATTTGGTGAGATGGAACGTGACTGTCTTATTGCCCATGGAGCATCCATGGTTATCAAAGACAGATTATTAGACGAATCTGATGGTATTGACATGTATGTGTGTGCTCAATCAGGACACTTGGCCTGGTACGACCCCAAGAGAAGAACCTACGTCAGTCCAATCCACGGAGATGGTGCTGAAGTATACAAGGTACAAACATCATATGCTTTCAAGTTGCTACTAGATGAAATGAAGGGTTTAGGCGTGGCTATGAGACTAGAACTGGAGGACAGAAGATGAGCAGAATTACGACCCTTATCCCAAAGAGAATTGCTAGTATCCGTTTCGGATTAATGGACCCTAGTGAAATTAGAAAAATGTCAGCTGTTGAGGTTAAAACCCCTGATACCTACAAAGATGATGGACACGCTTACCGCCAAGGTTTGATGGATCCTCACATGGGTGTAATTGAACCTGGGCTAGTATGTCCTACTGACAACTGTAAGTATGACGAAAGCCCTGGTCACTTTGGACATATACAACTTGAATTACCAGTTATACACATTGGTTTCGTTGGTTTGATAAAAACAGCATTGAAGGCTACTTGCAACACGTGCAGTAAAATTCTATTGCACGATGAGGCAAACACTCACCCGTCGAATCCAGAACTAAGTGAGCAAGACTTCTACCGCAACAGAGTTAGAGACATCCAACTAAAACACGGTGTTGGGTCAACAGAATTTTCCAAGATTATCAAAGAAATCGAAAAAGTTACATCTGGTGCCAAGCGTAAGGTCTGCATGCATTGTGGAGCCGCCCAAGGTAAGATTACTTTAGACAAGCCAACAACTTTCAAAGAAAAACTTGAAACTCAAGGTAGTGGAAAAGAAACCGAGCGTAAACTCAATCCTAGAGATGTGAGAGAATGGTTGAGCAGCATCCCTGTTGAACATCTTATATTCATCGGAATGGATACCGGTAACAGACCTGAATGGGTTGTATTGAAGGTTCTACCAGTTCCACCAATCACCGTAAGGCCGTCGATTACCCTCGATAGCGGAGACCGCTCAGAAGACGATTTGACACACAAATTAGTCGACGTACTGCGTATCAATCAAAGACTTAGAGAGAACAGAGATTCTGGAGCACCTCAATTGATTGTTGAGGACCTTTGGGAACTATTACAATACCACGTTACTACTTACTTTGACAATCAAACGTCGGGAATTCCTCCGGCTAGACATCGTTCAGGAAGAACACTTAAGACACTAACACAAAGACTCAAAGGAAAAGAAGGAAGATTCCGTAGCAACCTGTCAGGTAAGCGTGTAAATTTCTGTGCTCGTTCAGTTATATCTCCTGATCCGTACCTTGGAATCAATGAAGTGGGTGTCCCTGAAAAGATCGCTCGTGAACTAACTGTCCCAATTAGAGTAACTATGAGGAACAGAGAGCAAATGCGTCAAATGATTCTACGAGGTCCCGATGTTCACCCTGGTGTAAATTATATCATCAGAGGAGACAAGAGAAGAGTTAGAATCAATGCAAGAAGTCGTTTAATCAATGCAGGATTTAGATGTCACAACCCAGAATGTATGGAAGAAACAACTGTACGTCCAGATATTCATGAGGTACTACCTGCACCTAATTTCCTGCCAGGTTTAGTTATTAAGAAAGAAATCAGCCGTTCTGTTATTGATCCAAGTATTGAGGTTACTAGCTATGTCGTCGATGATGATGCAACCATTGCTAATCTTCGCGGGGAAGACGTAAACGGTAATCCATTAGAAAAGGATGACCCAAGAGCAGCATTGCATTACAGATGGATGTGGGAATTAGAACAACTAGACAAAGTGAATCCAGAACCATTACCGGAACATTTGGATGTTACCTGT
>JABJMO010000046.1 GCA_018659375.1 Methanobacteriota archaeon | reverse complement strand
GTTTCAACTTCAATACCAGCATCTTTGAGCACTTGGACTCCTTGACCACGAACTGTTGGATTGGGGTCATAGTGAGCAATGATTGCCTTTTTGACTCCAGCCCACATTAACGCCTGTGTACAGGGAGGAGTACGGCCAAAGTGGTTACATGGCTCCAGAGTAATATAGGCTGTTGAGCCATTTGGTGAATGGCCTTTTTGTTCAGCATCGTGTATTGCCATTTGCTCAGCGTGCAGGCCACCTAAGTGGTCATGCCAGCCTTCAGCGATGATTTTGTCGTCTTTGACAAGTATACAGCCGACCAGTGGATTTGGTGAAACACGTCCTCTACCAGTCTCAGCAACCTCAAGAGCACGAGTCATGAACTGAACATCAGATTCACTCCATTCCATAGACTTCACTGAACTCACCGTGTGGCTTTCCATAATTGAGTGCTTGCTTTTGCCCAAAAGGGAAGTATTCATGCGCCAAACCCGTATCGGATAGTATGGCCTCTAACGGTAATGGACCGGAAATTATCGAGTTTTTACCCGACTTAACTAGTAAGAAAAAGAAAGGTGTTCACAAGCCAATTTACGCTCGAATTTTTACCAATGAACTCATCAGCGGTGAGCCGGTAAAAGTAATTCACTTGATGGTCAATCCTTTTTCTGGTAAAAAGCAAGGTGAAAAAATAGCAAGTCAAGCCTCTGCTATGTTTAAGGAAAATGGGATTTCAGTAACTATGCATTTGTCGACTTATTCAGGTGAGTTAATTCAGATTGCAGCAGGTTTGACGACTGATGATGCTGATATTGTAGCCGTAGTTGGCGGAGATGGCAGTCTATCAGAAGTAGTAACTGGTCTAATGCAGGCTGGAAGTAACTGTCGAGTGGGCTTAATCCCTGCTGGGACTGGTAATTCGATGGCCAACGATCTAAGCATCAAGAGTACTGAAGACGCAGTGGCGAGAATTTGTGCTGGACACTATCAAACTCTAGACTTGGCCAAGGTCGACATGGTTGCTGGGCTGCCAGGCAGTGAAGGTGGTGAATTAACTCGCTATAGTACCAATCTAGTTACTTGGGGGCTTGGGGTTGATTCTACCATTAAAGCGGAAAAGATGCGTTGGATGGGCCCGATACGTTATGATGTTGGTATCCTAATGGCCATCATGGCTAACAATCGCCGAAATGCAAAACTTACCATCGACGGTCATGTGTTTGAAGACGACTTCACACTTTTCTTGATACAAAATAGCCAAACTGGTGGTTCATTACTACCGCTTGCCCCTGGCGCCTCACTAGATGATGGTAAGATGGATATTGGCATTTTGAAGAAGATGAAACGAGGAGAAATTCTCAAAGCCTTTGGCCAGTTGAAGAAAGAAGGCCGTCATGTATTTCATCCTAAGGTAGATTACCATCGATTCAAAACTCTTGAAATTGCCACTCCAAAGCCAACTGCGATTAATGTTGATGGGGAAAACATTGGTTCTACTCCGCTTAAAATGGAAGTTATGCAGAGCGCATTAAAAATAATTCATACTTCATAAAGAGAAATTAGAGAAATCTTCATCTTCTTCAAATGACTCCCGGTGAACCTTTTCTTCATGTTGTGGTTCAGGCTCGACTTGGGTTGGCTCAGGCTTAGCCGCTTTACGCTTCTTTGTCGCCCGTCGTTTCTTGACTGGCGCCGCTGCTTTGGGAGTTGGTGACTCTTGACGAACGCTACCAGTGAAGTGTTCGGTCTTTTTGCGCGCTGGCTCGCTTGAGACTACATTGCTGACTGGAGAACTTGTTCGAGTTGAGGTCGGCGGCGTCCACGCTTTTTCTTGAACCACCGGTTCACTATCGATTGCCTGTTGCTCCAATTTAATCGCTTCTTGACTAACCACTACTGATGAAGACTTGCTGCCGAATTCTTGCGGACCATCATCTTCTGAGTTAGATGACAGCGCACTATCTAAATCAAATCCAGCTATTGGCCCTGCAGTGTCTTTTGATTTACCAGGCGGTTTACGCTGTTTCTTTTCGTCACGGTCTTGTTTATCTTGCTGGCGCTTGCGTTCGGTCGGAGAAATATTGCCTGATTTTTTATCACGGCGCAAGTCAGAAGCCACTTTCTTGACCTTTGCTATCCCTTCATCACCAAGTAATACTTTCATGGTCTCCTTGGCCCCTTGCCTGACGATCATTTGTGACAGTATGAACATGCCAACTGAGCCACCAATACCGACAACTAAGAAGAACAGAATAAAGCCAGCCCTGCCTAAGATAGGCACGTCGCCGTGTTTCCATTCATCGTCTGAATTGCCGCTAGAACTGATTACTTCGCCATTTAATTCTATTTTATCTACTAAAACATATACTGATTGGAGATTGCTGGTTCCGACATTCAATTCGCAATCATTATTCAAAGTGTGATGATAAGATTGAGTTCCCTCTTTGTAATAGCCTGTAGTTTGTGACTGACCATCGATGGTAAAGGCGGTACCGTTGACCAGCGTTGGACTGATTAAATATCCGTGAATAGTTATTGGCTTGTGCCACTCGCTCAGGGCCTTGAAGCCTTCATTCAAATTTTCAGTAGTTGGAATAAGGCCCAGAATGTACCAATCTGATTCAGTATCTTGGTCGATTTCATCCAAATCTACTGTCCCAGCTCGGGTCTCTGGCATTAATGGGATGTTCCATTGTTTTATGTCAATTCTAGCACCTTCGCCGTCCTTGACATTATTGGCATCGGCTTCAGACATCGCTTGGATGGCGACCGCAGCAGTAACTGCAGTATCCATTCCCCTCGCCCCGTCGATTGGGTCGTGAGAGTCATACAACATACTGGCTGATAGGAAGCCTTGGAACTGAATTCGGTCACTAGCATTTTTGCTTGGAGAAATCTCTTCTCCAACGTCACAACCAACCGGAGACAGGTCTTCAAAGGATGATTCACCGCCACCAAGATTAGTGGTAATTGACGTCTCATCAGTAGAAAAATCAACATCGATACCACCGTTGCCCCACTCAGCAGTATTGGCACCTAAACATCCAGCAAACAACATAGTTGCGACCAGTAACATGGCAAGGCGCGCTCTCCGCATATACCTATGAGAGGGGATTTAGTTTGAGAACTCTTCGATTATCTAACCTGATTAACAACAATAATTTTGGCGCAGAGAGAGGGATTCGAACCCCCGTGTCTTACGACAGTGGATTTCAAGTCCACCGCAATACCGGGCTATGCGATCTCTGCAATATGTTTGCGCAGATATTCCTCTTTCTAGTCTTTTGCCCTAATTAGCAGAATGAGTTATTGTGGTTCATTACTTTGCTTTCGACCAATTCTAATGGCTGCTACAGAGATTGCTGCGATACTGGCGATCGTCGTGAAACCAGGGATTCCTTCACTATCTGTGTCAACTAATCCCTCACCCTCAACAAGCATCCGTACATCAGAAATGAATTCTTCAGCATTCCAATTATCGCCAGTCCAAGCAACTACTGGTCTTCTTTCAGTATCAAGAATGAAAGTGGTAGTTGAGTGGCCAACATTGTATTCTTCTACAATATCTACTTGGACACATGAAAGCATAGTGCCCTCTGCCCATTCATAGCCATCATCACACATGCAATGTTTGCCTGAACCGCTGCCCATTTCCCAACCATTACCATTACACTCTTCTTGGTCATCTTCAACAAATACTCCCGGGATTGGGATTGTTGAATCTGCGGTGGTGTTTGGTGCCCAAGCAAGATAAGAAGGGGATTCAATAGAATCCATACCAACTGCACTGGCTTGCCAGTTCATTGCTGTCTCATTCCATTCATGAAGTTCCCACAACCAAGAGTAATTATCCGCGGCTGGGTCTTCTTGGCTTACGGATTCTAGATAATGACCGTATTGTGAATGTGGGGCTGAGAAAGCAATTCCTGCTCCATCAAAGGCTGCTGAAGTCAAATGCCAACCGTTTGAATTGTTGATTTGTTGAAACGCAGTGGTATTATCTGGATATATCAGGGACACTGATGAATTGTCTAGATCTGGAGGTGAGAGTAATGTCGCATCTGCTGTCGAAGCCATCCAAGCGATGTTATTACTTGTTGGAGTGGTCACCGAATCTATACCTAACATAGAGCCTTCCCAAGCTTGTCCACTCGTGTTGTAAGTCATCAACTTCCAGTACCAAGAGTTGTCTGATGGTGCTTCAATACCGTCAATTCCGCTAACAAATGTGCCATAAACTGGGTGAGTTGAATAGTTTAGTTCCCAGTCTGCTTCTAATGCCGCAAACTTTGTTGTTGACCAAGCTGTTGGTGTATTCATTAGTTCTGTTGAGACACCGGTATTATTGACAAACATAACTGTCGAATCTTCAGCCTGATGACCGTTGATATCACCAATATGAGCCTCAATAACGTTCTTTTGCACAACAAGACCAAAATTGGAGTATATGCTTTCCATGTCCGCTAAATCACCAGTAAGATGTGACCAATTGACTTTGTGCAACTCAGTATATTGCTTCAAGCGTTCTGGAGTGTCATGTTCTGGATCTACTGAGATTGAAACAATTGAAACATGTTCTTCATAATCTTCTCCAATGCCGGATTCTACTGAACGTAATAATTGAGTGATGACAGGACAAACATCAGGGCATCGAGTAAAAATAAACGCAACAATAACTACATCACCTCGTGAATCTGTAAGGTTTACATTCTGATTATTTTGATCGATTAAACTGAAATCCTCTACAGGAGGTCTAGAAAGTTGGTAGCCTTTGTAGGCAGTAGCAGTTGGTATGGCTGAGGTAATGAATAGCGACACAACTAACAGTGCTAACAGTGACTTCTTAGACATCATGACATTCCCTATGGCGGAGTGTATATGAATACTCCTTTTACATATGCAATGTGGGCTCATCTAGATGTGGCATAATCCCAGTCGGGAGTGCACCATGATGGCAATTCAGTAATTGCTTCTGGATTGGAAAGACCGATACCCCAAAGCATCAACAAAACGAATAAAACCGGGAATAAAGCAGTTCTAGTGTAAATTCTAGGGTCACCCTTCAAGTGCATGAAATATGCTGCAATTCCATACCCTTTGACAATTCCAACAATCACCAAAATAGTCCATACGGCAAATCGAGAGATTCTTATTTCAGTACCTGGCACTGTTTCGAAAAACACTGCCCCTACCTCAAATAAGGTAAAGACCATCAAAACGATAAAATTCCAAAAGTAAATGTCTTTGTTGCCAGGAAGACGCTCAACGATTGATTCGATAATTCCTGTTGTTTCATGTTCGCCCATAATATCACCTCAATACAAATAGAATGCAGGGAAGATAACTACCCAAGCCAAATCTACAAAGTGCCAGTACAGACCGAAATATTCGATTCCCTGGCCATTGTCTTCATCATATCCAATAGTGTCTGCCTTGAATACTAGATAAAGCATAATCAGCAACCCGGCGAATACGTGCATTCCGTGAGCACCTGTTGCCACATAGAATATTGAGCCTTGAGAGGTTCCAACTGTGAAACCTTCTGCCACAAGATGGCTCCATTCTACTAACTTTAGTACGATAAACATCGAACCTAAGAGTAGAGTGGCTATTAGGTAATTTCTAACTGCTGTCTTCTTATCAGGTAGTAGATGTCTTAGAACTCCTTTTGGTGCTTCCCAATCTTTTGCCTTAGCAGTCTTGAGTGCAAGCACAATTGTGTATGAGGAGATAATTAGCGCAAAGGTGTTAACTGCACCTGGCAACATTGTCCAGAAGTCACCGGTACCTGCAGCGCCACCAGGACGTAGGTAGTCTGATGCAGTCATGACTACATCGCCGGTAACAACTTCTCCAGCATCAAACAAATCAATTTGGCTTTGGCTTACACAGCCTTCAACTGGTTTGCCATTTTCTAAGCCGTTATCGAAAGCCCATTTGGTACACCATTCGGTTCTGACTCTAAGATATGAAGAAAAGAAGGTTGCGAAGACCATAATCTCAGACATGATGAATACCCAAAGACCAGCTTTTCTGATATGTTCACCTTCAAATGGCGCAGAGGTGGCAATTTGTTCACCGTGACCGATAAATGGCAGGTCTTCTCGCCACCAGTTTGCTATACCAATCATTATGATTGTCAAACCAATAGTGCTTAGAACTAAGTTACCTAGAGCGAAGGTGCCGCCTTGTGACAGCAATGGTCTTAGCCCCTCAACAAAATCTGGGAATCCCATTAAGAATAATAATACACCAAAACAGAAAATGATTGGTGATGCTGAGCCATGATGTTCGTCGTGATGATCATCACCATGGCTTTCCTCTTCTTGGGGCTGAATTGAATTAATGAATCCTCCAATACCCAAAAATATCGCATAAATTATACTAATGACCATGATGGTCACCCCTGCTACCCAGTAGGTTAGATAGGAAAGATGTGCGTCTATTTCTTCATGATGTAGATGATCTAATTCCGATTGAGTTACGGTTGGATCTTCCATGGCTTCGTAATATGTTTCCTTGGCATCATCATAAGCGTCATGCTTGATACTACCGACACCTAGCCCTAAAGCAGCAAACGCGACTATCCCAATAGTTACTATTGCTCCTGCCATTAGGATTGCTCTGCCCCAAATGGAGTTTTCAATATGGTTGCCATGGCCGCTCATTCTTCAGCCCCCTTCGGTTTAGCAGTCCACAGTTTTTCCGCCACTGTTTTCTTGTCTGAATGGTCGTGATGGCCGTACAGTTCATTCATGTCCCCTTGAGTAGGAATATCATGGAATGATGGTGTTGGAGGTGGTGAGGAAGTAGACCATTCTAGTGACCATCCGCCCCACGGGTCTTTACCAACAGGCTCACCATTACGGCGGGAACTGAAGATATTCCAAACTAGTAACAATTGGCTTAATCCAAAGATGAAGGCAAAAATACTGACCGCTAAGTTGTACTCAGCAAATCCAGTTTCTTCAAGATAGGAGTGCGTTCTTCTTGGCATGCCGTTAATTCCCAGTTGATGCATTGGCCAGAACGCAGCATTGTAAGAAGAGAATCCGATTAAGAAGTGCCACAGACCAAGCTTCTCATTGAGTTTACGTCCAGTGACCTTAGGGTACCAGTAGTAAACTCCAGACAGTATACCAAAGACTGTTCCACCAATGAAGACATAGTGGAAGTGAGCAACTACGAAGTATGAGTCGTGGAAGTGTACATCTAATCCAGCGACTGGGAAGAACATTCCTGAAATACCTCCAAGAGTAAACGTCACCAAGAAACCTAGAGACCACAAGGTATGAGTTTTCATAACTAGGCTACCACCCCAAATGGTAGCCAGCCAGTTGAATATTTTCGCCCCCGTCGGTATCGCAACCGCCATAGTGGTAATCATGAAAGCGGCTCGCCAAAATGCATCCATACCAGAAGTCAACATGTGATGTCCCCAGACAATAAATCCGACGACTCCAATACCGGCCATGGCAAATACCATCGATTTGTAGCCAAAGATAGACCTTCTAGCACTTGTCGCAAGAACTTCTGATACGATTCCAAACGCTGGAATAATAACTACGTATACTTCGGGATGCCCAAAGAACCAGAACAAATGCTGGAACAGTAAGCTGTCGCCACCACTGGTAAAGAATACCGTGCCGATTGTATGATCAAATAATAAGAATACTAGACCAATAACCAGTGCTGGCAGTGACATGTACAGCATGAATACACTGACGAATACTGACCAAGTGAATAGTGGCATCTTCATCCAAGTAACACCTGGAGCACGCATGGTAAACACGGTGGTGATGAAATTCACACCTCCTAGTGTGGATGATGCACCAAGCATGAGCATTCCTGACAGGAACGCCGTGGTACCTAAGTTAGAACCATACTGAGAGAGTCCTTCGCCCAGATTGGCTTCAGTTAGTGACGAATAAGGCGGGTACATAACCCAAGTAATGTCTGCTGCTTCACCAGACCAGATTCCGGTGTAAATTAGCGGGCTGGAAAATACTAGTAGCCATAGACCCATAGCATTGATTCTTGGGAAGGCTAAATCCTTAGCACCGATTTGTAGCGGCAAAACGTAGTTCATGAAACCTGCAATCATCGGCATAGCCGCCAAGAAAATCATGGTTGTGCCGTGAAGAGTGAAGAATGAGTTGTACTCTGTTTCAGTTAGGAAAGTGTTCTCTGGCACTGCAAGTTGTATCCTGAACAACAGAGCGAGGAAACCACCAACAAGGAAGAAGAAAAACCCATACAAGAAGTACATGATACCGACTTCTTTGTGGTCAGTGGTTGTTAGCCAAGGCTTCATGTAAGCCCAGAAGTTGTAAATTCCGAAGGTCTCAGGTGACCTTGAGTAGTAAACCCACATTACGCCTAGGAGAATCAAACCAAGGGCTAAACCAACCGCAGTGAGTAACAGCACTAGTGCCCTTACGCTTGGAGCCATTTCACCAGCGTTGATTCCGGCAATGGTTGCCTCATAGGAGTTCCACATGTCGCCGTTAAAACCGTCACCGCCGTTGACAGCGTTACCGTAAATAGTGAATTCGACAAACTGGCTATCATCAGCAGGGGCGGTCCATTCAAAATCCCAGGTTCGAAATGCGTTTCCTTCAGTCGTATGGGTCAATCCACCATCCATTTCATGACTCAAGGTCGGGTCTACCGATGCAACTGCTCCTTTGGATGCTAGGATTCTAAATCCACCTGCGCGGCCGTTCCATGGATCTGCACCCTCGGTGCTTCCATCGTTGTATAGAGTCATTACGTCATTTGTTACCGTGACGGTAAAAGTGTAGGTTTCACTTGCGTTATAATTTTCAGGCAGGCCGATAACTGATACTACAGTATCGGATGATGGGCCTCCGTGGCAAGAACAACCATTGTCTCCTGCTGAACCAATACCTGAAGGTGCAGCGTCAAATTGAGGCACCATAACTAGGGAGATTAGCACTATAGATAGAAGGGCAATGGTTCTAGTGCGCATTAATTAGAGCCCCCTACTTTCTGTACGCCGGTATCGACGTCACAGTAATCGAGGCCATTTTGGATGGGAGCTACAACATCGACATTGCCAATCATCTTTGAATGGTCAAGACCACAATATTC
>JABJMO010000036.1 GCA_018659375.1 Methanobacteriota archaeon | reverse complement strand
GCGTTAGAGGAGTCAGAGGTAGCAGCCCATTGGAACGAATTATTCCTTGAATCAGGTGGCAATGATTCAGTGGCTAATGAATGGTTAACTGCAATAGATGATTGCTTGAATAATATGGGGTTTGCAGCAGCTCATGGCGAAAGCGAATAATGCCGTTTTAAGTAATTATTAATTCACATTGCGCCGAAAAGTAGCATTTGAGCGAATGTTTTATGTATTTTAAAGTCGATATATAACCATGGAAAAAAACAATATGAGGAAGAGTATCAAACAAACCTCACCGTTACTGGTGGCAATTTTAGGAATCTGGTTTGTGGCAAACCTTGCCTCCCAACTTGTCTTCATATCAATTCACGGTAGCCCATATGATGGCCTCGCGATGCTAATGTCACTAGGACCAATCTATATTGCGATTTTAATTGCCGAAGCAATACTTTGGGTTTGGGTGCTATTTTACGTTGCATACAAAACCTACAATCACATAATACCAACCAACTCATCCGATATCACTGGCAATGGACAAATGATTACTAAATCAACATAAATGATTCAATATTATCGATGTATTCAAGACCCTTCTCGTTAAAAGCCATATGTGTCTGATACTTCTGAAGCACCAATATATTCTGGTAGGCCTATGTCTGTCACGGATTTGATTAACCATGAAACAGCAATCGACGAAATTCCCAGTGGAGCAAAAATAGTAACCATTGATGAAGCAAGAAACGGGTTGAAAGAAGCCGCTAGATGTTTGGCAGAACTTCAATCAATTAGCGACATATCGGGTGATTTAACCGAAGAATTAGATATCATTTTGGAGAGCTATGATTCAAAACATGACCATGTTACAGAACTCGCCGACTATCTGGCTACAATGATACAATCGTGGCATGGCGTGGTTAAACGATTGCAGTCCACTGGCGCTCGAATGGCTTGTTTAGAGCTTGGTAGACTTGAATGGTACGGTGTTGTAGATGAGAAAGTGGTGCAATACTCTTGGTGTAGTGGTGAAGAAGACATTGAGTGGTATCATGAATTAAACTCAAGTTTCCTGTCCCGCAAACCACTCATAGAAGCATAACCTCGGATGGTTAGGTCGGGTGTGTTATGGTTCGAATTAATCGTGTTTATACTGGAACTGGAGATGATGGCTCCTCTGCATTTGTTGATGGTTCAAGACACCGTAAATCTCACCTAAGGTTTGTCGCAGTTGGTACCTGTGACGAATTAAATTCAATCGTTGGCTTGATTAGAAGAGAGTGTAAAGTCCTACCAAGCCATGCAGATGGGGGTTCGAGTGCGACGATTGGCCGAATTCAGAATATTGCTGAGTCTGCACTAGATCGGATACAAAATGAATTATTTGATTTGGGTGCTGAATTGGCTTGTGAGCCTGATAAATTACCCGAATATATGCAGTTAATTGATTCGAATCAATGCGACAGCCTAACAGGAGAAATGGACGCTTGGTTAGAACAACTTGATCCATTAACCAGTTTTATTTTACCAACAGGAGCAGGGCCTGAACCAATAATTCACTTGGCTAGGACCGTAACCAGGCGTCTGGAGAGGGGCTTAATTTCGATTGAAGATGAGGAAGGTGCAGAATCGGTAAGAGAGGTCGCTAAAGTCTATGTTAATCGTCTTTCAGACTGGTTTTTTGTGTTCGCTAGATGGGTTACTAAAAATATGGGTGAAGAGGAGACCCTTTGGACGCCTCTAGGAAAACGGGGAGAGTCTTCGAATGTCGCCAATATGATTAGAAAGATTGGTTCAAACGACGCTGATTATGATAATTTAGACTAAGCCGATACGGTCAGCAAATGACTTGGCCTTGGTAAGAGTGCCTTTTGTCTCATCATGAGTGGCCATTTCAATTGCTAACTCCCAATCAAGCCACATGTAGCGGTGGTGTTCTTTAGACAATTTTACTGTTATTCTTTCGGTGGTAGCTAAAAACCAAAAAACCTGTTTTTCGGTTAATCTTCCCTTTTGCTTGAAACTATAAGTTGTCTTTTCTTCAAAACCGTCAATAAATTCTATTGCCGAAATACCAGTTTCTTCAATTAACTCTCTTGCGGCAGTAGCCTTTCTGTCACTATCAAACTCTTCTACGTGCCCCTTTGGCAGATCCCAATGCCCTTGTGGATATTGCAGTAATAACACCGTCCCAAAATTCACTAAGACAACACCACAAGAGGTTTCCATACTAAGCCCATCACGTAGTTAGTCAAGTTATTTACGCAAGTTACTGCGAAAATACTTCAATCTAGTTGTTCGAGTTCCAAACATGGGTGCGAGAGAGATTCCACGGTTCACCAAGATTGTGGCAGATTCAGACTTTGATGGTTTAATTGGCGCTGCCATTTTGAAAACTTACAATTCCACAGCAAAAGTGAGTTTTTCCCATGCAGCATTGGTAAGAAATGGCAATATGGATAAAGAAATCGACGCCTCTACGGTAATTGTTGATTTACCATTTCATCATAACTGTGGTTGGTATTTAGATCATCATCAAACCAACAAACCAACTAAGCAAGAATCGCTAGAATTTGAACAAAAGGGTGGAGTTACTGATTGGCAACCAACTCCATCAGCAGCAAGATTGGTCTATGACCTGATTGATTCCCATTGTGATTTAGCTAATTTTGTTGAGGTAATGCCGTTTGTTGATGCCCTTGATTCAGGAGGCATAACTATCCAGCAGTTTCGTGAAGACGGTGAGTTAATGCGCTTCAGTCGAACATTGAAAGTCACTGAAAGTGACTACATGAACCATATTGTTAACCATCTCTCCCAAGGCAAAACCATCTCTGAAATTTTACAATTACCAGAAGTTAAATCACGATTGTTGGTACAACAACAACAAAGATTAGCAATAGAGCAGGTAGTTGAGTCCAATACCGTGATAATTGACCGTCTTGCAATATGTCATTTACAAGATACGGGTCATTTCTCTAATGGCTACTTAGTGACCGCATGGGCCGGTGACAAAGCAGATGCTTGTTGCATAATCCATGGATACTCAGATGGCAATATTGACGACCCTAACAGGCCACCATTGTCAGCAAGTTTCTACGCTAATTCCTTTATCCAAGGAGGGCAAGGTAGGTATGACCTTTCTCGTCTTGCAACAAAGTTTGATCCTAGTGGCGGGGGCCACATGAACGCTTGTGGTTGCCGAATTCAGCCTCCAGGGCTTGATGATAACTTAGCAAAATGGCTTCAAATGTGGACCGAGAGAGATGCTGTTTTAGCGGTTAATCACAATACTACGAATATGTAAAGGAATCCTAAAAAAGCATGGATGAATATTAACGCCATAATAAAATCGGCCGCCCTTCCATGCTTTAATTTCTCATCAGCAAACTTTTCGCCAGCCAATCGTTTTCGCTTGACCGATTTTCCTAAGTTAGTCATTATTAGTAATAGCGCGAGGCCAAGAGGACCAATAGTTCCATGAAGACTTGTTGGCCAAATTTCTGCAAATATATCGCCACTAGATCGCCATCCTGCGACCATACGCCCGATAAAAGCGACCAACACGACAGCAATTCCTGCCGATAAAATAAACTGACCATTTTTTTCATGCTTTTCCAGAGCATCTTTTCGAATCTGCCCCTTCATGCCTTTACTTGTCTTGCGCCATGAATACTGTCGCCAAATCCAGAAAATTAGCGCACTGGCTAATACTGGATGGGCCAATAATGCAATGGCTCGAACGAAATCCATGGTCTCAGTCAAACTCCGCTACAGCCTCTTCATTCATGAACACTAGTGATGAAAAACATATTCCAGATAGATTTAGGCTTAATTGTTGCCGGTTAATTGAATAGCGACTTAACTAGCCGTCAATATGTAGGGGGTGGACAGTATGCAGGAAGGGCACATGGCAAATTGCTTAGAAATTGCTTTCAAGCATAATATTCCCAAACAACAACGCAAAGCTAGAGTTGCTAAATCACCAGATTGGCAAATAATGGATAAAAGTTGGCGAAGCATTCTCACAATTGCGTTGGATGAAGTAGAGATTCCTGGTGATGATGAAGATAGTAACACCTCACGCTCAAACAGAATGATGCGTCGCAGAGGGCGTGGTTCAGAGGGTAAATCCTCACTAGACTGGCTGCCAAGTAGTGAGGAAATAACTTCCGATAGTTCTGAAACAGCAGCTTATAGATTGGCAGTTTTATTAATTAATAAACAATTAAAGCGAGGAGAGTGGACAGACGATTTGACTGCGGCTGAAAACGCAATACGCGAAACTTGCCTTTCTACTGGAGTGGACAAAGTCTGGCACCAAATAGGTGAGAAAACCGCCCTTCTTGCTCAGTTTATCGGCTTCCCTGTAGCTAAAAAGAAAGCCAAGACCAAGAAGAAAGTATCTCTCGAAGTGGCCAAGATTGACGTTTTTGACAATGAACAACTAGGGAACGCGATATCCCAATTATCGGCTCTTTGTGGCGAGGCAGCACAACAAATCGCAATTCAAAAGATACAATCCCAAATATCCTCTAGAAGGAGTATTGAAGCGGGGGAAAGCCTGTTGTCCCTTACCGGTGACGCATCAGTAATATCTGTAATACTTGCAATTGCTAGTGGACTAGACTCACAAAAAGCACTGAAAGAATTAGCTAAGAGCGATAAAGAATTAGCCGACCAGTTCAGTGATCTTGTAGATTTAGTCAACGGTAAGGTAAATGATTGGAAAAACAGTATCAACGGTGGCCAAGACGGTCTCTCAAAAGCAAGAAAAAGATTTGCTTGGCTCAATTTTACTGACGAGGTTGAAAAATTATCACCCGCTGAAATTTTAGCGGGAATTGAACTATTGGAGACCATCCCCAATTCCCAATTACAAGTGCAGAATTTGAAGTGGGTTCATTTATCTGCTTTAGCGGCAAGTGGCAAAAGTGATGAGGCGGCAGACACTTTGGTCACTTACAGCCTTGATAATGCGATAGACATTGATAATCTATACCAACTAGTATCCCAATTAAATTCCACAGCAGTTGAGGATTGGCTTAAGGCTCAATTAAATGTTCTTGATGAAGGTGCATTGGTGTATATTGCTCAGCACGAGATCTCATCATTAAATTTGAAGAATGAATGCTTCAAGATGCTACAAGACAGCGGCGGTGAAGCATGGGAAGAATCAAGCGTTGCTGCTATAGCAGTCTTTGCTCAAAAACTCGAGTTAAGAAGACTCAGTAAAATTTTGACAAACAACGATCTCGCACCAATGTCACATCCTCATGAAACTTTGTTGTCATATCATTTGCTGGCCACTAATCAAGAGCATCAACTGTGGGAAAAGTCAATTGAAATGAGGCAACTCGCGCTAAATTCAATTCACAGTACAGCATTGCCAGAATATTTGTCTCCAATGTCACAGAGCCTGGTCATGTTAATGGAAGGTAACAAAATAGATGACGGGCACTTCACTGTACTTGGTAAGAAAGGCTATCAAGCACTAAGACAAGCAAGGAATGCATTGAAGCAAGGCGGTACAGGGATTACTTCAAGAACTCACATAAATCATCTAATAACTAGCGTTGAAAAAGCTGATCTTTCGGCATTAGAATCCAACCTTTTGATGGCCTTAATCTCAACCCTGAAACTAAATCAAGCGACCATTTCTCTACAACATGGGGATGCAGATGAAGAAATATTTGCAACTTTAAACAGTTTAGTTATTGGGTCTGAAATTCCAACTAGATTTATTCGCGCTATTCGCCAATTAGTCTTCGAGTATGATATTGGCTTAGAACAACTGGTTACTTGGTACCAACAAAACGACCCGCTATCTCCTTGGCATACTTTGTCAAGAGCGGCATTATTTGCTCAAAACAATGAGGAATTGAACGCTGCAAGAGAATACCGCAGAGCTGCAGAAAGTGAAGAATTCGATTACGAGCATTCAATGATACTATACCGCAAATCAATAATTCATCTTGCCCATGCTGAACAATGGAGTGAAGCAGTTGAACTACTAGATACAAAACCTGCATTACGTACTGCAATAACCAAACGTTTCCAACTTTATCTCAAAGTTTCATTTACTGCAAGCAATCAGAAAACCAATGAAGCAACCCATTTATTGAAAGAATTTGTTCGCTATTCAAAAGATATTGAAGAAGAAAATGTTGAGGGTGAAATGGAAACCAAAACCATCACATTCTTTGCTGAAGATGAACTAGATACGCTGAGAAATTATCCGTTTGAACATTCCAGAGAATTGCCGGGAGATCCGTTTTTGGGGCGTGTTACGGCGGCTCTAAATGCGATTCAGCGTAACAAGCGTCGTAACCGTCACAGTTTTGATAACAGATTCCGCAATGAAATGCAACAAACTCCACCAACGATAATGGCAATTTATGATATCGCTAGTGATGCTGCTGAAAAGAATCCCATTGAAGGCTTAACATATCTTGAGAGGGCGCAGAATTCTGGTAAATTTAAACAATCAGAAATGAAGACATTATACGATGCAGAAAGAGCATTATTTGCCACCCACAAGTTACAAATTCCTAATTCCTCACGACGTTATCTTAAGAATTTGGCATTGCCACCATTAGTTGTAGTAGACACCAACATTTTGGTTGATGCATTGGTGGATAAAATTGCTCATAATCTAGAGCTAGCTAGTGAAACAAGTTTAGACTTGTTTGAGCATGATAATTTCCACAAAGTACTCAAAAGCCGTGCAGATGCAGGCAGAATTAACCTTTGGCTACCTTCAACAGTAAAACAAGAGCTTATTGAATTAAGTAAACGTCACGGCAAGTTAAAGGCTAAATTTAGCACTTCATTAGTCAAGCCTGAAGTACTCGAATCAGTGCTTGATGATAGTAAAATATCGAAGCTAGTTGATGAAATAATCTCAGAGTACAGCCGCTGGAAACCCCTTGACATTCACACTGAGAGAGACGCTGTGGATGAACAATCCGATAAAGAAATTAGCCTTTTCTTGGCTGAATTTTCTGAAATATATGATGAGTTAACCGATATGAAGGTAAGACGAGATCCTAAACAAAACCGGACCAAGATAAATGGCCAAGCGATTTTCCCAGAAGCAGCAGATCGTGAAATTATGGCAATATGCCGTCACCTAGCATCGCAATCTTTGGAAGGCCTAGGCAGCATCTTAGTAGCAACTAGGGATGGCGATTTTACCTTGGCAGCGAGGGCCTTTGAAGAACGGTTTGGTTACGGAATAATAAAGAATAGCAAAATGCTGAATTCTTGGTTAAACTAGAACTAGTTTCTCCATGCTGCGTAATATCTTGTGACATCTATTGATTCTTGGTAGGTAAATTGAGTAAATCCATGCAGGTTTATCTCACTAAATGAAGCCTTTAACCAATCCTCTTTCAGCGGCCAAGGGGGTGATTGTATCACTTGTTTACCGTTATCTAACCTACCAATACACAATAAAAACCCGTCTTTATTGAGTAACTTGGGTAAATTTTTAGCTGCGAGTTCTCTAATACCTCCATCTGGTATTGCTTGCAAAATATGAATTTCTACAACCAAGTCAAACTGTTCTATCCACTTGGTTGGCGGCTCAAGAATGTCCGCAACCTGCCAATCTACCGAAGACTCAGGGAATCTTTCCCTGCACCAGTTAATACATTGTTCTGAAATATCAAATGCAGTTACTTGAAAGCCAAGTTCTTCTAAGCCGATGGCATCATCACCAAGCCCACAACCAACAATTAACGCTTTACCTCCAGCGATATTTTCCTTTACCCAATCTATCATTATTGGATTAGGTGACATCCTTGCCCAAGGAATCATTGACGAATTTCTGTTAGCTAAATCGTATAGTTCATCAAACCAACCAATCGGATCGTTGTTTATTGCCGCTTTTGCGGTAGAAATTAATTCTTCACGTTCAATTTCTGTCATATCACTCATAATTATCACATGTATGAGATAATTGCATCACCAAATTCACTACATTTTAGCAATGTTGCATCATCCATTAATCTTTCAAAATCATAGGTGACGGTCTTTGCCAAAATAGCTCCTTCCATTCCCTTGACAATAAGGTCTGCAGCAGCAGTCCAACCGATATGTCTTAACATCATTTCAGCACTCAATATTACGCTTCCAGGATTTACTTTATCTTGGCCAGCATATTTTGGTGCAGTTCCGTGAGTAGCTTCGAAAATGGCAATCCCTGTATCGTAGTTGATATTCGCACCAGGTGCGATTCCTATACCGCCAACTTGAGCAGCCAGAGCGTCAGAAATGTAATCACCGTTAAGATTCATCGTAGCTAACACAGAATATTCTGCGGGTCTTAGGATAATTTGCTGTAACATTGCATCAGCAATAACGTCCTTGATGAGGATTTCATTACCAGTAACTGGATTTTTCATTGTGCACCATGGACCGCCATCAAGTTCAGTAGCACCAAACTCTTGTTTTGCTAATTCATAGCCCCAATCTCTAAATCCGCCTTCTGTGAATTTCATGATATTTCCTTTGTGAACCAAAGTTACAGTGTCTTTATCATTTTCAACAGCGTATTTTAGCGCTGCACGGACGATTCTTGCAGTGCCTTCTTGTGAGATTGGCTTAATTCCTATGCCAGAGGTATTTGGAAATCTAATCTTATCGACTCCCATCTCATTCTGTAAGAAATCAATAACCTTCGCAACCCCTTCAGTACCTGCTTCCCATTCGATTCCAGCATAAACATCTTCACTATTTTCACGGAAAATAATCATGTCAACATCTTGAGGGGCTTTAACTGGAGAAGGAGTACCATCATACCATCTTACAGGCCTTACACAAGCGAATAAATCCAGTTTTTGTCGCAATGCAACGTTAAGTGAACGGATTCCGCCACCAACTGGAGTTGTCAATGGCCCCTTGATTGAGACTAATCCTGACCTCATGGCTTCTAGTGTTTCTTCAGGCAACCACTGACCAGTTTGATTGAATGCCTTTTCCCCAGCAAGTACTTCATCCCAGTGAATTTGTTTTTCTCCTGAATATGCTTTGCTTACCGCAGCATCTACGACTTTTATCATTACTGGGCTGATATCAACACCAATTCCATCACCTTCAATGAAGTGTATGGTAGGGTTATCAGGCACATTTAGCAAGCCATTGTTAAGGGTAATTGTCTTTCCAGCCATTCCAATCAATACATCCGAGAGGCATTTCCTTCAAGAATGAACCGCCCGTAGGCCCGTCATGTTCGGCCGTGTTGAGTGGAAAGGTAAGAGTAAAGTTGATTGCTTTAATGATGCTGGGGACTGTATAGAAATCGACTGGGATAATGGACCAACACCTGTACAAATAGTATTACAGATGATTGGCGCATGTTCATTGGCCGATGTTCAAACCGGATTGAAAGATCGTGAAATATCAAGAATTTATATCGAATTATCAGGGCAAAGAAAAACCGAAGCGCCAAAAGTTTTCACAGCGATAGAGATGAATTATTTCATTGAGGGTGATGCGCCCAAGAAACTTGCCAAAAGGCTGGTGGAAAAAAGTCACGAGAAATATTGCACAGTGTCAAATATGTTCAAATCAACTGTAGATATTTCTTCAAACATTTTTGTTAATGGTGAAATTTGTTGAGGATAGTGCTTGCATGGCCTTGGCTAGCATATCTCTCAATGCCTCATAAAGTGGAATCCAACTACTTGGAATTGTTTTAGGCGCTGGCTCAATTAGTAGTGAATTATTTTCGCTGCGAACCTTAGCAAACGGCCTTAGTGGACCTGAACCATCGACTTCGATTATTACAGAGAGCTCATATTCTTCATCGCTTTTGCTAACTTTGGCAGTTTCTAGATTGAACTTTGCCTTTGTGGGGATCTTGCTAATGATAGATTCTTGGTCTAAGGAATTAAGTTCCTTCTTGACTAATACTTCTAACAGTTGAGTAATTGTTTCGTCTGAAATGGTGGTGGTCGAGGTTTCATTCACAACTGGTTGTTGTGTGGCAAGAGATTCCTGTGTTTCTATTAGCGGCTCAGCCTCATCATCGTCTGATAACAAGATGGCTAGATTTTCATTTTGGAATTCTTGATTTGATTTTACTGCAACAGGTTGGTTGTTTACCACGCCTAATTCAGCAAAAATATCTATGTCATCTTCCTCAAATGAGTTGGGCAAAACAAAGGCTTCTTCTTGAAACATACCTCGAACTTGGATTTCATTATACTTAAGATAATGTTCCTCACTGTCGCGGTTTGCATCACGATACTTTGATGTGGTAAGGGCATGATAAGGGTCAAAGGTGGTGACATTTTGGGCAAAGTGTGGCTACCAGAATGCCGAGGGCAATTACGGTAATTTTATTGTTTGCTGTCCTAATTCTTATGCCCGTTCACGAGGTGGACGGTTTTCCTAACGGTGTAGGAGATATCGGCGAACAAGGATGCCTTTGTCATGGGGCAGAAAATGACTTAACATCCGTGCAGATAGCTGGATTGCCTGAAAAATTTGAATCAAATACCACCTACTTTCTGCAATTGATTGTTGATAATCCACAAATTGATGTTAATGCAAGTTCTGCTCAAGGTGGCTTTAGGTTGGTTGTATCATCTGGAACTATATCCTTCAATGACACCAACACCAGTCAAATAATCGGTGATGGATGGACACATACGGTACTAGGAAATCAACAACGGATTTGGAACCTTACTTGGCAATCTCCCAGTGATAATACATCATTAAGCGCCTTGACTTTTTTCGGTAATGCCGTCAACGGTAATGGTGAATTTACCGGAGACGGATGGAATAAAATAAAAATATACGTTCTTGGTACTGAGAACTACAATACATTTGATCAGCCCAAAAATAATCATGAACTTGAGTTTTCTGACAAAGCTATGCTTGGACTAGGATTGCTAGTCTTGTTCTACATATTGGTCAAGGTAGTTAAGGACTAATTAACAAACTCAATACTTTTGTTTCTAAGGGCTCTTAGTTGACGGTTTTCACTAGATCCATGAATTTGTTCACTCTTCACTCCAGTTAGAACCAGCATCACTCTAATTTCATCACCTAGGTTTTGGTCAACAGCAGCACCCCAAATTATCTTAGCGTGGGGGGAGATTCGTTCTTGAATAATCTGCGCACACTTTTCGGCTTCTCCAAGAGTCAAGTTAGGCCCGCCCACTACGTTAATCAACGCGCCACGAGCATCAGTAGTATCGAGTTCCAGTAATGGCGAATGCAAGGCTTCTAGAGTCGCATCTTCTGCTCTATTTGTTGCTGAAGAGGCACCAAGGCCAATCATGGCAACTCCGCTACCAGATTTGATAACAGCCTTCAAATCTTCAAAGTCAAGATTAACCATGCCATCAGTAGTTAGTAGTTCAGTTACTCCAGTAATTGAGCGTACAAGTAACTCATCACCAACTCTAAATGCGCTGGCAATCGGTAAATCCTTAACACCCTCAATTTCTAACAAACGTTCATTTGGAATTACTAATATTGTATCACAGTGTTCCCTGAGTCTCTCTAAACCCCATTCAGCATTTTGCTTTCTTAGCGACCCTTCTGATTTGAACGGATAAGTTACTACCGCAATTGTCATTGCGCCCTGTTGCTTGGCCAGTCTAGCAATGTGGCCAGCAGCACCGGTACCCGAGCCACCACCCATGCCAGCAGTAATTATCGCAAGTTGTGTGTCATTGGTAATTCTTCTAAGGACCATTTCTGATTCTAGTGCAGCAGCTTCACCTTTGCTTGGATCGCCTCCTGCACCTCTGCCTCGTGCTGTTCTGCCGATCAACACTTTTTCTTCTAACGGCGACATCAAAAGTGCTTGTGCATCTGTATTTATCGCATATCCGGTGACGTAACTGCTCTCAAATAGCCCTTCTTCTGCTAATCTACTCACTGCGTTACACCCTGCGCCGCCGGCACCATAAACTCGAATACGTGGTTGCAACGATTCTAGCAACGCTTTCAGCTCATCTTCATTGCCTTGACCGGGAGGGACCTCACTTGGAGAAACCCTGACTTGCTCTTCTTCGTTTAATTCTAAAACGCGGTCAATTAAATGGCGCATGATAGTAAGATTGTCCAAGCATCTTTGAAGGTGCCGACTGATTTTCGATTAAAATAGCCGATTTGTCTACCTTGGAGATTTTGCCAAATCAATCTTTGAGTCCTTCTTCAGTTACTTGATAGACGCACTCGCCGTCTGGTAGGTTCGGTGAATCCACTAGTCTAGCGATTCTTCTACCACCTTTAGCTTTCCTCAAGTATAGTCTAAATGTACTTGCGTGTGCAAGAACGTGGCCACCAACTGGCTTGGTTGGATCTCCCCACATAGCATCTGGTTTCGAGTGAACTTGGTTTGTCACTAATACCAACGCATTGTTAATATCTGCAAGCTGTTTAAGTTCCTTCAAATGCTTGTTCAACTTTTGCTGTCTGTTGGCCAACATTCCACGACCGATGAACTCAGCTCTAAAGTGGCTGGTTAAAGAATCAACAATAATCATCTTGACGTTCAAGCCTTTACCAACTCTTTTGATTTCATCCACCAGCAACATTTGGTGAGCCGAATTGTAGGCTCTAGCAACGTGGATTCGAGCAAGTACTTGGTCGGGATCTAGGCCTTGACCTCTAGCCATTTGAGTAATTCTCTCAGGTCTAAAGGTATCTTCTGTATCGATATAGAATACATCACCATCAAATCCTCCTTCGCTGACTGGTAATGTGCAATTTACTGCTAATTGGTGACCTATCTGAGTTTTTCCGCTGCCAAATGCTCCATAAACCTCAACCAGGGCTTGAGTTTCAAAACCTCCACCTAGTAAATCATCGATTGATTGCACTTTTGCAGATAACTTTTGAACTTCTTTTCGTCGTTCTAATAGCGCCCCACCAGATACGAAACCGCCAATATTTGCCATCTTCTTAGCCGCTGCAATAATTTTCCCAGCTACCGATTCGCCAATTTCTGCTTGTTCTGCTAAGTCAGCAGGTGACATGACTGCTAATGATAGTAGATCATCAAATCCAGCCTCGCGCAGTTTCTCAGCAGTTGCCGGTCCTACGCCTGGTAAATCATCAATTTTGACTTCGGGTGCATCATCATCTAGCGCCATCATTAACATTGTGTCCTCTTGAGGGTCTTCATTCTTTTCAATTTCAATCTTAGTTTTTTTCTTCGCTTTAGTCGCCATCCGTTCACTTCCAACCCATACCATCGGGCTGGGGTATATGAATAGATTAAGCACGCATGTTTTCGCCAAATCGCACTTTATTGATGTCTAATCGCAGGATGAAAGTCAATATTTTAGTTTAACTTTCAGTTTCACCGGTGCTGAAACTGAAATTAAAGGTGCTATTGTTCTTTAGTTGGCAGAGGATTAGGTTTGCTTTCCTCATCATTGTACGTTATTGTTACATCATGGTCGATGTTGACTTGCTCATCATTCCCGCTGAGTTCTACATCTAACGACCAACTTTGTTTACCTGGATTGAATTCATCATGAAGCCACTGTGCATTTTGTCCATCAGCAATTTGTTCTTGACCAGAATCTCGATTGACTCCTTCTCCGCTGAGCAACCAGTTAACTGAAACAGGGCTACCACCAAAGCCGCCAAGGTTTCCGGGGTTTTCGACAGTTGAGTCGATAGCGATCTTACTAGGTGCATCGCATTCACAATCCGGATTGGTATTAATAGTCATAGTACTTGGATTATCAGTTCCAGATTGTCCCCAAAGAGTACGTTTATCGATTCTAATTGTTATGCTTTCATTCGCCTCATTTCCCGCCTCGTCAATCGCTCCCAGAACCGCAGTGAACAAGCCGTGAGTGGCATAATTGTACGTGATTTCACCAGTATCATTGGCTTGTGCGGAAATTCGAGAACTGCCGTCCCCAGCTTCAAAATAATAACTTGCAATATTGCCATCGGCAGATTTTGTGTAGGCATAATCGAAGGTTAACTCAACTCCACTAAACGACACTTGTTGCCCGTTTTGAATATTTTCTTGAATCATTCCCGATGTAGCATCGTAGTAAATTACTAGGTCAATTGCCGAATCATCGTCAGATGAATCCTCATCACTGGTACAACCTGCTAAACAGGCGGAAGCAATGAGTAAACTAAGTAAAACCGCTCGTTTAGCCACATTCCCCATGAACACTATGTGGGGGTCCTGAGTAGATAAGTCAATGCCAATCATTAGTAAAATATGGCAGATTTAACACTAAATTGGTTTGTTTCAACAAGCGGTGGTTTGAAAATGGGGAATGCGGGCGCTTTGTATAACGAGGTGGGGTAGTCTGGATATCCCGTCGGGCTCATAACCCGGAGATCGATGGTTCAAATCCATCCCTCGTTACCATCAACTGTATTCGTAATAGTCGTGTTTTGGCTTTAGAGAATCAAGCGCACTTTGCAACTTCGCATTTGCTGCCATCTCACCTTTTTCAATCATGGTGATTTGTTGTGATATTCTACTTGCTTGTTCCAACGCTTGAGGGTTATTCTCAAACTGTGAGCCACTTAGTAATGATAGAATTTCACTAGCATCCACCGGAGTTAGGTTACTAGGTGCGATCAAAAATTGTTGCCCGCTTTTTGTCACTGGACCAGAATGTTGTAAAGCAGAGATAAATGTAGCAATCATTTTCTTATCACTGGAAATAAACCTGACTCCATCTGAAGCAGCGGCAACACAACCATTAGACGACTTGTTTGCTTTGGTGAAATATGCCTTTGCCTTACGACTTTTTCCGGCCAGAGCTAAACTTTTAGCACAGCGATGCAGGTCAATATGGATCATGCCGATGTTTGAATTTCCCCGAGCGACTCTTTTTCGTTCCCGTAACAAAGTCTTGGCAGCGTTTACTGCTAGAGTATATTTTTGTCGTAAAGTTAAGACATCACATAGGATTTGTAACCCTTTGACTAACATTATCTGTTCTTGAGGCGTTCTTTTTTTATTACTTAGGAACATTTCCGTAAATTGCGTGGCCATTACTTCTGACATCTCGAACCTGCCATCTTTGATGTAACTTTCAAGTTGCATCAAAGTTTGTGCTGGGTCATTCATTCCAAACATGGTGATGTTAATCCTATACCGTTCTATCATTTGATGACTTGGTAGTTACAATATCGAGGCCCAAAGTAGTTGTATCAATACATATTCGGTTGATTTGAGCAATATGTCCATAATCGCCATTACTGGAACTCCTGGAGTTGGAAAAACTACGATTGGGGAGTTATTCTCAGGTTCCGATTTTACAATTCTATCGGTAAAAGACCTAGCCAAACAGTATGGCTGCGAGGGTGACTTTGACGAAGCAACGCAAAGCATGGATATTGACATTCATCGATTAGCAGAACAATTCGAATCAGACCTATTGGACGAGGCAATTATTGATGGCCATCTGTCTCACTTCTTAGAGGTGGATGCAATTGTTATCTTGAGGTGCAATCCTTCAATGTTACAAGAAAGGTTAGCTAAAAGAGGTTACAGTGAGCAAAAAATCAAGGCCAACGTGGAATGGGAAATGATTTCCGGAACTTGGTCTGAGATGATTGAATTTGAACTTGAACAACCTATCCTAGAGCTAGATACTACCAATTTTGATCCAGCAGATATCTATGAGCAAATTATCAAATGGGTAAATGAGGGCTACAGCCAAGATTCAATACCAGCGAAGATCGATTGGCTGGCTAAGTAAATTAATACGATATATCGTAATCTTTCAGCCGTAACAATCAACCCCCTTATTGAACTGGCAAGGTTTGGTAAGAGATATGGCTTTAGAGAAATTACGTAAGGTTTGGGAGCAAACATTGACTCCCATTGTCAAGGCAATGTCGTGGATGAGTCCTGCTGCAATCACTTGGATTGCCCTACCAATTGGGATACTTGGAGGTCTGTCTGTTTACTTAGCATCTGCTGATAATTTTGGGGCATCAATGCTTCTTGGTGGCGGTATATTAATCACTCTAGCAATGGCATTAGACGGCCTAGACGGGCCGGTTGCACGAGCTACAGGAAGAGTCACCAGATGGGGAGATTACCTTGACCACACCTTTGACCGATTGCTTGATGCAGTCTGGATTATCTGTATATCTGCATCTATTTTTGTTGATGATATTGTCTTGGGTCTAGCCGCGGCTTGGTTTACTCTGCTCGGTTCATACATGGGCACCCAAGCACAGGCAGTCGCTGGTACTCGCAACTATCGTGGTTTTTCTCGTGCTGACCGAACAATATTGAGTATTGTTGCGATATTTGTTATGGGTATTTTGGTTTACTACGATAATTATGATTGGGGCAATTACCCAAGCCTGTTTAATCACATCCAAATTAACCCGCTTAGCATTGTGGTATTTATTTCTGCAATTGGAGGGATTTGGACATTCTTGATACGATTTATTCAAGCCCGCCAGCAAATCACCCAAATTGACTTGGATGACCCTCTCCCCCAACCTGAAATAGACAATGAAGAATGATTTGACGGCCTCAGGTTTGGTTTAAAACCGGTATTATTTATTGAAAAAATAGCGGTATGCTCTTAACGGTTGCATGCTAGAAAGGTGTGATGAGGGGCAGGTCCAAGGCTTATAGTGGGAGAGCCGTTGCTACGCTATTGATATTGTTGATGGGTTTTTCTACCTTACCGATAACTAACGTCAGCGCTGAAGATACCGGTGATTTGTATCATTTACAGGCACAGGATATAACTGCAAATTTTGATAGCGCTACTGAGCTAACAACAATTACTTGGCGCAACATCGATAGTTTGGACCAGCCAGGAGCACTTGACAATTTCTTTAGTGCAGTATACAACCTTTACCGACATACCGAAATTATCGATTCCCAAAATGTAGCTAATGCTACTTTAATCGCCGAAGTTGATGCTTGCGATAGTGAGACATACTCCGTAAAATACCTCTGCTTAGGAGGTGCGAATGGCTCTCATCCAGGTCACACTTTCTCGTATTTAGTGGAGCCTGGTACAAATGATTCATTCTACTATGGGATTACCACCTTAATTACTGGTCAAGACAACAGCGTTTCTACATATGACGCTCTAATAATCGATGAATCAGCCACATATGAACCGATTAACGAATCTACTACACCTATTAGAACACCGTATAACCTACAAGCAACATATGACCCTACAACCAGTATAACCACACTTTCGTGGATAAATTATAACGATATTTTCCAAATATTACCTGAAACTGGGCCAAACGCATACCAGACAAGGATTTGGCAGACAGATTCAGAATTATCTAGAAATACTTCACAGACAGTTCTACAAGATGAGTCTCCAATCGCCTTTTTGGGTCCAGGAGTTTCAACTTATGAGTTGTCCATACCAGTGGATACGGACCGAGAAACATATTATGCGATAACTTACCTATTACCAAATTATTTAGGTGAGAGCCAAGATTATGAAGATATTAGGTTTCTATCAAACAATGCTCTTTCAACCCCTCTTACTGAAGATAATATGCCGCCAGATGCTGTAACCTCAGTCAGTGCATCCTTTACCGCCCAACCAGAAACAGGAGGCGGACAGACCACAATTTTATGGTCCGATGTAGTTGGTGAAGCAGGAGAATCGTATGCAATATTTACCTCAGGCACAGAATTTAACAAAACTACAGACTTTGGTGCCAACCAAATCGGATTGGTAACTGAGGGAATGTCACAATTTGTTTACCAATTGCCAATAGGTAGATTAGGCGATTCACATTATTGTGTAGTTGTTATCGATCATAATGGAATATTTGACGTTGACATCCCAGAATACTCTTGCGCAGAAGTTTATGAGGACGCTTTCTACAATTGGATTGCGGAGCCGAAAAATGTTATTGCCACATTTATAGGTAATTCACAGACATTGGTTACTTGGAATGATCAATTAGGCGCAGAAGGTGAAATATACCATATTTGGCGTTCTAACTACCTCGTATCAGGCAGTCAATTTGTTGAAAATGTGACTATAGAATATCAGGGTACAGTCACTGACGGAATCCAACAATTTGTGGCGAC
Source organism: Methanobacteriota archaeon (assembly GCA_018659375.1). Lineage (GTDB taxonomy): Archaea > Thermoplasmatota > Poseidoniia > Poseidoniales > Poseidoniaceae > MGIIa-L1. The sequence continues at coordinate 12,215 of JABJMO010000036.1, read as the reverse complement.
GGTTCCGCCAGAGGAAGATAGGACCTCATTTTATTTCGTCACCAGTGAAGCATTATATCAGCATGAAAACGGCACTTATCATTATACTCAACTAATACAAAACTGGTTTGGACCTATTTATGAAGAAACATTAACTCCCGCTGCACCCCGAATCAATTCAATAGATGTTGAAGGTGAGATATCACTGGTTGAAATTGAGTGGTTGAACGATCAGCAATTAGATGGTGAATCATATTCCATATGGCAACATATTGGTGATCCATTTGGCGAATTAGAAAATCAAGTTTCAATAGTCAATACCTCCAACGGGTGGACTCTTTTCGACGATGACATTGTCGACACAGGTTCTTTGCAAAACGAATTTACGTTCAATAAAAATTACCAAATTTCCGACGACGTGGAAAGAAATATTTGGTACGCCGTAGTGGTAGAGGACATTTATGGTAATCAAAACTTGGAAGCATTCCCTGGCTCAGGAGGTAACGCTTTGAACGTTAAAGAAGATACAATACCACCAACAGCGTCATATCAGCTGTTTGCTGATGGCGAACTCTATCTGAGCCCTTCTTTAGTATCAGGTAGTTTCACAATACGGTTATCAGTTAATGAATACCTTTTCAGTAGTCCCACTGTGGATATTACCAGCTCATCAGGCGGTTTGATTACAACCAGTCCTAGGCAGATGCTGATGTTTGCAGATAATTTGCTCAACGACGAACTAGGTCCTGAATATTACTACACCTTTGACATTGCTAACAGTGTCTCTGCAGGTACTATTTCAATAACAGTTGACATGGTAGATGAAAGTTATAATAATCAAATAATAACTTGGGAAGACAGAAGTTTAGACGCCCAAAATCCAGCAATGACAGTTTATTCTCCAGCATCGTCTTCTGATGGTTCAAAATATCTCTACGGTAATAAAATAACCATCAATGCAGGTGCAACAGATGATGTAGAAGTATCCCTGATTCAGTACAAATTCATCTACAACTACGGTAGTGGCAATGCAGTCACAAGTCCATGGACCATCCCGTCTGATGTCCAAGATGTTCTAGGTGAGAATAAATCATTAGTATTTTCTGAAGAGGTTAGTGCAGGAAACTTCGAACCAGGAACTCACGCAGTGCAAATTAGAGCGATAGATTCAGCTGGCAACGAAGTTTTGAAACAAGTAATATTTATTGTTGATTATTGTCGAAACAGAATTGATGGTACCACTGTATGTAATTATGAGGAATCACTCAAGCCAGAGCCAGACCCAATAGTAGTTGAACCATCCTTTACCGATCCGCCCTATGTTTTCGTGTGGGTAACCTCAGGAGTTGCTGTGTTAGCCATTATACTGATGCTGTTTGTAATTAGCGCTGGAATGCGAGGTCCAAAGAAGAAGAAGTCCGATGATGAGTATGATGATGACGATTGGATGTCTGAATTTATTGGAACAAGTCAAGATGTCGATATGGATTCAATTACCAATACTTCTAAATCCGTCCCTGTGGAAGAAGAAGAAAAACCAGCTGCTGCTGACGTCCAAGAGGCTGCTGACAAAGAGGAAGACCCATTTGCCGTGAACGTGCTTAGTAGGAAATCACGCCGAACTAAAGCCAAGTCAACACCTGAACCTGAAGAAGATGAGGACGATGCGTTCTTCGGATTGGATGATGAAGATTTCGATGAAGAAGAGGTCGAAGAGAAACCTAAGCCAAAACGTAAGGTCGGTCGTAGAGTTACACCAAAGAACGCACCTAAGCGTAGGCCAACCAGAAGGGCAAAATCTGATGATTAAGTGAATTTTTATAGATACCTCAATTAGTGTATTTTCAATCACAACGCCATGGCAGAGACAGGTTTAGAGGCAGTTGCTGAAGAAATAGTCGATGAAGTCGAACATGCAATGGACACTTTACTCGATGCATTTAACCCATTTAAGAATAAATTAAATTGGTTATTGGTAGCGTTACCGTTAGCGATTTATTTCAATTACGACCATAATCTTACTATGGCATTCCTGTTCTCAATGATTGCTATTATGCCCCTAGCATTTCTCATGGGCAAGGGGACTGAAGAAATTGCCTTGCGTACGGGTGAGGCAATCGGTGGATTTCTTAACGCCACGTTTGGTAATGCTGCTGAATTAATCATTGTCGGACTTGCCATCTATGCTGCCTCAAAGGACCCGGATATTGTTGATACAATGGTAACGGTGACCCAAGCATCCCTAATTGGTTCGATTCTTGGCAATATGCTACTTGTTCTGGGCTTAGCATTGGTTTGGGGTGGCTTAAAACACAAGGAACAAACATTCAACAGCGATGCAATTCAAATGAATGGCACACTGCTATTACTGGCAATTGTCGCCTTTATCATTCCAAGTGCACTACATCATTCAGGTGGTACATCAACTGATGTTGAAGTCATATCTCGTTATGCAGCAATAGTCTTGCTGATTATCTACGGACTTGCTTTACTGTTCCAACTCAAAACTCATGCTCATGTATTTGCCACCGAACCAGGACACGGCCATCATGAAGATCCTACAATGACCAACAAGGATGCGTGGACATTACTAATCGCAGCAACTGTATTAGTTGCTTGGATGGCCCATATCTTAGTGCACAGTCTAGAGGCAGCAGTAGATGAATGGGGGTTGCCTGAACTATTTATCGGAGTAATTCTGCTGCCGTTCTTTGGTAATGCAGCAGAACACTTTACCGCAGTAATTGTGGCAGGTAAAGACAAGATGGATTTGTCAATTGCTATCGCAATAGGCAGCAGTGTCCAGATTGCTTTGTTCGCAGCACCTGCAATGATATTGTTTGCTTGGGCTGTTGGTGTACCCCTGACATTAGAATTTGGCATGCTTGAAACTGCGGCTACTTTTGTTGCAGTACTAGTGGTGAATTCCATTTTAGCCGATGGTAAATCGAATTGGCTTGAAGGTGCTATGTTGCTTGGTAGTTATGTGATACTAGCTCTGGCGTTTTTACAATTGTAGGTGAGCTAATTGCACAGAAATGGTAAAATCGGTACTGGCTTAATCACCTTGTCAGTGATCATTTGTTTGCTTGGAACAATTGGTTTTACCACAGAAGAAAGTGTTGAAGGCGTACCAACACCAAATGTTCCCAATTCAGTATTTTTTTCTGACGAACCAATCCAATCTAATCCACTGGCATTATTCGTCACAGCCAATGCTGAGGTGACCTGGGATCGCAATGATGTTTTTTTGGTAGTCGCAGACGCTGATAAGAAAGCTCAGTGCGATGGATTAACCTTGATTGAACAAATGGGCAACAATGAACTTTGTAGTTCAAGAGACAATGAATTTGAAGCAATTGGTGACGATAATCAAGCGGGAGTCTCGTGGAACGTAAAGTCTGGTGAATATTTCGTTGGCATTGGGACTATGACAGAGGTTCCAGACGACTTTGAGTTAAATATTGATTATACAGTAGATATTTCATTATCTGCTACAGGTTATTTTATCGGATTTATCATAATCATAATCGGTTATGCATTAACCAAATATGAATAATTACTCGAGACCTTCATAATATGATTGAATTGAAACTTCAAGGTCATTCATAGCCTTGCGTTCATCCAGAGTATTAGTTGTGCCATCTTGGCGTACTGCCTGTCCATCAACCCACATGTCAAGACAGTTCGCACCATTGAATACTAAGTTAGCTAAATGTCGGTTGCTAGACCTGCCGCGTGGATACATTCGTACATCATCTAAATCCCAAGCAACCCAATCTTGACTACCCTTGGTTGCCATTTGAAAGACATCCTTAGCCGGCAAAAGAGTAGCATCCCAGTGATCGTGTCGTTGAACCAGCGAAGCAGTACGGGCTTCAGATAATATATTCAGTCCATTACCAGAAGATGCAGCACCATCAGTTCCAAGTCTGACATCGACTCCCACTTTTTGGTAAGCGGGCAAAGAAAGTGTTCCACCGCAAGCCAATTTCATGTTTGATGAAGGACAATGTACGGCAGTAACATCGCGACTTTTCAAAATCCGGATTTCATTCTTCTTAACCCAACTAGCATGCGCACATACTGTGCCATGCTTGAAAAAACCAATACTGTCGAGATATTCAACAGGGTATTTGCCGGTTTTTTCAAAGCAGTCAGCAACTTCTTTTCTTGTCTCACTGACATGAATATGTAATCTTCCTTGCCTTCGTTCTGCTAAATCCGCTGCCCTAACAAGCGTGTCTTCGCTGCATAGGTAAATTGAATGAGTAGCAATTGCATACTGAATACGATCATCAACGGATTGATTTTGAAGTAAGTTATCAATTTCATCTAATGCTGATTTTGCATCAGGGTGTGAAGGTAGTGCAAAATCACTGACAGGGCCACCAACAAGGCCCCTAATACCAGCATCTTCGAGGACTTTACCAGTTATTGCAGGATAAAAGTACATGTCAGCTGCGAAACTACAACCAGTAGCAATCAATTCACTTGCTGCAGCTGTAGCACCGACTCGAACATATTCCGGGCTCAATCTTGCTTCGGTAGGAAATATTACCTCATTGAGCCACTGATTTAACGGATAGCCATCACTAAAATCCCTCGCATTTAATTGCATAGCAAGATGAGTATGCCAGTTTTGTAATGAGCGAGTTAAAAGTCTAGAACTACCGTCAATAACTTGTCGAACATCTTCGTCACCGTTTGACTTTGACCATGCCCCATCATCGTGAATTAATACATCACCAACGAACTTAGTGCCACTGTCATCATACAGAATCGTATCCGTGTATCGGGCTGCGAATTCTTCTGACATGTGCATCAATCCTTGTTGGTGGGTGATGGCTGTGTTATTTAATTGTCAGTTATGGATTGAGAGATGGTTAATTGGTATTTTTGTGCACTATACTCTAGACTTGCAATACCCGGTAAGACCTTGCCGGCCAAATAATTCAAACAGGCTCCTCCACCTGTCGATAAGTGTCCCATTTTAGATGATAACCCACGATTCATGATTAAGGTAGCAGTATGACCTCCACCCACAACAACATAGCCACTTGATTCAGCACAAGCATTCAACATTTCAACTGTACCTAGGGCAAAATCAGTAAGTTCGAAAACCCCAGCAGGCCCGTTTAGAATTATTGTTCCTGCTGATTTAATGGCGGCTGAAAGAGTCATTGTTGAGTTGATTCCAATATCAAATATCGGTGCAGCAACAGGCAAATCCGCAAGTGTCAAATCAACTCGATTATCTTCAATATTAGCAGCAAGGTCTGTTGGCAATTTTATTTTGTCAGCAAAATCATTCAGCATCGATTTGGCAGTTTCTACCGTAGAATGATAAGAATCACCTAGTTCTCTAACCAAAAAGTTATGATTCAATTCACCGATATCGATTCCAGAATATTCAATCAATAAATTTGCCACGCCTCCAGTGGCCCAGACCTCATCAGCAATGCCTTTTCTCAGCATATTGTCAGCCACAGATATTGAATCTTCAACTTTAATTCCGCCAACTACTGCAATACACGGCCTACGTGGCGATTCTAAAGCAGCATCAAGGCCATCAATCTCTTTTTTCATCAATTCTCCAGCCACACATGGAAGGGTATGAGTAAAGCCAACAATAGAGGGAGAGTTTCTGTGAGAACAGGCAAATGCATCGTTAACAAATACATCGACAACACTAGATAATCGTTGGATTATTTTGGTCTCAGACATTGTTAAAAAATCACCTTTAGTAGATACTTCTTCCAGATCCATTCTTACATTGTTGAGCATCAAGATTTCCCCGTCCGCCAGACTTTCAATCGCCTGCATTGCCTTTTCGCCATGAATATCTTCGACCCATTTGACATTACGACCCAATATTCTACCCAATTCCCTAGAATGGCCAAGTGTGTTAGTGAAGTCTTTTTTGCCTGGTCTAGATTGGTGGGCTAACAAAACTACTTTCGCTTTAGTAAGCAAATTTAATGTCGGTACAATCGCTTTTATTCGAGTATCATCAAGAAACTCTTGGCTTTTGGGTTGTATGGGGCTATTGATGTCAACTCTTACCAGCACAGTCTTGCCTTCGACATTAATGTCGCGCAAGTTTAACACTTGTGCCATGCTACTCCCAACAGGAGGCAGTTTTTGATTTATCGTCTACTGATTTCACCACGATGGGGGATAAATTCACGGTTAACTCCGGGTTTATCGGGTAGAGTTTTCAACATCTAGTACGGCCCACAACCATGTCGTCATGGTCAACCGAAGATTTGCTAGGACCTGAGGGTGAAGATTGGCGTGTGCCGGTTAGTGAACTTGAACAACGGATTACCAAACTAGCAAACTCGTTGCAAGAAAACAATCTTCCAGGTGCGTTAATTCAAAGCCCAGTTGACTTGTACTACTATGCTGGAGGACGGCAAAACGGAGCGTTATACATTCCCGCCACAGGCTCCAAAGCCAGTACGGATTCTGGTGGAGAGGGCAGTACTTTCTTTGTCAGAAGGTCAATTAAGCGAGCAGAATTTGAAGCAGGAGGAACCGATGCACCGTTTGCCATCAATACATTTCCTAGCCTGCGAGTTCTTGCTGAAACGCTATCTAACATGGGCGCAGAAGCCAGTCCAGCCTTACAAAAGGGAGAACTACCAGCGGACTTTCATGAGAAATTTGCATCAGTATTGGCTCCTTTGGGAACAACTGCTGATTGCACACAATTGATTCATTCTCAAAGAGAGGTAAAATCTTCTTGGGAATTATCTATGATGCGAGAGGGAGCATTAGTCCAACAAGCAATGTTTGACTCAGTTAGGAAGGAAATTGCAGCAGGAAAAACCGAATTAGAACTAGTTGCCGCTGCTGAAGCAATTAGTAGAGAAAGAGGCTTTGGTGGCAATGTCCAAATGAGGCGCTTTCCATTACAATGTGATAGAGCAGTAATCGTGTCAGGCAGATCGGGGGGTGTTCCGTCGTTCTTTGATTCAGCAATAGGTGGTAGTGGTGCTCATCCGTTAGCTGGAATGGGTTCAGGATTCAATAAGATAAGAGAAAAACAACCCATCTTGGTCGACCTTGTTCATGTTCACAGAGGTTATGTTGTTGACGCCACTAGGATGTTTAGTGTTGGTAACTTAGACGAAACTTGGTTGGAAAGGCTAGATTCGATGGTTGAAGTTAGTGATGCAGTAGTTAATTCACTTGGCCGTGGTGATGATTGTTCAGAGGCATGGGAGATCGGCTCACAACTAGCCACCAGTATGGGTCACAGTGAGCATCTAATGGGTATGAACCCAGACCAAAGTAAGTTCTTAGGGCACTCAGTTGGTTTACAGTTAGATGAATCACCAGTTGTTGCAAAAGGCTTTGATCGACCATTGCCAAATAACGGGGTCATGGCAATCGAGCCAAAACTGGTTTTTGCAGAAGGCAGCGTTGGTATCGAAGATACTTGGTTAAAGACAGAAAACGGATTAGAGCGCCTAACATTAACTGGTAATACTGAATGGCTAACTAATTGCTAATAATGAAAAGCATCCAATGTAAGGCCCTCATATGCCGGCTAAACCATATTCCTCTGGTCACATCGGAGCAGTTGCTTCTAATTTCACGCAAATGCGTTTATCTGGTGCGGTAAAAGAACAACTAGTCGCTTTATTGTGTGAGGAATTAGACCGCCTAGTTCCAACAATGGAATCAGAAACTCTAGCCCAAGACCCAGAAAGAAAAACTTTGGACGACCCCAACCGCACCCGGTTGAATTACAATCGAACTAGAGAGTTAATGATCGATAGAATCAGTAATATCGACTCTGTTGGTTCTGCTGCAGTTCAAGCAGGAATAGAACATGTTGAAACTCATTTAGCTAAGATTTTGAAACACGCCGAGGCAGCAGCGGAAAAAGACCGAGTTGCCACAATAAAGCCAAGGCATCTGGAAATTGCTGTGTCTGGAATGGGGCTTAATTCAGATGACGAGGAAGCAGAGGTTGACACAATCGAAGAATCTGAAACCCTGATAGTTGGCCAAGGAGGCGGGGTATTAACCCGTTCTTCCTTGCTTTCTTTGGCTAGGACACACGCTAAAATGCCAGTCACAGATGATGCAATTGAGGAATTAATAGACACTTATTACATGGTAGTAGAAAAATTGGAATCAGACATAAGAAGTCACGCACAACTTGGCGGTAATCCAGTTCAATTCATCGAATCAATCAACCGGATGAAGACTCTAATGTCACTTGGTTGGATGCGCTCAATGCTAATCAAAGCCGCTACGAATGCTCGTGATCGAGGCTACAAACGTATTGACATTGAACAAATAGTTCACTTAGACCCATATTGAAAGCCAGTGCATTTGTTAAAATACTTCTTTCATGAGGTTAACAGGAAGAGGTCTTACCATGATAGGAGAAGCAGCACCAGAATTTACTTTGAAGAATACATCAAAAGAAGCAGTCTCGTTAGCAGACTATCGAGGCAAAACAGTAGTTATCGCATTTTATCCAGGTGCTTTTACCGGTGTTTGCGATAAGGAAATGTGTGCTTTTCAAGACAACCTTGCTAAGCTTAACGGTTCATCGGCTACAGTTATTGGTATCAGTGTCGACTCACCGTGGGCTAATGCAGAATTCGCTAGAAAGTACAACCTAGAGTTCGAACTATTATCTGATTTAGACCGCTCAGTGGTTGAAGCTTACGATGCCAAGTTTGTTGGTCTTGGGGGACTGGAAGGCTATGTTTCGGCAAACAGGGTCGTGATCGTAGTTGACAAAGAGGGCTTAGTCCAACACCGCTGGGTTGCTGAAAACCCTGGTGTTGAGCCAGATTATGATGCCATTGTTACTCTGGCAGAATCTCTTTGAGACAGAGTATTAGCCTCAACGGATTGATTGTATGGTTAACTCGACAATCATTCTATACGCTTTTTTCGCGGGTCTTGTAGCAATTTTAGTTACCATTTCAATCGAAAAATTTGGCGGTTTTATCGGTGGAGTATTAGGCACAGTCCCCTCAACTATAATCCCGGCTGCAGCGGGAGTTTATGCTATTGACGGCGGGGCTTCACTAAGGTCCAGTATGTCTGTGGTGCCGCTTGGAATGTTGATTAATGGTCTATTTCTTGGGGTATGGATCTTACTGCCAAATCAAATCAAGCGAGATAAAATAAAATTGCCACTAACAATAATCGCCTCACTGTCAACTTGGGCAATTCTTGCTTGGTGCGGGTTAATGATTGCAAGAAATGCAACAGACGGGGCTGTTAGCGAATTACAGTTTGCCATAACTGGTCTAGTAGCCTTAGCAATACTGGCGGTACTGTTCAATATCAAGAACAGAGAAGCTCCTGGCGGGAGTAATAAAGTTCCATTAATGATTCTTTCAATACGGGGTATTGCCGCCGGATTAGCAATTGGCGCTTGTCTTGTGTTAGCGGAGAGTGGGCTGCCATTTATTGCTGGACTAGCTAGCGCATTTCCGGCTATTTTTCTAACTAGTATGGTCGCATTGTGGGTATCTCAAGGCCCTCAAGTCCCTCAGGGTGCTGCAGCACCAATGATGCTTGGAGGGGCTAGCGTTTCTGTATATGCAATTATTGCCATGTGGTCATTACCAGAATTTGGCGTTTTACTTGGCTCGGTTATTGCTTGGTTTGCCTCGGTAATTCTTTGGACATTACCGGCTTTTACCTTGCTAAGGCGTCACAGATTAGCCGCCTAGAGAGCCTGTATTGCTAAGTATTGAATTCTTGGCCTACTCGGACAACTTTTCTTCAAGTTCGGATAAACGCATCTCGTTTAATCGTCCCTCTGCACTGGCTAATTCTTGCTGACAGAATTCTAATAACTTAGCCCCTTCCTCATATAATTTCAAGGTCTCATCTAATGCTATCCCACCGCGTTCCAAATCTGCAACTATTTCTTCTAAACGATTAACTGCTATTCCATAACTCATTTTTTCACTCATTTTTTCCACTCTCTTTTGTTATTTCTTCAACTGTAGCCTTAGCAGTTCCATCTGCTAATGCAAGAATTATATTTTGACCTTCATCCAAGTCATCGGTTCTCGAGATAATTTGACCGTTTTCATCTGAAATCATACTGTAACCTCTTTGCAGCACATTGTTTGGATGAGCCGAATTAAGAGCGGATGCAAATACAGCAAGTTTGGTTTTTTCTGCAGCAATGCTCTGTTGTGCTGATAGCATCATAATGTTGCCCAAAGATGCTAATTTCTGTTTTGATTGGCCAAACTTATTGATTATCGCCGTTGTTAACCTGTTTGATAGATCGGTAATCTGTTGGTTGGCATTGTATACTCCTTGTAGGGGAGCGTTAAGCAACCTAGATTGTAAAAGGCGTAAGTTGTTGCGCCAATCGACAAACATTCTTGTTGTAGCATCAGTGATGCGTAGTTCAAAATTGAGTATCATCATTTGATGTTGATCAAATTCAGGCACTAATCGTTCTATGGCATTAGAAGGAGTTGAGGCCCTCATGTCAGCCACTAAATCAGCTACTAACATATCTGATTCGTGTCCAACAGCAGAAATAACCGGTACGCCTGAGGCAATTATTGCTCTGACTACCGGTTCAAGATTAAATGCCCACAAATCTTCTGGTGACCCACCACCCCGTCCAACTATAATCACATCAACAGGTGGTTGGTTCAGTCGTCTGGCGAGGTCAAAGTCAGCTAACTTCCCTGCCGCTAGAATACCTCGAACAATTTCATTTGGAGCCAAGTTTCCCTGAACAGTAACTCCAATGACCGTTCTGCGAATCCCAGGCCATCTATTTTCGGCTAATCTATTCATATCAGCCAGAGCTGCAGAACCAACACCAGTGATTATTGCTATGTGCTTTGGAATCGAAGGCAGAGCCTTTCTAGGCCGGTCTAACATCCCTTCAGACCGAAGTAATTCTATCAACTGCTTGCGTTGCTCTTCAAGAACTCCAAGTTTGTTAATTGGCTCGATTCGATTGACGATTAATTGTATTCTTCCAGACTTGGCATAGAGGTCTAAATTAGCGATAACAACAACAACACTTCCCTCGCCAATGCTTGAATCAATACTACAACGGCCTTGCCAAATCACCGCACTAATTTGTCCATCTGAATCTCGTAGGGTAAAATAAGTATGGCCACTAGGATACGATTTCCATTGGGTAATTTCCCCTTTGATCACTTGGTTTTGAAATAAACTATCATTACGAACAGTGGTTCTAATTAAATTAACAAATTGTCCCACAGGAATTGGTCCAGTAGTTAGTTCACTACCGGTCCTCATGTACTCATTAAGTGGTCACAGGTTCTTGAACATGTCCAAACCATTACCAAAGCCAAGCCTCAGATTTCTCTGCTGCCTTTTACCACCTACGTTGTGGTGTAGACCTTTCAGTAAATCTAGCATATAAGTAACCTTGGAGTCAAATGCAACCAGTGTGCCACATTCTTGGAGCATTGCTTTACGAACAAGGCGAAATTGAAGAAGCGGTCTACCGTGCTGATATCAAACCAGCAAAGACTTGTTTCTGTGTAGAAGACAGTGTCGAAAAGAGTTGCTGTGACTAATTTAAAATTATAGTTAATTTTCAATCACAATTAAAGCCGAGCACTTTTTACAGAGTTCATGCATAACATCTCTATTTTGGGGAGTACAATTGGAAAAAAGGCCATTTCATTCATCAATTCTAATGAAGTACAAGTTTCTGTATATGCGCCCAAGACCTCAATCGCATCTCTATTCTCAAATCCAGTAAAATTTACTAATAAATCCCTCTTCAATAAATCTACTAACTCTTTCAATAAGTCTATTCTCGTCAGGGATTTCAAAGGAGATTTTTTCAAGGAAATCTCAAAAAAAGAATCATCGGTATTGATTGTAGATTTTTATGACGAAATTTATGATCTGATTTCTTCGGACAGCAAAGACATATGCGTTACTAAATCGAATTATCTAAGCCATTGTAAATTTGAGTCTTTAATCGATAAAGAATGGAAAAAAATAGTTATTGGAAGTGAAAAGTATTGGGAAAAATGGAATAAAGGATGTGATAGTTTTTCAAAAAATATGCCGAATGATTTGAAAATTATTCTTTTAGAAATTTATTTACCAAGGTTTTACAAAAAGAAAAATGGAAAAATTGTAAAATATTCATCAAAAAGGCTGGATATAATTAACAAATACAATTCTGTTATCAAAAGGTGTTATGCAAAGTTTATCGAGTCAGTAAAGTG
>JABJMO010000034.1 GCA_018659375.1 Methanobacteriota archaeon | reverse complement strand
CCGTCCCAGTGAGAAATAGCGCCACCTTGGAAACCGCCGAAATTCGAACCATCGCCGCCACCAACAACAAGATCAAGGCCATTAGTCCATAATTCATAGATCTCTTCTCCAGCGTTATTTGGCAATCCATTGTTTTCTTCCCAAGTAGGAAGCCAGCCGCCATTGTTACCGTCATAGCGGGCCACTCCCGATTCGGTGGCGAATAAGGTTTCACCATCATATTCGATAATTTCTCTTATCGGAAAATCAAGGCCATCATCGCTGTCCCAAGAGCCGACAAAGGCGCCTAGATTGCTGTATAGGTCAAGTTTCAACTCTCCCCAAGAAACCCACATTTCTCCGGTGGAAGTCTCGTATGCAGTCACTCTGTCAACTTGGCCAGTTGGCTCAATATTTTCACCCCAGTCGTCATCGCTAATATTCCACTGTGCAATACCGCCACGTCCGTCATAATAGTCGGGGAAACCACCATTTGAAGCAACACCAGTCATGATTGTATCATCTATCAGACCCATTCCCCAAGCTGGTCCACTATTGTCATCAAGCTGGATACCCGCATCAATATTTGATAATTGGTTGAAGTTAACAAGGTCAATTCGATAAAAACTGTTACTATCATCTCCTTGATGATAATACATAACATCATTGTAAACTATCATTTGATATGGCTCACCGTTTCCGAGATAAATCGAATTAGACTTTTCAATATCATAGACTTCTACTTGGTTTACTACATCGATTAATTGGAAGCCATCCTCTCCACCGACCCATAATTGGTCTGGATTAATGTCTGCAACTAATCCGGTGACAAATTGATTTCCGTCATCTAAGACGTCATCTTCAGTCCACGTAGGTAGCCATGAATTTGTTGATATTTCATATCTAGCAATACCAACACCGTTTAATCCAACATAGGCAATATCGCCAATAACCTCGACAGGAGCATTATCAGTGTCTTCACTGGCTTCCCAAGTATCTACCACTTCAAATGGATTAGCAGTTAGAATTCCGACACCATCATTGGTCCCACCGTAAATCTGAGACCCGTCAGTGCCGACAGAATATGTAGCCCAATCCGGCATGCCGTCATACACATTTTGGCAATCATCAACCACTAATGTGCTGGTTGGATATTTACAAACACCACGGTCTGTGCCGACATAGATGTCGCTGCCAAGTAGAACAAAGTCAAAGAATTGATCCGGTTGTGTCACCCAACTTTGACCTCTTCCAGAGAAATCGACAGACTGCACACCGTCCCATTTTACCGCTCCATCATCAGCCCCGATGTATAGCGCAGACCCATCAGAAATCAAGGCATATACGTTATCATTTGGCAGAATTTCAATGCCATTTACGTCAGAATTTTCAACTAGAGGTAAGAGAATTTCACCATTAGTCAAATCTTTTCTTACAACTCCATAGCCAGGCAGACCCATGTGCAGGATATCATCAAACACAGCTAGAGGTACATTGTTGGCGTTATTGACTCCTGTTGAGCCCCAAGGGGCAAGGAACGTTTCATTAGTCATATCAAAACGAGCAAGTCCGATGTCGGAAGTGGCAATATATGCCATATTATTGAAGGTCGCAATATCTTTGATTATCGAAGAGCCTAGCCCAGAATTTTCATCATAGGTTGTTATTGAGTTACTAGATATGTCAATTATGGAAATTGCTGAATCCGAGTTAACTGAGAGCAATTTATTACCAGAAATTGCTAGGCGGTTGACATTATTACTAAACAATCCGTCACTATCTGACCAAGTCTGTACTATGGTCCCATTACTGAGCATTTTGTGTGCGCCCGTGTTCTGTCCTGCAATGTAAATATGCACGCCATCGGTAATCAGATGATTGACATCATCGCCGATTAACTTTGGCGTAAGCCATCTTGAAGCTGTGGTATCATATCGATTCATGATTCCATCTGCGGCAACAAAAAGCACACCACCGAGCTCTACAACATCATCCATATCCGCTGAGGTCGGCCCACTTGCCAATAGCATATTACCTTGGTAAAGTGGCGTTGCCGCAGCATCAAGAATAGCCAAATCTCCGCCACCGTCACTGATTAATACAATCTCAGTTGATGGAGACCTTACGCCTATGTTTGGCCATGTCAATAGTTTTCGGCCATCATCAACTAATCCATAATCAGCCAAATCATAGGTCTGTAAGAACACCCCATTTGCGGTGTTGTAAGTTTGAATAGCGCCGCCGTTTAGAATCATCAAAATATTACTTGAAAGAGCAACATCAGCGACTTTGTTTGATGTTAGCCAATTACCATCGTTCCAGGTAGAAAGCCAGAATCCGGTATTCCAGTCGTATCGTGCTAAGCCAGCATCTTCTGAAGTCATAAGCAGTTGGTTACCGGAAATTTCGAAGGAAGTAACAGAATCGGAATGTAGATTATTAGCACTTGACCAAGCAGACAATTCAGAATTGGTTGTTAAATCCCATCTAAGCACGCCGCCATTTTCAAATGAAAAGTAGAGAACATTACCAGTTTCGATAATGTCTAGGGCTTGTCCAACTGGGCTTTTGAACAACACATTATTCCAATCATTACCATCGAACACGGCGATTCTATCAGCGGTTGACGCATAGGGGGTCCCATCACTAGCGATTATAAATTGTTCAAATTGGACAAATTCAATAGTGTCCAAATCAACCACTGTTTCAGGTAGTGGTGTTAAAATAGAGGTATCTAAGAGTGAAATGGCATGAAAATTATCATCATTGGTTAGCACGTGTAGAGCAAGATTAGTGTAATCAATTTCAAGGTCGACGATTCTTTCAGCATCGTCAAAACCAATGATATCGATAATCTTCGGCTGATTATTGTAATCGATAACCAATAATGAATTATCAATTGCTAAATACATCCTTCCATCAACGAAGTGAATTGCATAGTCTGCAATGTTAATGTCTACAGGTTCAAACGTCACTGCAGGGTCAACAGGGGCTAAAGCCTCGATTACCAAGTCATTAATTTCTGCCCCCGAGGGGAGCGTCCAATAAGCACCAGCATCGCTGTTGGGCGACAGCCTGCCCGAATGGGGATTAGCGCCTGTGAAGGAATCGCTTGAACCTAGCATGCCTAAACCATTCCAATCAAACAGGTTGATGCCAACATCACTAGCAGTTATCACAGGTTCTTGGATTAACATCCCGCCACTGCCATTCACTCTAATTTCCATAGTTACATTCGACAGGAGGGCGCCCGGGGCAAATTCGAGCCCCCAGTTTGCATTGGCTGACATTCCTATACTTGGGTCCGCTCCAATTGCGTCGAGTTGGACCCAACCAGTATCATTGCTGCCTTGCTTTTCCCAAACGGTGGCGTTGCCGTTTTCGTGAGCAGAAACGGGGTTTACAGTCAGTAACGGCGAAAGTGAGGTGATTAACATCAATAAAGTGAGCAGTAAAGCCTTTTTGGCTCCGCTGATTGGAGATGCCACACTAAACTTACCGTTCATTGGTATATTGGCACATCTTACAGTATTTGAACGCGGCCCTAATTCGTGTTCAAATATATCATTAAAACTGTCGAATAAACCGTTATTCATACAAAAACCCAGTTCACACCGTACATACTCCCCCAAACAATCAAACATCGTATGCAACTTCGATGGCTTGGAAGTGTTTCATTGAACGAGCGAAAAGAGCAACAACTCAAGAAAGAAGCACTTGATTATCACGAGGCAAAGCCGCATGGTAAGATCAAGGTTGTACCGACAAAACCACATTCCACTGCCCATGAATTAAGCCTGGCATATTCGCCCGGTGTTGCGTATCCTTGTTTGGAGATTGCTGAAAAACCAGAATCTGCTTACAAGTATACTTCAAAGGCCAATTTAGTTGCAGTTATCTCTAACGGGACTGCGGTGTTAGGTTTGGGGAATATCGGTCCTTTGGCTAGTAAACCAGTTATGGAAGGGAAAGGATTACTGCTCAAAACGTTTGCAGATATTGATGTATTTGATATTGAAGTTGATACAGAAGATCCAGAATCATTCATTGAGACCGTAGTAAACATATCGAAAACTTTTGGCGGAATCAACTTAGAAGACATCAAAGCACCTGAGTGCTTTGAGATCGAACGACGCATAGCCGCTGAGACAGATATCCCGGTTATGCACGATGATCAACATGGGACCGCAATAATTTCTGGTGCGGCATTGATAAATGCAGCAGAATTACAAAATAAGAAATTATCAGATATCACGGTTGTTGTACTTGGTGCTGGCGCTTCAGCCATAGCATGTGCGACCCATTATGTTGCGTTAGGCGTGAGTAGGAAAAATATCAAAATGGTAGATAGTAAAGGAATCCTAACTAAACAGCGACTCTCTGCAGGCGAGTTAAACCAATACAAAGCAGATTTCGCTCACGACATACCGGACGGAGACCTTGCAGCAGCATTAACGGGGGCAGACGTCCTTCTAGGATTATCGAAAGGCGGGTTGGTAAGCAAAGAAATGGTCGCTAGTATGGCGGCAAAGCCTATTATTTTCGCCTTAGCAAATCCGACTCCAGAAATAACCCCAGAGGAAGTAATGGAGGTAAGATCAGATGCGATAATTGCTACTGGGCGATCTGATTATCCAAATCAAGTAAACAATGTCTTGGGATTCCCTTACATTTTCAGGGGGGCGTTAGATGTTCGAGCTAAAGACATCACGCAAAACATGAAGATGGCAGCCACAAAAGCCCTAGCTGAATTGGCAAGACAACCAGTTCCTGATTATATCTCAGAGGCATATGATGGAGCAACAATGCAATTTGGCCCGGAGTACATCATTCCAAAACCGTTTGACCGCCGAGTGCTAATTTGGGAAGCATCAGCAGTAGCCCAAGCGGCAGTTGATGAAGGAATTACCCAGATTGGTAAGGACGAGTTCTCCATAACCCAGTATCGTGAAGAATTAGAAAGTCGTCTTGGGCTATCTTACTCGATTATGCGCCATATGATAAATCAAGTTAGAGGCCGAGGGAAACGAATTGTATTTCCAGAAGGCGACAATGAAAAAGTGCTTAAAGCATCAGCACAGTTAACGGAACAGAGAATTTGTCATCCAATTTTATTGGGTTCAAAAGAACGGATAGATTCTATGGTTGAGGAACTTGGGCTAGAATTTGAATATGAAGTATTTGATCCTCGATATGATGATCGAAGAAAAAACCTCTATGCCCCAGCTTTGTTCAAACGGCGCATGCGCAAAGGTATGACTTTGGAGGATGCTGAAAGGCTGCTCAAGAGCCGCCCTTACTTTGCTAGCCAAATGGTGGCTTCAGGTGATGCTGATGGGTTTGTCGGCGGAGTGAGTCGAAATTATGCAGATGTATTGAGGCCAACAATCGAAGTGATTGGTTCAGATTCTTCATCTCATTGTGTTATTGGCTGCTATATGGTTAACGTGAACGGTAGAACAATATTTCTCGCTGATGCAACAGTCAATGTATATCCCGATAGTCCAACCTTGGCTGAAATTGCGATACAAACAGCAAAGATTGCTCGAAGATTTGGTATCAAACCCAAGGTTGCAATGTTATCATTTTCTAATTTTGGTAGTACTAGAGCCCAACGCTCAACAAGGATAGAAGAGGCTGTGGTAATGGCTAAAGAAATCGACCCAACACTGATTATTGATGGGCCAATGCAGGCTGATACGGCTTTGAATAGAAGTGTGCAGGAAGATTATCCATTCATGGATTTTGAAGGGCCAGCAAATGTCTTGGTGTTGCCAAATCTTGCTGCAGCTAATATTGCTTACAAATTACTTGAGGAACTTGGTGGTGCTGAAATGACAGGACCAATTTTGGAAGGAATGGACAAACCGGTTCAGTTAGTCGCTCGTACAGATGGTGTAAGGCATATCGTCAATATGACAACCATTTGTGCTGCAGATGCAATCAGACAGGACTCTTATTGGGAAACATTAGCAGCAGCAGAAAACATTAATCAAGATTGATTTTGTTCTCCGTCTTCATACATGATAACTGGTCGTCTTGGTCGCCAAAAAGCGCCGGTGACAAATCCTGCACATAACCCACCAAACAGTAAATTCACCCAGCCAGAATAGACATAATCCCCCATTCCTCTAAGCCATGGTATGGCAAACGAAGGAACAACGCCGAGTAAGACTGTCCAAATTAGTTCTGATTTTATGTTGCCAGCCAAATCAGCCTTTCTAGGAACCGTAACCGGGCTGCCTTCTCTTATAGGAGTCAGTACTAGTCTGAGCGATAAACCCTGATTTTCTCGATCCATAGGAGCGCTTGATAGCGCAATTATCTCCTTATTTGAGGGGTGAATCTCCATGGTTGCAGTATGCCATTGCATTGGGCCATGCCCCTCAAATCCTCGAGGGCGGCCGTCCATCATAGCACCGCGGTAATTCCCCGTAACGGCATCTGCTAAGATTTCCTTAGCTTTACAACTAATTTCAATCGTTTTTTGTTCTCTAGCGTGCATCCATTCTCCCTGGGTTGGGCAGCGAATTTCCCAATTCGCAAAATCACCATCTAGATGTACAATACTTTCCTTAAGGGAATCATTGACCATGGCGATAATCACTGACAATCTTTGTGAATTCCAAACAGTTTCATCACCCAATGCTATTTTGCTATCTAAAAGACCTGACAATTGTTCATTACTTAACGAATTTTTCATGATGTAAAATTCTGGGCACCTTACTTCATGACAAGGCCGCTGGCCCGCATATATCCACCCGCCCTTTGATTCTCCGACAAAAACT
>JABJMO010000055.1 GCA_018659375.1 Methanobacteriota archaeon | reverse complement strand
TGGAGATAAGATACTCCTATTGATGGGTCATGTTTGTAATAGATTCTACGGTCGTTTAGGACCAGTGTATTTGGATGATATCCTAGCATATCCCAAGCAGCGTTTAGAATTTGTTCTCTTATTTCTAAAGCAGCTCTGATTGCAGCATTAGCATTCATGAAGGTTACTCTGCTTGAATATGACCCCAGGTCTACTGGTGAAGTATCGCTCTCATGGCTCCTGACATGAATCATTTCGATAGGTAATGCTAGTACTTCTGCAACCACTTGAGCAACGGCTGTTGTTGAGCCTTGGCCGATATCCGCTGCACCAGTGTGAACTGTGACCCCGCCATCCATGTCTACTTGTATGTGGACTGTTGCATGCGGAAATCTGTTTGGATCCCAATGAATGGGTAGACCAGAACCAGATATGAAGAATCCACAACCAACACCAATGCCTTTGCCTAATGGTAATTTGCGGAATTTATTGTCCCAATCGGAACCTTCTCGAACTTTTTCCAGAGCCTCTCTCATACCATTAGATGTAATTCTAAATCCAGTTATGGTTCTGCTATGAGGTGGTAGTAAGTTCGCCAAGCGTAAGTCAATAGGGTCAACTTGCATTTGTTCTGCCATCTCATCTAGGCCAACTTCAACTGCACACCGTGTGTTGACCGCACCGTGGCCACGCATTGCACCAGATGCTGGCTTGTTGGTCCAAACCCTTGCTCCTGTATAATGGAATGAACCCAATTCATATGGTGCAGTTGCTAGAACACCATTGTAATACGATGTGACATGCCCAAAGGAGGCAAAACCTCCTCCATCAATAAGTGCATCAATATCAAATCCTGAAATGCGTCCTGCATCGTCTGCAGTCATCTTGACTTCTATGTCGCTTGGATGGCGGCCGCGATTTATCCAGTAAACCTCCTCACGATCAAAGGTTATTCTAACAGGTCTTCCGGATTTTCTCGATAATATAGCAGCACACATCTCATGAGGGAACGGGTCTGATTTGCCGCCAAATCCACCACCAACAAATGTTCTTACCACATTTATTTGATGCATTGGGACCTCTAATACAGTCGAGAGTGCGCGATGAGTGTAATGCGGAACTTGTTGCGGTGTATAGAGTTGAAGACGACCATTAGGGTCCCAGTGAGCGACAACTGCATGTGGTTCAGTAAACCCGTGGTGAACACCTTCCATAGACCATTTTCCGTGTGATGCAGCGTGTGGATTCTCAATTAAAGAGCGGTCTCCAAATTCTTGGAATACTCGCTTTTGGACATTGGTTCTTGAGAGGTGATACTTACCACGCCAATGGATTGGTTCATCCACATCTTCTAGACCCTTTTTACGGTCAAATACGGGTTCTAAAATTTCCCACTCAATGTCAAACAAAGCAAGAGCTTCGATTGCTATTGCTTCAGTTTCTGCACATACACAAGCGACTAAATCGCCCATATGTCTAACTTTTTCAACGGACATTGCGTGTTCATCCTTAGTAACGGGTAGAACTCCGAACCGATTTGGTGCATCTTGTCCTGTGGCAACAGATATTACTCCAGGTAATGCTTCGACCCTAGTTGTATCAATGGATATAATCTTTGCATAGTGATGTGGTGAACGAAGTATTTTACCTATTGTTTCATTGGTGAGCCTAATATCATCACCATACCATGCTTGCCCTGTGACTTTGGCATTTGAATCGACTAACTGGAGAGGTTTACCAACTACCGTTCCAGTTCTAATACGGTCATGGATATGGGAACCTGCTGGTTGCGGCTCTTTACCACCAACAGATTCTGGAATGAAATTGAGGTCTCTTGGCTCCATAACAGGGTTTGAACCGCCTGAACCGGGCGGAGGAAACTTTTGCTGCCCAGCAACACGCTTGCCATCTCTCCTCTTAGCAGAAGATTTACCCGGTTGTTGTCGATATCCGCCAGACATAGTAATCACTTCGCATGTCCGGGTGGCATCGATGGCTCGCCAGGGCCGCTTGGATGTGGGTCTGGATGTGGATCACTAGCCGCCTTTGGAGGTTCAATTTCCCCGCGATGAATCTTGGCAGCTTCTTGTATTGAGTCAACAATTTGTTGATACCCCGTACAACGGCATAGGTTTCCTTCAATGGCTTCCGAGATTTCGTCATTGGAAGGTGAAGGATTAGAATCCAGTAAGGCTTGGGAAGCAACTAGGAATCCAGGCGTGCAAAATCCACATTGCGAGCCCCCAAATTTAGCAAAGCATGCTTGTATTGGAGCCAAATGTGCTCCATCAGCCAGACCTTCGACAGTGATTATGTCACTACCATTAACCTGCCCTGCAAGACATAAACATGACAGTCTAGGCTCGCCGTTAATCATGACGGTACAACAGCCACAAGTCCCCAAATCACAACCACGTTTTACTCCGAGTGTGCCAACTTGATCTCTTAATACATCTAGTAAGACTGCGTTAGAATTAATCAACAATTCTACCTCTTTTTTGTTGACTTTTGATTGCCAGATTGTTTTGGGAGCACTTGGCGTCATTTTCACGTATTCTGTACCAACCACATGCTCACCCATCTCGTGCTACAAATGGATGCATATCAATATAGGGATGAATTGAATTATTCTGTTAGCGCAGAGTCACGTGTTTGAAATCGTCATCTCCGGTTTGGGGCTCCTGCCATTCGGGGTCTCCAGGAAGCACTAAACTATTGCCCAAACCGACCAACATACCGCCGATTTCTCTTTGCCGCTTTTGCAAACGGTCCCAATCTAATTCGTTTTGGCGCCAATTTTTCCACCGTTTCAAAGACCTCCAACTTCTTACTAGTCTTGAATACAGATTCATGTGCATTTTCCCAGAAATAGGCCACCATACAAGTAATATGAAGAACATTAGAATCGGGCTAATTTGAGTAAAGTAAGCCAGTAACCAATGTTTATTCAAAAGGATAAACAGAGGACTTGAGGTGGCCAAGAATAACACAGTTATCGACAGAGAAGCAAATATCCACCATATTGGAAACATAATGACTGCTGTTGCAATCTTCATAGTGCCGTGAATTGATTGTGATATTCCTTTCCTTTTGAAATGCCACATTGTCAGATAATTAGCTTGATATGGTGGGACGTTACCTAAAACAGCGCTCCAAGTCACTAATCCTAACATCCAAGCCGCAGACCATATCCATGCAGTTAGTGCGATTAAGTAACCGAGGATAGTTGGCTTCTTTGGCTTAGCAGCAACATCAAATGGAGTAATACCCATTTCTTCAAGTTCGGTAAAATGAAGTCTAGATTTTTCAACAAGTGGAGCAATTTCTTCTGGCTTATGATTGGACATATACTCCCAACCTGCACGTAGCCTTCTAGCTCCAATAACCGATTCAGCAAAAGAAGGACGGGTTATTTTATTACCACTTTGAATTGCTCTTTCCGCATATACTACACTACGACCTTGCCAAATCAAGCGACGTTCTTCCCAAGAGGTTTTTGACAAACTAGCACGCTTAAGTTCTTCTTCTATAGATTCTGTGACCTTCCTGGCCCATACAATATCTAATTCTTTTTGCTGTTCTAAGTCTGCAACTAATTGTGGTATTTTTGGCAACTCCATTGGTCGTTCGAGAATTACTGCACCTCTTTCCCTGAATTTTTGTGAGTTTGAGTAATGTAATCCAACTGGCACGATTCTAGGCGGAGTTTTATTTTGCAACTCAGCCTCTCTTAGAGCAATTAGAATAATTCTAGCAGCGCCGGTTTTCGCTTTGCTTACCTCTGAATCAGTATGAGTTTTACCTTCGGGAAATAATAATAATCTTCCCCCCTTAGAAATTTCACGGCCAACATCTTGGAGCATCTGTTCATTTTTCTTTCGGGATTTTTCGACATCATCACTGTCTGATGCTCGATAAATTGGCAGTGCACCGCCAGCTCTAATCAACC
>JABJMO010000068.1 GCA_018659375.1 Methanobacteriota archaeon | reverse complement strand
GTTAGTGGCGGGCGATGCAGGATTCGAACCCACGTCTCCGGCTCCGAAGGCCGGAAGGATATCCAGACTACCCTAATCGCCCGTATTTGCTCCGACTAACAACTCCTTCTTGAAGAAGTATGTTCAACAAGACAAATTGAGTATTTTCTCTACATTTGACCCCTTCATTGAATAATGGTTTGTGATTAATCGGTGCATGGGCCGCAGACTACCATGCATAACGCGGTCCTGTTCTGCCTGTTGTCGAGAAACTACCATGCCCCTGACTAGGTCTGAAGCAGCACGGCTTTCTCGCCGTACCGGAATGAAAGTTGAAGATTTCACCTGGAGCAACAAAGGAGTTTTGACATTAATGAATAATGATTTAACCAAAGCGTGTATGTTTTTGCTCACCGATTCGGCTGAGAAGTTTGCCGAGGGCATCTGTTCTGTTTACGATATACGACCAAAAGGTTGCCAAATCTATCCGGCTGTGCTTAACAGTGAAGATCAAGCGATAATCGACGATGGATGCCCTTATGGTTCAGATTTTGACACTCCAACAGAAGAGGATTCAATCACATTACTCAATCTAGAGGAGCGATTGATACGAGGAGAATGAGTCTGGATAAACTTCCATGAACGTGTTCTTTCCACTGTCCAGTAATCGTACTTCCACAATCGCTGAGTAATTGCTTTAATTCCCCCCACTGGCCGTGAAGTAATTCAATTTCTCCAGTGTCATCTTTGTCTGGAATAATTGGCACTATAAGCACTAATTTGGCGTCATCACTAACCACTATTCTAGCACTTTGTAGGGTTTTACCAATCAAATCATAGTGGCTTTGACTACCGTGAGAGTTTCTACCATACGGGGGATCTAATACGATGCCTGATATTTGTCCATGCCAGGATTCTTCGATTGTTTCACTTAATTCACAAGCATCTCCAGTTATCACCTGGTAGTCGTTTTCTGCTGACTGTCCCTGTAATGCCCAAGTAATATTTTGCTTGGTTCCTTCAACCATTGCTTGATTCATGTCTACCGCAATACATTTTCGCCCCATCATCACTGCTTCTACGGCAAAGCCCCCAGTTCCAGTCATTGGATCTAGGACAGCCCGCTTATCTATTGGCCCACCTGCCAGATTTACGGCAAGTCTTGCTAAGCGAGGATCTAAACTAATTGGGCGGAAAAACGGGCGCTCAGTGGCTCTTCTATTGGCAGTGCCAATCGAATCGTCAAGATTGCCAACCAGCCAACCGCAAGCAACAATATTTGATCCACCATCAGCAATTAGACCAATTTCAATTTCGGGATTTTCTAAATCAATAGTGAATTGTTCAGCCACGGCTATTGAGCCGATTTTGCCGGCAGTCGATTGGGTGGAGAAACCATTTATTCGCCCATCAATTCTCATTGTCCTAACCGCTAACGAGCCTTTGAATGTGGCACCTTGAATCATTTGTGTAGCCTTTTCTAGTAAATCTTCGACAGACTCGTGTTCAAGATTAATGCTCACATAATTATCCAAGAAACATTGAATTCCGCTGGAGCAATTTATGATTTGCTGTAATTCTGCAGTCGCTAATTGTTCACTACTGGCCAGTAACCGCGGGCTAATGATGTCAAAATTTGTTTGAGGTACTAAAGCCTCAAGTTCAGCAGTTGCTAACGCCACATGCCATCCTCTGAGGCATGCCATCAACTCCGCCATGTTGTTACTAGATGATTCTGGTAATTGACCAAATCGGATGCAAATATTGACATGCTTAGACCGGTAGTCAATCATATGGGCTGTAATCTTCGAGACCTAGCGCAACCGGAGAACCTTGAGTTGACCGCTCTTTCAGGTCAACGAATTGGAGTTGATGCTTTCCTAACAGCATATCAATTTCTAACCACAATCCGTGATCGTTCTCCCGAAGGCGATGGCGGTCCACTAAAGTCAAGTAACGGCAAAGTCGTTTCTCATTTGATGGGTTTTCTTAACCGAACTACTTCATTACTGGCTGCTGGAATCAAGCCCGTATTCATTTTTGACGGCACAGCTCCTGAACTGAAAGCCGATGAATTGGCTATGCGTAAAGCACGTCGTGATGAAGCAAGAAAGGCTCACCAAGAGGCGCTTGATGCTGGGGATTTTGCCTTAGCACAAAAGATGGCTCAGCGAATAATATCCTACACTCCTGAAATGGTTGCGGAAACCAAACAATTGCTCGATTTATTGGGTGTTCCATGGGTTGCGGCCAAAGCAGAAGGAGAAGGTCAAGCAGCAGTTATGGCTAGAATTGGTCAATTAGACGCGGTAGCTACCCAAGACTGGGATGCACTATTGTATGGTACTCCAGTATTGATTCGTAACATGATGACTGCAGGAAATAAGCAACATGGCAGGGTTGTCAAAGCGCAAAAAATAATTCTAGCTGACTTACTAGGCGAACATGATTTATCTACTGACCAACTAATTGACCTAGCCATCATGATTGGTACTGACTTCCACCCGGGAATCAGAGGAATTGGGCCGAAAACCGGCATTAAACTAATCAAACAATTTGGCAACATCGAAACTATTTGTGCAGAAAAAGACAAGCACATTCCGCAACGTCTTGATGAAATTCGTGAAATATTCCGTAATCATCCATCAAATGAAGTGCCTTCTGAAGCACTACAAATGGGCGAAATTGATGTTGCAGGTCTCAAACAGTTTTTACAAATTGACCGGCAATTCAGCCAACGTCGAATGGATAATGCCATGGAGAAATTAACTCAGGCTGGCCTAATCAGAGAAAGTGGCCAAACTAGTTTGTTCTCATTTTAGATTAATAGAATCTAAGCGGGCTTGCCAAGACATCTACGCCATTGTATGGCGTTACCAATTCTCGCGCTTTTGACTGTTTGTCAGTTAAAGCCTCAGTAATCGTATTGACCGGTGCGCAAGGTATTCCTTTGAGCAACTCCTCTAATTCAGTGCGGCTATGTTTGCTGACAATATCCGCAAGCATTGCTTCAATTTGCGCACGGTCGCTAATACGTCCGGCATTTTCTGCCCATGCTTCTTTGAAATCAATCGCTAAATAATCACATAATTTTGCCCACTGATCATCTGAGCCAACACCAATAACAAACCATCCATCACTTGCTTGAAACGCTCGGTAAGGCACTAAGTTTGGATGTGCTGTTCCCATTGGTTGCGGATCTTTACCGCTAGCCAGCGCGTTGTGGGCTTGATTAACCAAGGCGGCAATTGCACAATCCCATAACGAAATATCAATTTTCTTTGATTCACCAGTTTTCATCTTGTGAATTATCGCTGCAAGAATCGCATTAGCGGCATTTAGTCCAGTGATGACATCAATCCACGCAACGCCGACCTTGGCCGGTGCACCATCAGGGTCACCAGTGATACTCATGATTCCACTTCTTGCTTGTAATGCAATGTCGTAACCAGGCTCATCTCGTCTTGGTCCATCTTGCCCATATGCTGTTATAGAGCACAAGATGACATCGTTTGGCAATTCTCCAAGAATGCGTTCTAGCGTACCAGGCTTGAAATTTTCAACAATCACATCAGCACCGGCAATCAATTCCAGCAGTTTCGTTTTTTCTTGTTTTAGATTCATGGTAGTTATTTGCTTGCCGCGGTTACAAGCAAGGAAGTACGCAGCAACCTGTTTCCCATCAAAACCAGTGGTAAATGGTGGGCCCCATTTCCTAGTATCATCGCCCCATGGTGCTTCAACCTTGATTACTTCAGCGCCTAAATCTGACAGCATTTGGGTACTAAGTGGTCCAGCTAAAATTCGGGACAAGTCAACAATTTTGGTTCCCGCTAATATTCCGCTCATGTTGTAGCCATGAGCCGTTGGTCAATTAAACCGATGATTTCCGATGATATACAATATAATCAGTATTGGTGTCAAACTCAGTCCAATCATCATCAAGATATGACTGCCAGTCATCAGTAAAGATTACCCAATCAATTTGTGAATCAGTAATTATATGGCTCCAATTGTAAGAATAATCAGCCCAATAGCCCGTGACATTTCGGTCATGATTCGGGTCTACTGAGATTTGTAAAGTGTACAAACGATGCATTGCATGATATGGTTCAGAGATGTACAAGATGTTGTCACCTTCCTCAATAGAGTCAGCAATTTCTTCTCCCACATATTCCATACCTTTCGTGGTTTGCAGCATAGTAGCATTAAGCACCAAAATTAGGATAACGGCATAGACCATGGCGTATCTTCTTGGATTGTCTAATAATTTAATTTCATTTTGCTTGCTTCTAGCAAGATATGACCACCACAGCGGCACGATTAGTACTGATAAATAGCGGAAGATGTAACTGAATTGTTCAGCGGTCAAACTTGCACTAATACCCAATGAGAGTTTTTCTACTTCTAGTAACATCACAATATAGCCAGTTATAGCAATAAATACCAGTTGCGATAGTAGTAATAGGAAATCAGATTCAGCAGATTTTTGCTGAAAATTGGTACTGAAGAATAATGTCCCCACAATAACATAAATCAAGCCACCAACAATCAGAGATCGAAGCAAGAAATATATTGTATCAACCGTAATGCTGTCAGTTCTAAACCAAGTCATTATTAGGCTAACCAGCAAACATCCAGCCAGTAATACCGGAGTTTTCAACGGTTTGATTTTGAGGTTATTGACTACCGAGTAGGCAACAGGGAAAAACAACACAATCGAATAAGCAGGATTTATTCCCTTGATCGATAAAATAGCCATCAATGACATAAAACTAGCAAATAACCACCAAGTCGAGTTTTGTTTTCGCCTAGTCTGTAACAATCCATAGACTGCTAAAGTAGCCAACATCAAGACCATATTCTCCTGATATAATCGGCCACTAGCTCTGACAAGTGGGCTATATATTGAACATAATGCGGTTAATGCTAGAGCATTATTACTGCCCCAAAGTTTGCTGGTTAGCAGATATATGACAGCCAAGCAACTCAAAGAAATGACCAACGATAAGATATGTAATGACATTAAAGATACGCCAAAGATACTCAACCACACGCCAATAATTGTGTGCCATACAGCCCACTTATCGTCAGCCTCAACAGTTGAAGGAGTTGAGTAATTGGCCCCATCAGTTCTGACAGCCCCCCAATCTAGTGAAGCCTCATCATCACTCATTGAATCTGTAACATAATTCACGTGAATGTGAGCGTCAAGCCCTAAAGGCATCACTGCAGCGGCTGAAAGATGGAATAAAATTCCCACGAAAAGGATGGAAATCCATACCTTTCGTTCTTCCATATGGTAAAACAGCAGTCGCTTACCTTTGAGTATTGTTAATGGAAATCACAATTTTAATGTGTTTCCAGACCTTGCTTTCGCTAGGTCTTGATTGAGATTAAACGTTTTGAACTTCAATCGTTTTTGTCGTTTTGAACTTGAACACGGACATCTTGAGCAGCAGCTTTGCTGTCTTGCATAGCCTTTCTTACTCTTGTTCCGGCAGCGGAGTTACCCTTGTCATGCTTTGCAGCATCACCTAGGGTGGCGGTTAAATCGTCAATCATTGCTTGTACCATTGCTTCTACAGACATGATTCCCGGCGATGCAAAGAGGTCTTTATGTGTTTTGCCGACTCGACCGAAGTAAAATTATATCAAATCTAATTCAGTAACACGTTTTTTGGCCTAAAAACAAAGATAATGGCCAAATTATAGTAATTTTTACTGTTTTGTAAAAGTTAGAAGGGTTTGAAAGCCGAAGGCAACAGGATAGACACAGGAGGAGTCACATTGGGCTTTGAATCTGACCTAAATCTTCCAGACCCAGACCCTGTTGCTACTCAAGAGTGGATAGATTCTATTTTAGCAGTTAGCAACCAACTAGGCGACAAAGAAGCCAGAAGAATATTACTAGCAACAGTAAATGCTGCTAGAGAGTCTGGTGTTGATATCGATCTTGTTAACACACCATATGTTAACAGTATTTCAGTATCGAATCAAGGCAACTATCCTGGTGATTTAGCCCTTGAAAAGCGCCTCCACGAGGTAATTCGCTGGAATGCAATGATGATGGTTACTAGAGCCAACAAATACTTTGACGGCATTGGCGGCCACATCTCAACTTATGCCTCAGCATCGCACGCTTGGGAAATCGGTTTCAATCATTTCTTCCGCGGTAAAGACGGGGATGGCTCAGGCGATCATCTATACTGGCAAGGACATGCTTCGCCAGGAATTTATGCCAGAGCATGGCTAGAAGGGCGACTAACCGAAGAAAACATCGAATTATTCAGACAAGAAGTTGGCGGCAAAGGCCTGTCTTCTTACCCACATCCTCGCTTAATGCCAGACTTTTGGGAATTCCCTAGTGTCAGTATGGGCCTTGGCGGCATGACTGCCATACATCAAGCCAGATTCAACAAATACCTCGAATTCAGAGGCCTGTGCAATACCACCTCATCCAGAGTATGGTACACGATGGGGGATGGAGAATCCGATGAGCCTGAGTCACTCTCTCAACTGTCATTAGCAGCTCGAGAAGGGCTAGACAACATCATCATGACCATGAATTGTAATCTGCAAAGACTGGACGGTCCAGTTAGAGGTAACTCAAAAATCGTTCAAGAATTAGAAGGCAGATTTAGAGGCTCAGGCTGGAATGTCATCAAGGTACTTTGGGGCAGCGGCTGGGATGACTTATTTGCTAGTGATACCAATGGTGCTTTAGTGGCCAGATTAGCCTCACTGGTCGATGGTGATGAGCAAAGAATCATGACTGCAGATGGGGCAATAATCCGCCAAGATTTGTTCAACACTCCAGAACTAGCCGCTTTAGTTAGCGATTATTCTGACGAAGATTTAGAAAATCTTTGCGAAGATGTTGGCGGCCATGATTTCGTTAAACTGCATGCTGCCTATGCTCAAGCAGTTGCCCACAAAGGCCAGCCAACCGTAGTAATCATTCGAACCATCAAAGGTTACGGGCTAGGACCTGCGTTTGCTGGCAGAAATACCACTCATCAAAAGAAGAAAGCCGATTTAAACGACATCAAATTCATGCGCGATGATATGGGCTTATCATTTACCGATGAAGACCTAGAAAATTATCCATATGTTCAGCCTAAAGACGTCCCCGACTTGGTTGCCTATGCTAAATCAAGGCGAGAACAACTCAACGGTTTCGTGCCTAAAAGAAACAAATATCCAGTTGATATTGCCACTCCTGAACCCTCAACTTATGCTGAGTTTGATGAAGGGACCAAAGGCAAGATGCAAGTTTCTACCACCATGGCCTTCGTTAGAATACTGCGTTCTTTGATGAAATCAAAACCATTAGGCCCACGCATAGTGCCAATCATTCCCGATGAGGCGAGAACCTTCGGTATGGATCCATTATTTGCTGAATTTGGGATCTACCATCCAGAAGGACAATTGTACAAACCAGTCGACCATAAAGTACTGATGAAGTACAAGGAATCTGCCTCAGGACAGTTGTTTGAGGAAGGTATTAACGAAGCGGGCGCTACCTCAACTTTCATTGCCGCAGCAACCTCTTTTTCCACTCATGCTTGCATGACTCTCCCGTTCTACATCTTCTATTCCATGTTTGGCTTCCAAAGAGTTGCTGACTTGATTTGGTCAGCCGCCGACCAACGTGCTAGAGGTTTCCTTATTGGGGCTACATCAGGAAGAACCACGCTGAATGGTGAAGGCTTGCAACACCAAGACGGTCACTCACTACTCATGGCTCATACCAACCCAGCAGTGCGTGCTTGGGACCCAGCCTTTGCTTACGAATTAGCCACCATTATTCAATACGGAATCAAAGAGATGGTTG
>JABJMO010000004.1 GCA_018659375.1 Methanobacteriota archaeon | reverse complement strand
GCTACGTTAGGTGAGTACGTCCCTAATCCCCTGGGCTACACGCGCGCGGCAATGGTATGTTCAATGAGATGCGACTCCGAAAGGAGAAGCTAATCCCTTAACGCATATCTCAGTCCAGATTGTGGGTTGCAACCCACCCACATGACGCTGGAATTCGCAGTAATCGGATATTGGCACTGTCCGGTGAATAAGTCCCTGTCTCTTGCACACACCGCCCGTCAAACCAACCGAGTTATGGAGGGGTAAAGCCCTTTTGGGGAAGAACCTTCTCATGACAAGGTAGGTTAAGTCGTCACAAGGTATCTGTAGGGGAACCTGCAGATGGATCACCTCCTAAGAAACCGGAGGCTGGAGCCCTTTTTGGGCTCCAGTCTCCACTCTTTTTTTTTATACAATTATCACTTTACTTTTCACAGCAAGTAACTTTGTCAAACTAATTCCTGATCAATTAGGTCTGATAATTTTTCGTAGATTGTTTTTCTGAACGTCAATAAACATAATTTTGGTGCGGCTAAATTAACCGTTATTGTCGCACCACGATTAAAATGTACTTCATCCCAGCCATCTGGTACTACATATCCTCTATGCATGTCTGAAGTAATGGTAGTTGTTTGGTCTGTCCAATCTAACCATGACCACGGCTGTTCTATTCTTTGCTTATGTGATATTTCTCTGGCAACGACAAAGTAATGGTTGTTTATTTGGTCACCTTGAATATTTTTTCTTAATTCTTCAATAGTATTTTGTTCAATTATGTGATTAAGCCATGCACCTTGGCCAAGCCAGGTTGAAAATACTAATCCACTACTTTGTTGACGGCATTTTTTTCCGTCTCTACGCAGGTGATACTTACTTGGAGCGTATTGATGGGTATTGGCTATTAGAATATCGTTCATGGCTGGGTCAGTAGTGAATCTATTACCCGAGGTTGTGTCAATAATTGCTTGTAGTCTAGGGATTTGATTGATTATTGCTTTTCCTGATAGTGCAGTCACGATATCGGCAGAAAAAGTATCAATATTTGAATCCATATAGAAACCAAAGCTTCCACTTGGATCTTCTTCCATCGGGTGGGAGTTAACACCAATTACTGGAGTTTCAGCATCGATATTATGTGATATACTGGTGAGAGTTCCGTCGCCACCTAGGACAATTACCAAATCACGCCCAATGAAATCCGCTCGCCTGACCTGTTCTCTTGCTCTTAAATCAAAACTAACGTCAAAGTTATTTTTTACCTGATTGAGAATTTCAGTCACCTTCTGTAAACTTTCATCATGAACTTGCTCGAAGTTTTTCTTAAAAACTACAAGTACATCTGTCAAAAGGTCCGCCTCATATCTCGCAAGTGTTCTTCCTTCTTCAAGACAACCATCTTGGACGGATTATACGAGAGTTGAATAACTGTTACTAATACCAAAGAATATGCAACCTAATCCATGGGACGATTTCCAAACTGAAGGTTCTGCTCCTCAAGTAATGATTGACGGACAGACTGCACAAATTTCTACTGGATTTAACAACCAAGTAATTCTTTTGCAGCCACCGTCCTCTGCCTCAAAGGTAATTGGTATATTATTGATTATTTGGGGCGCTATTAATGCGATGTTTTTGCTGCTAGCTGCTGTTGGTTGGTCTAGTAGCGCAATAAGAGAAGAACAAGGCATCACTACCTCAAATATCATTTTAAACAGCGCGTCAGGAATAATCGCTGTAGCAACGTCAATACTTGGCGGGATTTGGATGATGAACTTTCAAAGAAAGGGAGTATATCTTGTCTTGATTGGAATTATCATCGGCTTTTTATTCTCCATCGCACTCTCATTGACTGGTAATACTGATGCAGCAGCCGCAAATGCTGATATGAATAAAGAAGTGGTAAGTGGTATTGCAATTGGTATTAGTGCAGTATGTAGTGCGGTTTGTGGACTGATTGTCGCAATACCGTTGATGATTAACAACAACGGATTAGATGATTCTAAATTATTTGGTTAACTAGGAACCTTTAATTCACTTATTCATTAGTGTATACTAATGATAGAAACTCTCAACCTCCATGGTGGCTTTCTCAAACTCTCTGCGCCTTACCGCTGGTATGGATTGTTAGGTTATGCATTATTTGGAATAATGACGCTTGTTGGCCTGGTAATGTCGCTGACCAATTTGGGTAATAGTGATGATATTGTAGCAGGAATGGCAATCAGTATAGTAGGTTTGATTGGACTAGCAGTGACAACCCCAAGCTCTCATGAAAAAGATTTGTACAATCTTAGACAACAAGCAATTGATCCAGAGGTTCTAGAAGCCAAAGCGAAAGAAAGTGGACTTTCAATAGATAATTGGTTTCTTAAGCAAACCAGTTATGTTCCTACCAATGACCCTAGCGATTGGGTCCTGCCGGCTCCAGGGCCAGCAGTATGGGATAAATTGGATATTTACAAACAGGACGGAGCCGGCTCTCCAATAGCAGAACATCCAGTCAAAGTTGGTACACCGGTGCCAGCAACTTTCACATTATTTGGTATATTTGGTATTCTCGCATCTCTACTTACGGTTATTGCAGTTGGGATTGGATTAACTGGGGTTGTTGATAGCGGCAGTCGTTTAGTCATCATCGGGATATTGGCGATTATCGGATTAATTTTGCTAATAATAGGCTGGTTCAAATCTAAAATGCTCACTCAGATGCTTGATCTTCAAACTTCAGTGATTCGCTCTGTGCCACTTGGATATAATGAATTGGTTGGCCAAGTAAGACCATCGTACGAAGGTGTGCTCAGAGTGGTTGTCGATGGTAATCAAAACATGTACATGGAAAATATGGTGGGTTTCCGTTGGACATATGAACAAGAACAAAAGAGAACCGTAACAACCAAAGATGGCAGTCGCACTGAAACACGATGGGTTACCATACGTGAGGACTCTGGCGGTTGCCCTTTCATTCTTCACGATGGTACGGGTGGAATAAGAGTAAACGGTGAGAATTTCAAGAGAAGTGATTATGGTGATTTTATCAAGCGTTGGGATAGTGCTTTTGCCAAGTCACTAGGTCAGCAGTTTTTTTCTCAGTTGGTCGCTGGGTTTGTAGGTGGTTGGCGAGTTACAGACCACCGCTGGACTCTATATGGCCTGAAAATGGGCAACCCTGTTTATTTAGTAGGTCAAGTGAAGTCAAAAAGTAATGCGATGATTGCCGAAGAAGGATTAGATGGAACTCTGCAAAACAGTATCATTGAAGTGTTTGGCAATGAAGACGGTCCGGGAGCAAAATCAACACTAAAGCGAGGTACAGAACTAACTAACCTCGGACGTTCAAGGTCTAAGGCTGAAATGATTTTACCGGCAATGATTCTCTTTTTGGGAGCAATATCTTTGCTAGTTTTAGCATGAAGTTCAAATCCTTGTTATAATTCGCTAGGCCATGGAAGAAGTGGTAATTGTCGGTGGGGCTAGAACACCGTTCTGCGAATGGCAAGGTGGAAAGCGTGGTGACGGGCAACCAGGTGGCTTGTTAAAGGATTACAGTGCATTAAAACTTGGAGAAATTGCCATTAAAGGGGCACTTGAAAAGACCAACACTTCACCAGATTCAGTAGACCATGTTGTTATGGGCTACGCCTTGCAAACATGTGACCAAGCAATATTCGGGGCAAGACATGCGGGTCTAGGTGCTGGCATTCCTCAAGAAGTCCCAATGCTAACTTTATCCAGAATATGTGGCAGTGGAGTTCAATCGA
Organism: Methanobacteriota archaeon; assembly: GCA_018659375.1. Classification (GTDB taxonomy): domain Archaea; phylum Thermoplasmatota; class Poseidoniia; order Poseidoniales; family Poseidoniaceae; genus MGIIa-L1. The sequence goes on along the minus strand of JABJMO010000004.1, from coordinate 41,707 downwards.
TAGTTACTGGTGCTCAAATGATCATGCTTGGCGAAGCACAAACAGTGGTCTCTGGCGGTATGGAAAACATGTCTCAAGCACCACATGTACTACGTGGAATGCGAGATACTTACAAACTTGCAAGGCCGCCAAAAGCAGGAACTATTTTAGAAAAAGATATGGAAGATTATCTTTTCACCAACTTACTCGATGGCATGTGTGGTTCTTTTATGGCGCAAACCTCAGATGAAATTTGTAAAAGAAAAGGTGTCACAAGAGAAGAAACAGATGAGTTTGCTGCGCTCTCTCACGCTCGTGTTGTTAATTCTATAGAACAAGATATATGGGAGCAAGAAGTTGTTAAAGTTGGTGACATTGGGCATAAAGATGAAGATCACGTCGTTCATGATTGTACCAAAGAGTCACTAGCAGAATTAAGAACTGCATTTGGACCAGAAAGCTTGGTTACTGCTGGCAATGCATCAGGGGTTGTGGATGGTGCAGCAGCAGTGGTCATAAAATCTGCCAGTAAAGCAAAACAAGATGGTGACAATCCTCTAGCTAAGATCATCTCTTGGGGTATAGTTGGATTAGAACCTGCAATAATGGCATATGGTCCGGTTCCTTCATCTAAGAAAGCCTTGGATAAAGCAGGCTTGACAATTGAAGATATCGATCGCTGGGAAATAAATGAAGCATTTGCCGGTCAAGCAGTTGCCTGTGTCAAAGACCTAGGACTTGATATCAACAAAGTCAATGTTAACGGTGGAGCTGTCGGTATTGGTCACCCACTAGCGGCAACTGGGACAAGATTAGTTCTAACACTGGCTCACGAACTCAAGCGTTGTAATGGTAAATATGGCGTTGCTACGGCTTGCATTGGCGGCGGTCAAGGAATTGCTATGGTCATAGAATCAATGTAGATATCATAATACTACATCGATTAGGTAATTTGCCCAAGTTATGCTTAGTACTCCGATAAATACTCGCATTAACATTGGTTCGCTAAATAATTTGAATCCGACAATAGCTCCTGATTTGGCTCCAACAAAAGTAACTACAACTAGTCCAGTTAGAAATAGCAACTCACTTTGAATCGCCTCTAATTGATAACTTTCCAGCAGTATGAAGTGGGCGAAAATAGCAAATGGAACTACTACCATCATTATGTTCAAACTCGAACCAATCGCTTTTCTGGTGTCCAGTGCTCCAAAAAACTTCATTGCTGGAACGTAAATCATACCGGCGCCGATTGCCATGACGCTAGATAAAAAGCCACCAAAAGCAGATAAAGATGTCATTTTAACTAATTGAATTTGTGATTCAGTGTCCTCTTCTGACTTAGTAGATGTAATTCTCCTAACCATTTTGGAAATTACAAACCCTACAACTATTATACTCATCAATTTGAATATACTCTTGAATTGATCTTGAGTAGTAAATACAAACAGAACACCAATTAGTGCACCAGGAATAGCGCCCCAGAGGGCAACACCTGTCAATCCATCATCATGGTAGCCTTTTTTACGATGCTCGAGGCCGCTTCCATAACTGGTTATCGCGCTTAATAAGAGAGACACAATAATTAATTTTTGATCAATTTCCCAGCCACCTATGTAGTGGAAAAGGGGCACATAAAGCAACCCACCCCCAAGACCTATGGGAGCAAATAAAAATGAAATTAACAGTACTCCTAGTACAATTAATACCGTTTCAACAACCAAAAAGACCCAACTCATTATCCCCAAGAGGTCTGAGTATTTATTGTATAATGGCAATTATTTACAAAGAAAAGGCTCATAAGTTAAACTCTAGTGGTATAACCATGATGATATTATTAGTTGGTGGATTAATCTTCGGTCTCCTGTTCCTGTTTTTCGTTGGTTGGTTCTTTTCAACGTGGAATAGACTTGTATCTCTTGAAGAGAATGTCAATCAATCATGGGCTAATATCGATGTATTACTTAGACAACGTTACGATATGCTGCCAAACCTTGAGCGTATTGTAAGTAAATTCGTCGATCATGAAAAAGAAATATTCGGTGAACTTGCTAAGGCTAGGCAAATGGCGACAGGTGCTCTGCAAAATAAGGATGTCAAAGGAGTAGGCGCGGCAGAAGCAATGATGAGTTCAATGATTCCTAGGATTACCGCAATTGCAGAAGCATACCCTGAGTTAAAGTCTGATTCAAACTTTATCAAGATTCAAGACGAACTGGTGGCAATAGAAAATCAAGTTGCTGACAGAAGAGAAATGTACAACTCACAAACCACAGCGTTCAATAAAACCATTCAGATGATACCGACAACTTTTGTTGCATCTATCAAAGGTTGCCAAAGAAAAGACTTGTTCGAAGTACAAGGTTTTGCCAGAGAAGCTCCGGTACTATTCCAAGACTGAGATTAATACAACCGTGGTGTTGGAATGTTCCTAATATTTGGCTCTAGTGGCCTTGGATTACGTCTTGCTAAATGGTGTTCTACTCGCAGAAATTGTACTCTTGTTGGGATGGCTCAAGATCTTCCTATCGGGCAAGATTTAGAGAACTGTGAGATAATTGCTCTGCCTGGTCCGGTGAAATTGGCAGATTTGCCGGTAAACAATCATTCACCAACTGCTATTTTGTATTTGGATGATAAATCATTAGATGATTTAGACCCATTAGGATCGATAAAAAATAAGTGGCCTAAATCACCAATCCTAACCACTATTCCTATGGAAGGTGATGGTTATGATTTGATCAGCATTGACGATATTTCTTTCTCTGCCATGCAAGATCGTATCAGAGGTTGGGAGCGAAAGGAGGGTGCATCAAGCTTTGAAAATTATATTTCAGGTCTGACTGATGGCAGTAAAGTCACTATTTTCTGTCATGATAATCCAGACCCTGACGCTCTTGCCTCAGCCTTGGCGATGAATGAATTATTTTCCAAACATGGACATGACTCTCGAATTGTTCATGGTGGTATGATAGAGCATCACCAAAATCAAGCAATGGTAAAACAACTTGAGATTCCAGTGAGGAGGCTTATACTAGATTGGGAGATTGCTGATGTAGTAAAGGATTCTGATGTTATTGTGGCTGTAGATTTTCATCGTCCAGGTGCTAATAATATCATCCCCAATGATTGTATTCCACATGTGATAATAGATCACCATTCAGTGGATGAACCAGTCACTGCAGATATGGCAATGGTAAGTTCAGAATACTCTTCAACTTCATCAATGGTTGCATCTTTATTGATGAGTAGTGATTTTGAGATGACGCCTAGGGTTGCAACGGCTCTTGCCTTTGGAATTAAAACAGACACCCTTGGATTCACCAGAGAATTCAATGCTGTTGATATTCGTGCTTTGTTGTGGATAAATGCCTGGGTCGATAAAGATGTATTGCGTTCTATAGAATTGCCACCCCGTTCAGTGGAAGCACTGGAGTCATTTACTGATGCATTAAATAACAAGATTCAGTATAATTCTACGATTATTGCACCAGTATCTAATCTGAAAAATAGAGACTCATTGGCACAAATTGCAGACTTCCTATTGCCTACTGAAGGGGTTGACACAGTAATTGCCTTAGGCGCTAGGAGAGGCAAAGTAATCCTCTCAGTACGTTCTAATAGAGACGGTCTTCATGTTGGCAAGACTCTTTCGAGTAATTTTCCAGATGGTCTTGCTGGAGGACATAAAACACTTGGAGGGGGACAAATCCCATTTGAGTTCATAATCGGCAAATCAACTGATGAAGACACTGACTTAGAACAATCGGTAATAGAATCGACTGTGGCCATGATGAGCGGCCTTTTTGATGTATGAGGTGGCAATATTATGAGTTCATCAATAGTTGAAGTAAATCCTAATTTACGTTTGCTTGGAACAGCCCACGTCTCGACCAAAAGCGTCGAAGCGGTAAAACAACAGATTGAAGAATTTCAACCCGATGTAGTTGCGGTTGAATTATGTAAGTCAAGATACGATTCTTTAGTCAGCGGTAGGCGTTTAGACAAAGAAGGCCTGCTTAAAGTGATAAAAGAGGGCAAAGCGCCTTTGGTTTTATTACAATCGTTACTCGCAGCGGAGCAGAGAAAATTAGGTCTTGATGAAGGGCAACAGCCCGGTGCCGAATTACTTGCTGCAGTCAATATAGCGGAAGACCAAGGATTAGAAGTAGAGTTAATTGATAGAGATATTCAAACAACCTTACGCAGGGCTTGGAAGAAAATGAAATTTACCGAGAAGTTCAAGATTTTGTATTCTATGCTTGGGGAAGAAGCGGATGAAGAGGAGATTAATTTAGATGAAATTCTTGAAGATCGTGATATACTAACTGATTTGATGAATGAATTAAAACAATTTTCACCAGGTGCAGGTTCTGTCTTGATTGATGAAAGGGATTCATTCTTGGCTCAAAAAATCTTACAAATAAATCCGGAAAAAAAGATTCTTGTCGTAGTTGGTGCAGGTCACTTGAATGGTGTTGAAAGTTACCTAAAGAATTCTAAACCGACAGAATCCTTGGCTGAACTTGAACATATCCCCAAAAAGTCCTTAGCAGCAAAAAGCATTCCTTGGCTAATTCCATTATTGGTATTTGGCTTATTTGGTTTCTTTGTTTACAATGGAAGTAGTGTCGACTTGGTTGAATTATTTACTGTTTGGACTTTGGCCAACGCATTATTTGCGGCCATTGGTTGTATCATTGCCCGGGGACATATTCTAGCGGTAATGACTGCCGCTTTAGCATCGCCAATCACGTCACTAAATCCTACACTAGCCGCAGGTTGGTTTGCCGGTTATGTTCAACTTAAAGTCGCAGAACCAACCGCAGAGGAACTACAACAATTTCTAAAATTAGAATCATTAGGCAGTTTTTGGTCTAACAAAGCGGGTAAAGTATTACTCGTAACTGCACTCACTAATCTAGGGAGCATGTTGGGTGCTTGGGTTGCAGCAGCTGGTTTGATCGGCGGCCTCTAATTTTCTAGAGCCCTTAGTACCTTGAAAAAATCTTGATGCTCATCTATATCATGAACACGTAGTATGTCAACACCTTGGGTGAATGCATATGCAGAGGTGGCGAGTGTCCCTGGTAATCTGTCATGAGCATCTTTCTTGTCAGTGATAATACCGATTACCGATTTTCTAGAAATACCCCATAGAACAGCAAAACCACCTTCTTTTAATCGCTTGGTCGATTTCATTAAAGCTAAGTTTTGTTCGTGGTTTTTGCCAAAACCAATTCCTGGGTCAATTATGATTAGGTCCCTCGGATGTCCCTTTTGTATCAAAACATTAGCCTTATTTTCAAGATAATTAGTCACTTCTTCAACTACATTATCATAACTTGGATTAGTTTGCATACTACCTGGTTCTCCTTGCATATGCATAATACAGATGGCACAACCAAATTCCAATACTACATCTATCATGTTGTCATTTCTCAATCCAGATACATCATTTATCATATTGGCTCCACTTTCCAAAGCCCGACGTGCCACTTGGTGATTTCTAGTATCGATTGAGATCATAATCTCAGGATGAGTTTCTCTAAGTTTTGATACTATTGGTATGACTCGGTTGATTTCCTCATCTATGGTGACAGGCTGCGCCCCTGGTCTAGTAGATTCGCCTCCAATATCAATCCAAGTAGCACCTTGTTTAATCATCAAGTTCGCTTTATTCACTGCGTTTTCAATACCAATTGAACGACTTCCACTGAAAAATGAATCAGGTGTAGCATTCAAGATTCCCATCAGAAAGCAATTTTGATTAGATGTTCGATTTATTCTATTAGATATCTCACTTCCGCGATTTGATTGGGGTGTCAAGTTCTCACTCATCAAGCCGTCCAGTTCGATAGATTTGATAAGTTGTGACCTTCAACGTTGCTCAATGTCGGATGTAGATGTTATGAATTCAGTGGGTAGCATTTCGGATGAAACTGCTGAAGATTCTCTAGGCTCTATGTCTGAAGCTAGCATAGAGTTGGCAAATAGGTTGATCACTAGATTAAAGCCAGAAGACCGCGCATCAATATTCAAAATGATTGCTAATAAAGCGTATTTTAGTGGCGGACTAGGGACAATAATATTGGTGTTTTGGTGGCTGACAGTCGATACTAGTAGCGATGATCTTTCAACTGGTGTTTCAACCTTTTTCAGTCTAGACTTTTCGGAAGTTGCCCTTACCGTCATTGGTTTGGGACTTTTATCCTCTCTGCTGAGAGACTTCAGCAGGGAATTAGGTCAACTTGCGCCTGCGTTATTATCCGGGGCACTGATAATTCTTTGTTGCTTATATGTCTTAGAGCCTATTGCTTTGGGACTATTGACTGATGAATTAACCTCTTCAGATGGTGTTTGGCGTACCGCAAGATTAGCCTTATTGTGGTTGGGAATTACCTACTGTGCGCATTTACTTGTCGACGCTTCTCTGCTTGCTTGGCTAAAAAAATTCTGTGATTCAAAGGGCTTTGAAATCGCACCGCCGTCTGGGCGTGAAGATGGCCGCAATGGGCTTGTTTCTGATGAAGCATAAGCCACTAACATGGTGTTGAGATGTCTACTATCGATATAGAAGTTCTAAGACTGGGTCACCGTAGAGGGCGTGACCCAAGAATTACTACTCACCTAGCTTTGGTAAGCAGAGCAATGGGCGCTAGTAAATTTCTACTAGCTGGAGATGAGGATGACAAACTTTTTGAAAATGTAGTTTCGGTAAATGAAAGATTTGGAGATGCATTAGATTGCCGCTATGAAAAAAGGCCTCTAAAATTTCTAAGAAACATTGTCAATAGTGAAGGAGATAGACCCACAATTGTCCATTTGACTATGTATGGCGAACCCTTCAAATCCACCATCCCAAGCATACCAACTGAAAACGGAGTGATTGTCATTGTTGGAGGGGCCAAAGTTCCAGGCGAAATCTTCAAGATTAGTGATTATAATATTGCGGTGGGCAATCAACCCCATTCAGAAGTAGCGGCTTTGGCACTATTTCTTGACGCCTTGACCGATGGCGAGGGTTTTAACCAAGAATTTCCAAATGCAAAGTTAGTTATTCACCCTTCTAAGAGTGGGAAAGACGTTAAAGAAGTCAAACAGTAAAGTTAGTTAGTAAATACTTATTAGTTTTTGATTCTGCTTAATGTTTCCAACTATACTTCATATCAACGCTCTTGGAATTAATTTCATCAATCCCAATTATTATTTGAGTCCATTTTTGACAGAGTTTAATGTCGATGCCTTTGGGAGCCGCCGGTAGTTTCTGCCCGGGCTCACCAAATCAAAATATTTCCAATTATCCAAGTTTTATCGATGCGGCAGACGGCTTGTTAAATGATGCTGAATTTTATCCACAGGCCAGTGGTCCAGGCCTCCTTCTAACAGCAGATGGAGGTCGTTATGAAGGAGATTTATTTGGTGCAGACAAAATTGGTGAAGGGGAGTTAGTTTTCACTACTGGGATGATGGGATATCAAGAATCTTTGACAGACCCATCGTTTGCTGGACAAGTTTTGACTTTTACCTACCCGTTAATTGGTAATTATGGTGTTCATATAAATCGCTCAGAATCTTCTTCCGTCTGGCCTAGAGGTGTTGTCGTAAGGCATGCGATGAAACAACCCGACCATAGAGATTCGGTCGCAACCGTAAATGACTTTTTGCGCCTGCATAATATTCCTGGTATAGAAAACATCGATACTAGAGCCATTACCAAGAATGTTAGAGAACTTGGCACGGTTTTGTGCGTATTTGGCCCGCTTGATAAAGAAGATATGCTCAAGGCCCGGTTGTCAGAATTAACATCGCCGGAACTAGATGATTTGGTAGATTTAGTTTCCATAGATCAAGCTATCATGTTAAATGAGGGTTCTTGCGATGATTTCGGTCGTAGAAAACCTCGTTTAGCAGCATTAGATTGTGGAATAAAGTACAATATTCTACGTAGTCTTTGTCAATATTTTGAGGTAATATGGTGTCCTCCTGATACAAATTTCTCAACCCTAACAAATGACTATCAAATTGACGCTTTATTCTGCTCTAACGGGCCAGGGGACCCCGCTCATCCAGGAAAAGCTTCAATGGCTAAAGAGACTCTCGCTAAGGCAGTAGAATCAGGATACCCGGTTATGGGAATCTGTCTTGGCCATCAATTGATGGGTTTAGCATCTGGTTTGAAAACCTACAAGATGCGTTACGGTCATCGTGGTGCTAATCAACCAGTGGTTGATTTAGTGAGTGGTAAAGTGTTAATCACCAGCCAAAACCATGGTTTTGCAGTTGCCGACCCAGAGTCAGGAATGCTTGCAGCACACCCTTCGGGGGCAACTTCTTCCGAAGTTGAAAATCTCCATGGGCAGGAAGTAAAAGTTCGCTATATCAATGCTAATGACAAAACAGTAGAGGGTCTTGATGTGATTGACAAGCCTTGTTTCACCGTACAGTTCCACCCTGAGGCTTGCCCAGGGCCACACGATGCTGCAGGATTATTTGCTCGTTTCAAGAAAATTGTCGACAATCATTTGGGGGTTATTTAATTGCCAAGAAGAGATGATTTGAAGTCTATCATGGTACTGGGTAGCGGGCCAATTAAGATTGGTCAAGCCGCAGAGTTTGACTTCTCGGGAAGTCAAGCAGTAAGGGCGCTAAGGGAAGATGGATATGAGGTAATTTTGGTAAATTCAAATCCAGCAACTATACAGAATGACCCTGAGATGGCCGATAAAGTGTACATTGAACCGTTATTATCCTCTTCTATAAAGCGAATATTAGAGATTGAAAAGCCATGCGCACTTCTAGCCGGAATGGGCGGACAAACTGCGCTAAATATCGCCAGTGAATTAGCTCACTTAGGAGTTCTAGACGAACTTGGTGTTGAATTAATTGGGTCTGATTTAGAGGCAATTGATAAAGCAGAGGATAGAGATTTGTTCAACAAGGTTTGTGATTCGATTAACCTACCAATCAGTGAGGCTATTGCTTGTAAATCAATGGAAGAAGTGATTTCTGCTGCTGAACAGATCGGAACTTGGCCATTGTTAATCAGGCCAGCCTTTACTTTGGGTGGTTTGGGTGGAGGTACTGCGTGGAATGTTGGTGAATTAGTGGAAATAGCCACCCTTGGTCTGCGCAACTCAAGAATTAACCAAGTGTTAATCGAAGAGTCCATACTTGGTTGGCAAGAACTCGAATACGAAGTCATGAGAGATGAAGCCGATAATGCGATTATTGTTTGTACAATGGAGAATATTGACCCAATGGGAGTCCATACGGGCGAGTCTACTGTTGTGGCCCCATTACAATCATTTTCCGATCAAGATCATCAGATTTTACGAGACCAAGCATTGAGACTTATTCGTGCATTAAATATCAAAGGAGGTTGTAATGTACAGTTTGCCTTTAATCAGTTCACAGGTGAAATAAGAGTCATTGAGGTGAATCCTCGAGTGTCACGTTCGTCAGCACTTGCCAGTAAAGCAACGGGCTATCCAATTGCTCGTATCGCGGCTAAAATCGCGGTCGGTTATACGCTTGATGAATTGCCCAATCCAATCACTGGTGATGGTACTACTGCAGCATTTGAACCTACTTTGGATTACTGTGTAGTTAAGATACCTAGATGGCCATTTGACAAATTTAGAACAGCAGATAGAACACTTGGTACTTCAATGAAGTCTACCGGGGAAGTAATGGCTATTGGTCGAAACTTCGAGGAAGCTTTTCTCAAAGCATGGGCTTCATTAGAACAAGGCTGCCCTCATCCAAGACCATTAACCAAAGCAGACGAATCAGAAGGAGACACCATGGCTGAAAGAGCCAACGAACCTCTCCCTGATGCAACTCTTGTAGATTGGTGTAAAATTGCCACAGATCGAAGAATGGGTGCGCTGATTGAAGCCTTCAGAAGAGGATGGAGTGTTGAGCAAGTTCACGAAATAACAAGAATCACTCGATGGTTTTTATACCGCTTCGAAAAAATTGCCCAAATGGAAAAAGAAATGGTGACTTTATCCTGTAATCCAACTGAAATCGATGTGGAATTATTGCGCAAGTGGAAATCTAAGGGTTTCGCAGATTCACACATTGCAGACGCACTAAATTCATTTCCACCGGAAGGATATAAGTCGTTGCCAAGGGGTAGGGATGAGGATTCAGTGATGCGTAGAAGGCACTCACTCTCACTGCACCCCAACTATCGAATGGTTGATTCATGTGCTGCAGAGTTTGCTGCTAAAACTCCTTATTATTATTCGACTTATGAGCCAAATACCAAGCAAGGAATTGACCACGTTCCAAACTTGAGTAAAATGGAGAAAGAGCGATATGTGGCAATTGGTAGTGGACCAATACGAATTGGTCAAGGAATTGAATTTGACTACGGTTGTGTTCATGCTGTAATGGCTATCAGAGAGGCAGGTAAGGATGCAATTCTAATCAATAATAATCCTGAAACAGTTTCTACTGATTTTGATACTTCTGATCGACTTTACTTTGAACCACTTACACTAGAATGTGTAACTGAGGTTTTGCTTAGAGAACAAGCACATGCTATTTTGCTACAATTTGGTGGACAAACAGCAATTAATCTTTCTCAGCCGCTTGAGAAACGCCTACCCGAACTAGTAAAATCGGGATTAAATTTGAAAATTGCTGGTACTTCATGTGATGCAATCGATGAGGCAAGCGATAGAGAACGATTTGAAAAGTTCGCTAAACGGGCAGGTCTTACAATGCCCAGAGGCGCAACAGGACTAACGTCAAATGATGTAAGAAATGCTGTTGAGAAAATAGGTTATCCAGTTCTGATTAGACCGTCCTACGTTTTGGGAGGCAGAGGTATGGAGATTCTGTCCAATGATGAACAACTGGATGCTTATCTAGCAGAGGCATATCTTGCTCCCGATAAACCGCTACTTGTTGACGAGTATCTTGGACATGCAACAGAAATTGATGTTGATGCTGCCTCTGACGGTAAAGATGTACTCATTGGGGCTATTATGGAACACCTTGAGGAGGCAGGCATTCATTCAGGAGATTCTACATGCTTCATACCTACACAAAATATTTCAGATAAGATGTTAGAATTGATTAGAGAACAAACCATTAAAATCGGTTTAGGACTCAATATTATCGGGTGCTACAATATACAATTTGCCATTCAAGGTGACGTTCTATATGTTTTGGAAGTTAATCCACGGTCATCACGAACCGTACCATTTGTGGCTAAATCATCTGGTTTACCATTGGCTCGTATAGCGGCAAAAATCACTATTGGTATTCCATTATCTAAACAAACAATACCAGTTAGAACATCCGGAAAGGTTTGTGTTAAAGCGCCAGTATTCCCATTTATCAAATTACGAGGGCTTGACCCCGCACCTGGTCCTGAAATGAAATCTACGGGAGAAGTATTTGGTTCTCATGCTAATGCAGATGTGGCTTATCTAAAGGCACGTTTAGCAACAGAAGTTCCAGTTGCACAAGGTGGTGGTGTATATCTGACTGTGCGAGATGATGATAAACCAAAGCTTGTCTCAATCGCTAAAGATTTAATCGAGCTTGGTTTTGTTATTTATGCGACTCCGGGAACTGCTGATATACTAAGGGAGAATGAAGTTCCCGTAGAGGTTGTCTATCGTATCATGGAGAGAATGCATCCCGATGCATTAGACTTAATGAGGCAGGGTAAAATATCCTTCATTGTAAACGTACCAACAATTTCAGGAGGTGCTGTTAGAGACGGTAATATGATGAGAAGACTTGCTGTTGAGTTAAACATTCCATTTGTTACTACTATAAGGGGAGCTGTAATGGAAGTTGCAGCAATTGCGGCAATGATGAAAGGTGAAATGGAACCAGTTAGGTTACAAGTCAACTATTAGTATTAACATGCATCAAAAGCTTCGATAATGTATCTAGTGAACGGGCTAGTCAAGGCAAGTTCACTAATTCCATCTTCGCCTTCTGAACTGTACACCCGTACTACATCTCTAACTCTGACATTGCCTTCAGATGATCTGGCAAGAATAGTTGCGGGCTTGAGTACCTTACCAGTCCCATGCGGATCGTAGATTGTGTCCAAAGCGTCTTTTAAGAACCAATCAACTTTGCCTCCTTCTTCACCTTCGTACTTTCTTTTGATTTTCTTACTGCCAAACATTCCGCCACTCTTCTTTGGTTTAGGCTTAGGTTTAGTCTCCTTCTTTGCCGGCTTTTTATCAGTTGATTGTTTGGCGGCTGGTTTTTCATCTTTCTTAGCAACAGAAGAAACTTCCCTGCCAGAAAACTCTTCTTCTAGTTCAGCCCGTATTTCCTTTTCTAATTCCTTACGAATGGTTTTCTCTAGTTTATCTCGCAGTTTTTCTTCAATTAAAGCCGGGTCTGATTTTTCAATTTTTGTCCAAGCATCATCTCGCTCATCCTGCAATGCCTGCATGACATTGATATAATGAGATGCCACTTGAATAAGTGCAGTTTCCATTGAAGCTTCAAGTTGCATTGACACTACTTCACTGGCTGAATCTCGCCATTTTCGCCATTGTAGCATTGTATTAGCATGAATGTCTGAGCCGCATCTTGGGCAAAAGCTCCGCTTTGGAGGCTTTAGTACTGGTATTGCTCTCATTGCGTCAGGATCTATTCCTTCATGTTCTCCACTTGCAACATCGTGAATGTGTGTTGATGCTTCCATTCCAGTGTCCATGGCGGTTCTAAACATGCCTTCATTGAGATCTAGTTTTCCATCTTGAATTAAATCCCAAGCACTAGTTCCCCTAACTACCGCTCTAACCGCAGCATTGGCTGCTGGTGACTTGCCCCAATCCATCGTTACATTTACGCCTGGGGATTCAAGTTCTACATTTCCAAATGCGTCAGACAAGTCGAAGTTTTCTCCTTCTGCTGGCGCTGCAATTCCCAATTTTATTGGATTTGCGCCTTCTTCGATTTTAGCAATCATGTCAAACTTTTCAGCCATAGACAGATCTTCACGCATTCTAATAACTGCTTTGAGTTGATTTAAATCGTGTCCAGTAGAGGTAATTGGACCTTGAACATCCATATCATGTCCACATGATAAACAAAATTTAGCAGCAGGTTCGACATCTGCTTCGCAGGTAGGACAGTAAACCCCGGCCATAACGAGGGATGAATCCCCCTGACATTTGAATGGTACGGAGTGAAATAGTCAATTTTAGGCTATTGTGAGGTTACTGAATGAATTCGATACAACGCCTTAGTTGATTGATTATTTTGGATTTAGGCAGTTCAGTCAAGATTGGGGCAAGACGTGGTCCCTTTTTACTACCCATTAAGCAGGCATATGATACATTATATGCCAACCTTGGAGATTTATCTAAAGATTTAGCGGATTCAACAATGCAGTTGCTAATTCTTTCACTTGACCATTCACAATGCTCAAGTAACTCAGTCAATTTATTCAAAACTTGGATTTCTTCTTCAACTAATTCATTTAGTAAATTTTCCGGAACATGTTCAATCATAACTATTTTCATTTCATCTGGGAAATGTTCAGAACTTATCCAAGTACGCATTTTCTCTAATCTGTCTCTTAGCAAGTCAGATGGCTGGCTATCCTTGGTAAATCCAAGACTTTCCCAAACCAATTGGTCTTCTAATTTAGTTTGCGCAAGCAGTGCTAAGTGTCTAAAGGAAACAGTAGAATTATTCGATTTACCAGTTTCACCAATTGTTGAAAGTTTTATGGCAACTTGGGCATCTTCAATTTGTACACGCCTTCTGCGCGAAAGATTTTCATCAGCAAGTTCATCATCAAAATCCCTCAGCGAATTTCTTTCATAATCATCTGCTAAATTGACTAAACTCATGCCTGCATCAAATTCTATTGCTTTGTTAGGCTTAGATTGGGCAATCAAATACCTCAAAATTTCAGGAGGAACTAATTGTAAGGCTTCCATTGGACCGATTGTATTGCCAGAGGACGAGGACATCGCTCCTTTCCCTTTTAGGCTAATCCATTCGTAAACCAACGGCTGTGGTGCGTCATATCCGAACAATTGAGAAATTTCTTTTCCGGTATCATACGACCCGCCAGACGCGCCATGATCCTTGCCAAAAGCCTCGCAGGTAACTCCAATCCAAGACCATTTAGCGGGCCAATCTATCCTCCAGGGGAGTTTCCCTTCACCTTTGGTTAAATCTGATGAACCAGTATTGCCATCTGCATCGGCATAGTGTACTAATGGAAATTCATAGCCAGTGACTGAAACACCCTCCAGAGAACCGTTCGAATTCAAAGGACTCCAAGGAAACCAATTAGCTGGTAATTCGCGGCCAGAAACTCGTTCAATAATTTCTTTTATTTTATCCGAATTATCACAAGCAATTTTGGCACATTCGGTAAATTTTCCAGATTTATATGACGCCAAATTTTTGACGATTCTTGGCCTTACTCCGATGGTGGCTAGAGCGTCTAAAAAGGGATTTAAGAAGTGATCAGCATAGTTCCAACCGGTGCTTTCATAACTTTGGTAATCTGGTTTTCCATCTGCTTTAGGAGCCGGGATGTCACCAATTTGGTGGCCGATAAATTTTGCATACTCTTCGTCTAGGAAAGGGTATACTCGGCGGAGAGGGTCAGCATCATCAACAATGAAAATGAAATCAACATCAAGTCCAGAATCACTTGCTGCACGGGCAATCATGTCCCCAGTAAGAATTTCTCGAAGATGGCCAATGTGAAATTCTCCGCTAGGAGTAATTCCAGTTGACACAATATGTTTATCGCCACGCCTAGCCAAATTTAGGGCAACAACATCAGCCCAGTGCATATAATCACCTCAAACAGAAACTGCTCGTATAACGCCCCTGAGAGGTACGTCTTCGATTTCATTTCGCATTGTCTTGTTTACTAGAACTGTTACTAATACTACTTCTCCACCGGCTGCCTTGATAGCATTTATGGTTTTTACCATGGTTTTTCCAGTAGACAATACATCGTCAATAATCACTACTTTTTTTCCAGAAACTTGTCCGTATTTATTGGACAAAGAACCAGACCCATCTCCAATGTCAGTTGTTCTAAACACTGTGAATTCACAATCCAATATTCTAGCAACTTCGTGAGCAAATGATATGCCATTAATTGAAATACCAACGATTGTGTCAATATTTTCAAACCCTAACTCTTCATCTGCTACATCTGCCATTATGGTTCCAACTGCAGAAATCCTTGTTGGTCTGACGCCAATGGTACGCCAACCAATTCTTACATCACTAGGTCTTTCTTCGCCTTTGCTACCGGCTAATAGCCATGAAATGGTGTCCTGCGAGAGTGATAATTCATCTGCAATCTGTTGACTGTTCAAACCTTCCTTACGCAGATTCATTGCAGTCATGCGTAATTCTTCGATACTAACTACCATTTCTATCAATGTGACTCGTGAGTCAACCATTAATCAAACCTTTCATCAAAACAACCAATGTTTCGCCGATTGCCATACCAAGCATTGAAGAACGAAACCTCCGACCAATATACATGGCAGACTTCGATTACGAGTCCTTGTTAGACCGAGCCAGGGATAAAATACCTGAGAACATTTCTGGCAAATCAAGATGGCGATTGCCAGAACCACAAATTCTAATCGAAGGTTCAAACACTATTCTAAGAAATTTCAATGAAGTTGTTTCTATGATGGATAGAGATGAAAATCATGTTTACCAATATATTCTGAACGATCTAGGGACCTCTGGTTCAAGAGATGGTCCAAGAGCTAGGTTCAAGGGTAGGATACCGCCAAAAAGAATCAAAAAAACCATAGTCAACTATGTCAATTCATACATCATGTGCAGTCAATGCTCATCACCTGATACTATGTTTATCAAAGAAGATAGAACTACCTTGTTGAAGTGTCAAGCATGCGGTGCTACAAGACCGGTTAAGCTTTGATTAATCCATGTAAACAGATATGTCATCAACTGATAGTTTGTTGACCTGAGGTACTGCTGCTGGATATCCAGATTTAACAAAGCCAATTATCTCCCATTTACTGGAGTCAATCTTTAATGCAGCGTATGTTTCTTCGTGTCTAGTAATTGCCCCAGTAGTCCACTGGCTGCCAATACCATTATCCCAAAATGACAAGACAAGATTCTGCAAAGCGCAAACTGATCCAGCATAATCTTCTTTTTCTCTAAAACTATCAGTAGGGCTTTTCTTACTGGTTACAGCAATTATTACTGGTGGTAGTATTATTTTATTGACTGCTCGTTGTACATCTTTTGTAAAATCTAGAGAATTATTTTTCCTAGACTTTTCATTGGCAAGTTTGGTAATTAATGGAATTAATGCTTGCCTGATGTTGCCACCCATAACAAAGAATCTCCATGGATGAGTATGTTTGTGGCATGGTGCATTTGAGGCTGCTAGAAGTGCTTGGTCAATCGAATCTTGCCTAACTTCTTGTTGAGTAAAACGATATATAGTTCTCCGGGTGTTAATAATATCTTGAACTTTAGACATCTTGACACCTAGGATATATCGTCAATTTTAGCTGCTAGGAAAAAGTCAGATTCAGCTAAACCATCGATTTTATGAGTCCAAATCATGACCTTGGCTCTTCCCCAGGATAATTCAAAATCCGCATGATGACCTTCGGCTTCGCAAATCTTACCAGCTTGGTTAACAAAGTCTAGAGCGTTTTGGAAATCCGAAAATTTGAATTCTCGCTCAATGTGGTGGTCTGCAATAACTTGCCAATCACCATCGATTTGCTGTAAAAGTGGTATAATTTCTTCACTCTTTAGCGGCGGTATGCCACCTTCACAAGGTATGCAGCGCTTATCTTTCAAAGCCATTTTATCAGCCCCATAAATGGGAATCATCTTGTCTACCTTTGACTTCTTTCTCGACCTTTTCATGCAATGAAGATCTCCTCTTCATATCCGCTCTTTCAAAGGCTAACAATTCTTTGTCATCGATATATGCAGGTCTTGTATGTGCTACTAGCTTTATTTTGACAATTACATCTCTTGCTAAGTATACGGTCTCACCAGCATCTGTAAGAATCTCAATACTGGTTTTACCGGAGGATAATAGACGACCTCTTACAATTATGTCATCGCCTTCTTTGAATGCTCTAGCATCTAGTAAGATTTCTACCAAGTCGTCCTTACGTAGTCCATGTCTACGCTCAAGCAATTGTCCATTGTGGACACTTTCGTAGTCATCAATACTTGGTGAACCCATCTTTTCCCATATAGGGACGGCCCATTCTGGTAAACCTGCGTCAGTCTTCTTCTTCGCCATGGTTTAACCTAACGGCAAGCGTACTTTAACCTCGCTCTTCAAATCTATTGCGTTACCTGTTGTCAAGGGTATGTATTATTCAACTATTGAGTGCCAGCATTGATTTGGGGATATAATGAAAGTGTCATGGCGGGCCTTACCGACAGTTCTTACTAAGGAAGAATTGTTAGACAAAGCATTCGCAAGAGCTAGAAAAGCCGCAGATAGGGTTGATGATAGCGACCGTGTATTTAGAGTAAGGAAGCAACTTAACAGAATGATTCAAACCGCTTCTGATATTTTAGCAACTTATCTAATGGATACTGTTAATCTATGGCCTTCACTAGACCAGTCTCCACAATTTGATGTTTCAATGATTGATGCATGCGTTGGCTGTGATGATTATCGGCATCACCTCTCGATGTTGCAATGGGCTGCCAAGCAGATTTCTAACATCTCAACTCAAAACACCAAGAAAATCATTAGAACTGCCAAAATAGAGTTAATGCACGAAGCTCGAAGAGAAGCTTACGGAAGAATTTCGTCCTTAGTAGGTCGGATTGGACCTTCTCTTAAATGGCTTAGTGAATCAAGGGAAGTTCTGAAAAGACTCCCAAGTATCGATCAACTCTCACCCTGTATTGTGGTTTGCGGTGCTCCAAACGTTGGTAAATCTGCTTTCATTTCGGCTTTGTCATCAGGTAACATGGAAGTAAATCATTACCCATTTACTACCAAAAGAATCCACCTTGGCCACTTTACATTTCGCAGATTGCAATATCAAATGGTCGACACACCAGGTCTTCTAGACCGGCCAATGGAAAAGCGAAATGATATTGAAATGCAAGCGATCACAGCTTTAGAAAATCTCGGTTCCTTGGTTTTGTTCTTAATTGATGAGAGTGAACAATGTGGAATGACTGTCGCTGAACAGAATAGTCTGCTAGAAGAAATATTACAATTGTTGGCTGAAACTACGGTAATGGTGGTTTCCACAAAAGCAGATTTACATCAACAAAAGCCAGAAAATTGGGATATTGTGGTTGATGCTGAAAAAGAATATTTGGAGTTAGAGGAAGAACATTACACAGATTTACCATTATTACTTGACTCAAGTGGTTACATTACTATTTCCGCTCTAGAAAACGTTGGCCTTGAAGCATTGAAAATGGAAGTAATTAGAATTGTCAAGGATAATACTCCAGTTGACCCAATGTCATTACCTGATGGATGGTATCGTTCAGACTGATTACATTTGTTCTAATGGTTGAATACCCAGACCAATCATGCCGGCTTCCAACATTTTTGAAGCAATTTCAGAGATTGCGAGGTAGAGTAAGTTTACTTCCCCATCTTCAACGACTTTACAATCTCGGTAAAATCCATTATAGGAATTGGCTAAATTGAGCATTTGATTAGCAAATAAATTCGGTCGGTTTTGCTCGACTGACCTTCTTAAGACATCATTGTGAATAGTTATTGTCCGCAAAAGATTGTATAGACCATTTGGGCAGTCATCTAGTGATTCAAGCGATATTTCATTTGGATTAATAGTATCAATTTCGATACCAAAAGTGGCACATTTTCTAGCGATAGATTTTGTTCTTGTGTGGCTGTACATAATGAATGGCGCCGAATCCGAATCAAAAGATAATGCTTCTTCCCAACGGAATGTGAAGCCCTTGTCCGGGCTAACTTTGATGATATTGAACCGGACTGCAGAGGTACCTACTGCTTCGGCTATTTCAGCTATCATTTCTTCGCTGTAATCAACTCGAATTTCTCTTACCACATTAGCTGCATATGACTTTGCTTCCTCGAGCAAATCATCCATAAATACGACATTACCTTTTCTGGTTGACATCTTACCTTCTGGCAACTTGATAAAAGAATAAAATAACACCTCAGGACTATTTTGTCCAAGTTCATTAAGCGTCATTGAAACTTGTTTTGATTGTAACTTGTGATCTTCTCCAAGTACATTAATTAGATTTTCAGATTGTTGGAACTTCCATATGTGGTAAGCAATGTCTCTTGTAGCATATAGTGAACTACCATCACCACGCTTGAAATAAAACTCAGTTTTACCCTTCAGACCCCTTGCTCCAAGATCAAGATATTCTGCTCCATTTTCAGCAACCCCATGAATCTCTAAATCACTAAGTTGATTCATTATTGCACTGACATCTCCATTAGTGACAAAGATAGATTCTTTGGTAAATTCATCAAATCCAATTCTTAGTCTGTTTAGAGTCTCTAACATTCCATCTAGCACGGGTTGGTAAGCATTCTCAAATGCATCCAATACACCCTGGTCGCCATTTTCACTAGCGTGAACCATATTACTAATTGCCTGTTCTATAGATTCTTTTTCTCCGTCATCACTTCTTAAAACTTGAGCTGCTTGGTACCATCTTACTCTCATGTGGTCCGGTTTGTCTTGCCATTCAGGGTTTACCGGTTCTCTATCTGCAAGAATTTCTTCAACTCTAGTGGCGGTCAGATGTTCTAATGCCCATGCTAGAACCGCAACTTGTTTGCCCATGTCATCAACATAGTATTCCGCTCGAACTTCGTTACCATGCAAACGATTTAGCCTGACTAGTGTATCTCCCAGAATTGCATTCCTCGCTCTTCCAACATGGAAAGGCCCATTGGGATTGGCCGAGGTATGTTCTATCAAAACTGACTTGTGGCCAGTTGGAGACTTTCCTGTTGCATCTCCAATTCTAATATTGCCTGCTAATATTTGATTTGCTAGCCACTTAGGGGATGCTTTAAAATTAAGATAACCCGATGTAGAATTTACTTCGCTGATTATTTCATCTGCGCTTATTAATTGCGCTAATTGAGCGGATATTTCTTGTGGCGCCATTGACAATTGTTTGCTAAACGCAAAACATGGTAACGACAGATCGCCCATTTCTTTTTCCCTAGAATGGCTTATCATAGGTTTCCAAGCATCATTAGTGATACCTAGATTGGATAATGCATCGGTAAGTAAATTTTCGACATGAGATCTCAACAAGTCCATATTATCACATCACTGGATACCGTAGGATGGCAGCCAAACCTCCAAAACCTTGCATTAATTGTGAACCTTCTTCAGTATCTGTGGACACAAAAGAGACATTGGAATTTCCCTTTCCAGCCAGTGTGCTAAGTTCATCAATCAGTGAAATACTGCTTATTTCTTTAATGTCCTTGCTATTACATTCTTGACATTTAGGTAATTCATCAGTTCTAGAGAGTGAGGCTTTCCAAGTATGATTACATCCACTACATTCTAACTCGACAGAATTTTTTCTCATGCCTTCTGAAATTAGTAATGTGTCAACTGCCCCCATATCTAATGCTCTATTTATCATCATTTCACCATATGTTGCTTTCGGTGCAGGCTTAACGAGTTCTTCTAAGAACCGGTTCATCAACTGTCTTTCAGCATCAAGTTCAATTTCTCCCATTAGATTTCCAGCATTATCGACTAACTCTCTGACCCCACTTTCGTTTGAGTATCCAACATCAAATGTTGGACTGGCGATTTTTTTAGTTATTTCGTGATGAAAATATTCGTTTTTGACCACGAAATCCTTGGTGGCTCCGGGCCCTCCAATAATAACTGCTGCTATATTCTCTAAATTTGGTAACCAATAAGAGCATGCATGTTCTGTTGCTCGCTTGAAAAAGTTGTGAGCTGCCTCTTCAATAAGTCGCTCGAATCTTTGCGCAGACTGCCCTCCTTGTCGGTGTTTCCCCATGATATTAGAGACTAAGTGTTCTTGAACATGGATTCTTTTACCCGATGCGATGCCATATGCGGCTTCTGCTCTATCGATGACAAATAAAGCATAAGACTTTTTGTCGACTAACATATCTTCGAGTTGGGTTAATTCAAAGGTTGAATCACATCTATATCTAAATGATATTAATGGCTGAGGAGGGTCTTTGACAACGACATTGACCATTCGATTTTTATTATTCCCGATGATAATGGAACCCACAAATAGAGCTAAACCATTTTCACCCGGAGTCTTGAATTTGTTGAGCGTAGAAATTGCTGATTCAATTGCTCCTTGAACATTTTTACGGGTACCTTTAGATTTGATATTTGCCGCTTGACCATGTTCGTTTTGTAGCATTGACCTAGCATCAGAAACTTGTCTGTCTGGTGGGATAATGATGGTCACTAATTCAGTGCCAAAACCTTTCATTTCCCTTAATTCTTCGAGAGCAATCTTAAGTTTAAGTCGTTTTGTCGCTATATCGACGTCACTTGACACGATGACTCCTCCATTTGAAGGGCGGTAGATGTAGCACTTGAAGCCTCCCACTGTCGGATAATAGAAATCACTCGAATAAAGAAAATACATTTTGTTTTTTTATGGTATAGTCTAAATGCTGAAACCATGGCGGTTATTCATGAGAACTCCTCAAGTTGTAGCCTTAGGTGGCAGCCTACTACGACCTGAGGAATTAGAAAATAGGAAAATGTGGTTAGGTAAATTGCGCCAACTTGCGATTCATATTGAAGGAAACTCAAGAAGATTGGGTATTGTAGTTGGGGGTGGTCTTCCAGCAAGAGAGGGGATTGAATTAGCCAAGAATATGATTTCTAACCCTGATAGGCTCGATGAAGTTGGTATTGCAGCAACTAGACTAAATGCTACTATAATTCAACAAATATTTCTAGACATGGGCTGCAATGTTGCTATGACTATCCCGGTGTCAACTAAAGAGGCTGCAGATTTACTTGAAGCGCACAACATCGTGGTTATGGGTGGAACCATTCCAGGTCACACTACGGATGCAGTGGCGGTCACTTTTGCTAGAGATTGTGGTGCTTCTGATTGTATAATAGCCACCAATGTCAGTCACATTTTTGATAAAGACCCAAGGACAAATGACGACGCAGAGCCATTCTTTGAAATGAAAATAGCTGAACTAGTAAAAGTGACTGGTACTGAACGCCTCAAACCGGGCCAATCAGCCGTAGTGGACCCTATTGCAGTTGGTATTGCGCAAGAATTTAACATAAACATTGCTGTACTTGATGGTAGGGATTTAGATCTTGTAGAGTCAGCATTAGACGGTAAAGATTTTGTTGGAACAATAGTAAGGAGATGATTACTTGGTAGACGTAAAGAAGATTAAAGATAATGTGGCCAAAGTAACCAGCAAGATTTCTAGTGGTAAAGTTGCCCCTCACAAGCATTGTAGAGTGTGCCAAAAAGCAATTCCTGTAAACTCAGACCCCCGTGTTTGTAAAGCGGTAGAATGTCAAGAGCAAAATGACAAAGACAAGCGTAATGAGAAGCAAATGAGAATATGGATGTTCATATTCTTTGGAATATTTGCGTTTATATTCTTGACATCTATTTTACGTCAAGTAGTTTGAGGTTTATCTTCATCAGTATTTTCACTAATTAGATTCTCTGCTTTTTCATTAGCCATTCTCTCAGCCCCAGCAGATTTTAATCTATCTCCTAGTTTGAATAACGCCTCAACAGCTTCGTCAATTGATTGGTTTTGTTTTAGAAAGCGGATGGCCGGCCATCCGCAATCAATTATTTCTGGATCCACAGTATTCTCTTCGATCCATGCAGAACATGCCGTACCGTGGCATAAAGCACTAAAATTGTCAACATCTATCCAAAACGTTCTTCTCGAGCAAACCGGACAATCCTTGCATTCCATACTTGAAAGCACGGTCATTGCTTCTTCTCCAACAATATCAATGTCCCAAACAACTACACTGCATTTAGTCAGTAGCATTTGTTCGCTTTTTTTCAAAAAAGCCCTAAGAACTTGCCATGCTACTTCTTCGCTACTAAAACATCCAAGGCCCAATGTATTGCCATCTTCTTCAATGACAGACGGAACATATACCCTAGAGATTGTCTCGTCCATGTATTGGCCATATAGGTTCAAGGTTTGAATTCTCTTGTTAGTATGGCCATTGAGATTCGACTATTGCTAGTCCACCATCTTTTGGCAATGCCGCTTTTGGTTTTTCAATCCGTATATTAATTTTGGAAACGAGTGGATTTTGTTTTATTGATTCGGTTATTTTAACCATCATAGTTTCCATTAGTCTTATTGGGGGTGAATCAATTATTACTCTATCAACTAAAGATTGTAATTCTGCGTAATTTATTGTGTTTTCTAATTTATCATCAAAACTAGAATTACGTAATTCTACCCAGATGCTCACAACAAACGGCTGTTCTTCTTGATGTTCAAAGTCATAAGCACCGTGTTTTCCCATCACGGTGTAATTTTCTAATCCCACTTTGAACATTCAATTCTCCTCTCGCTCGTGAACCCAAATAAGGTGATAACCAAATTGGGATTTGATTGGTTCAGATACAGTAGAACATGGTAATGACCAAACAGCTTGGTCAAATTCTCTCACCATCATTCCTTTCCTAAACCACCCTAAATCTCCACCTTTTTGTGAAGACGGGCACGTACTTTTTTTCCTAGCCATTTTTTGAAAATCTTTTAATTTCACCACTTTTTGTTTTATCTGTAGGGCTTCTGATTTTGAATCCACTAAGATATGTGATGCCCAAGCACTGGGTGCGACCATGTTCAACCCTGTTGCCTTATGGTTTTGAAACTCTCGCAATCATACATTTAGGTCGTAGGCTAATAATCGCATGTAGGTGCCATATATTGTCCCAGACACTGCTAACGATTCTTCGTTGAATCTACTCATTGTATCTAGGTATGTGTGGTATTCCCAACTACCGCTACCATAGCAAACAACCGCTCGCCCATTTTCGCCACCCAAATCATAAACAAACGGGCAGTGATCAGAATTGCACGGCATTTCTTTGTCACTACCTTGCTTGCCGTCAAGAAGGGCGAATTGAATGTTGTATTTGTTGGCTAATTCGCTTCTTTCTTCCTTGTATAAGTCTGCGATACGATTGATGTGTCCATAATCATCTTCATTATTGGTAAAAAGTGTCAAACTATTGCCACGGTTTTCAAAATCAGCATCAACGTGATTCATGTCAAAATTTAGGTATAGTCTAAGATTTTCCCGCAGGCTACTCTGCATGGATTCAACATAGGCACGGCTGCCCCATAATCCTTCTTCCTCACCACCCCAAGTACAGAATTTGATAGTTCTTTCAGGCGTTCCAGTTTGGTTAATTATTTCAGCCATCTGACGGGCAATTTCCAAAACGGTAGCGATTCCTGATGAATCATCCACTGCACCTTCCGCATGATATACTGTGTCATGATGGCCACCAGCAATAACAACTTGAGAAGTACGCCCCTGTATTTTTCCACAAGGTGCATAAATAGTTAGTTCCTCATCATTAGTGACATCGATAATGAGTTCTATGGAAGCAGGTTCTTCGCTTGCATTGATTACCATTGTTTCAAATATATCTCCAGCGTCTTTAGACATTGAAATGAATGGTATTTCGGTTGGTATACTACCACCATTTGCTTCCACTAGTAAATCATAGTTGGTGCCTTTAAAAATAGGTACACAATCGTTTGCTTCAATTTTGCCGCAATTATAATTTTTATTGACACTTATTAATCCGGCAAGATCATTGATGGCTGCATTGCTGTACATCTCAGTATTGCCAATTTTGGAACTATCTCCTCTAACATAGCCAATTGTTCCAGTGGCTGATTGCCAAAGTGTTTGATCAGTTCCATTGCCCAGATCTGTAACTTCGATATTGTCATTGAACATGTATTGTGATTGGCCAGAAAAACCTTGAATTACGTAATCACTTCGGTGCTGAAACGAAGTCACTTGAGCACCAGTTAAAGCCCCAACCGGTCCATCGCACGGTGACAATCCACTAATCCCTTGGATACAAAGTCTAAAACTGGGTTCAGAATTGATGGCGTGCATTGGTACTTGGAACTCATTTGGTTCTGGAATGTACCCCATGGCTTCAAGTTCGTCTAGGATATATTGCGAGGTGTTTGCTTCTTCAACAGTCCCACTCATTCTACCTTTCCAATCTGGGTGTCCTAAATCAACTAAATCTTGAGCAAAAGTTTTGGCTTGTTGTTGGTCAAAGTCGATCAATTCATAATCATAATCATCACCAAAGCCAAGCCATGACGGCTGGATGATTAGCACTGTGGAAATCATCAGTACTGACAGTAGTATTGCGATAATTGCTCCAATATTTAGCGGTCCGATTACTTGGGTTTTCATACGGGTCATAATCACGTCATATCTAGATTCTTCGTCAACAAGATCCGCTTCTAATGAAATCATTGGTTGTTGCGAGATGTTTAATTTTAGCCTATCGATTAATGCCGATTTTTTCCCAGAAGTCGGGAGTTGAAACTTTTGTAATTCTAACCTCAGTTCGCTTACCAGCATCTTATCATAATCGTTTGATGACATACCAATCAATACGCCGTGGTAGTTGGAGTTCAATAATTAGACGGTGGGATGAGTTATATTTCATCCCCAGTCCATCTTTTTCCAACATCGTGTTCAATATCTAAGTGGTCTAATATTCTTGCAATCACAAAGTCTACTAGGTCATCGATGGTTTTTGGATGATTGTAGAATCCTGGAGATGCAGGAATTATTATTGAGCCTGATGATGATAGTTTGGTCATATTCTCTAGATGAATGGTTGCATATGGTGCTTCTCTTGGAACCAAAATTAATTTTCTGCGTTCCTTCATTGCTACAATCGCTGACCTAGTAACAAGATTGTCGCTTATTCCAGCCGCAAGTTTCCCTAATGTAGTTCCTGAGCAGGGACAAATTACCACAGCATCTATTTTAGCAGACCCAGAGGCGGACTTCCCGCCTATATTTTTTTCATCATCCAGGACCGAATTTGTCATTTCTGCTAGAGTTTCTTTGGACATTGAGCACTCGTGCTGCAACGTAATTTCACCGGCATTGCTAACCACTAGGCGAGTGTCTCTTCCGTGTGAATTAAGCACTTCCAACAAGCGCTTACCGTAGATAGCTCCGGATGCACCAGTTATAGCAACAACAATCTCGCCCATGAAGGCGCCTAGGTATTGTTGCTTTTATTGACTTGTTTTCTAGTAAGTGCCGATTCAAGCGCTTTTTCTAATGCGTAAATGGCTGTTTCAAAAGATTTCGGTTCTATAGACCAAGCCACTCTAACCCAATTTTTGAGGCTATCACAAAACATTGAACCCGGTATTACCAATAAGTCATTATCTTTACACGGCCCGTCAGCAAAATCCTCTGCTAGTATTTTATTTGGCAATTCAAAGCAACCAAATATCCCCGCTTCAGGTTCATTCCAAATTATCGAAAAACGTTTCAATACCTTTCTTAATTTGGGTAAATTTTCATTCCGGTAATCCTCTATGGCAGCATCAACCTCATCCAATTTGTGCAATGCAGCGCCCGCAATGCGCATTGTTGGGCTGGCCATTGACCCTGAAAATGTCATAAAAACCCTTCTTGCTATTTCGATAGTGTCTTTGTCTGAAATAATCCACCCAAATCTAATTTGGCCAAGAGAATAAATCTTAGTAAGTGAGTTGATGGATATGTTGCCGTTACCGTATTTATGCATTGGGTAATAATCTGTTTTTGATCTATAACCATCCAGGTAAACTTCATCAGCAATTATGCTAACATTATTTTGATATGCCGTATCTGCAATCCACGTTCTATCATCAAAATTAAGATTCCAACCACTGGGATTAGAGACTGGTGTAATCATTAATATGTCTGATTTTTCAATCGCAAGAGCCCATTCTTCCTTATTTATGCGCCAATTTCCAATCCCGGTTTTAGGTGGGTAACGCTTGATTCTAATTACCTCATCAGCCAAAATTAAGGCTGATTGTGGTAGTGGTGCATAGGTTGGTGATTCAACAGCAACCACTATGTCTTGTTTTTTACTCCTTAGTTTTGTTATTGTTGCTAGTAATGATAAGTTGATGCCTTGAGTTGCTCCATGGCAAATCAATACATTATCTACCGAAACTCCTTCTCGCTTGGCGATAATTGTCCTAGGGTCTTCTATTTTCCCCATATGCTTCTTGCCTATGTCGTAAATCCCATCCTTCAGTAGTTTTGGTATGTCCCAGTCGTATTGCATCCCACTAAATGACAAATTATGTTTACGCTCTTGAATCAGTCGGGGAATATACCAATCCAAATACTCGATGGGCGGTACTGAATTTTCGAATTCAGACAAATCAAATCGGGGCCAATAAGTAGGCATGACATTCCTAAATCACTTAGGCAATTATTTGTTCTTATCGTGATTTTCGTATTATTTCTGGCTTCTAGTCAAGATTTTGGGCATTGTGTCGATTAGAGAATTGAGGACTTTGTCCCTTGGTATTTCATGGCCAAGTCTTGCTAAACAGGTTGTTGTAGACGACTCTAAGCCGCAGCCAGCTAACCCTTCAACTCTGTTAGAGGGAGTATTGAGATTTATCGTAAAACCGTGTCTTGAAGTCCACCTTAGGAAAGATAAACCGATGCTACAAATTTTGTATCCATCTAGCCAAACACCTTGCATTCTGTCATCCCTGTGGCACTTAATTCCAAAGTTGGTTAAACTATCTATTACCCATTGCTCAATTAGTTTGATAATTTTAGCCACCGATGATTCACCAGGTAAATCCCACTTGAAAATTGGATAAACAACTATCTGTCCTGGTCCGTGCCAAGTTAGTCCACCGCCTCTGTCGACTGAATAAGTGGGATAACTTGGTGGTGCAGTAATTCCGTCATTTCTTGCCCGAGGGCCGACGGTGACTATTTCTGGATGTTCCAAAATTAGCATTGTGTCAATTATTTCATCATTAATTCGTTGATTTTGAAGGTTTTTCATCAACGAAAAAGCCTCCTCATATTCAACAATTCCTAAGAATTGGACATTGACATGTCTATCCTCAGCCATAAACTTGCGAATCATTGCTATGCCATAGACTTAATCAAAAATCAAACTCGATACTTTCCAAATCTTTTCGACCAGCCTTGTAAGCCTCTATGGCTGCTTTTGCGATGGCTTTTGGATCATTGACAATTTGTTGATCAATTTTATCTCCGTTAAACAGGTTATCTCCTACCATTACAGAATCCATTAAGGAGAGATTCTTATTACCTGGTTGTTCATTTTCTTGAATTATTCTTTCCATGTCTACGGTGACAGCTTGAATTCCCTCCAGTTCAATAGTTTTCTTTTCTAATTCCCCTTCAAGGTCTGAGAGCTTTATTTTTGTCTCAGCTAACTGCCCTCTAAGCAGTTCGGATTCTCTTCTTGCCGCACGCATTTCCTTAGCAAGTTCTTCGAGCACGTCTTTTGCCGAGACAGGTTGTTCACGCATTCTTTCTTGTTCAGATTGCTTTGTTATGTTTTGTTGATTTCTTAGTATGTTGGGTATCATAGAGTCATCTTCGCCGCTATAGGTTGCGCTTAGATATTTGATTGAAATGTTGGCAGCTATTACAAACGCAAGAGCCATAATTGCAAGTATAGATGCCTGGAAATCGTGCTTTGGTACCATATTCATTTCGGAATCGAGTCGGTAAAAATAATCATAGACGCTTAATATGGTGGTAATCATCATAAACGCAGAGAAGAAATAGATGACTACAATTCTTCTAGTTTCTTTTCTGCCGGTCTTTGAGCATGATACTGGCTCAGGAAGGGCAATTCTACCTTCTACAACACCTGTAGGGTCGAGTGCTAATCGCCTAATTATTGGCCTGAGATTGCTCTCAGCCTCCATCATATCGCTAGCGTGGGTTTTTCGTCGTTTCTTTGCCAGACTAAATCCTGAAGTCAAGACTAAACATCCAGCAATATAATATGTCCAAAACCATGGCCCATCGGGGGAGTTTGTGTGGGGCAACTCATCGCCAACTTCAACTCCTAAGTCTACTTCAGGGGTTAATAAGAATCCGTTTAATTGTAATTTGAAATCGTTTGAGGTATACTGTTCATAATTACATTGGCGATGATGATTGTGTTCTATAGAATCACATTTGATTTCTTCATAATCAGCGATGTTGGTTGAATATTCAATCAGAGCAGAGGCTGAAATTATTAATATGGCTAAAATTATAGTTTTAGCAAAAAATACTCCAAAAGCACTTGGGGGTTTAGCAAATATTTGTTGTACTCGCACATTTCTAGATTTCTTAGAATTAGGTTTACGCCAAAATAATACAACTATTACTCCTATTACGGCAAATAAGGCTAACTCTTGATTTATGTGGAAATTATCTTTCATATGTTCTCAAGTATCTATATCTCTCCGATACTACTTAAGACAAATGCTAGAACTCTCCTGAGGAGCCAAAACCACCAACTCCTCGGTCGGTAATTCCAAGTTCATTGTAATTCATTTCAATAAATTTGACCGTTGGTACTTGGGCAAATAGCAATTGTGCAACTCTTTCTCCTTTTCTGACTACGAATTCTTCCCCTTGGCCAATCCAGGTTGCTAATACCATTAACTCACCCCGGTAATCCGAATCGATTGTTCCAACTCCGTTAGGCATGATCATTCCTTTTTTACCAAGGGATGACCTACATCGAATTTGTCCTTCCCAACCACTAGGTATGGCTACAGCAATGCCTGTTCTTATCATCGAACTTTGATATTTTTTTACGATAGTTTCCTCAAGCGCATACAGGTCCCATCCTGCAGCTTGTGCACTGCCTTGGGTCGGGGTAACTGCATCCGGCTCGAGTTTTGCTATCCCTACTTCGACTTCCAGGTTCATATCCATGCGAAAAACTCTCGGTTATTGACAATTACTAAGTATATTTTAACTTACATGCTACAGTGGAAACAAAGGAATAAAAGAGACGGAAAATCGTAGGTAACAAGTGACCGATTATGATAGGTGATTTAATCAATTGTGCATGTCTATGTCGTTTTTCCCAATTCACATAAACTCTCAAAAAACCTCCATTTCCACAGGAGTCAGTGGAGGTAGTATTATACACCTCTTCGGGGGAGGACAAAATCCAGCGCGACTAAACAGCATGGAGGTGACATTATGGTAATCGACCACAGTACAAAATCAACAGAAGAAACAGACATAGACCTTTCCCAAGAACACATAGAACCAATGCTTCAGGAAGCGCCTGAAAGATTCGTCCTATTCCCAATTGAACATTCAGATATATGGGAAATGTACAAATTACATGCTGCTGCATTTTGGACCGCAGAAGAGATTGATTTGGCTGAGGATGCGAAAGACTGGAAAAAACTCAACGCCAATGAACAACATTTCCTAAAGCACGTCTTGGCATTCTTTGCTGCAAGTGACGGGATTGTGAATGAGAATCTAGTAACTAATTTCGCCGATGAAGTTCAATGGGCGGAAGCTCGCTGTTTCTATGGTTTCCAGATTATGATGGAAAATATACACGCTGAGACATACTCACTACTAATTGACGCTTACATCACCGACCCTGATGAGAAAACTCACTTATTCAATGCTCTTGAAACCGTCCCCTCTGTACGCAAGAAGGGTACCTGGGCGCTGAAGTGGCTGTCGAGGAAAAAGGGTTCTTTCGCTCAAAGGTTAGTCGCCTTTGCAGCAGTTGAGGGGATCTTCTTTTCAGGTTCATTCTGCGCTATATTTTGGTTAAAGAAGCGAGGCTTAATGCCAGGATTGACATTCTCCAATGAACTAATTTCTAGAGATGAAGGCCTACACTGTGATTTTGCTTGTCTACTTCACAACAAATTAATCAGAGGCGCTGGTGAAAATATGATTCATCGAATCATTGCCGAAGCAGTGGAGATTGAAACAGAGTTCGTAACTAGCGCTCTCCCTGTAGAACTGATTGGAATGAATGCCGGACTAATGCGACAATACATCGAATTCGTGGCTGATCGATTATTGGTTTCACTCAACAGCAGCAAACTTTACAACGTTTCAAATCCATTCCCATGGATGGAAATGATTTCTATGCAAGGTAAAACCAACTTCTTCGAAAAGAGAGTTGGCGAGTACCAAAAATCCGGTGTCAAGGATGGTGGCGCCAGTCTAGGAAGTGTCCAACAACGCTTCTCCGTAGACGAAGACTTTTGAACCGTACGCGATGAAGGTAAGTTACTGCGAATTTCTATAACATGACAAAGGAGGCCAAAATATGACAATGCAAGTAGTAAATAGGAAAGGCGAAAGAGAAGACGTAAGATTCGATGCCATCCTAGAAAAGTTGGCCAGCTTAACATATGGATTGGATGAGAAATGGATTGATCCAGCGCATTTGACCAAACTCACAATAGAAGGCTTGTATGATGGAGTGTCCACAAGAGAGCTTGACCAGTTGGCTGCTGAAACTGCAGCATCATTAGCATCTCATCACCCTGATTACAGCAAACTTGCAGCCAGAATCTGTGTAGATGATCTTCACCGTTCGACAAAATCTACCTTTTCAGAAGTGGTAACCGACCTTCGAGAATTTATTGATCCAGAATCAGGAGCTCACGCACCATTGATTTCTGAAGAAGTCTACAAGGTTATCCAAGACAACAAAGAACTTCTCGACGAACATATAGATTATGGCAGAGATTTCAATTATGACTACTTTGGATTTAAGACTCTAGAACGTTCATACTTGTTGAAATTAAATGGTCAAGTAGCAGAAAGACCGCAACACATGTTGATGAGAGTTTCAGTTGGTATTCATCACGGTGATATTGAAAAAGCATTACACACATATGACTTGATGAGTCAAGGTTACTTCACCCACGCAACTCCTACCTTATTCAACTCTGGTACACCGACTCCACAAATGTCTTCCTGTTTCTTGTTGACAATGCAAGATGATTCGTTGGTAGGTATCTATGACACTTTGAAGCAATGTGCACTTATCTCTAAATCTGCAGGTGGAATTGGTCTATCAATACATCATGTCAGGTCAAAAGGCTCTTACATCAAGGGAACAAATGGTGAAAGCAACGGTATTGTTCCAATGTTGAGGGTATTCAACGATACCGCAAGATATGTTGACCAAGGTGGCGGCAAAAGAAAAGGCTCAATCGCAATTTACCTAGAACCATGGCACCCTGATATCTTGGCGTTCTTAGACTTGAGGAAAAATCACGGGAAAGAGGAACTAAGAGCAAGAGATTTGTTCTATGCATTATGGACCCCAGACTTGTTTATGGAAAGAGTGCAAAACAATGCCGAATGGTCATTCTTTTGTCCTAATGAATGCCCTGGTCTTCAAGACGCCTATGGTGAGGATTTCAAGAAATTATTCGAATCTTATGAAGCACAAGGTCTCGCTCGAGAAACACTACCTGCAAGAACAGTTTGGGATAAGGTTGTAGAATCTCAAATTGAGACAGGAACCCCTTACATGCTTTACAAAGATGCAGCAAATACAAAATCAAACCAAAAGAACTTGGGGACTATTAGATCGTCAAATCTTTGCACAGAGATTATGGAATACACCGCCAAAGATGAAGTGGCAGTTTGTAATTTAGCATCGATTGCTTTGCCTAGGTTTGTCAAAGAAGATAGCAATGAATTCGATTTCCAAACATTGTATGATGTGACCTATCACGTCACTGGGAATCTAAACAGAGTTATTGACGTAAATTACTATCCGGTGGAAGAAGCAAGAAATTCTAACATGAGGCACAGACCTATTGGTCTTGGTGTACAAGGTCTGGCAGACACTTTCGCTATGCTGGGGATGAACTTTGAATCTGATGAAGCAAAGAAATTAAACAAAGAAATTTTTGAAACTATTTACTACGCATCATGCACCGCATCCAAGGACCAAGCCATTATTGAAGGCCCTTATTCAACATTCAAAGGCTCTCCAGCCAGTGAAGGAATACTACAATTCGACTTGTGGGACATGAATGAACACAGTGGTATGTGGGATTGGGATTCACTCAAGGCAGAGATCGTTGAGCATGGTATGAGAAATTCTCTACTTCTAGCGCCAATGCCAACTGCATCAACATCACAGATTCTGGGTAACAATGAATGTTTTGAAGCGTTCACATCTAACCTATATGTGAGAAGAACTCTTTCTGGTGAATTTATTGTGCCAAATAAACACCTAATCAAGGATTTGATTAGTCAAGGTCTGTGGAGTTTGGAGATGAAAGATGAGATTTTGCGACACAAAGGCTCGATTCAAAATATCGCAGGAATACCTGATAGGCTCAAGGACCTATACAAGACAACCTGGGAAATTAAGCAAAAGAACGTGATTGATATGGCTGCCGATCGAGGTGCTTACATCGACCAAAGCCAATCAATGAATATCCACATGACTGATGCCAATCCTGCAAAGGTTACTTCAATGCACTTCTACGGATGGAAAAAGGGACTTAAGACTGGGATGTACTACTTGAGGACTAAAGCAGCTGTCGATGCAATTCAATTCACTGTTGAGCAAAAGAAAGCCGAAGATCAAACTGTATCTGGTTTGGCGGACAGAGCAGAGGTTACTAGTTTGGAAGCTATTGCTTGTAGTCTAGATACTCCAGATGACTGTCTGAGTTGTGGTTCGTGATTATACTTCAGACTGTTTGTTACACTTTGGACAAGATATTTTTCCACTGTAACCATTAGGAACCAATAGTTGATTTTCACAGTGTGGGCAACTTAGCACAGTCTTACCAGGGTTTTCTCTTCCCAGTAGTCTTTCTATTGCAACCGGCCACCCCTCTTTCATTTCCTCTTCAGAGAATAATAGTGGAAGGGCAGCAATACCTATCCCAAGTAGGGTACACATCATAGAAAACGGTATCATCATACCTCCATCAGCGAGTGAAACAGAAACCGGATTTAGGTCTCCGCCGCTGAATAAAACACTTAAAGTTCCAGAAAGTATGAATGTAAAAATCGTGATATTAACTCCATTACGATATTCCTGACTCAATAGTATGCCACTGAAGATGAATAAAGACGCGACAATAAATGCAACAGGGGCTAACAGCCACCCTAGACTTCCATCGCCAAACGCAGCGAAACCTAATGCCCAGAACATTCTGAATATTCCGTATAGAATTACGACAGTCCCAACAGCAGAAACAGTGCCATTATTTCTTGAGACGACGATTCCTTGAGGTGTCATTCTTCCATAAACAACTTGGGGGCTGACGGGCATCTGTCCCGGCATGGTATTGATCGGTGTTGAGAATGATGTTGAACGCAAAGCAGGGTTTGTTGCTTCATCAGCTTCCATCAAACGAATAATGACTTCATCTTTATTTCCCGAAACCTTCAAACCTCTATCTTTACACATCTTTTTTAAATCAAGCAAAGTCATTGCGTCGTAAGACATAAATTTTCCATGGCAGACTTCCATTTATACTTATACCCTACAATATGTTTGATTAAACGATATGTATTGCATGGCCAAGGGTTGCTAATACAGCCTCATGAGTCATTTCAGTCATAGTAGGATGTGCGTGAATAGTGCCTGCAATATCTTCTAACAATGCACCCATTTCTAATGCCAATGTCCATTCGCCAACAAGTTCGCTAACATGAGTGCCAACTGCTTGAATACCTAATATCCGGTGGTCATCTTCTCTAGCACAGACTCTGACAAAACCACCGGTTTTTTCTGCTTCTTGCGTTAGTGAGCGACCATTTGCCGCTAGTGGAAACTTACCAACAATAACTGGATGACCAGCTGCCTTTGCTTCCTCTGGTGATAAACCAACACTAACAATTTCAGGTTCAGTAAATACAATTGCTGGGACTGCAATAGGATCGTATGCTCTTTTCTCACCTGAAATAATTTCTGCAACCATTTCTCCTTGGAAGGAGGCAACGTGAGCAAGCATCTCTCCTGAATCACATACATCACCAATTGCGTAAACCCCTTTCATGTTAGTCTCACAACGGTTGTTTACCTTGACAAAACCTCGCTCGTCTAATGCTACTCCAGTTGGATTTAACGCTGCAGTATTTGGTTTTCTACCTACAGTGACTAATATTTTATCGGCGATTAACTCTTCAGGTTTAGTTCCCTCTTTGGCATTCTTGTCAACATAGAATAATTTTGTACGACCGTCTTTAGTATCTTCACTACCTTTGGCAAAGACTCCAGTATGAACCTTAATTTTGTTTTTCTTAACAAATAATTCGAGTGGTCTTCTCAATTCTTTATCAAAAATTGGTAATATTGAATCCATTGCTTCAACAATTGTCACCTCTGAACCTAGCATTCGGTAGGTTATACCAAGTTCTAAACCAATATATCCCCCACCGACTACAACAACGTGTTTTGGCAGTTCTTCTAAGTCCAATGCTTCTCTAGATGATATCACGTTGTCATTAAATTTCATGAATGGTAATTCAATCGGCACAGAACCATTGGCGAGGATTACATTTTCCCCTTCGATAATCATGGCATCTTTGCCAGACCCAACCTTGACTGTTTTGGCATCTTGAAACTCAGCCCATCCGTTGATTAATTCAGCGCCTGATGACTTCAACAAATGTTCGACACCTTTGTTGAGTTTGTCAACTATATCGTCTTTCCATCCGACCATGCCTGACATGCTCAGTTCAGCCGGTCCAGGGATTGAAATACCCATATGTCCAGAATCCTTAGCATGCTTTGCTAAGTCATGGAATCTATGTGCAGCATGAATTAGTGCTTTGGAAGGTATGCAACCACGAATGAGGCAAGTGCCACCGGCTTTTTCGCCTTCCACAATGATAGTTGAAAGTCCTAGTTGTCCTGCTCTAATCGCAGCAACGTAGCCTCCTGGCCCGGCTCCAATGATTAATACTTGGCATTTTTTTGTCTGCATGATATCACTCACATGAATATTGTAGCAGGGTTTT
Source organism: Methanobacteriota archaeon (assembly GCA_018659375.1). Lineage (GTDB taxonomy): Archaea > Thermoplasmatota > Poseidoniia > Poseidoniales > Poseidoniaceae > MGIIa-L1. The sequence goes on along the minus strand of JABJMO010000004.1, from coordinate 5,657 downwards.
CAAGATAGGTCTTGACTCTTTGAACTAGAGTAGCCCCATCATGTCCATCTACGACTCTGTGGTCCCATGATGATGATAGATTCATCATTCTTCGTATCACAATCTGACCATTTCTTACCACAGCTCTTTCTTTGGCATTATGAACTCCTAAGATTCCTACTTCTGGTTTGTTGATTATTGGAGTTGCACCAAGTCCACCTAGTCGTCCTAGGCTGGTGATTGTAAATGTTGAACCACTCAATTCATCAGCTCCAGCTTTTCCTTCTCTAGTGGCTGATGTGACTCTGACCATCTCTACGGCAGATTGCCAGATGTCCATCGCTTCGACATGCTTCACTACAGGAACATATAATCCTCGATCAGTTTGAGTTGCAATACCAAGATTAATCGCTTGGTGTCTAGTTACTACATTTGATTCATCATCGTAAAGCGCATTACATTCTGGACTCTCGCGTAGTGCTTTGACTAATGCTTGCATTATGAATGGCAAGTAAGTCAATTTTGGTGCTCCGTCAGGTCTTGTTGCATTGAGATGTTGTCTTAATTCCTCCAGTGCGGTAATATCGACTTCTTCAAAATAAGAAAAGTGTGCAATACTGCTGTAAGACGCCATCATACTGTCGGCAATCTTCCTTCGAAGTCCAATCACTTTAATTTCTTCAGTACCAGTCATTTTTGTTTTTGTGCTAGAACCTAGAGGTGCGAAACTAGTTGCTCCGCCAGCTCCACCAGCAATGTGCCTGTCTAGATCTGCGTGACTAATTCTACCTGCAGGTCCTGAACCTGCAACAATTTGTAAGTCAATATTGGCTTGTCTTGCTCTCTGCCTTACAGCAGGGCTTGCCAGTGCTTTAGTTCCAGCAGCGCGGACTACAGGTTCTGGTGCTGAAACCGGTTTCCCTGTCTCTACTGCGACCGGTTTAGGTTTTGGTTTTGTGGCTTTTTCGACCTTAGGGGTTTCTTCCACTTTCGCTGCTTCTTTTACTGCAGGTGTGGCAGAAGCGTTTCCGTCGCCATCAACTTCGAACTCGATGCAGACTTCTCCGACTGGTAATATGTCGCCAGGCTCTCCAATAATCTTAGAGACAACTCCGTCAACAGGTGAAGGTATCTCTACAGTGGCTTTATCGGTCATTACCGATAGAATCGGGTCATCTTCTTTGATTGTGTCTCCAACTGAAACCATCCATTCAACAACTTCTCCTTCAACAACTCCTTCACCTATATCTGGTAGCTTAAATTCATATATTCCCATTTTTATTCCTCCTGTGTTTTCTTTATTGCATCGGCAATTCTTTGTGGACTTGGTAAGTAATCCCATTCAGTAGTGTGCGGGAAAGGTGTATCCCAACCAGTTACCCGAATAATTGGTGCTTCTAGATGATAGAAACAACGCTCTTGAATTGAAGCACTCATCTCCGCACCAAAACCACTGGTCTTTGGTGCTTCATGAACGATGACGCAACGTCCAGTTTTCTTGATTGAATTCACTACAGTATCTCTGTCCCATGGAAGCAAAGTTTGTAAATCGATTAATTCACAATCAATACCAGAATTCTTGATGGCTTGTTCAGCGACATGGACCATTGCCCCCCACGATATGACTGTGCAGGCAGATCCTTCTTTGACAATACGGGCTTCTTCAAGTGGTATTGAGTAATATTCCTCAGGTACTTCTCCGTCAGGATGGCTATTCCATGTAGGGACTTTGTGTGGGTCGCCATAGAATGGGCCTCTGTAGCACCTTTTTGGCTCGAAAAATATTACTGGATCATTTGACTCAATTGCTGAGGTTAGCAAGCCTTTAGCGTTATATGGATTTGAGCAGTATACTACTTTTAACCCAGGAGTGTGAGTGAATTGGGCTTCAGGCGATTGTGAATGGTGATGCCCTCCCTTAATTCCACCGCCTGCAGGTGTTCTAAAGGTAATAGGGCTTGAAAATTCTCCACCAGACCTGTGCCTTAATTTCGCTATTTCGTTGACAATCTGGTCATATGCAGGGAATATATAGTCAGCAAACTGAATTTCTGCAACTGGCCTAAGTCCATTCAATCCCATGCCCATAGCAATAGCGGCAATGCCGCCTTCTGCTAGTGGTGAATCAAATACTCGATGGGCGCCAAATTGTTCCTGCAAGCCTGCAGTTACTCTAAAAACACCGCCAAAATAACCAACGTCTTCACCAAATATTACAACATTTTCGTCTCGCTCAAGCTGGTGAGCAAGCGCGGAGTTAAGGGACGCAATCATATTCATTTTAGCCATGACAATCACCTATTTTCCTAGTTCCTCACGTTGTTCTTGAACATGCCAAGGTACCGTTTCGTACACTTCGGTAAAAATTGTTGAGGCAGGAGGGTAAGGTCCACTGGCTAAGTCACCATACTCACAGGCTTCCTTGTAAGCAGCCATGACTTCGTCATCGATTTTCTGCTCTAGTTGTTTATGACTTTTCTCATCCCACTGATTTGACTTAATCAAATAGGTTTTCAAACGTTCTACGGGATCTCCACCAGGCCAATATTTGAATTCGTCCTCAGGACGATATGCTGATGGGTCATCTGATGAGGAATGTGCACCTGCTCGGTAGGTATAGACTTCGATGTGAGTTGGCCCAAGTCCAGCACTCGCTCGATCTCTTGCCCATCTTGTAACACTGTATAGGGCTAGGAAATCATTCCCATCGACACGGATTGAAGGTATGTCGTAAGCAAGTCCACGTTCAGCGAATGTTCTGCCACCAGTGGCAAGGTTTTGGTGGGTTGAAATTGCCCATTGATTATTTACCACATTGAGAATTACTGGTGGTTTGAAAGTCGAAGCAAAATTTAGCGCGTAATGATAATCACCTTGCGCAGATGTTCCGTCACCAAGCCAAGTAATACACGCTTCGTCTAGACCTTTGTAGGCGCTGGCCATTGCAACGCCGACAGCTTGTGAAAACTGAGTTCCTACTGGAGATGAAATTGAAATGAATCTCCCTTCCTTCCACGTGTAGTGAACCGGCATTTGTCTTCCTTTGACATTGTCTTCAGTATTTCCGATGCAGTGGCAAATCATGCTTACCATATCTCTGCCCCTAACAAATTGAGCCCCAGGTTGACGGTATGATGGGAAAATCCAGTCGTTATCTTCCAAAGCCATAGTTTGGGCAATTGCTACGGCCTCTTCACCAAATGAACGCATGTAAAATGATAGTTTACCAGTTCTTTGCATTTTTAGCATACGGTCGTCAAAAATCCTAAGTCGCATCATGTATTCTAATCCAAGAATCAGTTTTTCAGTGGAGATATCAGGTATCCATTCACCCTTTGCTTCGTGCTCATCAGTTAGTACTCTGACAAGTCCAGATGCATGTGCAGTAGTATCTTGGGCGGTAGATTTTGCCGGATCAGGGCGAGGTAAATCCTCGGGCTGCTCCTTGAATGCTCCACCAAAATCTGCCTTCTCACCGGGTCTGAATGGAGGTACTCCAATTGTGTATGGAGTTGTTACCGCAGTCTTTCTACCGGTCATTATTCCACCTCATGCAGAATTGGCTTTAATGTATGTCGGTGAGGGTCATCTTTCTGTTTGACCATGACATAGGCGCCAGGTAGGTTTTCTTGGTTTAGTGGGTCACGAGTTTTTCTATACAATAAACCCGCCTTGTATGAAGACCTTACCAATGGTCCTGATGCAACACCATGGAAACCTAGCGCTATCGCTTCTTGTGCCCAAACGTCATACATCTCTGGTTCGGGGTAACGGTCTATTTTGAGGTGTTTTTCAGATGGTGCTAGGTATTGTCCTAGTGTGACTAAGTCAACATTAGCCTCCTTGATTAATTTCAAAGTCTCTGAAATCTCTTCATCAGTTTCTCCCAGACCAACCATCAAGGAGGTCTTGGTAATTATGTCTGGACGTACTATTTTTGCATGTTTCAAAATTTCTATCGACTGTTGGAATGAAGCCCTTGGGTCTCTGACATACCGGTCAAGCCTTGGCACGCACTCGACATTATGAGCGAATACATTCAATGGACTATTTTCCAGCAATGATTCCAAGTCTGCTAAACTTCCAGCAAGATCTGAACATAATAATTCGAGAGTCAGTTCTGGTAATCTTTTACTAACTTCTTCAATACAAGATTTATAGTGACCAGCACCACTATCGGGTAAATCATCACGGTTAACCACAGTAACTACTAGGTGCTTGAGATTCATTGATTCTGCAGCATCGGCAAGATTTTTTGGCTCTTCAAGGTCCAGCGGAGGTGGTCTCCTAATTGTGCCAACCGCACAAAATTTACACCCTCTAGTACATTCTTGCCCGGCGATCATAAACGTTGCATCACCACTAGACCAGCATTCATGGATATTTGGACATCTGGCTTCTTCGCACACAGTGTGTAATTTATTATCTTTAACAGATGCCTTTGTATCGTTGAAAGACCTCTGCTGTTGTCCAGTAGGCAACCTTGTCTTAAACCAACTTGGCAATCGCTTTTGTGGTTTTTTGACCGTTTCAGTGGTCGCCATGGGGAGATGTCTAGATGCCATAGTAATCCCCTTCATTTAAGCCGACCATATACTAGTCTAAAAGGTGTATTAGTTGCCTTATCATAACTATCTTTGAGAGGATACGAAATTTATTGACTGATGTGCTCCACGCATAACTATGTCCAAGCCAGTGGTACTCATTACAGGTGGTGGGCGTAGAATCGGTGCAGCAACCTCTAAACTACTCATGGAATCTGGGTATTATGTTTTGATTCACGTAAGGAATTCTAAAGGATTAGCTGAAGAGTTGATTCAAACTCACAGCGTCGATAATAATTGCCAGCCTTGCGGGGAAGTAATTGTTGCAGATTTAACCAGTGATGAAGAGTTAAATTCAATGATAACTGCAGTCAAAAGTAACTTGATGGTGAAACAATCAGGTGGGCTGTTTGGGCTCATAAATAACGCTTCAATTTACACGCCAATTGATTTCGAAGAGTTGACTCTTGAAATAATGCGGACTAATTTTAGAATTCACTTGGAAGTACCATTCATCTTGACCAAACAATTAATTCAAGAATTAACCAACTCCACTGGTAGCATTGTAAGTATCATAGATACCTCACAAGGAAGAGCATGGGAAGGACTTTCACATTACACATCAAGCAAATCTGCATTAAGACAACTAATGATTAACTTGGCTGGCGACTTACGCAACAAGATTAGAGTAAATTGCGTAGCTCCCGGGGCTATCATCTCTGCAGATTGGGAGGCTGAACACTTTGCTTCAGTGTTAGAAAAAGTTCCTATGGGACGTTCAGGCAAACCAATAGATATTGCTAATTCAGTGAAATTCTTGCTAGAATCAGATCATTTATCTGGGCAAATAATCAATGTTGATGGTGGCTGGACCATCGTCGAATAGGCGTTTAATTCAAATGATACCTCTCCTACGGCCTCCTGCAGGGATGGCTGAGGTGGTCAAAGGCGCCGGGCTTAAGATCCGGTCCCATATGGGTTCGTGGGTTCGTATCCCACTCCCTGCACCAAGTTGCAAAACACATGACTGAACTCGTGTTACATTTGAGTAAAAGTTGAAAATCAGCATGTTTCTAGCCACTATAAAACTTGAATAATTTGAAACATCAACCCAAAACCGTTTAACCGTCCTAT
>JABJMO010000001.1 GCA_018659375.1 Methanobacteriota archaeon | reverse complement strand
TTGGACCGCTTTTACTACAGCATTCGCTAAGTCTTTGCCACCTGCACCACCATTAGAATGAACCTCAGTGACTGTAACATTCCTTGCCCCACTTGCATGGGCAGCATCTGCTAATGCGGTAATTTCAGCATCGCTATCTGAGGTGAATTTGTTAATTGAAACAATTACCGGAATTCCAAAACCTGCCATGTTTCTAATGTGACGGTCAAGATTTGTTGCCGCACCAGTAGTAACCGCTTCGACATTTTCAGTTTCTAGCTCTTCTTTAGTCGGCCGGTAACCACCACGACTGCCAAATGCTCCACCGTGTAATTTCATTGATCTAATTGTAACATTCATCACAACACAATCAGGGGCTTTGCCCGAGGTTGCCGCTTTGATATGCATAAATTTCTCAGCCCCCATATCGGAACCGAAACCTGCCTCGGTAACTACAATGTCGGCCGCACCAAGTGCCACCTTGTCAGCAATTATGCTAGAATTACCGTGAGCGATATTAGCAAATGGCCCACCATGAATAAAGGCAGGATTGCCTTCTAAAGTTTGCACTAAGTTTGGTAAAAAGGCATTTCTAAGCAGTAATGACATAGGGCCTTGCGCCTCCAAGTCAGTGACTTTGACAGGATTTCCGTCAATCGATTCTCCAATGACAATATCACCGAGGCGCTTTTTTAGATTTGCATAGTCGGAGGCTAATACTAGAATTGCCATTACTTCGCTTGCGGCTGTGATGTCAAATCTATCTTGTCTAAGGTTTCCGTTTGCTGGGCCACCCATCCCGATTACAACATCTCTGAGGGCCCGATCATTCATGTCAAGAACTCTTGGCCAACTAACTCTTGTTGGGTCGATGCGGCACTCATTACCCTGCTTGATGTGGTTGTCAATTAATGCTGAAAGTAGGTTGTGTGCAGATGTTACTGCGTGTAGGTCGCCAGTGAAGTGTAGATTGATATCTTCCATTGGTAATACCTGCGAGTATCCACCACCAGCAGCGCCGCCTTTGATACCAAACACAGGACCCATTGAAGGTTCACGGATAACACAGGTTGCTGATTGGCCAATTTGGCAAAGTGCTTGAGTAAGTCCAATTGTGGTAACCGTTTTACCTTCACCAAATGGCGTAGGGTTAACTGAAGTAACCAAAACTAGACTGCCCTGAGGTTTGTTAAATCGAGATTTTAGTGCTTCCCAAGTGATTTTAGCAACACTTTTCCCCATTGGAGTTATTTCGGTGGAAGAGATTCCAAGTTTCCAAGCAATTGCTTCGATTGGCTCTAGAGTTGCAGCGTTAGCAATCTCAAGGTCTGTAGGCATAAGTTGATTGCATGTGCTTGAGTCTTTGAAACTCACGGTCCAAACTCAAGCGGACATGGCGATTAGGGAACCTTTGTCAAAAGGCCGTTAATCACTCTTCTTTCATGCTACCTAGGTAGTCTGGCAAGTCAACACCGGCCATCTTTGCCACGTCGTGCACAGGTGGTAGCGACTTGATTAGCGATGAAACGAAGTTAGCAGTGCTGCCACCTTCGCCGCCGTTACCATTGCCTGAATCCCAAACAGTAATCTTGTCAATCTTCAAGTTAGAGATAGCTTCAGTTTGTCGAGCAACGATTTGTTCGATTTTCTCCACCATAAGCAGAGTGGCAGCGGCTTTAGGATCTCCACCAGCACTCTTGACCAGAGCCTGATAACCAGCAGCTTTTGCTTCCAGAACCGCCTTGGTTCCTTCAGCCTCAGCATTGTATCGTGCAAGGATAGCGTCTGCTTCACCTCTAGCAATTCTACGTTGACGTTCTGCTTCTGCTTCGGAAGCAATCTCTATTTGCAGCTTAGATACTTCTTCACGGGCAATTTCCTCAGCACGCAGTCTTTCACCCTCAAGGTTATACTGGGCTTTTTCAATTTCCGATTGTGCTCTACGCTTAGCAACTTCAGAACGTTGTAGTGCTTCTGCTTCTTTTTCTGCTAAGTCAGCATTGTAAGATGCAATTGAAGCACGAGAATGGTTTTCACCTTCAACTGCCAGTGCTTCTTGTTGTTGAACGAATACACGTCTTCCTGCCTCAGCCGCTTTCTGACCTTTGTCGGATTCAGCCTCATTGTTAGCAACTTCAATTTCTCTTTCACGGTCTGCTGCTGCCTTACCAACAGCACCAGTACGTGCCGCTTCTGCTCTGTCAACAGTTGCGTCAGCAATTGCTACAGCGGCAGCCTTAGCACCAATAGATGCGATATAGTCAGCCTCATCAGTAATGTCAGTAATGTTGACGTTGATTAGGTAAAGTCCAATCTTGTGCAATTCAGTATCAACGTTGTTTGATACCATTCTCAAGAAAGCTTCCCTGTCTTGATTGATTTGTTCAATTGTTAGGGAGGCGACAGTTAAACGAAGTTGGCCAAAAATAATTTCTTTTGCCATGTCTTCAATTTGTGGTGCAAGCAATCCAAGCAAACGTTCTGCTGCATTAGACATGATAGAAGGTGCTGTGGAAATACCGATAGTGAACGTAGATGGTACGTTAATACGAATGTTTTGCTGAGATAGTGCATGTTCCAGATTAATGCTGATAGTCATTGGTTTTAGGTCCAAATACGCATAGTGTTGGATAAGTGGCCAGACAATTTTACCGCCACCGTGGTAACAGGCAGCGGCACCGCCTGTTTTGACATTACCATAAACGACCAATATTTTGTCGGATGGTGCTAATTTATATCTGCTAGTTGCTAAATAAATAGTCAATAGCACTACTAATGCGAATAATGCAATTCCGATTACTACTAAACTCTCTGCTAGGGCCATGTTAAGAGGACATAGACCTACTTTATGAGGCTTGACCCGTCAATTGCTGACAAAAAAGTCTTGAAATTACGAATCGGAATTTGCTGTAATATCAAGTGGTATGACAATTAGAGTTTCACCGATTGTTTTTACCACCTTGATGAATTTGCCTGTTTCAATGATTATGGTATCATCTTCAGCGACAGCATCAGAGGTTCTTAATGCGCCTTGATATTCAACTTGTACTTGGCCATGCTCTCCAGCGTTGATTGTTCGGTAGACTGTGCCTTTTGCACCTATTGCTTCAGAATATTTGATGGTATTATCCATTTCTAGACCCTTCATCATTTGGAAAATCTTACCAACGATATACATCGAAACCGAACCTGCTATTACCCCCACAAGGATTGCTAGGAGGGCGTTTTGATCTGCTTGAGTCATAGCAAGTCCAAAAATCCCAAACATCATCATGAAACTGAGAATACCTTGGATAGTAAAGAGATGGAATATTCCATCAGCGCTCATTTCCATGTCAAATGGTAACATGTCATCAGCAAAACCAAATAGCATCACTAAGAGGAAATATATCAAAAACAATCCAGTGCCAATAATCGCCATAACGGCGAATAGAATATCAATTCCGGTAATGCCACCAAGGCCGACAAAATCTAGCAAATCTCCAAACAAACCCATACTATCACTAATCCTCTCAAGCGACTTGCACTCATCAACCTTCCTGTTGTTTCAGCACCGGTCTGATGTAAATGAAATAATAATGTCCGTAAACAACCGGCCCAAGTGACAATCCAACTAGTAAGGCAACTCCCCATGATGGCAACTCTAGAGCGAGTCCGACCGCGAGGATAATTAACAAGACGAAAAGTATCGATACTTTTTCAAAAATAATGTAAAATACTGTACGAGGATTGTCTGCTTCCGCTTTTTGTTTTAACCGAAACAAATCAAAAAAATCCACTGAATCACCAATCAAAAGAAGTTTGACCAGGATAATTCACTAATTAGAATAATGGCACCATATAATGCTGCGACAAAAACAACGGGATTTCTGCCAAGTTCAGTATCGGATTCAATTTGCTGCATTCTGCCATTTTCATCTCTGTACATAGAAGTTGTTTCTGAGGTGGTATAACTGCTGCCGTGAGTAAATTCTCGCTCATTCTTTTTGGTTTGATATAATAAAAATACAATTGTACCGACAATCACTCCTAGGCTAGGTCCAAAGAATCCACCTAGTGCGTCGTTGAATTCAATCCACATTGCGGCTGAAAACCATAGTCCCAACAGAGCAGTGAGACCGGCAATCATTCCTTTGCCACGATGCTGATTGGTGAAGAAGTTACCTGCGTCCATGGTTACCGTTGTACGGCATCTTTTTCAAACCTATCTGTATATTGTGCATGACTATAGAGTGATTGAAAAGGTGTCATCATGACGATAAATCATGGCGGATGTCTATTATGGCGTGGCTGGTAGTCCAGTCTCGCATTCACTTTCTCCGGTGTTAATCAATATTGTCGCTCAGCACCTTAGTCAAGTTTTACCGAAAGTCAATAGGTTCAATTTATTGAATACTGACCTCGTGGAAGAAGAATTCATTCAAGATGCCTTAGCCTGGGGTTATGTCAAATCCTCACTTAATCCAGTAAATTGGAATTTAACGGGTGCACCTTTTGGTAAGTTTCGCAATCGAGCCCTCATGAAGAAAGTACTTGATTCAACAATTGAGGTCAAACAGTCTCTCAGCGATTTGACCAAAGAAGAACGTCAGGAATCTGCAAGACTCTTACCATTCAAGTGTGATGTAAAACTACCCACCAAATCGTTTACTGAAGAGGTTTGGTTAAACTTAACTTATCCGCTGAAGCATCAGTTAAAATCGCCAGCAGTTGTTGATTTTAATGATTCATCAATTATTGAATCAGTCAATGTTTTGCGCTTTGATGGCTTTGGCTGGTGGTCTTCAAATGTTGACGGTTCAGGATTTGCTAGAGTTGCTGAGTATTTTGGTGTGAACGTGGCCTCTGGTGCTTGTCTAGGTATAATCGGCGGGGGTGGTGCGGCTCGTTCAACTGCGCACACTTGGACTACTCTTGGAGGGACAGTGAAAGCATTTGGCGGTAAGAGAAATTTACATGATTATGACTGGTTTAATGGTGCTGATACTTCCGACAGAACCTGTGATGTGTTGGTTAATTTTGATGATGACTCATTTCCCGAAGATATCACTGTGACTGGTTTTTGCGCCAAATCTCAATACCATCCAATTGATGGAGAACATACAGATAGGGTTGCCGCAATAAAACAGAAGCATGTTGACGCAAGATGGTTACTCGCCGCCCAGCATCTCGAGTCATGGTCACAGTTATGGGCGCCTCAGCATAGGGATCATTTGCCAAGTTTGGACTTAGTTATGAGTAAATTAATCCAAGCTGAGACTATTCTAGCCTCTTATGCATGAGGCACCAATTTCAAAATATGATGTGTCCTAGCATTAGATATAGTGAGATGGTGTTGTTGAGAAATAAAGCATTTTTGCTGGTCCTGATTATGCTTATCAGTGTCGCATTTTCTGGCCACGGCAGCGCACATCCCCAAGAAGACTCTAACTTCAAAAATCAACACATCGGCGTAGATTTCCCGGTGGGATGGGATGATTACGAGGAAAATGATGTTGAATTCCGCGTACTGTACCCAGCAATGGAAGACGGTCAAGGGGCTGCAATAGCAGGAAACGGCCCTTTTCCCTTCACGGTATTCTTTGGTGATGAGGGGGAGGATCGAACCGATTACATGATTCTAGCCGGGGAGATAGTCAAACGTGGAACTATAGTAATCGTGTCAAATGGATTTGAGGCCGATGAAACAACAGATTTGGAGGAATCAATGTCGTTACTTGAAGACATTATTTCATTCATGAACCAAACCAATCAATCCAACGTCATTATACCTGCAGCATTTGGCAATATCGATCTCAATCATTGGGGTGTTTCTGGTCACGGAACAGGTGCAGCTGTGGCATATTCAGTGTTCCCATTTTGGCAAGAAACATCTCTTTCAACAGTAATCCAACCCCCAAGGTCATTATTTGGTTTAGGAATTGATTTTTCAGAGTGGCCATCAGGCAACGGATGGGAAAGTGTTAGGCCCCTTGGCTGGAGTATTGAAGCAGCATCACCGGCAACAGGATTATTCATGACAGGAACCGTTGATGAGATTGCTAAAGGCCAAGACAATGTGCCGATTATAACTGCGACATCGGCGCTTGCTTGGCATTGGATGCACATTCTTGGCGCTGACCATTTCCAATTTCAAGATGAAATAGATGACGGATTATTTTTCGGTGACGACCGAGGAGACGGAGACGCTTCGATGTCGCAACAGCAGCAAATTGAATATGGGCTATCACATTTATTGCCGTATCTAGACCTAACTCTAAGGGGCGTTCATGATGACTTTAGACCTGCTTTTAATCGAGAAGTATCTCCACTTACTTCTAGTGATACTGAGTCTTATACAGAGGAAAATTTGTTTAATGCAGAGTTTTTGCTAATCGAAAATCAATCGAAAATCCCTGCCACAATTAACGAGTTTGGACGCTATGATACATTCTCATTACTAGCCAATTGGACATTACGTGATGGCAACGGCTATGCTGATATTCCTTCAGACTGGCAAATTGATTTAGCGTGTGGATTTAATCAGCAAGTAATCACCAACGGCTCGCTTCATCAAAATGGCACAGTTCAGTGTGATTTTACGGTTGAAGATTTGGCACCAGGGCAACATACTGCATTCATGACAATCATGGTAGAAGGTGCGCCATCTACAATTGAACACCAGTTTTTAAGAACCGACCAGCCACTTTCTTTTGTTGCTCCACAGCCTGAAATTGAGGTGCCAGAAAGAGGTATTGGATACATTTTGGCCAGTGAGATTGCAACTGACCCAGACGGCCAAGAAGTGTTTATCGTCGATGCGGTACTTAGTGGCGGGCAGATTAGTAATTTCTCAATTCAATTAGACAATGATTATCGAGGCTTATCGGTGACTCATACAGTGACTGGAGAATACATCACTGGTGCTGAAGTTGATGTACTGATGCGTGCCGACGGAGGTGGCGTGATTGATGAAGCCACAACAACTCTTGAAATCGTCGTGGTACCATTTAATGATCCAGTTGTCAAAACCGACGAGGTTGTTATGCAAACTCTAATTGAAGACGGTCCTTCGATTCAAGTCAACATCACTGATTTTGCTTATGACCCTGAAGGAGAACCATTACTGGCATCAATTAATGACCAAACCGAGGGTTCAGCAGGTCCAGTTTCGTTTGCTTATTTTCAAGGTGTTCTAACCATCACGCCTAATCCCGATGCCAATGGTGCTACAGTGCTGCATGTCAGAGTAACAGACGGCGCTACAGAAGCGGTTGACTTGGACATACCAATCCAAGTTTCAGCGGTGGATGATGTAATGGTGGTAAATAATTCGATGTGGAATATTTCAATGGACGAAGATGATACAATCGCCCTCAACATCAGTGAATTTGGTTTTGATATTGATGGAGACGAATTATCATGGACCATAGAATCTAACTCTATTGGTGCAGCCACAGCCATAATTTCCGGCTCTCAGATAATAATTTCACCTGTTGCAGATTACTTCGGTGTGCTCAATAATGATTGGCTAAATGTAACAGATGGAACTTCGGTGTATGGGCAGCTATTAACCGTTGAAGTAATCTCAGTGCCAGATTTACCCGAACTCAATTTGATGAATGTCAATGTGATAGATGATACGGCAGCAACCTTAGCATGGTCTGTTTTTGATTCAGATCGTGTTGTTGACCATCCTGTGGAAATATCTCTTGATAATATTGTACAACAGAATCTCAACCCATCATGCATAGTTGATGATTCTGGTAATTCAAAGGAATGCGTGACAATGCTAGAAGTGCCTCCCGGCAGTAACGGCACAATTGAAATTAGAGTCGCAGTAAACGATTCAGCATTTACTGCAAATGTTGTTGCTTATACAGAAATCAATTTCAATTCTTCAACTCCGGTGGTCGAGGAAGAGACAGAAACCGATGACTCTTCAACAGTATCTAGTACCATCATAGTTGGAGGTGGTCTTGGATTGATCATCATGATATTGCTCCTGGTGATATTATTAAGGGCTATGAAAAGTGACCCGATTGACACTTCACAACAGTCTTCTTTTGACCAAGAAGCAGATGTCGATGTGGTAGAACAGGAATTAGGTGTTGATTTGTCACCTACCGGATTGCTTTCTAGAATTAATCAAGATAAGTAATCAAAGCGGAATATTGCCGTGTTTTTTAGGCGGGCTCCATTCACGCTTAGAATGTAAAATATTCAGTGCTCTAATCAACCGAACTCTAGTTTCATTTGGTTCTATTACATCATCTAACCAGCCATTTCTTGCTGCTACATACGGGTCGCCAAATTTTGCCTTATACTCGTCAACCAATTGTGATCTGACAATTTCTTTGCCCTCATCTCCAACTGCATTTATTTCACGTCGATGGATGATATTAACCGCTCCCTCAGCACCCATAACTGCTAACTCGGCTGTTGGCCAAGCTATGTTGTAATCACTGCGCAAGTGCTTACATGACATTGCGAGGTAGGCTCCACCGTATGCCTTTCTAGTCACCAGAGTAAGTTTTGGTACTGTGGCTTCAGCATAAGCAAACAACAGTTTTGCACCGTGGCGAATAATACCGCCCCATTCTTGGACTACCCCTGGTAAGAAACCTGGTACGTCTTCAAAGGTCATTAGTGGCACATTAAAAGCATCACAAGTACGAATAAAGCGGGCTGCTTTTATTGAAGCATCGATATCAAGACAACCTGCCAAAACCTTTGGTTGATTGCCAACCACGCCCACAGTTCTGCCACCTAGTCGAGCAAAACCAATAATGATATTATCAGCATATGAACTGAATAATTCCATGAAATCTCCATCATCAACAATCTCTTCCACCACTTTTACCATGTCATAAGGGCGATTTGGATTGTCAGGTACTAATGTTTCTAGTTCGGGGTTTAATCTGTCACTAGGGTCTGCAGTCTCGAGAAATGGTGGCATAGCGGCGTTATGGTCTGGGAGGTAACTAAGTATTTCAGCCGCCATTGTGCATGCATCTTCATCATCATCAGCAATTAAACAGGCAATTCCAGACCGTGACGCGTGTAGATTTGCACCGCCCAGTCCAGCAGCATCAATCTCTCCTTCAATCACCTCGGGAGTTTCTAGCGGAGAGGAGAGGAATAGTTGCCCGTGTTCTTCTCCAAGAATAGTAAAATCCGCAAGGCCAGCAGCAAGTGAAGAAACTCCAACTACAGGTCCAAGTACTAAACTAATGATTGGAATACGTCCACTACATTGCACAAATCGGTCGAGTAGTTCACCAGTGCCCGCTAATCCTGAAATGCCATCTTGGGCACGTTGGCCACCACCGTCCCACATGCCAATAATCGGGACCTTGGCCCGTTCTGCCATCTCGACTATCTTGCTGATTTTCTTAGCATGTATTTCTCCCATGCTGCCGCCATGAACGCTAAAATCCTGGGCGAAACAGAAGACTTTACGTCCATCAATTGTTCCGTGTCCAGCAACTACACCATCACCTAAGGTTTGGTGCAAGAACATATTATGGTCAACAGTTCTATGAGTGACAAATGAATCTATTTCAACAAATGAGTCCTCATCAAGTAACATGTCGATGCGATCTCTTGCAGTTCCACGGCCGGTTTTTCTAATGGCTTCCTGCTTTTTTAGTCCACCGCCTAATTTTGCTTCACTGCGCTTTTGGCGCAATTCTTCAAGTCTTTGGCTGGAGTTATTTGACATCACTTTCACTCCAGTAAAACATTGTGATTCTCACCACATAGGTTCATTGAGATAATTTCACCAACGTCTCTATCGTTGGACAACGCCCAATGAATTTTGACTACTGTGGTGTCGGGTGTTGCAACGCTTCCATGCCCCAATAATCCCATTTTTTGTTGCTTTCTGCCCTTAGAATAAACATTCATGTCAATTGGTCCGTTAAGACATTGCGAGGTTATTACTACGGGGATATTGCGATTCACGCAACGGGTTAACACACGCCAAACCTTGGTATTTTCAGGGGCATCCTTGCCAGAGTCGTCAATTGGTAAATGTCCCAGTCCAGTGCCGTGGATAACAATTGCTTGTGGGCCATTGGCCACAATAGATTCTATCTCTTCTTCGTGAAGATAAGGTCCAGCAATGAACTGAGCAATTCGTACATCAGTCGAATACTTACGGGGTGATTGACTTGTCTCATTACTACTAGAGTCTCTAGCAAGTTGGTATGAATCCTCAATTATTATCTTTGGTTCACCATCCTCGAGATCAATATAAGCTAGTGGTTGGCTGTTTACGTTTCTAAAAGCGTCTCTTCGTGAAGTATGTAATTTCCTGACCCCAGTGCCAGGCTGAATGGCACAGGTTCCATCATGGCTCGAAGCATGCATTACCACTACAGCACTATCGCCTCGAATCGCCATTGGTTTTGGTCCGTTGGCCGCCCAGTAAACTGCAGATATCAAATTTTCAGCAGCATCAGATGAGCCTCGATCGGAGGAACGTTGTGAACCGACTAAGGCAATTGGTCCAGGTGGTGCTTTGCCATCCCCTGACCAAGCAAAGCACATTGCCGCCGAAGTGATGTGTAGAGTGTCGGTGCCGTGAGTGATAACTACACCGTGACAACCATCACTGAATGCTTGCTCTGTAGCGTCAATCATTTTGTTCCAATGCTGTGGCCGAATATCATCGCTAAACATATTGCCAAGTTTTACCGCATCAATATTGGCAATCTCAGCTAATTCCGGAATTGTTGATACTAACTCTTCGGGTTCAAATTTGGCAATAACTGCACCAGTTTTGTAATCTACCTTTGATGCAATAGTTCCACCGGTGTGAATGATTCGTACTCTTGGTAGTCCTTTCTTAAATTCTACTTGGCGATAATCTGGTGATTCTACTTCAGCCATTTTACCCATCACTGTCAAGGATTCAATATCTTCAACAGGATAACTTGCGTTGTAGCCATTGACCAGTTTGATAGTCAAATGCCCTTTGGATGCAGGGTGAAGAATGATTCCTTCATGAGAGGTTTTTCCATTATGGCCATTGACTTCAATTTGGACCTTGTGTCCAATATCTGGTATATCGACCATGATTCCCCCAAGAATTGACGGCTCATCAAGAGTTCGCTTCACTGAGACAAGTCTTTGACTTTTTCAACCAAGTTCATTTTACGCAAACGCCAAACACCAATTGGTGTCATAGCAATGGCGATAATTATCACGCCAAACATCAACTGGAATGCTACACTAGGCACGATTACTACGGGGACATAAAATTCCCAAGACGAGAATGAAGCAGCTAAACCAATGGCTCCACCATAAGCAAAGAATACACCAACTATGCCACCAATAATACCGATTAGTAAACTCTCGAATAGTAGCATACTACCTAATCTCTTGGTTGAAGCGCCAAGTACTCGTAGCGTTGCTAGTTCGAAATCTCGTTCAGCGACATTCATGATCATTGTGTTAAGCATAACAGCAATAGTGAACAACAGTCCAAGATACATTATGGCTTGGAATATTTGGGTTTGCTGTTCAATCAATGATTCAATACCATCAATCAAGGTTTGGCGTTCGACAATACCAGCAGATATTTCACCCAATTGAGTGTCTATTTCAACTCCCTCTGGCATCACAAGGTATACCGATGTAGCATTAATACCGGTGATTTCGGTTAATTCCCCACGAATAAAATACATCGTTCTGGATATTTCGCCCCGAGTAATGCCAACAATTTCAACAGCCGTTTCTGCACCATTAATTGACACAGATTGAGTATCGCCAATATCCCATCCCAAAAACACCATGGCTCCTTCATCCATCATAACTTGAGTCGTTGGCTGTGAATTATCCGGTAATGTTCCTTCAATCAAATTCACTTCACGCATTCCATCAGTATAGGACTCTAGACCAACAACGGTAAATGACCTACTAATATCACTTGAATCATCCACAGTACCAAGTGGCATCTCGATTAGTAATTCAGTAGTGGCTGAAACATTCGCAGCCCATTCTAGTACGGCATCTTCGCCATCAGTCATAACAAATACTTGCACATCCCACGATTGGTCATCTTCTAAACCAGTGATGAGGGTGTCTTGAATTCCAGCAGACATCATTTGAATTGAACCAAATAACATCAATGAAATACCAACGGCAACAAAAGTCATTGTCAGCCTGATTGGCTTTCTGACACTCGAGCGAATAGATAGTCCAAGAGTAGTTGGCATCCATGCGGTCAATTTCCTAAGTAGATTGGAGCCAACACGCATTTCATTTTGTCCACTGAGAATTTCTAGTGGTTCAAGTCTGCTAGCTTTCCATGCCGGTAAAATCCCCGAGAGGAATACGATGAGCATTGTTGGGATTATGACCGTGCTGTAGGTCGCTAGTGGTATGGTCCGTTCTATTATCGGCACGCCAACGATATTTTGATAGAAATCCAACATCCAATTCATTCCCCAAGGCCCGATCAAGCAACCGATTATACATCCAAGCCCTCCGATGGCAAGGGGCGCAATTAGGTAACCGGAGAGCAAAGATTTTCTTGGTACCCCGAGGGTTCGCAGAACTGCGATTTCTTTGGCCTGACTTTGAACTAATCTTTGCAAACTTAGTACAATGGTAATTGAAGCAATTGCTGCAATCATTACGGTGAAGGGAACAGTTGCTCGTTTTGAGCCTTCTAAGTCTTGACGCATGACTTCAACTTGTTCATTTTGCCCTCTATCTCTGACCCGAGCATCTAATTCAGTCGAGTTGATTGCCGTATCAACAGCAGATTTGATGTCATCAATTTCCTCTCCTTCATAGACTTCAGTGTCGGGCAAATCAAAAGATGGTGTGCCGTTGACGTCAAGGACGATTAGGTTGCTAGAGCCCAAATCATTTCCAGTTAACCTTGACATTCCTGTGTCAGATAAATATCCTACAACAAATTCGCCCGCTTCAGGTGGGAAAATAGAGCCTTCCGGGGCCATAATTACGTGTAGAGGATGATAACCAATCCCCACAATAGTAAATTCTGCACTTGCATTACCTGCACCTATGGTGACGTTATCATCGATTGTTAATTTGAGCGCATCAGCAACATGAGCATCAATGACAATTTCATTATTAGCCGAAGCGACTCTACCCGATGAATGGCCTTCTGGCATCCACACACGGTCAGAATTAGCATTTGACGGTATGCCATGCCACAATGAATTGATAATTTTCTCATCTCCGTTATCATCGTAGAACATTGCTCCTTGAAGGATAGTTCGGCCTTCACATGAATCTAAGCCTTGACTGGAGGCTTCAGCTAAAGACCTAGTCAACTCTAAACAAAAATCTGCTACCTGCTCGGTACTCCACAAGGTGCTGCGATTGTCAATCCAAAGGTCACCAAGATTTGCGCCATCCTTGTCATCGCCATGCATTGTTTCATACATACCGTCCAAGTTATGGGAATAACCGCCAAAAGTTATGCCGGCAAATACTCCTACAGAGACCATGAAAACCACTGCGAATAAGCGAAGTTTGGTTCGCCACAGGCTTCTTGCAAGTCGTTTGTTGAGCAAAGTAGACACTTGACCACCTCATTCTTCTGCAGTATTGACTAACTTGTCAGAGACAATTTTGCCACTATCAATACGAATTACTCTCGTAGCATATTGCACTAATCCCTCATCGTGGGTCACAAATACTGCGGTGATGTTTTCTTCCTTGCAGGCGTTAACTAAGGCTGACATAACTTTTTGTGAAGTTTCAGTGTCTAGATTACCAGTCAGTTCATCACCAAGTAGTAAATTTGGCCGCTTAGCAATACTTCTTGCAATAGCAACCCGTTGTTGTTGACCGCCGCTAATTTCTCCCGGGAATCGATTGATTTCATCTTCAAGACCAACTAGTTTGAGTAGTTCAACTGCCCTTTTAGGATCTTTCTTACCCGATAATTCTTGGATTAACAAGATGTTTTCTAGTACCGTTAAATCTTGTAACAGGTTGAAAAATTGAAAGACATAACCGATGTTTTCTCTACGGAATGAAGTCATTTGTTCAGAATGGTTTCTAGGGACATCACTACCATTGAAGGAATAACTGCCCCCAGTCGGGCTATCTAGAGAGGAAAGGCAATTCAGCAGCGTTGTTTTTCCAGACCCTGAGGGGCCTAGTAAGATTACTCGTTCACCTTGGGTTATCTCAAAGGACACACCATCCAGTGCTTTGACAACACCCGCTGGAGTTTCATAATGACGTTCTATATTTTGCATCTGCAGTAAGTTAGTCATGAACGTGCACCTTGGTATGTATTTTAACCCACCAAAGGCTACAAATTAAATTAATCGTCTTGTGGATTAGCCAATACATGATTCAAACTACCTCGCCAAGTGAATATGTTTAGGAAAATTAGTTCCGAGCGGAGGGTGAACACATCAGAGATGTGTGAAGAATGGAGTTCAACAAATCACCCAGCTACGGCACCATGTGTCGATGGGTGATAGTTATGGTACCGGGAGTGGAGGGTGAACACATCCAAGATGTGTGAAGAATAGAGTTCAACAAATCACCCAGCTACGGCACCATGTGTCGATGGGTGATAGTTATGGTGCCGGGAGCGGGGCTTGAACCCGCGACCTTCGGATGTCTCAGACACCGCAAGGGTTGCACGTCATACGAATGCCTTGTAGGCTGCCCTATGAGTCCGACGCGCTACCAACTGCGCCACCCCGGCTTGTGTTGTCGTGATGGCTGGACTCTTTGAATAATGCGGCTCTTTAAAATTAAAATTCTGGCATATTAGGCTAATATTTCAGCCGTAGCATTCATGCACTCTCAGCCTTCCGAGTGAACATGGTCGACCTCCAAACTGCGATGGCAGCGGCTTCTGCCGAACGGAAACAACGTTCCGGAGCTGCCAGTGAGGAAAGAAAGGTCAGGAGAAGTGGAGCAAGCCTTGGCCTAGAACCATTCGACCCAGTAAAACACGTCAGCAAAGAGAAAGCGGATACAGCATCGATGTGGTTGGTTATCGCATTTTCAATTACCGTTTCGGTAATGATGCGATACGTTTTGATGCCAAATACAACTCCTGAAAAATCCGATATCCTGTACTTAATGCCTCTGAGCGCAATAATTTTGATACCGCAAATTCACCGAATGGTAATGCCAAAGGATTTCCAAGAATTTTACGGCAAGGGTACTTGGTTCAAGGCTGGTTTTCTCCACACTTTTACTTTCTTAGCAATGTCATTTTTACTAGTCAATCCTCCTATGGGGGACATCGTAGCCCCTAAATTAGCAAGTCACTGGGCGATTGCCACTGATGACGGTGAAGTTTTGATGTTCAATGAAGACTCTAGTAAGGATGGCGAAATTGAATGGATTGTAAGTAATGATGGAAGACTTGAAGGGGATATATGGTTGTTGTTTGCCTTGGCTGACAATGTTAATTCTGATGGTGCAGAAGTAATTATAGAACTTACCCATCAGTCAATTACTCAAGAGTTGGCAAGCGATGAAGATTTTTGGGCCAATAATTCAGAGCGGATTGCGAATGGGACAAAAACAGACAACTCTTCGGCATCTAATTTAGTGCCACACCATAAGGATCAACCATTTGCAGTCAATATCGGTAGTGACTTAGCAGTTGGTACACATGAAATCAAGGTGACCATAACTGAAGACGGAGACCCTTGGGAAAATGAACGCGTCTACAATTGGAAACTAGTAGTCGTAGAAGCTGTTGAATTGGCTGAATCATGACAACAAGTCACCGTGCTGCATCATAATTTGATTGATTAAGCGGTCAATTTTTTTAAGGTCATAATTTTCTCGTGCAACCCGATTTATCTTGATTAGTCTAATTGCTCTAATTGGCTTTGCCAATGGTGTCCAGCATAGAATGTTTAGTAAAGTTTCAATTCCCATCGGTCTAATTCAATAGACTTCCATAGTAGTCAGTTTTGCTAACACCTGTAGTAAAAGTGAAAGTGATTATGGATTTAGATGAGTTACTAATCTTGCAGTCAGAGCATCAAGTTGTATTTGCTCACCGCCACCCTCGACTAATCGATAATCAACTTCAGCCATCCATTCAGTCAAATCTAATTTTGATTCTTCGCTGAGGAAGTCAGCCGAATATAACTCTCTGTGTAATTGATTAACGAAGTCAGTACCAGCGAGTCCGTATTTGTCTAACACCTCGCGCAGTCTTCTACGAGCCGAATGAAAACCATCGTCACGGCATGCCATGAGGTATTGATGGAGGCTTTCAGGAGGGGCTGTTGCCGATGTTTCATAGACCAGTTCTCTAGTTACCGTTGTGCTAAGTGCGGCTGATACTTGTAAAGCGGTTAGGGCTTTTCGTAAATCACCCCGAGAAATCCTAGTGAGGGCTTCAGCTGCATCATCATCAAGAATAATTTCTTCGAGTTTTGCTACGTGATGTACTTGCTGACTTACATCAGAGTCTGCTAATGGTCTAAATCTAAACA
This sequence comes from Methanobacteriota archaeon, assembly GCA_018659375.1. GTDB lineage: Archaea > Thermoplasmatota > Poseidoniia > Poseidoniales > Poseidoniaceae > MGIIa-L1. The sequence continues at coordinate 1,595 of JABJMO010000001.1, read as the reverse complement.
CCGCACACCTAGATTGGATCGGCTCAATAATTTTCGAAGAATAATTGCAAGACAGAATAAATCTACATGTTTCCGCATACTGTTCCATAATTCTTCTTAATGCTCCTTGAGCATCATTGGTCAAGGCATCTGCTTCATCTAGGAAAATAATCTTGAACGCTGCACCACCAAATGGACTTGTTCTAGCAAATTGCTTTACTTTGGTTCTTATACTCTCTAACTTTCGTTCATCACTTGCGTTCATTTCGAGCAGATTTTCTCGGTACTTTTCACCGAACACATCCTTGGTCAATGCCATAGCAGCAGTTGTTTTACCAGTACCTGGGGGTCCAGCAAACAATAGGTGTGGAAATTGTTTTTGCTCAGCATAAATGGCTAGTCTTTGAACCACTGCTGGTTGGCCCCTAATCTCACTGACTGAACGTGGTCTATGTTTCTCAACCCACAACTCGCTCATATGTTGATGAAGTTGCCGAACGCCCTTCAACATTTTTGTTCCAATCCAATAAAAAGTTGATTTCATCCTTGTCAATTTTTGGCTTATTCAACCCATCCAAGCGAAAAGACAGTAAAAGGTGACGATGTGTCCTATATGAGTCCCATGCTTTACGCGAACGAAAAACGTCGAGCCGTAACCGCGATTTTACTTGTTTTTATGTTCATTTTTGCAGAATTACTCGTCGCTGAAAACGAATACCAAATCGCTGATGAGGATCGACCAAATTTTACGCTTACTCAATCTACAATAATAGCAGAAACTTACATTTCTTCCCAATTCAGTTCAAACAATTTCCTTTCATCAACCCACAATTCTGTTGGAGTGGATGGCCTTGGCAATGAAGATCGGTCATTGTATCGTTTTTCTAATAGTTTCAGCAGCCAAACAGATATGATTGAAAGTGCGGAATTAATGATTACATGTGATGTTATTTCTCAAGATAATACTGGCGTTATTCCAAAATTGTACCCTGCAACAATTGTATCTAATATCGCACCATCTGAAGTGTCATGGGATGAAATCGCCGATGACATTTCTTGGCAACAACCGGGGGCAAACGGGCAGAATGACCGGACTGCATGGGAGACGCCTTCACAATCCCAGTTAATATCTGGGGCGACTTATGATTATACTTTCAACGTAACAAAGCTGGCACAGAAAAGTCTAGACCTAAGCAGAACCAAATTTGATATTCTAGTTTCGGGAATCGGAGGTCTTGTCAAGTGTGCTAAACAGAGCAATGCTACTGCGGCCTACCATCCTGTTTTGAGCATAACTCATACATCAGGTGTTCATGGCAATGGAGGTTCAGTGGACACAAACTTTGCTCAGGATGACATGCCATTGATGACAGATACATTCATTTCTGTTGCAGATGTCAATCCTGAAATAAGTTATGAACAATTGGTTGGAAGTGGAGTTGAGTTCCAATTTTCTAATTCTTCAGATTTTAGAGATATTACTGACTTGAACTGGATTTACTCCACCATGACCAATACGTTTGCATCAACTGGCTCTTCAGGTGATTATATCATTCCCACATCTGATGCTTTTCCGCTAGGTTCAATTATAAATTACCGATATCGCTCTTTGGATT
>JABJMO010000006.1 GCA_018659375.1 Methanobacteriota archaeon | reverse complement strand
CGTAATAAATTACGATGAAAACTTTTAGACATCTATTTCAAGTATTACCGACTGTGCCATTCTAGAGGAGGGTTAGCATGACCGAAGAACATTTTACCAAGGCCTCGCCGATAGAATGTCGACTAATGTCTGTGGTCATGGAGATTGATGACGATGATGAAGATGTCATACAAGTCGCAGTAGACGTAGCCAATGAATCGGCAATTCCGGTTGGCGGCCTAGACATCTTTATCCAAACTAGTGATAACAAAAAGGTAGAATCCGAGGAAGGCATTAGTTCTCTTGGCCCAGGATTAACCAGAACCTTTAGTTTTGAATTCCCACTATCATCTGGCAATTGGACTTTTATGCTAAGATCCCCAACGATTGTTGCCGATCTAGGACCATATGAACATGATTTCATTTATCAAGCAAAGAAAGGTCGAGTGTTCAATAACGCAATTGGCAGTGGAATGTTTACTGACGCTTTTACTTCAGAGTTCGGTGAATTTGGCAGTGTAGAAGAACGTGGTATGATTGATGCTGCTGAAATCAAACTCACCTCTTATTACGGCGAAAATGCTGAAGGCGGCTCTACTGCAATTTCAGTTGGAGATGCATCTGAAACACCAGAAGAGGACGCAGCAAGGACGCCCCCATGGGAAAAATCTTCAAATGTACTATCTGCACCTTTGACACCAAAACCCGTTATTGAGACTCCTCCTATTGCAAAGGAGGCTACTCCTAGCAGCGATATCTTATCATTTTCTAAGAATCTAGCACCGGCAGCAAAAGAAGAAGTGTCTAAACCAAACACTGCTGCCTCCCCTCCACCTTTACCAACTCAGGCCAAAATCCCTGATAAGCCGATAGATAAAGCCAGTAATACTCCTCCATCTGGCCCACCAAGTGGGCCGCCTTCTGGACCACCATCCAAATCTCCATCTGGACCGCCTTCTGGACCACCATCCAACTCTCCATCTGGACCGCCAAGCGGGCCACCGTCAGGGCCGCCCAGTGGCCCTTCAACCGCTCCACCATCTAGCCAACCAAGTGGGCCGCCTTCTGGACCACCATCCAAATCTCCAAGCGGGCCACCTTCCGGACCACCAAAATCGAAAAAGCCAACAAGGCCGCCAATGTAGGTGAGGTAATGACTGACGGATTTGTTATGGAATTATGTGGCAATAGAGCTGCTTGGCAGATTGTCCCTGAAAATGTTAAATCAATCGATTTAGAATCCGTTGGAAATATAATTGAAAAAGCAGGATATGAAGTTGGGATTAGAACTAGATTATGCTGGACCTTTTCTGGACCTTGTGACTTAACACTGTACCCAAGTGGGAAGTTATTAGTAAAAACTGAGAATAAGGAACTAGCTGCCGAGGTAGCGAGATTACACGTTGAAAAGTGGGCTAAGTCATAGTGGTGAATAACTTGATTGAAATACCCCAAGCGGTTATTGCAAACCTATACTCTAACGGCGTTGTAGTATATCCTACCTCAACACTACCCGGACTTGGTTGCTTACCAAACAGCGATGCATTGGATACTCTGTATCGAATAAAGAACCGCCCCAGTTCTCAACCAGTAAGCCTAGGTGTAGCCTCTTTAAAACAAGCAGAACTGTTGGTAAAAGTACCATCCATCGCTCATGAAATCCTTGATGCCTTTCCAGAAGGTAGCATTACACTGATCCTTGATGCTAAAGAGACTTTAGACAAACGCCTGGGTGGCAATCGGATTGCGGTAAGAGTGTTGGCTGATGAACGCGGCATTGCGCTGGTAAAAGAAATAGGACCAATTACGGCCACTAGTGCAAATCATAGTGGTGTTGAACCTGTTTACAGTACAATACTTGCTGCGAAGGTATTAGCACTTGATGACAAATCCATCATTGCTGGTGAATGCCCCGGAGGGGCTCCAAGCACTATTTTGTCGCTCGAGAAATTAGACGGTAATTCAAGCGATTATACGGTAACTATTATCAGAGAGGGCGTAGTACCTAGAAATGACGTGGAGACATGGATGAGGAATTAGCATTGAAGTATTGGAAGGACGCTGGCCATGTTGCTAGAAGAACTCTTGAAGCAATGAAAGAAAAAATTGTTCCTGGTGCAACATTACATGAGACGATTGAAGCGGCTGAAAGATACATCCATAGGCATGGTGGAAAACCTGCATTTCCTGGAACAATTGCGGTAAATGACATTGCAGCACATTTCACAACCGATCACAATATATCGCCTGTTGAAGATTGGGATGGCGACATGGTATTACAGAAGGGGGATTGCGTCAAAATAGATTACGGCGTGCACATCAAAGGCCATATTGGAGATAATGCGTTAACTATCGAAGTAGGCAATACAAATAACCACACTGAACAAATAAAGGCGGCAAAAGAAGCCCGAGATGCCGCTATAGAAATGTTGCATCCAGGAACTCCGTGGTACAAAGTAGGAGCTGCTGCGGCACAACCCTCAATTGATGCAGGGTTTCAACCGATTAGGAATTTATGTGGCCATCAGTTAAAGCCGTGGGAATTACATTCTGGAGTTTCTGTACCATCTTATGCGTGTGGCCCTGATAACCGTGGATTCAAAGGAGTCGTAGAAGAAGGCGGCGTATACGCTATTGAGCCATTTAATACTACAGGCAGTAGCGGAATGATCAAAAATATAGGCCAACCAAATTCCTCAAACATCTATCGTTTGACAGGCATTACTACTTCACGAAAAGCTAGAGCAAAGGGCCAATTAAAACCACTAGGAGCTCAGTTGGCGCGTAACTTAGAAGAACGCTATTCGACCTTACCATTTGCCGAACGCTGGGCTTTTCCAATGTTAGAAAAGCCATTTCCCGAAGCAGATGAAGCAAGTAGACAAAGCAAATGGAATGCACTTGTTAAGAAATTAATCAGTATCAGATTCTTAGAGACATACCATGTTCTGGCTTGCGCTGATGGTGGAAATATATGTCAATTTGAACACACTACTTACATTACTGCTGGCGGTCCAGAAATATTAACAGTGGAATAAAATCATTAATCCGCTAATTTTCTGCAGAAAACGTGTTTTTCCTTTTTTTTATCCGTGACCAATATAAACTGTGAGTGCATCGGGAGATATGAACGGGCTGTTTGAGTTCTGTTGAGTGCATCCCATCCCCTCTGCGTTACTCTCACCCGTTCACCTCTTTTTCACTAGATACCAAATGTTATTTTTTGGTAGTTTACAAACCGTTTGCACCACTGGCAGGGCAATCTCGTTTTGTTTAACACTCGCGCAGTAATGCGTTTTTTGCACTGTTATCGAACTTTGACCGGCACTATGGTTAAATATGGCGCCGTCGGTGGGAGGAATACACCCGGCTACGGGTATGGAGGACAAAAATATGAATAACGAAACAAGAAATGATGAAGCAGTAAGCCCGGTCATTGCAACTATCCTAATGGTTGCAATCACTGTGGTTCTAGCAGGTGTACTATACGTATGGGCTGCTAACCTAGCAGAAAGCAACACTGACGGTAGCCTAGAGCTATACACTTTCAGTGGCGCTGACGCACCAGGTAATGACGGCGGAGTAATAATGACAATGGATACTGGAAAAGACCTAGGTTGGGCTTCCATTACCATCAAAGCAAGCGTTGACGGAGCTGCATCCAGCACTGTCCCTGCATGCGACGGAGCGGTTACAGAAGACTGCTGGTCATCTACTGATGCAGACACTGCATCGTGGAACTCTGGTGAAGCAATTACTGTTGACACCAGCTGTGTAGATGCATGTACTGTTACCATCAACGTATTGAACAGCAGAGAGGGAACAACCCTTGACACTACAATCGTTGACATCGAGTGAAATTCACAAGATGAGTAACTAAATTATGAACTGATATATTCCGTGGAATATAACTGCCCCTCCGGAGGTTTCGGCCTCTGGGGGGGCTTTTTTAATTTTAATTTCTTGACATCAATTCCCTTGTATCACTATGTTGATCCCAGCGATTGGATTGACGCCGAAATAGAATTCTAACTCTTGAAATAAATAAGTATTCAAAACCAGTAAATACTGTACCTATCGTATTGAGTAGTGGTAATTTTATACCGTTACGATTTGTTAGCCAGGCAACTAATACAGTTAACTCAAGAAAACCTAAACCTGCATGAAATAATGCTTCTTGACCAACCGGCATGCCAATGATGCTGACATATGTCCAACGAATAATAGCCGACATCCCAGCAGAAAATATGAGAAGGGGAGCAGTAAGATGTAGGTACTTCTGGTACCTAATAATGGCTGTGAATTTGCCGCTATTGACCAATTTGTTTTGCTTTGGGATAGTCATAAGCATCGTTTGTAGTCCTTGAGCGCGACGTATCTTTTGACGCCGTTGCCCGTCTATTGTTGTGGGAGCAAAATCAGTAAATTTCGCTTCTGAGTCAAATATAGTGCGTAAACCAGCAAAGCGGATTAGCGCAGTAACTTGTGCATCATCAGCATTAGAAGCAGTGTTCAACTTACTTGGACTAAAACTTCCATGTCGCCACATCATGCAGGAACCTTCTAGAAACGGTGTACTATCAATCTTAGATTCTCCTTGCCGAAGTTGTTCAAACAATTCTCGGTATTCCATCTCCCCACTTAGTGAGGTTTTGCGCCTAGCACTGCTACCAACTGCCCCGATTGAGGAGTCAGCAAACCATCCGTGTAAGCGGATAATGGCCCTATCATCGATAAGCGCGTCTGCGTCTGTCATTAACACAAGTCCCTGATAATTTTGTTCTACAAGAGTCTCTAATGCTAGTTTTACCGCACTTGTCTTACCCAACCGCTCAGGCATTGCAATTAGTTGGGTTGTTGAGAAAGTTCCTTCATTTCTAGAAAACCAATCATTCACTTTTGTTACACTATCATCATCTGAGGCGGAATCAATTACCAGCAGACTAGTCTCAAATGGATAGTCCCTCTTAAGGTCGGATAATTTCTTGTCAATTACCAAAGACTCATTCCATATTGGTAGTAATATTGTTAGTTTTTCTTGATGAGAATTAGTGGGATAATCAAGGGTTAAGCGATTCCAGCGTTGTGTCTTCAATCGATACAGCACCAGCGGCAATAAAACAAGCGAGGCTAGAACCACTTCTGTGATTACGGTAGCCAACAACATAATGTCCGCATTTACGTTTGGAATATTACTTCTCCCTTGTTTTCATTGGTAAAACAATACATTTGACCACTATGCTATTGATACCGGCCCTGTAGGCATCGCTATGCGAAGAGTGTTGCATGTTGGACCGTGTAACACTCTAGGTGGCATGGCAAAAGTCATAGAAATATTATCGCAAAATCCGCCACATGGTTGGAATACCGACATATTAGATTCTCATTCTAAGGGTAATATTTTGACTAAATTATTAGCCTGGCGTAAAGCTCAAAAATATCTTAAGATTCACGCTGGAGAATTTGACATTATTCACATCCACTCAGCAGCAGGCTGGTCTTACAAGCGTAAGTTGGGTTTGGCGCGTATTGCAATAAAGCAGAAAACTCAGGTCATATTTCATATTCACAGCGGCCAATTCGATCAGTTCGCCAAACAAAGAAACAACATTAAAAATGAATTGCAATCGACAAATATAGTAGTTTTATCCAATTATTGGCAAGAAAAATTACAACCGATAATCGGTGATTGTACAATCATAAATAATCCCATTGACCCAAATATTACCAATGATGATTCTATCTCTCGCAAACCAAAACAATTGTTGTTATTAGGCAGACCTGACCCAGTTAAGGGGCATAGTTTTGCTTTTGACATTGCTAGACGCCTGCAAAAGGAAGGATGGGAATTAGTTGCCACCGGAACTGAGCATAGTGAAGCGGGAATCAAAGGATTAGGCTGGGTTAGTGAGCAAGAAAAATTGCGATTATTGCAAGAGAGTACGGCAATGTTAATTCCTTCAAAGTTTGAAGGCCAGCCGCTAGTGATGTTGGAAGCATTAGCTGCAGGTTGCCCGGTTATTGCTTCGGATAAAATTCCTGAATTACCTCCTTGTGTCACATCAGCTACCCATGAAGACCTGGATGAATGGGTAAAAGCGATTAACAGTGTAATGCAAACAGATTATTTAGAGTACATCAACGCACACCAGATAGGACATATTAACCAAAAATGGTCTCAAATATATGCTGATATTATTGATAATTAAACTTGTAACTTTCTCGCTAATTGTTATACTCAATTAAGGTCATCTACCTGATTGTCTCAAAATCAACCCGCTTAATCGTTCAACAGTAGTTGACCAATCAAGATTAGATTCAGCAAATAATCTGGCTTGACCCTGTAATTCTCTCAATTTTGCAACATCTAAACTAGCAATGAATTTTACCGCCTGTTCAATAAAATCTTCTTCCTCACACAAATACAGCCATTCACCTGAATCGTCTATTCTGTGACCTGTGTGGTCAATGCCAACAACTATGTTGCCGCTTGCGAGGTATTCTGCTCGTTTTAATGGGCTGGCTAGACGCCAAACCTTCCGATTAGGCATTGGCAAAAACCCAATATCATAGGATGATAACTTTGCAGAGAGAGTGATTGTGTCAAGAGGTTGCGTGATAGTAAATCTATCAGAATGACTTCTAGTCAACTCCTTTACAGCATTACCATTCCCATGTAAATTGAGATTCGCCTCCAAACCAAGTTCGTTTAACCTGTTATGGATTTCGAGTACTTGTCTTATGTTTCGATTATCATCTATTTTCCCATGATATACAAGTTGTAACTGTGGAGTTTTTTCGCCGTTATGGAAAACTTCTGTATCTACACCAGCTGGGATTACAACCATTTTATCATCCAGTAAGCCTATTTCTTTGGCGACAAACTCCTTGTGAGCTAATGAAACTACACATCCAACACCGTTTGAATGCTGTTTCACTAATCTCCAACTTCTTTTCCAAAAATACCATTGGAATCTAGAAAGAATATTGCCATCTGCTGGCGGACTTCGATCCATCAAAATCCATGGAACTGCCATTTTATCAAGAATATGGGCTAATTTTCCACCAACCCGCCAATCAAGAATCACAACTGTATCTTTTACCATACCCTGATGCTTTTTTATCCAGTTAACCATTTTGCGAGATACTGCCATTGATTTAAAACCCGGAATTGAGTTTGTCGGTAAACCATGATGATCCCAAGGATATTCTGCATGGGTTCCTTCAACATCTGGATTAACAAATTTTACGTTGTGGCCTGTTTTTATCAATCCGGCAGCAAGAGATTTCTGTGTAGTAGCACATAAGTCATTGATTTTTCTGCCAGAAAACCATATGACATTCATCTCAATCAACTCTGTGAGTTTAATCGTTGTAATACTAGTTCTTTGATTCCGTGTTCAAACTTGACCTTTGGAGACCACTGAATTGATTCACTAATTCTAGCAATACTTGCCATTGAATGACGAATATCTCCAACTCTTTCTGGACCATGAGTTGGTATTAGTGGGGTGAATTTTGGCATCCCATTAGTGAGAGTATTATTGATTATGGCAATTAAATCCAGTAATGTAACACTAGTTTGGGTTGCGACATTGTAAACATGATGGTTTTGCGCTTTCCATTCACCGGCTATCAGTGACCATATCGCATCGCATACATCATCAACATGAACAAAGTCACGAGTATGCAACCCGTCACCATTAACTTTGGGAGCCTGATTATTTACCATCATATCAACAAATTTTGGAACCACTGCTGCATATGCTCCATCTGGTCTTTGACCAACTCCATAGACATTAAAGAATCTTAATGCAGTTGCTTTCAAACCATTATTTCTAGCATCCAAAATTTGTTGTTCGTTAATCCATTTTGAATCAGCATATGGCGATAATATCTGACCAGCATCTTGCTCTTTTAGCGGTAGGGCGTCAGAATTACCGTAAACCGCTGCGCTTGATGCAACGACTAATCTTTGAATGTCGTTATCCAGACATGATTGAATCACATTATCTGTACCTCTTACATTGATATCATTGGTTTCTTGTGGCTTTTCAACTGAAAGAGGCACAGAAACTTGGGCTGCTAGGTGAACCACTGCAGTACAAATTGCTGCTTCTTTAGATAACAATTCCAGGTCTCTAATATCACCAATTATTACTCTAATTCCAAGCTTATCTAACTCCTCAACTGTTGATTTGTGGCCTGTTGAAAGGTTATCGAAAATAGTTACATCCCAACCTTGTTGTTTCGCTTTCTTGGCAAAACTACTGCCAATAAATCCCGCACCCCCTGTTACCAATACCCGCATTAATGTCACCTCATTGAATCAATCGCAAATTGATAAGCGACCTGATAATTTTTTACTACTGAATTCCATGTACGATGATTCATAACCCACTCTTTGGCATTATGCCCAAGATTTTCAGCCAAATCATCTTCATTTAGACAAGCCGAAATGACCTTACATAACGAGTCAACATTTTCAGGCTCATACAGTAAACCAGTTTTTCCATCCTCGATGATTTCTTCCAAAGCAGGGAGTTTCGAAGCAATTACTGCTTTACCCATCGCCATTGCTTCAAACGGCTTGAGAGGAGTGACCAAGCGAGTTACCCTTGTATCGGGGCGACTAACGACAAATATGTCGATTAAGTCATAGAAGGGTCCAACCAGTTCATGTGGTACTGGTCCGACAATTACTGCATCATCATCTAGTCCAAGTGAATCACAATATTGCTTTAATTCAAGTTGACCTGCATGGCCGGTAAGCACGAATAATCGAACATCATGCCCGTCTGATTTTAATTGGGCAACTGCTTGTGCTGTAAGGTCAACACCTTCCATTTCTCTAAGGGAGCCAATGTATCCTACAATTTTAGTTGAATTCCCTTTGTTTAGGGCCTTTACTGAGTGTTCATATGTCTCACCTTTGGTGTTATTTTTTGCGATACCAGAGTCTACGGCATTGGTTACCACGGTGATTTTGGCTTCCTCTACCCCACGGAAAATTGCCTCTTGCTTGAGAGTCTGGCTGATACAAACAACCGCATCCGCTTTTCTAAGGACCTTGGTTTCAAACTTTTGAAAGCGGCGATAGGCGGGACCATTTCTGCGCCATCGTCCATTGGCTACAGCAGTCTCTTCCCACATGCCACGCATTTCGTAGACAAATGGCAAACCTAGTTTTCTTGCGGCTTTCAGGGCAGGCAATCCTACTCTGTATGGTGTGTGGGCATGAATTATCTCAGCATTTTCTTGCTCTGCCACTTCAATAATTCGCTTGGTGAAGTATTTGATTAGGATTTTTTCTTCGACAACTTTCCAGCCTATTCGGAAAAAATGCCTTGCAGCCCTGCCAAGTTTCAAAATTCCAAAATAAAAGAAATCAAATATCCGTAATGGTAATATTTTTGTTGTGAGAGATTCAGCAACTTTAGAGCTAGCTTTGCCATTTGATTTACGATTAAAGAATTTTACTAACTTGTGAGAAAATTTATTGTTTTCCTTCCATAATGGATGGACAGTACGTAGATAATTTATCTCGTCAATTTGATAATCATCTACCATTGATTCTCTATCAGGATACCAGGGAGAGGTAAGCCCAACCGATTCGTTTGATTGGTTGGTAAGTAGTTTCTGAGTTCTAATGGCATAGCCATTTACATCTGGGGGACTGTTTGCAAGTACATGCAAAACTTTCATTCAATCACCATTGTTTTTGATATGATGGAGAAGCACATCAGCGATTCTCTGCGCGGTGTTCCCATCCCACAAGTCGGGAATACGTCCAGACTTGCCTCCGGTTTCTAAAACGTCCATCGCCGTTTTCTTGATAAGTTCAGGGTCACAACCAACTATTGTATTGGTGCCTTCAGTTACTGTAATTGGACGTTCTGTATTCTCGCGAAGAGTAATACAAGGGATGCCTAGAGCCGTAGTTTCTTCTTGAAGTCCCCCCGAATCTGTCAAGGCTAGAGTTGAGGAAGCCATTAGTGCTACAAAGTCAAGATAGCCTACTGGGCCTGTAATGACTATGTTTGGTATTGATTGTATACGCTTGTATAATGAATAGGATTTTGCCATTTTTTCAGTTCTTGGATGCATCGGGAATATGATTTGAATCTTTTTTCCGATGTGTTCTAACGCCCCTATTATTCCTGCAAAGTTCGCTTTATCATCGACATTTGATGGGCGATGTAAAGTAAGTATTGCATATTTTTCCTGTAGTCCAAAATCTGATTTGATCGTACTTTCTTTAGCCTTCTCTAAGTTTGAATATAGACTATCAATCATTACATTTCCTACTCTAACTATTCTTTCCTCTGCAACCCCTTCTGCTCTAAGGTTCTCATCTCCATCCGGAGACGGAGTTAGGAGTAAATCTGCTACTGAATCGGTCAAAATACGGTTTATTTCTTCTGGCATCTCTCGGTCAAAAGAACGTAATCCAGCTTCTACATGAGCACAGGGAATGGTTAGCTTGGCACAAACTATTGAACAAGCAACTGTTGAATTAACATCGCCAACTACTACTACCATGCTAGGATCTTTTTCTTGGCATATTTTCTCGAATTCAATCATTACTGTAGCAGTCTGATAAGCATGACTTCCACTACCAATACCTAGGTAAATATCCGGCTTTGGCATTCCTAAATCATCAAAGAAAACCTTTGACATATTATCATCATAATGTTGGCCAGTATGTAAGAGAATTAATGGCTGGCCACGACTTGCTAATTCAGCATAAATTGGTGCTATTTTCATGAAGTTGGGCCTAGCGCCAACTACGAGTATTATTGGTTTAGTCATTTATTCCACCTGTTTTTCTAATATATTCCAATATTCAATTGAGCGTCTTGAACTATCATATTTATCAACTAATTCAGTCCTATGTTCCGCTAATAAAT
>JABJMO010000002.1 GCA_018659375.1 Methanobacteriota archaeon | reverse complement strand
TCCGGAGCATAGGGCAGGTTATCCACGTGTTACTGAGCAGTTCGCAAAGAATCTAATTTCTTTCTACTCGCATGGCTTAATCGAACTCCAAAAGCGGTCGCCTCTGGCAGGATCAACCAGATTTCTCTTGTTATGATCCTTAGGTTACTTGTCGCTGTCTTATTGCTGTCTCTAAAAAATTGGCGAGAAAATATTGCACTTGAGCTTCTTGCACAAATTACATCATAATCTCGATCACCTTCCTGACCCTGAACCATAATGGTTTTTCAGAATCGCAATCGCTTCGGCTTTACGTAAAAAGAGGATAGAATTCTTCATAGTCCGAGGACTCAGATTCTAACGCCGTTCTTCACAACGCAAGCAACTCAGCCACTGACCCCCCCTATATCAAGATACCCGATGACTATTTGACAAAAAACAACCAACTGCGACACAAAACTGGCAATTTGGCAAAGGAAATTAATCCCGAAAGTTATGGTTAATCTGCACCGAAGAATTGTCTAATCATTGGATGCATTTCCATAGCTTGTTCCTTCTGGATTTGCTCATAAGTACGTAAAATTATACCTACAGCTAGTAACAAACCTGTACCAGTGGCATTACCTACTGTACCCAGGAGATCTGCGCCAGCGGCGAGTAGGCCTACGAAAGCACCTGAAAAGTAGGTCACTGGAGGAATATAATTCTCTAGAATCTTTTCTAGAACTTTAGGATTCTTTCTAAATCCAGGTATTTGCATACCGGTTCTTTCTATTTGCTTGGCTACATCCTTTGTACCCATGTTCGTAGTATCAATCCAGAATTTGGCAAATACCATCGAACCTACTGTCATTAGAACAACGTAAAATACGACGTGTACCATTATTTGGGTTAAACTGTGCCCAAAGGCATCTCCGGTTTGATTCAGCAGCGGCAATAGCCAATCATTAACCCCATTAACCATACTAGCATACCAAGCGAAACCTCCTGAAGCCGTAGTCTGACCCTGCTCGTAAGTACCAATGTACTCAGATAAAGACCCATAACCCTCTCGGCCCAAGAATGGTGTTTGTGATAGCGTAGGATGACTCCAGAATAGTAAAGTGAACATATTGATATTGGCAAGTAGTGCTGCCATCAAGATAACTGGAATGTTAGATGCATATACTAGTCTGATTGGGTATTTACCCCTATGGCCTCTAACTTTACCGTGGGTTAGTGGCAATTCAAGTTTACTTGATTCTGCGTATGCCACAACCAAGAATACAACAACGGATGAGAATAATGCTGCTAACGGATTGACGTGAGTAAGCAATATACTCTCGAAACCATTGCTCCTAATCATTTCGTAATTTGTCGCCTCCCTAAACATGTAGAATATCATCGGCAAAGTACCAGATGGGGGGTTGGCCATTGAGTATCCAAGACCACTGGTTACGGGAAGTGGGGATAAGGTCCCAACGAATGTAGATTGCGAGACTCCCGCTGCAATAAACAATGACATACCAGAACCGATACCCCATTTTGAAACTAATTCATCCAGCAAGAATACCAGATAAGACCCAGCAAATAATTGTGCAACAATTACGAAGTTTGCCCAACCCATTCCATATGAATCGATTAAGAATTCCATTGGGTCGAGAAAACCATAGGTTTGAGGAATCGCTTCAATTGGAATCATAATCAAAACTAATAATTTTTGTACACCTTGATACATTGCTTTATCTTCAGAGTTTGATAGGTCAAGCCTAATTATTTTAGCACCGGCAAATAATTGCATAATAATTGAACCTGTAACAATTGGACCGATACCCAAGTGCATTATGGTACCTGAGGCACCAGCCATAATTGATCTAAAACCACTAAACAAGTCAAGAGCTTGTCCAGATAGACCGTAAAGCATTACATTGGTCATTGCGAAATAGATGATTAGAACAAACGTAGTGGTCCACATTTTTTCGTTGAACCTAACGTGGCGTTCTGGTTTAGTAATTGTTGGGTAAACGTCGACGAATCTGTGAAGAGCGTAAAGTCTGCTGCTTTTATCGCCGCTCCACATGAAACAAGTCAATGCTGCAGCAGCACCAAACCCAAGCAGTAGTATACCGACTAGGAAAAACCCTACACCGTCTTCGTAACCGCCCCATTTAGCAGGTCTAACATACCATACCGCAATTCCAGCAATCGCTAGCCATCCTAGCAGTTTCCCGTATCGACCAATTACCGGTGCGTCTTTCAACCCTTCCGGCAATCCCCTATTGAAACACCACATTAGATACGCGACATATACAACAGACATTACTAGACCAAATTGGGCAGCATTTCTTACTGCATCAATTTCACTGGAAAGTTCGTCAGACTGCCAGTAAATAAGCAAACCGAAATATAATACTCCGGTCAGTGCAATTGCCCATGGTATTGGCTTATGTTTCATTGTTATCCCACCTTATGATTCACTCTTCTTTAGATTCGTCCCAGTCTTCTTGGTCCATATTCAATGAACCGCCCGCTGCTTCAATCTTCTCTGTAGCTTTTGCACTTGCTTCAGAGACTGTAACTGTTATCGCTTTCGAGATTCTTCCGCTACCAAGTAATTTATCGATACCCATTTCTGTTAGGTTTACCGAATCACCATCACCAGCTAACTCTTCAAGTTGTCCAACATTGACTGTTACATTGACTGTTCTAAGAGATGGGTGTCGATTAAACCCATGCATACCCCAATGATTAGGCATATATTTGATTCTAGTCATAACTCTGTGCTTGTTAATACCTGCAAGACCACGACCTCCTCTCTTTCCAGCACCTCTTCCTGCTTTTTTACCGCGACCATGATAGCGGTTTCTTCCACGATGTTTATTTGCTTTTATTCCCATTCTTTCACCTCAAATCATCCTATCAACTAGTGAGTTGATTTCATCGCCTCTTGCACCAAGTGCTCCACCGATGACGAAAGAACGCTTGATTCCACCCCAGCCTTTTGGGCCTCTTGGAGGATGTAATCTGAAAACTCTCTTCAAACCTGGAACATCTTTTACTTTAGATTCTCCAGAAGTAACGGATTTGGCGAAATCTGTAATATTCTTGAAATCTGTTGATTCTTTGACAATACCATCAGTCAAAGGCGAGTCTCCTGACATCCTTCCACGTTCGGAAAGCATCTTTTCGACTGTTGCTTCTGTAGCTTCTCCCCAAGTGATGTAGTCTTTTGCCTTCTGTAACATACCACGGTATTGATCATTTTCGGGAATGATTACTGCATGGTTGACCTTAGTCAGATTTAGGTAATCCATCGTTTCCCTAATCGAGCGTTCAACATTGACATTGCTTCTAACTCTAACAACTATCCAACTCATTCAAACATCCTCCCTTTGTTGATGAAAAGCTTCTCACTCTGTACTTTCGAGAGCCTAGTAGTATTCAAATTCTTTAGTGCATTAAATGTTGCAGCAGCATAATTGATAGTAGTTCTGGTTTGACCCTTAGTACGAGAAAGAACGTCAGTAATTCCAGCGAGATCTAAGACTTTTTTACCAGTTTCTCCAATAACAAGACCTTTACCATTTGCAGCCGGCATCAAAGTCACCCTTGTGGATGCGGAACGCCCGTTAATCTTGAACGGAACTGAGGTGCCCGGACCGGAAGAAGATTCCCATGAACCATTGCCTCTTTGTACGCTGATAATGTTTAATTTAGCAGCAGTGATTGCTTTTCTAATCGCTTGGGAGACTTCTTTGGCTTTAGCCATACCAAGTCCTACATAGCCGTCTTTATTACCAACACATGCCATAACGTTGAATCTTACACGTCGACCACTGTCAGTCATTCTTTGAACCATGTTTACCTTGATAATATCATCTTCTAAATTTGGAATCAATGCGTCGACTACTTCAACTTCTCTGATTGGAAGATTAGAAGCAAGTGCTTGTTCAAAGGTTATAATTTGACCTGCGGCTACTGCATTTCCTAGCCG
This sequence comes from Methanobacteriota archaeon, assembly GCA_018659375.1. Classification (GTDB taxonomy): domain Archaea; phylum Thermoplasmatota; class Poseidoniia; order Poseidoniales; family Poseidoniaceae; genus MGIIa-L1. The sequence continues at coordinate 146,049 of JABJMO010000002.1, read as the reverse complement.
AGTACGAGGAGTCCAGGATCTCAAGTTCATGATTGGATCATCTTGATTTCTGCCTCTTCTTCGGCCATCTTTGGGTTCTTCAGATTCTTCAGGATTAAACGCTAGGTACAAACCCGGCGCCATTTTTGGTTGTTCGTCAGTCATTAATATGCCCCCTCTATCTTGGTTTTTGTCGATTCTACCGCAGCAGAAACTTTGTCAGAAATATGTTCACCGTTTATGCGGTTTTCATCCGGAAGTACTTCATCACTGTGAGGAATGTTCATTCCTGCATCTACCATACCCTTCAGGGCGGAAAATACTCTTCCACCCGGAGTGCTACCCGCAAGCCCGATGTCCAGAACTGCGTCTGTGCAACCTTGCGCCATTGCAGCCTTGCCCAGGGCAAAACCAGTCAAGTAACAGGCTGGAACAGATTTTTGAGAGAAATCTTGTGGCCAGTCGTATTTCTTAGCAAGGTCTGAACCGGTTACTGTAGCCAATACTAAATCGCCTCCTGCGGACCAGTTTACCATTTGACAAGTAACACGAGTATTAGACACTCTAACCACAGCTCGGGCTTTTTTACCTCTGAGCAACTTTAGTCTCCTGTGATAATCTGTTTGACCTGATTCTCTTCTTCTGAATACTGATCTACGTCGTGTACCTTTCATCACTCATCGCCTCCTTTGATAGTTACTCCTTCAAGGGTCATCTGTGAACGCATGTGTGCGATAGATCGGTATGATCCTCCCTTGGCTTTCAAGTAGTACTTTCTGTATTGGGATGCTTCAATAGTCCCATTTTCACGATAGTCTTTCAGGACCTTTCTTTGAGATCTGATGGTTCTCATCCAACGAGATTTCTTCGGATTTCTCGCGTTTGCTGTGCCTGCACGCTTACCTTGTCCCTTTCTGCGACCCTTGCGCTTTTGCTCTAATCGCATTCTAGCTCTGGCCCTAGATGTACCTTTGATAGGCTTGGCTCTTATCCAGCCTTCTTCGATAAATTCTCTTATATCATCAGTTTGCACTGCTGCTGCAATCTGGTCAACATAATCTGGGTTGACCCAAACTCTGTTTACTCCACATTTCAGCAATCTTGCTGCAAGTCTCTTTTGATTAGTAATTTGCATCAAACATCCCTCCTACGGTTGAGAACACGAATTCCTAATTCATCAGCACGTGAATAAATTTGTTCACGCTTTCTACCGCCGACTGTCTTGCCGACTCTGGCTGCTTCTGTTTCAGGGTCTATAACTTCAAGATCACCAGTATTGTGGACCATCACTTCTCTAAATCCTGATGGGTGAAGTCCTCTAGCTGTGGCAACTTTACCATGGCCGACTCTTACTAGTGAGCTTCGATATTTATAATTGCGTCTTTGCTTACTGTCCATACCGTGAGGTGCTCTCCATCCGGAGCGAGATAGTCTCTTGTAGCGGAACCATTCGGTTCTCTTGAATGCTGGTGTTTTCTTCTTTTGTTCATCTCTAAGCGCAAGTGCAAGCTTCATGTCTTCTGACAGGACAGGCTTTTGTTTTGCAACGTGGCCTTCATCTTCCTCTTCATCCCAATCTTCGTCATCCCAATCGTCTTCCTCAACATCTTCTGTGGAGTCATCAGTATTTTCGACAACATCATCTGCAACTTCTTCAACAATTTCAGATTCCTCTGGAGCGTCTTGTGCTTCAACTAATCTTTCAATTAGCTCTGATTTCTTACCTGAGACTTTCAAGCCTGCTTCCTTAAGCAATGCCTTTATTTCTGCAACAGTCATATCTTCGTAATTATCTGACATTTATATCACTCCTTACCTAGAAGATATATACCATCTTGGAATACTCTTCTGTCTCTGTTTTTGATAACAGCGCAACGTTCGATGTTGGCTGCAGTTTGCCCGACATTTTCTTTATCGATGCCAGTTACTACAACCTCAACTTTGTTGTTGACCTTAACATCAACACCGCTTAGGATATCTGCTCTTCGTGGAACTTTCTCACCGAAATAATTGTTGACAATGAATTCTCGTCCCTTTACTTCCAAAGTCATTGGAAAGTGAGAATAAAATGCTTTCAAATCATATTTGAAACCATCAGTAACTCCTTTCACCATGTTGTTAATGTGTGCGTTCCATGTACCTGCCAGTGCCTTGATTTTCTTTCTAGGAAGATCTGCTCTGACAACTAATGAACCAGAGTCTTGCAGTATGATTACACTTGGGTTTGTAAATTGTCTACTCAAGGAACCTTTTGGCCCTGTTATAGTTACGACGCCATCTTCACTGTGCTCGGCTGATACACCTTCAGGGATGGTTACGATATGTTCGATTCTGTCGACTTTTACCATTTTATTCACCTCAATATACATAGGCCAGCAATTTGCCGCCTATTCTTGCATCTTTTGCATCATAATGATGCATTACTCCTGAATTTGTTGTTAGAATCAAAAGGCCGAAATCTTGAGCAGGTAAATATCGGGTTTCCCATTGCTCATAATCTAGCCTTCTAACGCTGTGTCTTGGTTTTACAGTGCCACACCGATTGATTGCTCCTCGCAATTCAACAGTGTAACGTCCACCACGACCGTCTTCTGTTCTTTCAATTGGGCCTACATAGCCTGATTTTTGCATGATTTCAAGTACATTACCTAATAGTTTTGAAGCCGGAGTAAGTTCTACGTTGAACTTACCTGCTTGCTCAGCATTGTACATCTTTATCAGTGCATCATTTAATGGATCAATTTGCATCTATATTCCTCCTCAACTCATCTTTTTGAACCCTATCTCAGGTCCTACATCTCTGAAACATTGGCGGCATATCCTTAGGCCATGTCTTCTAATCATTCCACGACGTCTTCCACATCTTCTGCAACCGAGCGTTCGTCCAATTCTTTCTCCGTGATCTCTTGCCATATTCACTCCTCCAATATTTTGATATTATAATTGTCAGCGAACCAAGTTCTTGATTCATCAGCTGTAACTTTGTGCTTGACTGGAATCTTTCTTTTTGCCCTTCTTCTGCGGCTGACTCTATGTCCAGGTCTTTCAAGAACTACGTTGATATCCATACCGAATATTCCGATATCTGGATCATATTTTTGACCAGGGAAATCGGTATAATCTCTTACACCAAAGGAAAGGTTACCTTCTCTATCGAAGTTCCATGACGGGACAACATCTTCTCGGCACGAGAAGGCATCAGTCAAAAATTGTTTAATTTTATCTTTATTGCGAATAGTTGCTTTGCAGCCAATTGGGGCTCCGATTCTTACTTTCAAGTCACGGTTTTGAATTTTACCAAGTGTTCTTTGAGGTGTTACGCCTGTGACCATCTTTAGTACATTTTCAGCGTTCAACAACCTATCTCCACCTTCTCCCACACCAATATTGACACACACTTTTGCAATTCTCGGCATCATCATAGGATTTGCTGACTCACTCATTCAACCACCTCAGTAGTAGGTAATTTTTGTTTGCCTATAGCAAATACATTTGACATCACAGTGCCGAAGTCAGCAAATTGTACTTCATTAGGCATGCTTGAACGCTTGACGATATATTCTGAAACCTCAGCGAATTCACCAACGTGAGCACCACCAGTCAAGTAGCACTTTATGCCATCTGAGAAGCGAATGTGTTCCTTTATTTCTTGAGAAGGAAGTGCAAGTACTAGTGAATCACCTGTGTTGTATTCCCCAGCATCGTCGGTCAATATATTTCTTCCGTCGTGCAGATGAAGTTGAGTTTTTCCGCCCTTAACTGTGGTTTTACCGTTGATTCGGCAAACCTTGGTTTCCGCTTCTTTCTTTGAAATTTGTCTGTATCGAAGTATCCCCTTTTGATCAACTATACAACGATAGTTTTCATCACCAAGTGTTAGAACGTCCATGAACCCAACTCCTCTTCTAGAATCTTTGCAGATTCTTCCATCGATGGAAACAAGATTATTATGCAAAATATGTCTAACTTCTCTAGTTGATTTTGCGTAGCCAAGAATATCTCGGATAACTACTACAACCGGCATACAAAGTTCTAATGTGTGGGCACCAGGTGCGGCTTTAGTTACCCAAATAGAGGTCTTACGTGGTAGTGGCCAACTTCGCGGCATTGCCAAACGTTTCATGTGATTACTGCTTCCCATCTAATTCAACTCCTGTTTCCGGTTAATTGTTGGACTCGATACTTATCTGTCTCGTCCAATCTTACTACAACAACATTTGAAGCATTAACCGGTACTGCTTCCTCTTTGTTATCTGATTTACTAGCTTTTGCACCTTCAATGTACAATCTGCCTTTGTTAGAATCTATTCGGATAACTGAACCTGTTAGTGGCTCAGCATTCCTCTTGCCGCCGTGTCGCTTACCACCATTGGATAAATCACCACGAACAACCTTAACGGTATCTCCAACTCTAACTGTTACAGTCCTAACACCATCGAATCTAGAATCGGGTTTTTCAAGTTGTAATCTAGCTGAGAGCCTCTTACGCTTTTCATGCAATGCTGCATTGAAATGTGCTTTTCTTTGTTTTCCTGGTTTCATACTCTTTACCATATTATCACCTCAAACGATTTGTTTTGCATTCGCTGCAATACGGGGCCAGCGTTCTGCTGCCTCTCTAGAAACTGGACCTTTGATATCCGAACCTTGAACATCGCCTTTTTCATTGGTGATGACACAAGCGTTGTCTTCGAATTGGACCCATGTACCGTCAACTCTGCGGAACGGACGTCTTTGACGGATGATAACCGCATCAAATATCTGCCTACGAGTATCTGGTGTTCCTTTCTTGACTGAAACCTTTGCCAGATCACCTACACCACCTGCAGGATATCTCCTCATAGTGCCACCAAGTTTCAAAATATTGATGATTTGAACTATTTTAGCACCGGTGTTGTCTGCAACAATTAGTCTTGCAGCGGTTGGTAGACCTCTGGTCTGCCTTCCTGCGATTCCACGCATTAAGCCTCACCTCCGTTTAGTTCAACAACACAGAATGAAACCGTCTTTGAAAGTGGTCTACATTCCATTACCTTGACTGAATCGCCAATACTAACATCACCCATGCAAGATGGTAAATGGGCCGATACTATACTAGTGCGTTTTTCGTATCGCTCATATTTTTGCATGTATCGTACATTGTTTCTTTCCAAAGTAATGGTTTTTTGCATTCCAATTTTAGCAATTGTACCTTCGAGAACTTGTCCTCTAAGGCGCAGGCTTCCATAAAATGGGCAGTTTTGGTCTCCGTCCCACTCTCCGGTGGGTGGTTTTACATCTATTCCTATATCTCGCATGATATCAAGCCATCCTATATTTTCGGTGGACTCTGTTTTCAGGGCGTTGTCCAACCATTGTCCCATCTATTACGACATCACTGTCGGTAATTGTGAATTTGATACTCGCTTTACCGAGTTTGACTATCTTGCCATCTTCTATTATGGTGATAGTTTTTTGTGATTCATCAATAACCATACCTTGCCTTCCAACAAGCGTATTATCTAACGAAGAGATCACATTAAGATTCTTGCCTAACCAGTTATTGTTGTATACATTCATCTTATCTCACCTCCACATTAAATCCGTTATTTTTGAGTACTAATGCTGCTTTCTTCTTGTGATCCCCTTGTAGTTCGATTGTTCGTCCTTTAACTGTTCCACCTGCAGCGCATTTATTTTTGAGTAGTTTAGCTAATTGATTGATATCTATCGCTGAATCCTCCAAACCCTCTACTTTTGTTACTATTTTTCCGTATCTTCTTCTATCTGTTGACAAAATTGCGCATTGTTGTTCTTTTGCAATCTCCTGGCATATACATAACTCATCTGGTAATCCACAAACATTACAGATTCCGCTCATTTGTTTTCAGTCTCCTTCCCGTTGTTGTTACGTTATTATTCAGTTGTTATTCATGTGCGTCTTTAGTCGAGCAATACTTCTTCTGGTTGCTTTGTAAGCACCAATACTTGCAGGAGTACCACCTAGTGATTTCTCCGCACGAAGTTGTAGAAGTTCTTCTTGAAGTTCAAGAAGGCGGGCATCTCTTGCTTCAGCGCTCATGGCTGCGATCTCTCTGTTGGATACGTAGCTCATTTACTAGCCTCCTCGACAATTTCAACTTCTGTGGTTTCAGATTCAGCTCTTATACGGAGTTCTTCCTCTGAAAAGACCGCTATTTCGTGTGGCAATTTAGTTCCTTTACGCATGATTTGTACAGTCACACCAATTGTTCCCAACTTCTTGACAGCAACTGCATAGCCTCTGTCCATGAATTGTAATGCGGTTTCACCGCAATACTTTACGTGGCCAAGAATAAATTTCTGGGTTCGGTTTCTAGCACCTGTTAGTTTACCAGCTACAGTGACAATTACTCCTCTAGCACCCTTTTCCATAACGTTGACCGCGGCGGATGCGCCGGCTCTTCGGTAATACCATCCACGCTCAAGAGCAGAGGCGATTTTCTGTGCCATGACTTGAGCGTTTAGAGTCGGATCTTCTACTTCTTCAACTGAAAGCCTTGGATTATACAATTCAAATTCATCATTCAACCTCTTTTGGAGTTCGTTGATTATTTTTCCTCGCTTACCGATTATTCTTCCCGGCTTTTCTGCTCTAATCTCTACACTAGTACCACTAGGAGTCCTGCTGATGGTTAATCCACCAAATCCTGCTGATTTGGTATTTTCCATCAAGAATTCCTTGACCAGTTGTCTCTCAACATTTCTGTTGACGATTGTTCTAAGTACACTTTGTTTTCCAGCCATGATATTCACCTCAGAATTCATCCTCCAATTCGTCTTCAACTGTGTTGAAGTCTTCTAGGAATATTTCCAAATTGACTTGGTAGTGGTTCGATGGTGTTGCACGGCCTCTAGCACGAGGGATCCATCCACGACGAATTTGGCCTCTGTGTGCAGCAATGTGAGTGATTTCCATCTCTTCAGCATCAATATCTTCGTATTGGTGTCGAGCATTGTCCATAGCACTTTGAATCAATTTAATTATTGCTTTTGATGCCTTTACTGGATATCTACCTGGCCCAACGCCACCTTTTCGATGACCGACCATTGAAGGCCCACTTCGCTTGCGTTTCTTGTTTCCACTGCCTAATCTGAAAGGTACTGCTACTGCTTTTCTTCTAATGTCTGCCCTGTCTGAGTCAATTCTCAAGACTTCGTTTAGATAATCAATTGCGCTTCCAGCAGTCATATTCTTGACTGCTCTGCACACTTCAAAACAGTGTTTTACGTGCATGTCCACATTGACTGCCCTTGCTGAAGCAATTCTACTTCCTTGTAATAGTTGAGTGAAACCTTTCTGAGGAAGTTGTCTCCTCTTGGTTCTGCGATCCATTTGTCTTTGCTTTGCCATATTTCTCACCTCACTTCAATGCTACGTGCTTTGATGAACGGGTAGCACCTACACCTGGGCCACTGTGGGCCACATTCTTTCTGCTTAGAGCAAATTCACCAAGATAATGTCCAATCATTTCTGGCTTGACATCAAGTTCGATGAAATGTTGCCCGTTATGAATTGCGATTCTTCGACCTACAAATTCTGGTAGAATTGGCATATCTCTTCTATGTGTTCTTACAGTTATTGAACTGTTTCTTCTTGTTCGGTCAAGGAAATGTTCGTTTTCTACAGACATACCACGGCCTATGGATCTTCTAGCTCTTGAAGGTAACAATTCTATGATTGAATTGTCGGAACCTTCAGATGGCCAAAGTTCCATTTGTGATAATTCTTCCATGGTGTATCCACGGTAGGTAAATTCTTTCTTAACACGGCCAGTTGTGGTAGACAAGCGCTTTCTTGCTTTTCTTCTACTGGCCTTTGGGGTCATAAAGGACTTCTTATTCTTTCTTGCCATACATAATCACCTCAAACTTTCTTTCCACGGCCTCTACCGGTTCTTCTTGGCGCAATGATACCAACCTTAGCACCAGGTGGAGTTCCACGGGCAACCGAATTTGGTCCGTGGACAGCCTGATGATTTCCTCCACCGTGAGGGTGGTCAACTGGATTCATTGCAACACCGCTAACATGCGGGAATAATTTTCCTCTTGCCTTTGCCTTGTAATATGCAGCACCAGCAGTTCTTAGAGGCATCTCATCTCTTCCATGTCCTGCAAGAACACCAATAGTTGCACGGCAGTTTGCTGGCAATTCTTTGAGTGATCCTGACGGCATTCTGATACGAACTTTCTCACCGATTTTGGCTTCAACATAACATGAGTTTCCTGCTGAACGGGCAACTTTGCCACCATCACCAGGTCTTAGTTCAAGATTGTTAATTGCTGTACCTTCTGGTATGTTACCAATACTAGTAATGTTACCAGGCCTTAGCGAAACATTGTTGCCGACTGCTACGTTACTACCAACAGAAAGACCTTCTGTTGCGACCACTAACGTGGTATCGCCATCAGGTAACTTGAGTCTAGCTAGCGGAGCAGAGTGAACTGGACTATGAATTAGTTCAGTTACTTCACCAACGATGTCGTTTTCACGAGGCATTCTGTTTGATCCAGGAAATCTATGGCTTCTTACACGGTACCTTGGCGAGGAACCTTTTCTCTGTGCGCGTATTCTCTTACCCATTATATCACCTCAGAATGCTCCTAAGCGCATTGCTGCGTCTTCTGCGTCATGGCCTTCGGCCAGTTTTACTGAAGCATGTTTTCCATGCTTGCTGTTTCTAACATTAACTTTCGCTACTTCAACATCAAAGATTGTTTCAACTGCTTTAGCAATTTCATCCTTTGATGCACTTCTTCTGACGATGAACTCAAGTCTTTGTTGAGTTGATCTAGCTTCCATGGATTTTTCAGTAAGCCATGGTTGTATGATTATATCGTATGCATTCATAGTAAACACCTCAATTGAGTTCCTCCACAGCGGATTTAGTAAACACTGTCAAACGACCAAGTGCGCCACCTGGCGCCAGGTCTTCAGCGTTTAGATCCTTAGCAGCAACTACATCTACACCTGGTAGATTTCTAGCTGCTTGTGCTAATCCTGATTTTTCCTTAACAACAAGTAGTATAGATTTAGGAGTCTTGTGGACTCTCCCTCTCATTGTCGCCTTTCCAGCACGAATTTTTCTTCCATCTCTTGCTCTTTGCAAGTCATCACCAAGACCAAGTCCGTCAAAGATTGCTAGAACCTTACGAGTTGCCGAGCCATGGTTGAATGATTCAAAGTCAAACTCTTCTTTCTTGCCGTCTCTAACTTCAACATAATTACCTAGTATAATAGGTAAAGAAGATACTTCTTCTGAAATTTGGTGACCGCGTGAACTTACCATTTCCAGGTCAGTGGTTGCCCTGAGTGCGGTATCTCTTGCTAGTCTTCGTTCTTTTTGATTTAATTTACGGGCCCATATCTTTTCGACCTTAGGTCCATGGGCTCTTCTACCACCAAGTGTGTGAGGGTTTTGTGCTGCTCTCTTTTGACCAGTTCGCCTCATAATTCTTGAGACACCTCTCCCCTTACCCCACCATTCGACGGAGTGCTTCATACCAGCCATTGGTTTTCTTTTTCCGCCATGTGGCCTTGAACCGTATGGTTGTCTGCGATTTGCTCGGCTAGAAGCTACTGCTAGTTTCACTAAATCCTCACGAAGTGGAGTAGCAAATGAGTCAGGTAATGCAATCTTTGACCCGTCTGAGACTGAGATCTCAAAAGTATCTTGGAGCCTACCTGCATCTAGTTCATCAGCACTGATTGTGTTGGTAATATCTTTTACTGCAACTTTCATCTTCAGGCCCCCTGCTTGGATGCTGTACTTACGTACGTGATTTCATAATCATGAAGAGTTCTGTCACTACCTCTAGTAGCATCTCTGAATCTAATCAAACGCTTTGACGGCCCAGGCACGCTACCTTTGACCAAGATGTAGTCTGAATTCACTTCACCATAGTGCAAAAATCCACCTGATGGAGTTATTGCATGTTCTTCTGGGTTAGCAACTCTCATAATTCTCTTGTTGTATTCGGTTCTTTGATGGTAACCTGTTTGACCACCTTGTCGGATTGTCTTTCTTACATATCCTGTACCGAAGTCACCCATGTTTCCGTGTTGCCTGCGCTTCTTTGAGTTCTTGTGAGATTGAAGTTTACCGCCAAACCGCTTGATTACACCCTGCCATCCGTATCCTTTGGTTACAGCTACGATATCGGTAAGGATTCCTTCTTCGAAACAATCAGCAAATGAAAATTCTTCACCAAACTTTGCCTTAGCATAGTTTAGTTGTTCGCTGGAGTTTCCACCATCCAGACCTACTTCCATTACATCGGGGACCTTAGTTGGTATTCCTGAAATTTGACTTGGTTGAGTAGCGACTATTAGTCTCACTTCGCACAAGTCTGCATTTTCTAGATTTTCGAAATGTTTCTCAGCATCATGCTCTTTGCGTTGAGGCAGTTTCTTGAATAGATCGCTAAAAGCCTCAGCAATCATTCCAGCATCAGCCCATGCCTCACCAATAGCTTGCTTGCCATAGGGAGTCATCTGATATCCACGAACGCCTAAGATTCTCATCTTTGGGCATTCTACAACAGTGACTGGAATTCTTGCTTCCTGTCCGGCTGCTGGGCTTCTTGGGTTTAAATCACGAGCTAGAATATGCGTCATGCCGGCTTTCCATCCAGCAAATCCTTGTATTCTAACTTCGCTCGCTTCGGTTTTTGGCCACGACTTGACGTGTCCGAAAGGACGCTTGGCACGCTTACGCGGACTAAACGCCATCGAACCTCTTCGTGGGTGACTTCTTTTCGCCATTGGGATTCCTCCATTATTTTGTTACAGCGCAGGGGCCCCACCGAGAGGGCGTACGAGGGCTCTCCAGATAGGAGTGGCCGTGACACTGCGCCTCGTTCCAACGAATGCGGAACAAGACTATCGGGGTCCTCCTGGGATGGCCCGTTGTGTCTGGCTACTCACCTTTGAGCAACCATCCGACTTACCAATCATATATGAGTGGTTCGGTCTGTATTGCTTTTCTGTCAATCGATTATGTATATGGGTATGATAGTTTTTTAATGGTTAATGTCTACTAATTTTAATCATCATGCTTTTGAACCCTCGGCCAAAAGAACCTTTGATGCCTACGATGATACACCCGCTTTTACAAGATGGTGTTGAAGCAAGGGGATATCAAATTAGGGCACTAAAAAACGCATTGACATCTTCATGTTTGATGGTAATGCCAACAGGTTTTGGTAAAACAGCAGTACAATGGATGCTCATGGCAGAGACCCTCCGTTTATCTGACAAAAAAATAATTCTAATTGCGCCTACTACTGGATTAGTCGATCAACAACAGAGAATGGCTCGAGAGATGTTAAACATAGATCCCGAGACAATCGTAAGATATACCGGTGAAACACCACCAAGTAAGCGACGTTCAGTGTGGGATGTAGGTAAAATTTTGATGGCTACTTCCCAAGTGATTAGAAATGATGCAATTAACAACATTATTTCCTTAAGTGACGTGGCGTTGTTAATTTTCGATGAGGCTCATCATGCCACAGGAAATCATCCTTACGCTCAAGTTGGAGACTTATTCCTTGCTGCCAACCCTAATGGCTATACTTTGGGTGCTACAGCCAGCCCTGGGACTACAAAATCATCGATACTTGAGGTTGCCAAAAGATTAGGAATCGACAGGCTTGACATCTCCAAAAGAGATGAAGTAATGCTAAAACCATATGCTGTCGACTTACAAAACGACATTGTCCCAGTCGACCTTCCTGACACATTAAATACACTTATTTACCCATTGCAAGAATATCAATCAACAGAAGTTGAAACCTTACAGAGGATGGGTTTTATGGCTCCAGTAAAAAATCTCACTTCAAAAATCATAACCGATGCACAGCAATCTGTTAGCAGGGCAATTAGTCGAAGAGACGCTAGAGGTTACAACGCTGCGCGTAAAGTTTCGGATGTTCGCAGAATGCACATGCTACTAGACTTGCTCAGGACTCAAGGAGTAATACCAGCAACATTATTTCTCGACAAAGCCGAAGACGAAGGCAGAACTGGTGGCAGAGGGACAAATCGATTCATTGCAAAACCGGTAATTCACAACTTCAGGAAGGCGGCTGAAAAACTCGGCGAGATACACCCAAAGGTCACCCAAGTAAGCGATATGATTACTGAAAGGTTGAAAGAAAATCCTAATTCACGTATTCTCATATTTACAGAGTACAGATACACTGTGCAAAATCTCAATCAAGTACTCAAAAATATTGATGAGGTTAAGGTAGCACCATTTATTGGGCAAGCCACTAGCGGAAAACAAAAGGGTATGACGCAGAAAGAACAATTGGCAAGACTTGAAGAATTTCGCTCTGGAGAAGTAAATGTACTGGTTGCAACATCTGTTGGGGAAGAGGGATTGGACGTCCCATCTGCTGATCTCGTTTTGATGTATGAACCGGTGCCAAGCGCCATAAGAGCAATACAAAGGCGTGGACGTACTGCTAGACAGAGTTCGGGTACGGTAAAGACATTAATTGCGCGCAACACAAGGGATGAATTTGTCAACAATGCAGCTAAGGTAAGAGAGCGACGTATGTACAAAAATCTTGAGGAAGTACAGCGAATGGGGCGAATCCCATTACGCGAACCAGCTTCTGGAGATGTTCTATCGAGTTTTGCAGTCAAGTTGGGAGACAATCAAATTCCTGCCGAGAAATTCCTGACAATTGAGCAAGAACGACTCAATCTTGAATATCAAATAATTAAAGATGAAACTAATATAAATTCTATAGAACAGCCCGATACACCGGTAAATCAAACTGCTATTGCACCAAAAGATAAGCGCCCGAGAAATCAGACTGGCTTAGATGACTTTTTTCAAGAAAAGAATACTGAGAAGATTACCAGAGAGCATGAAGTATCTGCGATAAAAGCCACTAATGAAGTCATTCAAACCTTATCTCAAACCATTGAAATGAATGTGGTTCTTGATCACCGGGAAGCGTCTTCGACTTTATCTGCCTATCTTACCAGCCTTGGAATGTCGGTTAGATTTGAAAACTTAGAAACTGGTGATATTTTGTTAACAAAGGACATTCTAATTGAGCGGAAAACTTCGCGTGACTTACTAACCTCAATAATTGATCAAAGATTGTTCAAACAGTGCCAAAGAATGAGACAATCTACCAATCAGCCAATATTATTAATTGAACTTGGAGAAATAGGCAATTCAGTTCACCCCAACGCGGTACTCGGCGCTTTAGCACATGTTAGTTTAGACTTAGGCGTGCCGATTTTGACAACAAAAGACTCAATGGAATCTGCTCATTTGATATTTTTAATTGCTAGGAATAATCAAAACTTTTCAACGAAAATGCGCGCTTGTGTGAAGTATCAAAGCATCGAAGATGGTGCCATTGAAAAGCACTGTAGCAACGCTGCACAAGAAATCGCAGCAATGGTCAATCAAGGTGATGAGTCACACACCTTGTTAGCCAGGTGGAATACTGATGGAATAAATAAGCAAGCAACAATATTGTGTCAAATAACTGACTTAGATTTGGAAATTTGCCTTCAATTATTTGACAGATTCGATTCAATCGCTGATATTTTAAAATCCGATAAAGCAAGGCTATCTGAGATTTTGAGCGCTGAGAATTATGAACTTATTATGCCTTTTTTATATGCCTGAGTAAATTTCAGCCACCAATCAAAATTGCTCTAGTTCTCAACTGTGCCAATCTGTCAGGGAAATGACCCAAGGCAAAGGCTACTAGTTCAGCTAGATGTATCACAGGTATACTGGTATTTTTACCAGTCTTACGCCCTGCCTTAGATTGATATGAATCAAGGTTTGAGTGAGATACTGTACAAGCACTCACTATTATATCAGCACCATTTGATTTTGCGTCACTAATAACAGATGATATGAGGGACATAACGGGTTTTTCTAGAGTAAGTAATGAGGGGGCACCGACACTTTGACACTTTAAGTCGTAATTTACCGGTCGGCCACCTAATGCGGTAATGAGTTGCTCTAGATAGGACGGCATAAATGGGTCGTCTTGGGCACAAAACCCCTCTCTTTGCATATTTGGTCCATAATAAGGTGCAATGTTGAGATCGATTGGATTAATTACTGCGTCGTTAATTTTGTCAAGGCCAATCTCTTCTACTAAGTAGTGCAATAGATGCCATGACTCTGCTTCACCTCGGTACTCAACACCCGTAGAACGGGCAATCAAGTTATTTAATTGGGCAGAATAGACAGGGTCATCTTTCAAATCTTGCATAGTATCTTTCATAATCCCATGGCTTGTTGCGCAAGTAGTCATGATATCTAGCCCTTTTTCTTCAGCCAATGCTAGGTTTCTTGCAACCAAAGCATGTTGTAATTTTGTTGAAGCTTGCTTGATAATATTACCACCATCACTAGTCGCTTCTGGCAATTCAATTAAATCAATACCCAAGGTTTTGCATAGCGGTTGTATACAATCCTCTACTTCCATTGAAGCAGCTCGGGCAACATTACCAGGATAATAAGCAATCTTTGGCATTTTATCACTCAAAACCTCTGGTCAATTTCGTTAAACAATCCGACAACTTGGTGATGGTTCTTAACTTTGGAATTGAACATATTTGGTATTTTACCAATACCTGAAGGTGGTAATACCAATGCTTGTAGACTTCTAATCGGAGGCCCACCAGTTCTAGTGAATCCTAGTACCATTCGAGCAGAAACGCCATCGAAAATGTTACTCAGCAGGCCAATAGGGCCAAGAACTTGGCGATATAGCGTAGTTTCGTTCAATTTACCAGTCCATTTGACGCTTCTTCCGTACCACTTGACCAGTCTTCCATGTGGACCTCTGTAGTTGGTTTGGTTTAGGATGTAGGCGCGAACGTCATTGAGACCGGATGAGGCTGTTTTACCCTCTTGCCCATACCTAGCAATCGATGCTAGATCGGCTTCTCCCCAAACTCCAGTTGAGTTATTTAGCGAATCAATAAGTGAGTTCTTGAATGTCTCGCTAGACCTTGGGTCGATGACTCGATTCCATCTTTGTAGATGAATTCCGGGGCCTTCGTATTTTGAATCATAAGTAACTGTATCAGACATTGAGTGAAGTAAATAATACGATTTAATGTCACTTGAAGAATGTAGTTTAGACGCTTGTTCTTTGGACATTGTTCCAACCGCCATACCGTTTAACAGGTACTCTCCCTCACGTGGATTAGATTGCATCCATGGCTTAGCTTTCATGCGGTTTTCTTCAAACTTCGAATAGTCTACCATCAAATCTCTAATGACCGGGTATCCAGATAGTGGTTCGATTTTTAATCTTCCATCTGCTTTAGTAACGCTTCCAATTGATGTTGTATCTGCGAGAACAAGTCTGCCGTTGATTCTAATTCCACAACTTGCAGTACCACTGCCGTCACCCATCCTGAAAGTCAGACTTCCGTCAACATCATTCTTGATGGCAAGTAACATGTCTTGTATGGAGGCATTAGCAGGAAGTGAACATACGATTGTATCCCATCCGGACTCGGCTGCACTTGGGCAGTAACGGAAGATTTCGACTGTTACAGTTAGTTCTGTTTCATCCACAACCCCAGGAGCAAAATCTCCTGAAACTACTTCGTCATCTCCACTTGAACCATAAGCAATCATTTCGTCGAGTAGCTCGATTTGTAGGGTTCCTGATGAGTCAACACAGGCAATCTTTGGCAAAGCCTGAGCAACCCATGTGACAAATGGCGGTTCAAAGTCAACATCGCACAGTTGTATTTGGTGGACTCTACTAGCCCCTAGCGATTCATATTTGTCATCCCAGTCAGTTCCAGCTTTACAAAACTCGTCATAAGCTGTGTCCCCGATTGCACAAATACTAAAATTTACTCCAGAGAGTGAAGGTGAGTTAGAATTTACCGCCTGCCATAGTGATTCAGCATTATCAGGCATTTCTCCTTCGCCCCATGTTGAAGTGATTATCAGAGTGCGTTTGTGAGTTGCTAATGTTGCTGCATCAAATCCATCCATATCGTAAACGGTAGGAATCAATCCATAATCAGCAGCCATTTTCGCTGTCTTTTCAGCCAGAGCAGCAGCATTTCCGGTTTGTGATCCAAATAAAATGGCTAGAGATCTGTCACCTTCAAACAGAGAAGATAGTCCTGCACTGGCACTTCCTGAGGCAACTGGGGCGGATGCTGTTTCTACTTGTGCCGTTGCTTCTGACTCATCAACCATTACAGTTCCAGTGTCTACATCAGACATTGCTTGTAATGCTGAATTGGCCCATGTTTGCCATTCGGGTTCATATTCTACATCACACAGTTGAATATCATGAACGCAGTTGGCGCCAAGCTGTTTGAACTTCTCATCCCAATCTAATCCAGCCTTACAGAATTCATCATATGATGTGTCACCAATTGCACAGATGCTGAAATTTACTGTAGACAAATTTGGATTTGATTCACAGGTTGCTGCCCAAATAGATTCTGAGTTATCCGGCATCTCGCCTTCTCCCCAAGTAGAAGTGATGATGAGCGCTCTTTTTGACGAAGTAAAATCTTCTGGTTTTATATCTCCAAGGTCAACTACCTTCGCAGAGAGATTGAATTTTTTGGCTAACTTAGCAGTTTTACTTGCAAGTTCCTCTGCATTGCCTGTTTGGGAACCAAAATAGATGGTAAGATTCCTATCAGCGACTTCTGGCATTATACTCACTCAGTGATGCCAAACCGCCGTAGTCTTTGAAGGTTGCTTGCTCTCCCAAGGAGAGTTGATTTGCTGTGCGAGATAATTTATCGGCCAGATTACATCTGGAAGTCGCCCATGTCGCCCATTTCGCTACCCATGGATACGCCCTTGGATGAAATAACATCGTCGATTCGCAAAATCATTACTGCGGTCTCTGTAGCAGATTGAATTGCTTGTTCAACAACACGTAGTGGTTCTATGACGTTGGCCTTTCTCATGTCGACTACTCCACCTTCGTAAACATTGATTCCAGCGTGAGACTGACCGTCTGCGTGAGCTTTTCGAAGCTCTATCAGTGTTGTAACTGGATCTAATCCAGCATTTTCCGCCAAGGTTCTTGGAACTATTTCTAGCGCCGAAGCAAATGCTTCAATAGCCATCTGCTCTCTTCCTCCGACTGTTTCTGCAAAGGTCCTCAAATCACGTGAAAGAGCGGCAAGAACACTACCCCCTCCAGTTAGAACTGCACCATCTTCCCAAGCCACGGATACCACGCCAACAGCATCATCAAACGCTCTTCTAATTTCATCAACTACGTGTTCTGTACCACCCCTGAGTAATACTGAAACTGATTTTGCTTCAGGGCATCCAGTAATGAATGTCATCTCTGATTCTCCAATTTTCTTTTCCTCAACGCGCTCTGCATTACCCAAGTCCTCTGGAGTCAAATCATCTAAATTAGTAACAATTTTACCGCTTGTAGCCTTTGATAATGCTTCCATATCAGATTTCTTGGCTCGGCGTATTGCGAAAATACCTGATTTTGCCATATAGTGTTGAGCAAGTTCATCAATTCCCTTTTGACAAATTAGTACATTTGCACCAGAATTCTTAATCTTTTCAACTAGTCCTCTGATGTAGTTTTCTTCTTCCTCGAGGAATTTGGAAAGTTGGTTCGGATCGGTAATTTGTATTTTAGCATCCACTTCGGTTTTCTTAACTTCAATCGCTGAGTTCACTAAGGCTATTTTAGCGCCAGATATTGATCTTGGCATACCTGCATGAACTCTTTCCTTATCCAAGATTATTCCATCAATGAGGGTAGAGTCTTTGATTGAACCGCCTTGTCGCTTTTCGACTTTAATATCAGACAAGTCTACTATTCTTTGTTCACCGTCAATAATTCCAACTGCGTTTACCGCCCTAACACAAATATCTGCCATGAATGACTTCACAGCACCCGCTGACTTTCCGGTTAAAGCAGTCTTAGCAACTTCCATCAGTACAGCATCGTCGTTTTTGGTTTCAATTCCGTGACTCCCGAGTAGACCAACTGCTTTTTCGGCGGCTAACCTAAAACCCTCACAAATTACTGTAGGATGTACATTTTGTTCAATGAGGTCTTCACTTCTCTTGAGAAGTTCACCAGATAATACAACAGCAGTTGTTGTTCCGTCGAAGCAATGTTGCTCTTGTGTCTTAGCAACTTCGATAATCATCTTTGCCGCAGGGTGTTCTATGTCCATTTCTTTGAGAATGGTTGCACCATCATTAGTGATGACTACGTCACCCATTGAATCAACCAACATCTTGTCCATTCCTTTTGGACCCAAAGTTGACCTAACCGCATCTGCTACTGCTTTGGCAGCCGCTATGTTATTTGATTGAGCAGTTCTTCCTCTTGTCCTTTGAGTGCCATCTTTCAAAATAAATATGGGTGCTTGTCCATTACCGTACATGTTTTCGCCTCATGGTCTGCGAGTACGCCCAAGCCTTGAACCCTACGATTCAAAAATTTCGCACTTTTTTTATTGTTGCTCGTTTTGTTCAAGCCACTGAGCGCCATATGCACCCCATTGTGCCATAGTCCACCCAGCGGGTAGTCCAGTGGCTGGAAGAGGAGGTCCTGACGGTTGCGAAGGGGCAGATGGTGCTGATTGTGCTGGTAGAGCAGACTTCGGCGGCATAGATGATGGCACACTTGCAGGTGGTGCTGATTGAGGTGGCATGGATGATGGCAAGGTTGCAGGCGGACCTGATGGAACCGTAGGCGCAGAAATTACCGATTGGTATGTTGCTGTAATACTATCTTGGTAACCTTCTTGCCCCCAATTGGCATATTCATCATCTTCATCTTCAACATTCTTGAGAATTCTAATTGCAATCACAATTCCTGCTACCATTACTAGAACAAATCCAAACCACATTGCAGCTCCAGCAAGGTCAAAAGAAGAACCCTGATCATCGTTCGTTTCGATGATTATTTTCCTGAGTTGGACTTGGATTTCTGATTGAGCTACTTCTGCGACGGTATCTGACCTGGCATAGAGTGTTATTTCAGAATCAAATGTTGGCTGATCAAGCGTCATCAGAGTTGATTCAGTGACTTGGAATGTAACTGTAATAACCCTAATGGAATCATCTCCAGTACCAAGGACAAATTGTCGATCATTACTATCAATTCTTGATTGGAACCAACTGCTAGAGTTTCCAGCACCGATGTCCATCGAAACTGATTGCGCTGTTGAATATTGGTTTCTAACTGTCACTTCTAAGGTTACTTCATTTTCAAAGTCGTCGATTATGACCAACTGTGAAGGTAAAATCTTCAACAATTGATTGGTACTTCCAACAGAGTAAGTTGAACCACCACTAGCAATTACCGTCTCATCAAAAAGACTCTTAGCAATGATTACCATATTTAGATCAGCACTGGTACCTTCAACAAACGAAAATTCGACGGTTACGTTGTAACTAGCACCGCTATTGATTGGTACGGTCTTTGAGCCATCAACAAGGTTGGTGAATTGAGCATTCATACCTTGAGGGAGATTTAGACTCATTTCAAAGGTATCTTGGATATTTCCATTATTGGTGACTTCGAAAGTCATTGATTGAGCAAGATCACCTGGGATGTAAGACTGGTCAGAAATATCTGTTTCAACGTGGACACTGGCAGTTTTCTTGACCTCAATCGAGACTACTTCACTTACGGATAGTGACGGGTCGTTCACGTTAGTAGCAGTCACTATAACATCGTAAAACCCCTCAGGCAGACCAAGAGGCATTGGCAAATTCAAGAAGAAACTCCAAGTACCACCCCATTCGTTTAGCAAAGGTGATTCAACATTATCTACAGTTGCACCTGTTTGCCGGTAATATATCGGGAAATTATTGGCCACTGTAATATTGAATGATTCTTCATCATTACCGTTATTAAATAGCGTCATTCTAAGCATTTTTTCTTCGCCATTAGCATAGCCAACAACTACTGGTAAACCACTTTCGTCGGTCGAAAAGTAAGGTGATGAATAGTCAACCTCAAGGTTGCTGTCCCGATAGATTGGTACATTAATCAACCGATTAAGAGTTGTATCGCCAACCACATTACCGCTAGTTCTTGTTGCCCTTATCTCGACAGATATTTGACCTGGAGTGGCTTGCTGTTCAGCAGATATGGAGAGCGATAAGTCTGTAGATGTGCCCTTTTCCATAAATATAGAAGTAATAGCATTTCCAACATCGTCTTGTATGGTACCGCTCCATAATTCTGCGTTAAAGGTTGAGCGTAACTCGAATGTTGAATCTAAATTACCGGTATTGGTGATTTGGAATGGTAGATTTGCAGTTTCACCCGGAGTCATAGTAAGCGCTATTTGATTGGCATTTGAGTTTAGCCTCACACTGTATTGAGAATCTATCGAAACAGTTGTTGACACTCTAGCTTTCTCACCTGTGTTGGCTGAACTAGCATCAGTAAACCATATATCCCAATCTTGAATTTGGACATCTGCGCCAACCGGTATAGAAAGATTCGCCCAAACCTCAGTGGTTTCAAATGGACCTATGGGTGGAATAACCACACTGAAATCGTTGTCATTTGGATTGGTGGTATCAAGCCTTAACTGGGGCACTGTAGGGTTCATCCATGAGGAATTTGTGACATTGGTTTGTGCTCGGAATTGGACATTTTTGTAGCCATTGTTGGTCACTAAACACTTCCATGAAACTAAATCATTTGGCACCGTTTCAAATCCACCAACTGGATTATCACAGTTAGCAGTAAGAGTAAAACCATCCACCTTAGAGACACCGAATTGAACAAAATCATCAAAATGCATACCTTGAGTTGCGCTTGAACTGTCTGACCTGAATACTAAACCGAAGGTCCATGAATTGCCGCCTAAGAACAAATCTGGATTTGCTAAGGATGGATTTTGAGACCATACTGTTTGCGGGTCCCAGGAAATATTTTTCCATTGACCTGGAATTGGACTAGGATTTATTTCTGCAACATCCCAATGTACTGATTGTAACGGGTCTGAAAAATTCCCATTGTTATTCCAGAACTCTAGGTAAGCAGCATCTCCTGCACCCATTGTACCCCATGCTTGAAGATGTATTTGGCTGGAAATATAATTTTGTGATTGGAAAATTTTACGGCAAACCCATGCTTGTTCTAAATTTGTCAAACCAGAGTCTAGCTGGTCACCATTGCAATTATTATCTGGATTTTTATATGAGTGAACTAATCTGTCAAAGGCACTGGACGGATATGTGTTACCACCTGGCAAAGACATTCTCCAGTGAGAACTGCCGGAGGTTGCATCTGTATTATCCTCATACCAAGAGCCATAATCATTAGCGTCACCCCCACCAATAGGATAGCGAGCTGGTCTAAAGGTGAGCGAGGTACCAGAGGCTTCACCATCAAAGATGTCTTTGTATACTGCGATTGGTACTTGCTTTTCCATTATATCATTATCGTTTCTGTCGTCAGCAGTGAAATTAACTGATGCTCTAAGTATGAGCCCACCTGATAGTTCGTTAGTATTGGTATCCAAAACAGAATGAGCCTCTTGAGGATTCCACGAGATTGTTGTTGCATCTTTAGCACCACCAGCCATCAATCCGGTAGTCCAGCCAAATGATTCGATTACGAAACCGATAGGATGAACAATTTCTAACAGTGCTTCAGTTTGTTTTTGTACACCAGTTACTGAACCGTCTTTGTAAACAGTAACCTTTACTTCGATAAAATCATCTTGTAGTAAGTAATCAATAACCTCACCGTTTGGCTGTATCCATTTTTCGGTAGGTATGGTCTGGTTTCCAACCTCTATGCTGAAGATACTAAAGTCATCCTTTGAGCCACCTTTTGCGGTTGCAGCATCAACTTCAGGAACATAGTTCAGAGCTAATGTTTGTAGTAATAGTAAGGTCACTAAAGTTACCGAAGATAGTCTTCTCATCATCATCAACAATCATCCGATGTGCATTCAACACATGAAACTAATTGTTGATTGACTAAGATGAAATCGGTAAAATCACTCTAGTTTAAATCCAGTAATAGAAGGTTTGTTGTGAGATTCCTCACCTTCGCCTTGTCCAAAGTCACCAGCAAAAAAGTCATTGAAATCTACTTCAGATTCTTCGCCAACTGAACTAATTTCGTCATTAGATTCTGATTCACTAACTGATTGATTATATTCGTTTTGCTCATCAGTTACTTCTGCTATTTCTTCGGTATGATTTGTTGACTCTTCTGAGCTGAAAATCTGATTTATCTCTCCAGATACAACTGCGTTGGATAAAGTTCCAACTGCATTAATCATCGAACTTCCATCACTATCGGCATTCAATTCAAGGCGCTCAACCATCCATTCAGGTGGGTCACCAGACCCGGCCCCTAATACTGCTAGAGTAGTGAAAGTAGCGAGAGGAATTACTGCCAATGCGGCGATTAAATCTAAAAATGAAGTTTTTGGTATTGAACCGATATTTAGCGTTGTTTCGAAGAATGATTTCTCCAAGTCTATGTTCAAATCAATATCAGACCCAATCCAACCCAAGACAACTACACTAGCCATTCTACCCATCAACCAAAGAATAAGAACTGGCGCTAACCATGAAATTTTGGTCATCGAAATTAACCACTTCCTAGTGAACGAAGCAATCCCAATATACTTATTTGCGATCCTTGGATAGTATTTCATGACAATACTTAGCGTGAAAACATAGAGAATTAAGGCCAACTCCAAGCGCCTATTTTCTCTCATTACTGAATCTGGGACCATTAATACCATGGCTAATGGCAATGTCGCAAGTAAGACTTGGAAGGGGACTGCTAGCAATATCAAACCACCATGAGTTGAGATAATGGAGTGGCCTTCTTGCCACCTGCGATGAGCAAGTACACTGATCTGACCGTGAGGGGAGTGGGCATAATTTTGTCTTGCCAACCGACGCTGTGTAGCATTTCTTGGAGAACGCGAGAACTTGAAAAACTTCTTCCAGCCTCCACTTTCTACAACCCTTATAGGAGTGTATCCCCCAATAGCTAGTGCAAGGAATAAGGCCAGCATACCATACATGAGAGATGCGGTAACAATCCAAGGTATCATTTCTTTTTGAAATGAAATATTTATTGTTTCACCAAAAATATTGAATTCGAATAAATATGTCAAAGTAAAAGCAATCAACGGTGTAAGGAAAACCTGGCATAAGGCAACAAAGGTAAGCCACAGGCGAGCACTGAATGGTTTTTTACGAACCTTGCCCGCCATACCTCCACGTCAATTTAATGGATTATCAATTATTGCTGAAATCTCAGTAAAAAAAGTAGGGTTTACGGCTAGCAAATTATTCTTCACTATCGCTAAGTTTGTTTTTTGAGTCATTATCAAAATCAATCACTGGATAACCATCGGTCATCAATAATCTTAACCCACCCAGAAAAAACCCATCCATCCGCTTTCTTCCTAAATCTGGGCGGGGCAAATCCGATAATTTAGCGTCACATCTAGCACAAGATACCGTCAAAACCCTCCATTCCGCAACAGGCATTGGACAACAATTTTCAACAGATTTTGTTTCATCCATTATGATTTGTAACTGTTGCGCCATATCTAGAGTCCATGGCGGCTTTGGACCTCCGATAAATGTCTGTAAACGTGATAAGATAAACCAGCCAGAAGAAATCCACAGACCAAATCCAAAGGCGGCATTACCCCATTTTATTGAAGCAAGACCAAACACCAAAGGAACGAGCGAAACGACAAATCCCATCCAATAAATCATCCGCATGTGGAGTACCCGTTGAGTTAATTTGGGCGATAGAGGAACTGGGGCTGGATGCTCGGGAAAAGCAAGATTGAAACCCTTACCTCGAGTTATCATTAGAATTGGAATTCTAGGAAATAAAAAAGCGATAATAAATCCAGCAAAAAAATACATCAGTGAACTAATAAAGGACATAATATCACAAACCATTTAGCCTTTTCAGCGATTGTTCAACCTTATCCATACCTATTTCGATATCCTCCTTGGAGATCGTATAAGCAAATCTAAGATGCCCTTCGCCAGATGGGCCAAAGGCAGAACCAGGAGAACATAGTACCCCATCTTTTAGCAATTCCAACGCAATTTCTTCAGAGTTCATTCCTTCGACTTTAACCTTAGGAAATACATATATTGCACCTTTAGGCTTATGGCATTCAACCCCAGGCATAGCATTTAGCCGTCCGACAATCAAATCACAGCGTTGTTGGAACTCTTTAGCAATTATCTCGGGATAATCTGCTGCGTGCTCAAGTGCTGCAAGTACGGCGTATTGCATAGCATCATTAGAACAGGCGGTAATGTAATATTGCATCTTGATGATTTGTTTCATAGCCTCAAGATTGTCAGAAATGATATAGCCAATTCGCCAACCAGTCATGGCAAATGTCTTGGAAAAAGAGTTCACTACGAGGACCTTATCATAATCCGTGCCCATGAACGATATGTGTTTGCTTTCAAAGACGATTCGATCATAGACTTCATCGCTAATAATCCATAAATCATGTTTTTTGGCGAAATCGAGCAACTCATCACGTTGGCGGGAATCTAAAGTACCCCCAGTAGGATTACTTGGGAAGTTATACAAAATAGCCACTGTATTTTCATCGATTAATGGTTCTAAATCAGATAGTTGAGGAATAAATTCGTTGTCAAATTTGCAAGGATAATATCTATCTTCGCCACCGCAAATAGAGACATCTGGACCATACAAAGGAAAGTATGGCTCTGGCAGCAGCACATTATCGCCTGGATTTACCAACGTCAGGAATATATTGAGGAGGGCGTTTGTCCCAGACATAGTTATGCAGACATTGTCTGCAGCCATACCTTGTTGGTAAGACTCCCAAGATTGAGCAATTTTTTCTCTTAATGCAGGTAAACCAGCAGTTGTCGTATACTTGTTATGGCCGTCAACCATAGCTTGATGAAAGGCTTCGATTGCTACTTTTGGCGGTTGAAAGTCTGGTTCTCCAAGTCCAAAAGAAATAACATCATCGCCAGCAAGATCAAACATTTTGCGGACCCCTGTCGGTTGTATTGCCAATGCTCGATCGCTAAACCCACCCATCTGCATCACCGCGTATTATCCTTCCAACAATTCGGCATCGACTACAGATGCTAGATCTTTATCTTCTTTGAGCACCTTGGCAATCGAATCATTAGAATCTAAAAACAACGCTTCAGGGTTTTCTGTTCGTGAATTCCACAATAATAAACCTAAGATAATAAACAGTGCAAAGAAAATTGTATTTGGCAATAAATCCCAGATGAAAGACTCAGATGAATCTGCAAGATTTCCGTTCCCTTGAACTATAATAGTGATAGGTAACGATTGACCATCATCACTTAGACCCCTTATCTCAAGAGAATTATTACCTTTCGATATTTTATCCAAATCAAGGGCTAAAGACCATGAAAATCGTTCTAAGGCAGACAACGAGCTATTGGTTTGTTCAAAGGCAACCGACATCCATTCCCCGTCATTTATGCGATAC
This sequence comes from Methanobacteriota archaeon, assembly GCA_018659375.1. GTDB lineage: Archaea > Thermoplasmatota > Poseidoniia > Poseidoniales > Poseidoniaceae > MGIIa-L1. The sequence continues at coordinate 120,539 of JABJMO010000002.1, read as the reverse complement.
TCGATGGCATTTACTGATCCCATTTGACCCCATGCAATCCCTTGGATAACGTAAAGACCAGATTGGTTGTCAATTGAGGATGATTCTACGTGAACTTGAGTATTGACATCTATTAATCCATTCAATCCCTGGTCTCGCAATTTTATCGACAGCTTCACTGCTTCGTAAGCATCGACTAATCCCCAACCAAAGTCCCTATTCCAAAACGGATCAACGTCCGGTTGAGTGGGTTCGCCTTTGCGTTCTGCAGTAAATTTCAAAATCTCTTTCATCTCAAAGGCCGTTAAGTTCGGGTTTGCCTCAATCATCAACGCCAAGATGCCCGATACTGCTGGTGCGGCGTAAGAAGTACCTGAACCTCTACTGGTGTAGGTATTGGATGATGCATCACCACCTAGTAAGTTGTTGCAACCACCTGATGTCACACAACCTTCTGCTTGGATAATATTGGTACCCGGAGCACTTACTTCTGGTTTCAATTCATTAAGCGGATTACCATCACCATTATCACGACGAGGTCCTCTTGAAGAATAAGAAGCAATTGTATCATCATCTCTAATTATCGTATTACCATCATCAGTAGCACCAACTGTGATTGAAAGGTCGGATGAGCCCATTCCAGATAGACCATCATTATTTGGGCCATCATTGCCTGCTGCAACACTAACCACAATTCCTTCTTCCATGGCCACATCAAGAATCATACTGTGCATGTCTGAGCCGTCTGAGCCACCCCCTTCGTGAGAGGTAATTCCCCATGAGAGTGAAATGATGTCAATTCCGTGAAGACTTTCATCGACCCCTGCCCAAGCTGTGTCTTTGTTGTCAATTATCCATTGAATTCCATTCATTGCTGATTCATAAAATTCCTGCTCCAAGACATAGTTTTCAAACGGTCCTGCTCCGGCATCCGTCCCTATTCGAACGTCGACTAAAGTAGAACCGGGAGCTGAACCATAAAACTCTCCTTGACTTCCATCTGCTTCGATACCTGTTGCTGATGACATTCCAATACAGGCTGTACCATGCTGGTTACCGTCATCTGGATCAAAAGAACCATCTGTTTCCCGGGCACCAAGTCCAGCTGCGACACAAGTAGGATCGGTGTGTAGATAGCATACTGCATCATAACCAGCAACGAATTTACCAACTAATCCTGGATGTTCATTATCGACACCCGTGTCTACCATAGCGATGTTAACACCTTTACCGGTTACACCAAAATTCCATGCTGCGTCTGGATAGATTGATGAATTTCTTGCTTTGACATTGGGCGTCTGAATGTCCCCATAGAATTTGACTGCACCATATTGATGGACCATTACCACATTAGACAAATTAGTTATTGAATCTGCGAGATTAACTTCCTGTAGACCGATTAATACTGAATTAATTGATTCAAGGGTATCAACAACCACAATTCCTAGATTGGCTAATTCCTGTAATTGGACCTCAGTAACTTCAACATCATAGGAAATACCCATGCCAACCATGCCTGTGGCAGATTCTATAGAATCATGTATACCATTCCTGTTTATGTCATATGATGAGATATCCCACCAAGCAGTTTCTGTTCCAGCCCATTGTGGTTCTTGTTGAATTGGTATAGAGTCGGTTGAATCAACATGATGCCAAATTATTCCGTAGTCGTCTGCAATGGTCCAATCTGCTCTATCATACACTGGTTGATCATAAATCGAACCAGTTAACGGTAAAAAGAAAATCACGCAAAGTAAAACCGCAAGAAACTGTTTCATAATACTCCCTCATACACAGCAGAAGTTAATTGCACATCAAGATATTCATTAATTGATTAAAAATTGGTGGGAGCAGAGGGATTTGAACCCCCCCCAGCGGATTTCTTCTGAAACCGCCCAGTGTTAGTGGGCAAGGTTTGCAGGATGCAACAGGTCGGCGCTCCAGTTGGTCATCAACTTCAGCAAACCCACTCGTCGTCATTCCCGTGCAACTGGAGCCCGCGATACTACCAAGCTATACTATACTCCCTCGGTTCATCATCAAAATCAGTTCTTAGCCTGTCGGCGAGCACGCTTTCGGCGTCGCAATTTCTTCTTGCGCCACTTCCAACGTTGGTTGCCGGTTTTCTTCCAAGCACGTGAGCCTCTCTTCATGGTGAACAGGCATCCCACCAACATTCCATATATGATAGCATCGTTAAATACTAGATTTGTTGGAGTACGTAATCTATTAAAATCAATGAGTTGATTCATGGCGGACGTACCAGGATTCGAACCCGGGTCGCCGGCTTAGAAGGCCAGAGTGATATCCAACTACACTATACGTCCAACCCACCCCAAATGTATCTCTTTCATGAACTTTGAGTATGCGAACTCAAAGAGGGCGGGCACATTTGTAACATCTAGTGGGCTTTCTAACAGTAGTTCTATCCCAACTATAGCCACAGTGACTACACGTCCATGATTTCACCTTTAGATCTCCAAGTACTGAATTTCTTAATCGCTGTAATAATGGCGATTCCGACATTTTTGGCATTGGTGCGACTTTATTTGTCAACTCATCATGTTGCGAAGTATGCAATGTTAAACCAGCAGCATGCAGAAATTCATGAACAAAGGTATGTTTGTACAGCACTTCATCTTCAAGTAAGGCTGGATGTAATCCAATTGTCACAACACCTGGGTCGAGTCTTAGCTTTCTTCTACGGTTCAACTCTGCAGAACCCTCTTCGAATCTTGTCATACCTAATCGGTCATCAATCGGTTCTAACCAAATAAGTTCTATCCTTTGTTCAATCCACGGCATAAATACTGCATCAGTGACGCCTGAAAGGACTGATAATGAGTCTACTATCGCACCTTCTGGTATGTGAGGTTCAATTGTTGGCACAGGCGTATCACCCAACATACCTGAATCCGCCATATACCGGCCAATCATCCGATGTTCATCAACTGTATTATCATTGAAAATGCTTATCATGGGTCTGTTGGTGGCATGGCTACAAACACCTATGGGCGTGTAGATCAGTTGGAAGATCGCTACCTTGGCATGGTAGAGGCCCCGAGTTCAAATCTCGGCACGTCCACCATTCTATAGAATTACGAAGTTTTTCCACCGCTTCATGTATTCAATGAAAACTGGACTTAGATCTACATTTGCTAAATGTTCAACAGTGAATGGCGGCATTTGAGGCTGATAATCGGAATCTATCAAGAGTTTTGGCCAATCTGGATGGGCGATTCCAACTCTGGCAACTCCAACTATATCGGCCCCTTCGTCTGACAACCACTGCGCATCTTTACCATCCCATACAGCTCCAGTTGAGATTAGTGGCATGCCTTTTGGGATGACTTGGCGGAAGCGTTTGGTAAGCGAATTATCATTACTATCATCAACCGGTTGGAATACGTCCCAGCAAGAAATGTGCAACATATCTATTTCCAATTCACAAATAATCTTGGCTAGTTCAAGACTATCATGTAGGTAAATTCCGGCTTTTTCAATGATGGGAGAAATTCGAACTGCAATGAGGAAATCTTCACCCACTGCACTACGAACAGAACGTATTATTTCACTCAAGAATCTACTTCTTCCGGTAATATCACCGCCCCATTTATCGGTTCTTCGATTAGTTTCTTGGCCTAAAAATTGGCAAATCAGGTAAGAATGAGCACCATGTAATTCTATACCGTGAAACCCGGCTTTTTTACACCTGATAGCAGCATCAATAAAGGATTGAATCATGGATTTGATTTCTAATTCTGTCATTGCCTTAGTGTAAACTCCATTCATTCCTGACTCAGTATTTTCACTAGCAGAAATTGGTCTAACACCAGTTATTCTTTGCGGAGCTCTCATGCCGCCATGAAATAACTGGACTAATGAAATAGTACCTGTTTCATTTAGCTTTTCAGCTAATTCTGTCAAGCCGGGAATATGGTTGTCGCTCCAGACACCCATTTCACCTTCCCAGCCCTGCCCATCTTTAGTGACATTCGCTGCCGCAGTAGTAGTGATTCCAAATCCACCTTGGCCCCTTCTAACAAGCCATTTTATTTCTTCAGCAGACAATGTCCCGTCATTGTTGCTTTGCTTGTTGGTCATCGCCGCTAAAAGAGTTCGATTTTTGGCAGTAAAACCGCGCCCTAAATCGATAGAATCTGTAACCTTCACGAACGTTCCACCCAGACTAGATTAATGGTTTCATCTCAACGTATGGCAGATATTCTTGGCCGTTAGTCAATGCCTCATTTATGTCCTGAAATGCTTCTATATCTGCTCGCTTCTTGTCATCACTGCGCTTTGCTAGACTTCGAAGTGGCATAGCCATCCTAATATTTCCCTCGAATGAATCCTTATGTCGCTCGAGAAATGCCCAATAAAGATTTGAAACCTTGCAATCTTTTTTCGGGTTGAATTTACAACTTTTACAGTAATCTGACATTTTGTTGATGTATGGAGTACCCGAAACGTAGGGTTTAGTCATCATTGCAGAGCCTAAAGAATAGGTGCCCATGCCAAGCACATTTGGCTCAACCACCCAGTCATAAGCATCGATAAAGGCTTCATGAAACCATGTAGTCAGTTTTCTTGGATTGATATCTAATAAGCTGGCAAAATTACTCAACACCATCAATCTTGGAATGTGATGGGTCCACCCCTCATCCATAACCGATTCAACTACTGTATCCAAGCAATTAAATCCTGATTTCTTCCCCCAAAAGGCATCAGGCAGGGGATTGTTTTGTTGCAAGAAGTTTGGTTGATTAGATTGAATATCATATACTTCTAGGGACCGAAAACCGTCGGTAACATCATGAACATGCTTAACATATTCACGCCAAATTAGTTGTCGATAAAATCCTTCAAGACAATTTAATGGAGCTCCTGTCATTAAAGCAGAATCTACTATCTCTTTGGCTGATAGTCTTGAGAGATTGGTCGATATCGCTAATTTTGAATGGAATAAAAACCGGCTTTTAGAACTCATTGCATCTTCATATGGGCCAAAATATTGCATATTGTCCATAGCCCATTTTAGCAACTGGTGATTTTGTTCTAAGGTAGTTGGGACCTTACTAAGATCGCAATTACCTGGGTGATCAGCAAACTTTGACCTAACTAGTTCCATTACCTCCATATCGATTTGGTCAACTTCGAAGTCAATGTCGGATTGTGTCTCAGGGTCGCCTTTCCATGGCAAACGATTCTCAGCATCAAAGCTAAATTTACCGCCCATTGGTTTCCCATCTTGCATCAAAACGCCGGTTTCTTTTCTTACTCTCTTGTAGAATCTGTCCATTCTAAACGGAGGCTCTGTGCCAACTGTTTCGCTAAACCAATCACGCTTTGTCAACCATCCATCATGTTGGTGCACTTGCAGTCTCTCCCTTTCTACTAGCGGTTTAACTTCCATTCGCATGCTCCTCTCCGCAGGCTCGACCAAATTTATTGGTCCTAACTGACTAGTTATTTCTGTCAACAAATCAGAGTAATTACCATCAGTGTGGTAATACCTTACCGGATGGCCTAAATCTTCTGACTCTTTGGCAAAATGTCGCATGTTAGAGAGTAATAATGCTAATTTTTGTTGGTGATAGTTTAACGAGTCACCTTTAATTTTCGATTCGATAAAAATTAGACCGTTTTCTGCACGATTGCCGAAAGACCACGGGAATAAATCGTGATTTAATTGGTCATAACAAACAAAGAACCACTTCTTGATTACTGGTTCTTTAGACATGCTTTAGGGTTACTTGGTTAGGATATAAGCACATGTTTAGATTAACGATTGCTAATTCTGCTCTCATCTACTAGTTCATCCCAACTAGAATCAAACCCAGTGTAGTGGATTAGGTACTTATCTCCCCTTACTTCACGAATCAATCCGTCCCACCAACTACCTCTCCATTCAATTTTTACTTGTTGGCCTGTAGTGTAATCTGGTTTGTTAAACGGATGGTCATTTGGTCTAATTCTCCAACCAGTTGGGCCAACAATGTAGATTGTATTATTTGTCTCAACTCTCGCAGTTGCGTGATTATCATAACTTATCTTCAGGATATCAGAAGATTTTAGTTGAGCGTCGCCCAGCATGGGATGCGCATAAACAAAACCGTGTAATGAATTACCTGTTATTTCGGCATCTTGGATTATAACTTCAGATTTCGTTCCAAAAGGTCGAACCATGATTTTAGCTAATTCTTTGTAGTTTATTTCAGAATCAAGTGAAATACCCATTTCATAGAACATTTCCTCTGCTTCAGAAATATCGAGTGGATCACCCATTTCTGTGAGTATTTTGAACATTTTACTGGCATGGATAGTTCCGGTGTTGCCCTCATCAAATACTTTGAATGATTGAATTAGTTCTTGTTCTTCTTGAGAAATTTGCTCAACATAATCTTGTGTTGCTTGTGAATCTGCTTGCTTGGCAATTCTAGAAGGAGGAACTCTTGATTCCACATCACCATCATCAAAGTGTATCATGTATGTGTGATGAGGTTGTACCTCAGCAATTACACCAGGGAAAAAAGTACCATAGTCCTTCCAATTTACTAGGACTCTATCCCCTTTGTTCAAAGCATCATCAGCGCGACGAATATTGCTTGGCTCTTCACCAATATCCAAATTTTGCTTTGATTCTATACCACTGGTTTTAGGAACATCAACATCATAACTTCCATCGCGATTAACCCTAGTTATTGTACACCTATCCAGCCAACGCTCATTAGTTGGACTGAAATATTCGACATGCATTCCAACTTCTAATTTAGCCAAAATCGGCATATCTATGATTTCCTCAATTTGGGAAGTTGTTTCATCTTTGTTGACCATTCCAAGGCGTTGTAGAGCAGTAATTACAGCATTTGTTACCGCATCAACATCATTGTTGATTACCGTATTGTGAACAACGTCTCCACCAATTACCGAATCTTTTAGGTTCAAAATTTGATTACTTTTTGGTGGTGCTGGTATCCACTCTGCACCGCTCCAAATGTAATTTCCATCTGGACTGTAGACTGGGTCGGTCATAACTTTCTCTCAATGAGATAATGTATAGAGATTGCCATCTGTTTACTCTTCTGACTTGTCTGATACTTCATGTGGTCTTGATGGGAACAAATTATCCAACCATTTTGGTGACCACCAATTTGCTTTGCCCATCAGCCTCATAGTTGCTGGCACAACTAGCGCTCTAACAATTGTGGCATCAATTAAAATCGCTAAAGCCAGGCCAAAACCGATTTGTTTCAAAATCACAATCGATGATAATCCAAAGGCACTGAATACTACAACCATAATAGCAGCAGCACCGGTGATTAGTCTACCTGTCTTCTGTAAACCGTTAGCTACTGCCAATGTGTTATCTCCTGTTCGCTCCCATTCCTCATGAATTCTTGACAACATTAGAACCTCATAATCCATAGACAGACCAAATACGATACAGAACATGATTATTGGATTGGTGGTTTCGATTGGTTGAGGTGTGAAGTTTAGCAAATCTGCCCCATAACCCCACTGGAAAACAAAGACTAACATTCCAAAAGATGCCGAAATTGATAAAATATTCATTATGATGGCTTTAATTGGAATTATTACACTTCTTACCTGAATAAATATGAGCACCATGGTAGCAATTAGAATGAATGCTAAAGCAATTGGAAGATTTTCGATAATAGCATCTAATACATCCAAACTATATGCAGCAAATCCTGCAACTTTCAAGACTCCATCATCACCGATGTTTAGTTCCTCGAGCAGCTCTGAACGATCTGATCTTAAATCTGAAACAAACTCTCTACTTGTTTCACCAGTGATTGAACCATCAAGTGAAAATACTAGGTAAGTAATATTATCAGACAAAAATTGGGCACGAACATATTCTCTGGTTGCTAAAGTTTCGTTATCCAGAAATTCATCTGGAGTTTGCCAAAATTCTAGAACTTCTGATTCATTCATACTGGAGTTTGGTAACGCATAACCAAAACCGTCGAGTACCCTGTCTTCCTCGATGTAATTTACCATCCAACGATGCACTGCAAGTAAATTACTTTCTTGAAGTGGGTCTTGACCATCAAAATCAATTACAATCATAGCCGCATTAACTGCTTCTTCTGGCCATTTTTCATCCATTAGTTCGAAACCGATTCTTGTCTCGTCATCCGGAGGCAATGCGTCTCGGGATGCTATTGAAAAATCTGCTTGTAAAAATGGCAAACCTGCGCCTAACAAGATTACTAATGTGGGTATGAGAACTGCCCACGGGCGAGCCATTACAGTGTTGGCGATTTTGGCCCAAGCGCCGTCTTCTTTTTCGTTTTCAGTACTAAATGAAAACGGTATTTTACCCTTGAAAACCCGGTGTCCGAGCATAGCCAAGATTGCAGGTAACACTATTACTGAAAATACCATTGCGATACTCACTGATAGGGTACCCCCTATTCCTAAGCTTGGCAATCCCGTATTTTCAAAGAATAACATACCCATTAGGCCAATTGCTACAGTTATTCCACTGAAGAATATGGCTTTACCTGCAGTTGCGACTGAGATTGCAGTCGAAGTTCTGATGTCCCTGCCCTGGTTTAGTTCCTCTCTAAACCGATTAACAATAAATAACGAGTAGTCAACTGAAACACCAATCCCAATCAAGGTAATTATGTTTAGAGCGTATTGGGTAACATCTGTTACGTTTGAAAGCCAAATAGTAACTCCCATTGCAGAAATGACTGTCAAAACTGCAACACCTATAGGCAATAATGCTGCCACTACTGTACCAAAGACGATACCCAAAATAATTATTGATAGCGGGCCAGAAATAATCTCAGCCTTGATTAAATCATCTTGTATTCTAGTGTCAAATATCACATCTATGGCAATTCCGCCAGTTCTCCAAGAATTGAATTCATCATCAACATCAATATCTTCCCAGTTATCAGAATACAGTTGTTTTGCATCTTTCCTGTCAAGGTAAATTGTTACGACGTTTTTGGCCCAAAAACCATCTTCATCTTCAACAATAAATTTGTCTCTCTTGTCGCCTGTTGTATCCCAAGAGTATTCAATTGCGACATCCTCCATTTCAATGAAGTCTGCTAGCGCATCGGTCACAGCTTGCTGCCATATGGGGGACGAGTCGTCTAATGTTGGATGATTGATTAACAGCGTGAACCTCTCAACTCCTTCTTCCTCAGAAGCAAAAGCGCTGTCCTTGAGATCACCTGCTTCTACAGATTCCAAATCACCTTCACCCCAAGACTCGGCCCAATTTGGACCCATAGAGATTAACGATCCTAACAACATACACGATAAAATTCCAATAACTAGGACCTTCCTTTTGTGATCGAAAATCGATTCGCCCAGTTTGTAAAAGGCTCTACCTTCTAGCATCTTTGGGTCCGTTGACCAGTCCATGGCTCGGGGGAAGGAATTTGGTATTTCAATTAATGTTTTACTAGGTGAGTTTTACAACAGTTGGAAACGAGGCTTGATAACTTATCACTGTGTACACCAGCCATGGAAAGAGCCTTACTCGGTGGAGGGTGTTTTTGGTGTACAGAAGGAGCCTACAAAAGAATGAAAGGTATAGAATCTGCTCTACCAGCATATGCTGGAGGGCCTGATAAGAAACCCAACTACAAGTCAGTATGCTCAGGAAAAACAGGTCATGCAGAAATTGTTGAAATTATTTATAACCCCAAAATAATCGATTACCCAACAATTTTAGACATCTTTTTCACCGTCCATGACCCAACACAATTGAACCGACAGGGAAATGATATTGGCACTCAGTACAGAAGTTGCATAATGCCATTAGATGAAAATCAAGCAGCAGTTGCGAGGAGTAAAATTGTTGAAATGCAAGATTACTTTGACAGAGAAATTGTCACTATAATCGAAGAACCGATCAATTTTGTAATAGCTGAAAAATATCATCACGATTACTATGACAGAAATCCTAGTCAAGGGTACTGCATGGCAGTTGTAGGCCCGAAAATCTCAAAGATACGCCAAAAATTTGCTCACTTATACTAGAGTGAAATTCAATAGACGGCTGCTACACGCCTGCTCATGGTGAATAATGTACCAACCCCGCCAACACCGGTTAATGAACCAGTTTTAGGATATCTCCCGGGTAGTAAAGAACGCACAGAACTCAAAGCTGAATTGTCAAGACAATCCGCACAAGTTGTGGAAATACCGTGCATCATAAATGGAGTAGAAGTCTACACTGATAACGTCGTAGAACAGGTTATGCCACACAATCACAGCCATGTTATTGCTAGAGTGCATATGGCTGGAGAAAAAGAAGTTGCTGATGCCATTGATGCTGCATTGAATGCTCATGATTCATGGTCAACAATGCCATGGGAAGCCAGAGGTGCTATATTTCTCAAGGCAAGTGAGTTGCTAAAAGGAGAATATCGCGCCAAAATCAACGCAAGTACAATGATTAACCAGTCAAAAACCTGTCATCAAGCAGAAATTGACTCTGCATGTGAATTAATTGACTTTTGGCGATTTAATGTTCAATATGCGAGAGAAATATACGAAGACCTACAACCTCCCGTATCCTCATCTGGCATGTGGAATTCCAGCGAAATAAGGCCTTTGGAAGGTTTTGTTTTCTCAGTCACTCCATTTAATTTCAGCAGTATTGCGGCTAATCTTCCATCATCTACAGCAATCATGGGAAATACTGGAGTTTGGAAGCCAAGCAGAAATTCTTACTTGTCAAATTACTACCTGATGCAACTCATGATGGATGCAGGATTACCAGACGGAGTAATCAATTTCATACCTGGTAAGGCAAGCATGGTAGGAGATACTTGTCTATCCCACCCAATGCTGGCTGGAATCCACTTTACTGGCTCAACATCAGTATTTAGACAAATGTGGAAAGATGTTGCTAATAATCTAGAGAATCTACGCTCATATCCAAGAATAGTTGGTGAAACTGGAGGCAAAGATTTCATTGTAGCACATCCAAAATGTGACAAAGAGGCGTTAACTGTTGCTTTAATTAGAGGAGCATTTGAATTCCAAGGTCAAAAATGTAGCGCTGCTAGTAGAGCATACATTCCTGAATCTGTTTGGGAATCTATTAAGGATAATTACATCGAACAAGTTGCTAGTATAACTGTTGGAGATCCCAAGGACTTCTCCAATTTTATGTCTGCAGTCATAGACAAAAAATCCTTTGACAACATTGTTGGATATATTGAGCGAGCCAAACAAGATACTGGTTGCGAAGTAATCACAGGTGGCACATATGACGATTCTACAGGATACTTCATCCGACCAACAACCATTGTTTGCAATGACCCTCGATATGAATCAATGGCGGAGGAAATATTTGGTCCTGTATTATCTATTCACGTATACCCTGACTATGACTTTGAGAATATCTTGAAAGTTTGTGATTCGACTTCCCAATACGCACTAACAGGTTCTATCTTTGCGGCAAATCGTGAAGATGTTCTTACTGCAATGGCTGCTTTGAGATATTCATCAGGAAATTTCTACATCAACGACAAACCAACCGGTGCTGTTGTCGGTCAGCAACCATTTGGAGGTGCAAGAGGTAGTGGTACTAATGACAAAGCTGGCTCACCACTAAATCTGTTAAGGTGGGTAAGTCCAAGGTCAATCAAAGAGACATTCGCTCCGCCGCATGAGTGGACTTATGGCTTCCTAAAAGAGTGAATAGGTAACTTCTTACTCTTGTCTAAATTGTTGACTGATTCAGTTAGAACTCTTGGCTCTATGCCTTTACTAACTATAGAAATTAACCACCAACCAAAAGATAGTATTGGAGTAGAAGTCAACATAAGTAGGCACAGGAATACTATAATATTGGATTGCGATAAGTCCCAAGACCAAATCCCACAACCAATCATTGCTATTATGAAAAACAGCCTTGAGGCTTCACTTGGTGTTGACCAGCCACGATGGTCTAGTCTTGGAGCAAATAGGTATTCCTTAATCCCCATATTCCGACTTTCGATGGATTAATGATAAAAAGGCATGTTTATTTCTATTGAAGCGATTACTTCATGACATACCACAAACAGGCCAAACCCCGCAGTGATGAATGCTTTAGCCGACTGCTGATTTTTTTCAGTGACGAGTGATGGGCGAACTGAGCGGGACAAAACGATTTGATCAGACCTCATCCTTATTGTGAGAAATATGCAAGGAGTACCTCAAACCGGACTTTCTCCAGCGCCAAAGAATCTCTATTTATCACAAAAGTCATCACCTTGGAAAACTATATTTTCAATGTTAATTTTGGTAATCGTAGTCTTTTTCTTCGTCCAAATTTTTGTTCTTGTAATATCCGGATTTTTGGATAGTGACTTGGATGGTGACCTTGGCCCAATGGACCCGCTTATGGTGATTTTTGGAACCCTGTGTTCAACACCTTTCTTACTATTATTTTTAGTCATGAGAAAGCCAAAGTTGGCTCATATTGTTAGACTTGAAACCAACAATAACGGTAGCAATGCACATTATATAACTCCTGGGACATTGATTCAAACACCACATCAGACGATTCTACAACACCATCTTATTCACAATACAGCACCTCTAGAGATGCCTAAGTTTAGTCACCTGTGGATTATTTTCATTATTGGCACCATTATTTCAGCGATATTCATGGCTCCATTGTTGGTGCTGGGGTTGGAAACTACTGCAATCTTATTATTCTTAATTATCGCTTTGCCTGCGTGGGTTATTGGATTTTCAACTCCAGTATTTGCTTGGTGGTCAACTTCAAACGAATATTTTGGACTTAGAACCACAAGAAGGCAAGGAGAATGGATGTTAATTGCTGGAATGTTATCGACACTTCCTGCCTTAGCGATAAATTCGCTTATCTCACCAATAATCATCAACATGTTTGGGCTATCTATTACTGATGAATATAGCCTTGGTTATGGGATGATTCTATTCCTTTCTGCGCCTATTGGTGAGGAATTATCTAAAGCCTGTGCTGTGTTATTTCTTGCCAGATTTATTGACTCACCAAAACGTGGCTTCCAAATTGGTTTTTCAGTGGGCCTTGGTTTTGCTCTTCTTGAAAATATGATCTATATCCTTGGTGCTTTATTTACCGGTGAAGGGGCTGCAATTAGTTTTGTTTTCACAGCCATTTTAAGAGCAATTGGTTCAATTCCAGGCCATGCTACATGGACTGGAATCACCGGTTATGCTATCGGTTGCTACGTAATTAAACAGCGATGGAATAAAATGAGTGTAGGTGTTTTTGACAAATCAAACAGTAACTTAGAGAGTCAATGGATTTTATTCAACAAAAAATCAGGCCAACCTATGATTTCTTCAAAAAGTGAAATTGGACAAAAATCAATCCCTAAATGGCTTTCTGCTGGTCAAGACAAGATGATTACAATGACTGACAAACCTGTCAAAGCCATATTGATCGCAATAATATGCCATTCTTTATGGAACGGATCATTATGGTTAACTAGCGTAATTCTACAGAATTCATCGCTCTTGATACAAGTAATAGCCAATATTCTGACAATAATCACGTTAATTGTCCTATTGTGGATTATATTACGGAGACTGGTTCCCTACGCTCTTGAAGAAACCAATATCACTACAGAATAGTGCTTTTTGTGCCAATATTGGGGAAGCAGATTTAAACAAACCTTTCCGCACTGGAGTGTGGGGATAACTATGGATTATCTAAGTGAGGGGATAAATCAAGGTAACTTGTTTGTCACTTCAATGATAATGTTGATTTTGGTGATTGCGTCCACTAAGGCTCGCTTCTTGGATACAGCTGGAGTTGCTTCAGCGGTATTTGTTGGTCTACTAGTAGGTGTTTTAGGCCACTGGAGTTGGTTACTTATTCTACTTTCTTTCTTGGTATTTTCTCATCTTGCCACCAAATGGAAGTTTGAAGAGAAAAAAGCCAAAAATATGTCAGAAAGTGATGATGGACATCGGGGTTGGGTAAATGTATTTGCCAACGGTAGTATTCCAGCCTTGGTCGCAACTGGTGCCTTTTTGACAGAACAGTGGGAATATGGCATTTGGATGTTTGGCGCTGCTGTCTCGGTTGCTGCTGCTGATACTTTTGCCAGCGAATTTGGATGCCTTGATGAAAATGTGAGAATGATTACAACTCTCAATAAATGTGAACCGGGAGTAAACGGAGGGTTTTCCAAAACTGGACAGTTAGCAGCACTAATTGGTTCAGTAATTATCGCAGTGATGACAATTGGAGCATGGTTACTAATTAATCCAGATGAAACGTTTACCTACGGCTTCAACCTTGCTATAGCAGTTATTGTCATAGGTTGGATTGGCTGTCAAATCGATAGTTTACTAGGGGCCTGGTTTGAAAACCGTGGACTGTTAACCAAAGGTGGCGTCAATGCCTTGGCTATCTCTTCAGGCATGCTAATTATGTTAGCTTGGCTTAGTTGGTTTTAATTAATCAATAATCCGATAGTTATTCAACTAATACTCTTTGGTTAACTCATGGGCAAGCGTATCATTAGCATTTTATTGCTAATTTTACTTGTCGGAGTTATTGGCTCTAACGGTGTTTCAGCCAAAGATGATTCATACCAACCAGGATATATTGACTGGGAAATTAATCCTGTTGAGCACTTATTTGTCGAAGGTGACACTGAACAGACAGCGATACTTCAAAGAGAGAAACCAGACCAAACAGAAGGTGGAATTAGTTTAGACCCATTATTCAACGGCGACATATTTTCTATCCAAAGTGAACCAATACAACACGGTTTTACTCAAAGTGTGAAGATGAGTGTATACTTTTCAGTCTATCTAGATGATAGCGTCGGCCCACAAACATGTGTCAGACAACAAAGCACGAGTCTTGGTATTTCAGATGCAAGTACCACTTTATCCTACACAGTATCTTTAGCAGGACAACAGATTTACCAAGAATCCGTAACTGAAATTGTCGACGAAATCGGTTCTTCATCTGCTTTGAATTTTTCTGGACCGGTAAATGATGTTAACATTACTGCAAGCCCCGGAGATACTTTTCAATTAACTCTTTCAGGAGTTCATAACTGCTTAGGGTCTAGTGTTATGATTCAATGGGGTGGTGGCCCTGAACCACAAAATTCAGGCGGTATTTTGATAGTTGGCCAATTATACCAGCCAGAAATGAACATGGTTGTTGATAATTCAAATATACCACACATCGAATTAGATCCAATCCTTCCGTGGGGGGCTGAAGACATCAAAGAAACTAAGTGGGAAATTTGGGGACCACTCAGCAAATATGATCGTATATCATTAGATAATGATGATATGATTGAGAACTCTGCTGGAAAATCAATGCTTGAAAGACAAATTACTGAGAATAAATCCGTTCTGGTTTGGTCTGGCAAAGAAACTCTTGACAGCGGAGAATATAACTTACAAATTTGTATAAAAACAGTTCATGGCGACTTAAACAGTGATTGTCACGCGTTGGGGATTCTCAGATTTGAAGTTGTAGACGAAGATAATGGGTTTGCTAACGCTAAACTATTTTTGACCATCACAACGGTGCTTGCACTGCTTTTATTTGTTGGTAACGCATTTAATCAAGGACTCTTAATTCCCGCACCGATTTTAGGCGCGCTCTTGGTAATGATGTTATTATTTATTCCAACTGCATTTAGTCAGAATAATCTGGGAGCAGATGCTGCTATTTACGACAATACCAGAATCTCTAACGCTGAATTGTATGATGAAAATGAAAACTCTTACACAATTGATGAACTATTTGATGGCAAGGATGCTTTGGTAATCGGTGTTGGTTTGCCTGCGTCAGAAAATTTTATTGAACAAAGTAATCAATTCAACCGGACTTTAGAGAGTTATGGCGACGATGTAGCAATCATACACATTATATCTGGAACTAATCCTTTAACCTCAGACTTAATACAAATGCGCACTCAATTAAACACAACATGGCCAATTTTGTTGGACCAGAATGGACAATTTGCCGAGACTTTACCTAACGGTGTTTCTGACTCGGTGTTGGTCATCGATAGAGCAATGCATGTGACTTTTAGTAAATCACCAGTCGCTTATTCTGATGATATTAGTGAAGCTATTGACGCCATACCATCGGGAGGAGCTCAAAACCTTGCACCATATTTTGCGCTGCTAGTTGGCCCTGGATTATTCTTATTCTTCATAGCTCTACCCAGAGAAGGATGGACTCCACCTGATGAACCAGTACCTCCAGGTTCATTATGGGCCTCGATTATTGGTGCTGGGGCTGCTGGAATCTTACTGGTAAATTTACCAACACTAATCCTCACAATATTGCCTATTGGTTCAGGATTGTTGTTTTACATGGACATCTTGATGATGTTTTGGTTTGTTGAAATGGCATTCTTCACCGCTAAGAACGGTAAACCGTATGAAGCCACAATATTAGCTGGATTTATTCATCAACTATATCCTAAACATTTCCAAGATTGGCGGCCTCTGGAAGACATGGAAAGAGATGTATTGTTAGGTATTTGGTTTGGCTGGTTTGGAATTCTTGCATTCCCTGCGTTATTCCCTCAAGCAATTGGCGCAGCAATGCTCAGTGGCTTTGCCGGGATTTTACGATCACTTTTATCATTAATACTAATTCTTCTAATGGGTGGATTAGCGATTTTATCAATTAGAATTATTGCGGCTATTGGTGGACCAATTTCAAGACTGTTTGGCAGATTTGGTGCTGAATCATTTACTCAATTTGTCGGCTGGTGTATTCTACCATTGGCAATATGGGTAGCAATCAACTCGATTTTAACAAGTATAAGCGTCGGACTGTTATGAAAACCTTGACATTGGTTGACTTTAGATATCATAATACATGATTGAAGCTACGACACGATGGAGTATCACAAGAAGAAAGATATTTACTAACTGTGCTCGAAGATATGCTATAAAGTATGTTCACAATAACAATAAAACTTGGATCAACAACAAAAAAAAGTATAGTTCACCATGGGATTTGATGATAAGTACCTCAAGAAGCGTATTTTTCGAATTATTAACTGATTTACACAGAGGAGTTAGTTGGAGTGAAAAACTAATTCAATCTAGAATCAGATTTGAATTAACTAGCCAATTGATTTCCTTTGGTATAACCTATGAGAAAATAACCAACAAGAAAAGGAATAAATTAATTTTGTATGCATTTATCCGAATTAAAAAAATATTAGGTAATTCAATCATTACTAAAATCGTTAATGGTACTATCAAAGAATGGAGTTTCCACGACCGGATTAAACCGGTCATGTTTGGTCATATTGAGGTCTACTGCTCTCCAGACATAGTTTATCGGTATAAGTCAAAATGGCATTTAGTTAGACTAAACTTTCAATCAGAAAAAAACCAGCCATATGTTGATTTAGAGTTATGTTCGATGTTGTTATGGTCAAGATATAATCAATATTTGCCAAATATTGAACAGAAGTTTGCTATCCATGGGCTATTCTATAATAATGGCAAGTGGAGGAATTATTCAATTATGCCGAGTCAAAAAATGCTGCAAGAATCAAAACAATTGCTAGAAAAGGATGCCCACAATATGAACTTACTACAAAATGAATTTGTGAAAACCATGAACCCAAATAAATTACCATTTGCCAAATCAAGCAATTATTGTATCCGGTGTCCGTACAAAATCTCGTGCCCAAAAGTTTAGTTTTCCTGAAAAATATGTTACTAATTTATGCTTTGTTTATAAAAGAATTCAAAATGTAGCCGTCGAACTTAATACTCTTGTTTTTTTGGATTCTAATATGTCGTTAGCACCAACTGATTATGACTTCGGAAGTCCGTCGAATTATGCCTTTGCCAAAAAAATAACATGTAAGAGTGATGAAACTAGAAAAATGTTTGTTGAGGGATGGGGCCACATGCTAAATTACAACCATGAACAAGCAATCGCCTGTTTCTCAAACTGTACTGAACTTGAACCGGATTGTGCAATGGCTTGGTGGGGAATTTCTTACTGTGTTTCATCAAACTATAACTGGGCTCCAGGATTAGGCTCTGGACATGATTCAATCCAACAAGCACTTTCGGTAATGGGTGAATGTACAGAATTAGAACAAGATCTAATCAGAGCATTATCAACTCGTCACTCAGCAGAAGCTCGAGATGCTGCGGACCCGACTGTTCTTAATATGGGGAACAGCCCTGAACTGAATGTTGCATTTGCTGAAGCAATGGCTCCTCTGTATCAAAAGTACAGCGGTGATTTAGATGTAACTGCTATCTATGTAGAGGGTCTAATGAACCTAAAAGCATGGCAACTATGGGATAAAAATACTACCACTGGAGTAATAACTCCGGCTGATGACAATACCCTGTTGTTGGTTAAAATAATGGAAGATGCCTTTGAGAGTAGTGAAGAAGCCAAGGTTCACACTGCACTTTGCCATCTTTATTGCCACGCTCTTGAGTTATCTCCTTTCCCAGAAAGAGCCCTACCGGCTGCAGATGTTCTACGTACAACAATGCCAGGTCTAGGACACTTAGTCCACATGCCTTCACACATTGATGCATGGGTGGGACAATGGAAAGAGGCAGTGGATTGTAATATTGCAGCTGTTAAGGCCGATGACAGATATGTTGAACTGACCGGTAATGAATCCCAGTTTTACAAGTTTTATCGTATGCACAACCATCACTTTATTGTCTGGTGTGCAATGTTTGAAGGACAATATGAAACCGCTTTGAAATATGCGCGAAAAGCCGCAGCAACCTTGCCTGCTGGAGATGAAAATCACGGTGTGAATTTCATGCTTGCTGGAATAATCCCAATGGGTGCAATCTTCCTAGAATCATATGTCACTATGACTTGGCATGTTATGATTAGATTCGGCAAGTGGGATGAGATTCTTGCTGAACCAATGCATTCTGACAAAGGTGCATTCCCAGCAACTATCGCCACTCAACACTATGCTCGTGGTGTAGCATATGCCTCCAAAGGAATGGTTCCTGAAGCAGAAGCAGAACAAGTGTTGTTCAGTCAAGCACTGGAAAACCCAGCCCTTGCAGGCAGAGTTATGCATAACAATTTGATGTACCAAGACCCTGCAGAAGGACCATCTATTCTAAACGTCAATGCGGCAATATTAGAAGCTGAAATTGAATATAGAAGGCAATTCTTAGCAAAAGCTAATGGTGATTCTGCTGATTTCACAGCAGCATTTGATGAACTACGTAGAGGTGTAGATCTGTCACTAAACCTTGCTTACAACGAACCATGGGGACAAATGCAGCCAGTTAGGCACATCCTAGGTGCACTACTATTCGAACAAGGTCATGTTGAAGAAGCAGAGAAAGTTTACCGCGCTGACATTAAATTATGGAAAGATAATATGTGGGGATTACTCGGTCTCAAACTATGTTTGGAAGCCCGTGGTGATGCTTCAGAAGAACTTGCAGAAGTTACTGCTCTGTTCAATGAGCGAAGTTCCCGTGCAGATATAATACCAGCAAAGACTTGCTTCTGCGCCCAAGATGCCTTAGAGAAGTCTTGCTGTGACTGATTTGTTCAGTCTTTAAGACTCAAGAAGTCAAATCATTCAGTACAGAACTTACATCAGACGCCTTGGTTACTCCACTAGCGAGTAGGACACCTTCTGCCCCTAGTTCAATGGCCTTCTTGACATCTGCACCATTCTTCACACCCGCACCACAAAGCACTCTGACCTTCGGATTAGTGGATTTTACTGCGGCAACAGTGTCTGAAACAATTGATGGGTCTACAGAGGTTACCGATATATCGCCACCAATTAGTTCGGGAGGCTCTACAGCAATGAAAGTTGGACCTAATTGAGCCAAAGCAATTGCCTCCTCAACATCTGCTGCACAAGCACAAATTGGGAAGTTTTCAGGTAACATGGCCATCAAATCTCTGACGTGATCAATTGAAACTTTGTGCTCAGCATGATTAATTATTGTTCCAACTGCACCACGATAAATAGCCAAATCAGGTTCTAACCAACCAGTGTGGCTGCCCTTTCCTACTGGGTCTAGATGTTGTGACCAAACCTCAACATTATCAGTTTTATTGGAAATTAAAGACAAGTCAAATGCTGACACTACTGCAATCATGCGGTAATTTCGGTTAGCAACCTGCTCCATTACTGTAGCAAGTTGTTCAGCAGATTCGCCACTAGCGGTTTGATATGTCTTGAAATTAACAACTATCAATGGTTTGTCCATGAGTTTGGCAGGCTAACATTGCATTTGAGTTCTTCCACTGATATTGCGCTATTCACTGGTTTTCCCAAGTAGTATCCATTATGGTAGTACCTGGTGGAATTACTGACTCATGACCAACAATAACATTTGTCAACCGACTATTTTCCCCGATGACGCTATTTCGACCAATTAAACTACCCGATATCTGGCTTAATGTGCCAATTTTGCTATTGGATAAGATGGTTGAATCTCTTATTGATGACTGCATAATTTCTACACCTGATGAGATCATTGAAGATTCAATAATACTATCGTTTGTCGCTTCTTTCGGTGAAGAAAACCATGACTTTGTTGATTTTAAACCCGTATTAAATCGTGATTCCTCGACACATTTTGATACCGCATCACACCATGATTCTCTTGTCCCTGCATCAATAAAGTAACCACCAAATTGCATTCCATTTAGCATTCTAGTATCAGTTAATTGTGGGAACACATCTCTTTCTAACGAATGACGACCCCGAGGCATAAAATCAAAGATGTCCTCCTCAAAAATATATGAACCGGCATTAATCAAATTCGAAAATACCTCTTCTGGTTCGGGTTTTTCCTTAAATTGGGTGATTTTATTTGAACTATCAACTCCAACAATACCAAACCTCGTTGGGTCTTCAACCTCCCAAAGACCTAATGAGCCAACGCCACCATTTTTATTATGTAATTCGAGTAGTTTTCCGACATCTAGTGATGAAATTATATCCCCATTAAAACAAGCAAAGGTGCCACTTACACTATCCTTGCAATTACCAAGCGCACCACCTGTGCCAAGTGGTTCTGTTTCATTAACAATATTAACCTCAAATTCGGATTCAATAGAATCAAAATATGATTTTATCATATCGACTTTGTATCCACCTGCAACAATAACCTCATCAATTAAATTATTAGGAATAGTGTGGATGACTTGTTCAAGTAAAGTTCTGTCTAACATAGGTAGCAATGGTTTAGGCACCGATTTAGTCCATGGACTTAGTCTTGAGCCGATGCCCCCGGCTAAGATAACCACTTGCATGTTAACCGGTTCGTGGTTAAGTCTTTGAACCAATCCGTTAGTTACTCATCTTTTGATTCATTATCTGACTTATTCTCATCTGGGGTTGAGTAGTCTATGCCACAACTGCGACAAACTTGATTGTCGTCCCAATCACACTGCCTTCGGCAACTCATCAAATCATGCCTTCCATTTTACCGAGCATCCGATAGATTCTGTGGCTTTTACTTCAGGCGCATGGCCTGCTAATACTGCATTGATTGCGTCTAGTAAATCAGTTGATGTAACATCAGCTGGGTTCTTTGGTGAATCATCCATTCGCCCTTTGTACACCAATAAATTATTTTGGTCGAAAAAGAAAAACTCCGGTGTTCTTTTTGCGCCGTAGTTGCTAGCAACTGATTGATTTTCATCGTGCAGATACGGATATGGCATGCCTTTATCAGCCCTTTTGACCATATGCTCAAATGAGTCAGTTTCGTATACTGAAGAATCGTTCGAGTTGATTCCAACAAATCCAATATCATTTTGTTGACAGTATTTGGCTAATGAATTCATCCTCAAAACACTGGCGACAACGTATGGGCAATGATTACACTCGAACGCTACTACTAAGCCGTTTCCTTGATTACATTCTACCGCGCTAACTTCATTCCCACCGATGGCTATATTGGCATTTCTCAGGGTAAAGTCGACCAAACTATCTCCAACACTCAGTGTCATGTTACCAAACCAAGAGTCATTCAATAAAGTACCTTGTATTCTATATCGGCCCAATATTTAGACCAATTACTAACACTAGACTTGAAAATAACACTATGAGAATATTATCATCTATGAAACCAAATTCATATCTCTCTACATAGGACGCTACAACACCTGAAATTAGCCCCCACAACGGAATTTCTGGTTCTGCCAACTGTCCAAAGAAGTAACCCAACGGTAAGCACAATATTGCCATTCCAACATTTCCCCAAGCACTTTTTGTTCTTTTTTGGAACATTTTATTTCTTATAATTCCGGTGACTCCATCTCCAAAGGCCATGTAGAGTGCTGGTAGTATTGCTAACCAAGGCTCGTTACTATACTCCCAAATAGCATAAACTGAAATTCCTAACATCAAGGCGAAAGATGCATCATTCATATTTTGATCTGTTTGCATCCACCACAATCGTCGGTCAGTAAGATGGGTTAAAGCTAAGCCTAAACATCCCAATATCCCTCCAACCAAAACCCAAAATGGGTTTTCAAAGACCATTGGAGCGGCTATTATTGGCACACCACCAGCCAGCATATGAGCAACTTTTCGATTATAATATACCGCAACCATGTGTTCTGAGCCCTGCTTTCTAAGGTAGTGATAAAATGGTTTTATGCCAAATACAACTATGATCGACCACAATCCTAAAATGACAAACCAATAGAAGTCGTTGGACATAATTTAGCCTAACTGTCACAGTGTTTAGATATTCAGTTCAAGCAAAGTATTCAAAGACGGTCTTCGATTGGACAGATTTGGAGAGAGTCATGAATATCCATGAATATCAAGGAAAAGAATTGCTTAGGGCAAATGGTGTCCCTGTTCTAGATGGAGTACACTGCAAAACTGTTGAAGAAGCGTTAGATGCGTATGACTTACTAAATTCAAAAGTGGTTGCAGTTAAGTCACAAATTCATGCTGGAGGCAGAGGAAAAGGAACTCTTTACAATCCCAAAACAAGAGATCATGTGATGGACGGCGGTGTGAAAATCGCTTTCTCTAAAGATGAAGTAAAATCATATTCTGAGAATATTCTTGGAAATATACTCGTAACAATTCAAACTGGAGATGAAGGTAAACTAGTCAGTAATTTGTACATCGAATCTGGGTGTGACATCGAACACGAATTCTATCTTGCCCTATTGGTTGACAGAGAAAACAAAGCTGTCATGATAATGGCCTCAACTGAAGGTGGTATGAACATTGAAGATGTTGCACATGAAACGCCAGAATTGATTCATAAAATCACTATTGACCCTAATTCGGGATTAATGGGTTTTCAAAATAGAGATTTAGGGATTGCTCTTGGACTGAGCGGTAAAGCCTTGAAATCATTCATGAAGATGTTGGTAAGAATGTACCAAATGTTTGTTTCAAATGATTGTACTATGGTCGAGATTAATCCACTGGTTAAGACTAAGAGTGATGACATCGTTGCTCTTGATGCAAAAGTTTCATTTGATGAAAATGCTGAATTTAGACATAAAGATTGGGACTCATTACGAGACTTAAACGAAGAGGAAGATGTCGAAGTTCGTGCCAAAGAATCTGGCCTATCATATGTGAAACTTGATGGTAATATTGGTTGCTTAGTAAATGGTGCAGGATTGGCAATGGCCACAATGGATGTCATCAAACTGTATGGTGGTGAACCGGCAAATTTCCTTGATGTTGGTGGAGGAGCAAATGAAGAGCAAGTCAAGACTGCTTTTTCTATTATCCTTGAAGACCCCAACGTAAAAGGAATTTTAGTCAACATATTTGGTGGTATAATGCGTTGTGACATCATTGCTCGAGGTGTTATTGCAGCAACTGAAGCTCTGTCACTTGAGGTACCCCTAGTGGTTCGACTCGCTGGCACAAATGTTGGTGAAGGCAAGGAAATATTATCTAAATCTACTCTTAATATTCATCCGGCGGATGATTTAGCAGAAGGTGCACAAAAAATAGTCGCTCTTATCGGTGGAGGTGGTCAGTAATGGCAATATGGATAGAAGAAGATGCTAAAGTTTTGGTTCAAGGAATAACCGGAAAGCAAGGAATGTTCCATGCGGATAAAATGGTTGAATATGGCACTAATATTGTCGGTGGATGCACCCCAGGAAAAGGCGGACAAACTGTCGAATTACAGGGAAGCAATTATCCGGTATGGAATTCAATGACTGAAGCAATAACTGAAACAGATGCTGATGCTACCGTCATCTATGTTCCTCCTCCATTTGCTGGGGAGGCTATCATGGAAGCCGCAGATGCTTTTGACAACGTCAAGGGAGAAGGTGTAATCGTTTGTATAACCGAGGGTATTCCAACCCTTGACATGGTAAAGGCAGTCGCCTATGTCTACAATCGCCCCGGTGTTCGTCTGATTGGTCCTAATTGTCCAGGAATAATCACTCCAGGAGATACTGGCGGAGCAAAAATAGGAATCATGCCCGGCCACATTCATGCAAAAGGCAGAATCGGAATTGTTTCAAAATCAGGAACCTTAACTTATGAAGCGGTTGCTCAAACGATGAGTATTGATGAAGGACAGTCTACTTGTATTGGAATTGGTGGGGATCCAGTAAACGGAACTGGGTTCATTGAATGCTTGGCTGCTTTTGAAGCAGATGAACAAACCGAAGCAATAGTTATGATTGGAGAAATTGGTGGTACCGCTGAAGAAGAAGCTGCTGCATGGGCTGCTGAAAACATGACTAAGCCCATTGTCGGTTTCGTCGCTGGTGCAACTGCTCCTCCTGGTAAAAGGATGGGGCATGCTGGAGCAATTATCTCTGGTGGAAAGGGTACTGCAGAAGAAAAGTTTGCGGCCTTTGAGGCTGCAGGTATCGCTTGTGCAAAGGATCCTTCTGAACTAGGAAGTGTACTTTTAGATTCGTTGAAGAAAGCTGGCTTAAGGTGAGAATGAGTAATGGAAGATTTTGATTTTAATCATTACTATCAAAATCATGAAGTTGACTTTGCTTGGCTAGAAAAGCCTAGTCAACATGAATTTCGCTGGCGATGCAAAGATGGCAGTTGGCGAAAATCAAAAAGAAGAGTTAGTTCAATCGAGACCTTTAGGAAATCAATTTCTCGGGATAATCCCAGTGACATCTACTTTTCTACATCTTCTTGGCTAAACCCTATTGATTTACCAAGACTAAGTGATGATACAAGAACTCATCCGATTCTTTTGAATCACTTGATTGTCTTTGATATTGACTATTCTCCATTATCTCTTGAGAACTTAGAACAGGCTAGAACAACAACATTGAAATTACTTAATTGGATTGAAAAAAACTATGATTATGAGTTAATATCAATCTCTTTTTCTGGTAGCAAAGGTTTCCACCTTTTCTACCATGAATTAGACAGAACTTTATTTTCCATTGAGAATGCAAGGAAAAGAGAGAATGCAGTAAAAGCAGACCGCGATAAATTGCTTCAAGAAGTATTGCTAGCAGGATTCAAAGTAGACCCAAGAATTACTGCTGACACGCGTAGAATCATTCGCTTACCCGGCAGTATACACGGAAAAACTGGATTGTTATGCCACAGGATAGGCCTAGAAAGATTGAGCATGAGTATTGATTCTTGGATTGGTCAAGTTCCAAGTTTTTGGGGGCATTTAAAAATACCTAAGACTGCAAAGGTCCAAGATAAAAAGGTAGTGAATAAATATGTCAAAGATGAAGGAAGAGAAGTCGAACAACACACCTACATGATGGAAGTTAGCAACCACTTACCTGGGACTAAAGATAGAAGCGCACTAATCTTTTGGACTCCTTATTCATGGGGCACAGGTTCTGAATGCTTTGACCGATTAAACATGTTAATCGAAATGGAAAACCTGGGTTACTGTGCTATTTTTTCAGATGGTGAAAGGATTCTATTCATCTGCCCGGAATCTATCACCAGGGCAAAAGTAGTAAAAATTCTAAGCGAACTAGGCATTGAGAAATTATCAGAGAACCTAAAACAACGAGAGCATTATTGGGTCAGAATCTCCGGTATAATGGATGATAGTGGTATATGGCACAATGAACCAAAGTTCATCTCCCTTATTAACAATAATAGTTCAACACCAATCTATTCAAAAGCACATTTAACACTACTAACTAAACTTGGAGTTGCTATTGATTCATCTCAACCTGATAAACTCGCAGGAAACAGTGAACCAAGCATTAGAATGGTTGTTCGAGAGTGATTATTTATAGACTGCTTACCAATAACTTAAATTGTCCCCAATGGAGTCTTAGGACTGTGACATTTTTCTAAAGAAGGCTAGAAACAATCGGTGACGGCGCTCGGGGACAGCGCCTAGCCACATTTTCGTGATGATATGGTTTTAAGAAAATACATCTCAACGATATCACTTTGTTTTGTATTGATAGGATTAATCAGACAGTCTTATCGTGATGCTGTTCATTCAGGATTATGGATTACATTAGCAATTTTTGTTGGGTTTGCATTATTTGTTAAAATACTTGTAGAGAATGGAATTATGCAAATAACGCCAGTTAATCAAATGCCAAGAACAAAACATATTCAATCGACTAATAATTATCGAAATTATCATTACAATTCAATAGTTGCTAAAATAAACTCTAGTGGAGTAACTGTAACTACAGTAGACGAAGCAATCAAGACTTATTCGAGTTTGTTCAATGTTGGCGAAAAGGCTGCAAAGCCATTTTTTCACAATCCGTTTGTCATGTCGACCTTGAGTCTAAGTAACCAAGGATTATATTCTCCTTCACAAGATACAGACCAATCCAAACATAAATCCAATAAATTAGATCCAACCTTTTGGGATAATGTTTCAAAGGGAGTTGCAAAAAATGAAGGAAATACAGATGAAAGTTGTGCAGATCCTAACTGTTCAAAGCCTGTGTCTGCATTTGATTTTCGATGTTTCAAATGTCGAAAACGATTCTGTGGGGATTGTGAAAGCGGCAAGAGAATTATGTGCAAGGCATGTTCATAGGAATATTTCTTTTCTGTGTAAAGAATTTTCCGGGATCATCGTAGATGACTTAATGACTTCAACTCTCATTTTACCATCTTTACTTCTGGCGTAAAACAACTCTGATGGGCTGACAAATTGGTTCCAATATCGCTGGAAGAGTTCCGCCTTTTCTGATGATGCAGCTAGAATCTTAGGAACTGTGTGGTACATGACAAGTTGGTCTTTTACTGGCCTGAAAAACTTGGCAATGACTTCTGGCATGAGTTTTGATAACCATGTATCAGTAATAAATTTGGAAGAACGGGAAATAACATATCGTGGTTTCTTTATTGGCCCAAGTATTTCTTCTAAACAGGCAGTAAATAATGCACTCTCTTCTTCTGTTGCATTTTGAAGATGTAAACGAAACCATCCTCCACCTCGGTTACCTCCATCTGCCCGACAATTTTTTGAAACCATGCCTAAATGAATTAAACTGTTAACTATTGAAAGGGAAATCGCATGAATTAGTGATTCGTCACTCCATGGAGTTTGCTCTTTACCGAATGAAAATCCCCCACCAAATCCACTGCTAACTTTTGCTTCAATCGCTGTGGTCGGTTTTGCATTAAATGGTTGTCCTATCCCCCATAATCCTCTTACATGTGACCTATTTCGGCTACGTCGTAACATATCTTCATTGAAAGCCGCCATACCTTCGCTAACCCCTTCGGGTTCAGCCTCAGTAAAAGCAGCATGAACATGACCAACTCCTTTCTCAATTGCACCATCATCACAAACACCATACAATTGCTTATGTTTTATCTTGAAGCGGTCATAATCGGCAAAGCCATTGGTGAACTCTTCGGCTAAACAGACTATGTCCCAATTATTGGCAACTTTTTCTGGCCAGTTTTTATCTAATCTTATTGACCGACCCCTCAGTTGATTGATACTCATACTGGTAGTAACGGTTGTTAGGTCGATTAGTACATTAATTCGTGATGCATCCCAGCCTTCTCCTAATAATCCTCTGGTTCCAATCAAACACTTAGTCAAACCATCCTGAAAAAATTGTGTTATCATCAATGAATAATACCGGGGTTTCCAATCTACACCTCTACCAATTATTTGATGGTAGCCATCAATTTCTTTTTCAAGTAGTTCAATCTTTAACTCTCTCTTTGCAATCCATGAATTAGCGTGCTGTAAGAATTTATCAACTAAGTCATCATCAACTAATACTGTGCTTCCAGTCATTAAAATTGGATTGAGTAAATCTAAGTTATCGCAACTTATTGCCTGCCTAAATGCGGCAATAGCGCCACCCGCTTCTTCATCCATTACTCCCTCTACTAATGTTGTTGCAGAAGTCTTTTCAAAATCTGTGATAATTACTGCTCTAATATCACCACCCAGTGCTTGCATTTCAGTAGAGATTATGTCTGAGAGCGCTGTAGTCTTTGATGAAGCATAAGCCATTATTCTACCAACAGGAGAAGCGCATGGACGGATTCCTGTTTCTGTTATTTGGGTACCCAGCATACGTAATCTTTGAGTGACTAACTCTGCTTTTTCATGGTCTTTTTCATTATTGGACCTCCTTAGACCATGCCTAACATATCTGTCTAAGACTGGTCGTAATATCGCCAACTTATTTTGGAAATCATCTATTGTGAAATTATCCGGTCTAGGTACATTGGTTGGTAATTGTTGATTCGAACTCATCAAAAACATTCTTGCTGCATTTGCAAAGGTAGGGTATCTTTTGTTGAAGTCATCCCAACCTTCTTGCTTCCCACCCGGTGATTTTCTCTCATCTAATGCTTGAAAAATCCATTTATCAAGTGGAAGTGTTGCGTTATCATACTCCTCTTTTATGTGTAATTCTCCTAGAAGAAGCTTAAATTCTTCATCAACCTGTGAAACGTAATTTAGTTCATGTTGGGATGGTCTAACGAAATAAGCAAGATCTTGGTAAGGCGCGAGATTTGAATCCCTTACTAAAGCGGGCACAGGCACTTCATAGTCAATCTCACCAAAGAATTCTTGATACCTTAAAGAATCAATTTCATCATAATGATCAAAATCAGGTGGGGTTGCAGTTAATCCAAGGACAATTGGATTATCGAAGTATTCTCTTACCTCTGTAAGAACTCTACCCCAGTGGTGCAGTAAATGATGACACTCATCTAATATTATCAAGCCAATACCAACCTTTTTTAGTCGCTGTAAGGTCTTTCTTGATGACTCACTTAGAGTCCATAGAGCGTTACCATGTTGAGCAAAATCGTCCCTCACCTTTTTTCTATAGACCGATATCCTGTCATCAAAATATTTGCTATTTTTTGATCTTAAATCTTCTATCCAAGCAAGAGCAGATTCATCATCGATTGCCTCTTTTTTTACAATTAATGATTTTATCCAAAGCTCGATGGCAGACTCATCTAAAGATTCGCCACCACGCTTTGGCATGGTTATTGATTGGTATGTAAGACTGGTCAATAAACCTGGATTTTCTGGGTCGGTACTGATAAATTCATCTTTCCCATCCAACTCAAAAAGATCTGTGCGTGCTGCCCATTGTGCCTGAATTGCAGAATTAGGAGACAGCACTAAAGTTGGTTTTCTTACCAAATCTGACCACACATAGAGACCTAGCACGGTTTTTCCTGAACCAGGTGGAGCAACTATATGCAGGTGCTTACCTTGTTGATCTAGTTCTGGTTCAATTACAGATGCGGCTGCGATCTGGGATGGCCTTAATTTTCCGTTAAATTTTATGGCCCCAAATTCTGGTAAATTATCAGTGCGCAAAAATAACCCTCGTCATCTAGGAGGGCCACGTTTAGGTCCCTTTGGAGGGCCACCTTTTGGACCACCAGGTGGTCCTCTTGATGAGCCACCGGGTGGTCCCGGTTTCTTACTTGGTGGAGATTTTGATGGAGGTGCTCTTCCAGGACTTTTAGATGGACCGCCTCTTGATGGACCACCTGGAGGGCCGCCTCTTGTTGGACCGCCTGGGGGACCGCCTCTTGATGGACCACCTGGAGGACCGCCTCTTGTTGGACCACCTGGAGGACCGCTTCTTGATGGACCACCTGGAGGACCACCTCGTGATGGACCACCTGGAGGACCGCCTCTAGAAGGTGAACTTGGCGCTTGTTGGGGGCTGGATTCTTCAAAATCATCGTCATCTTCGAATACTGCGCCACAGTGTGGACACTTTGAATCGCTTTCTTTTACCAAACCATCACAGATTTCGCAAGCAAACATTTCTTCATCATCTTCTGCTTCTTCAGATAGATTCTCAACCTCGCCGTCTTTAGAACGGAATAGACTTATTTCAGAAACATAATCAAAGCCTTTCAGAGCAACTTCAGTTTGGATAGCATGTTCAAAGGCTTGCGTCAAATCTTCAGGCGAATCTAGCACTCTGCCATCATCAATATAGGTTATGTTTACGCTTAGTACATCATCTGCTAATTTGGCTTGAGGTGTTTCAACTGCAACTCCCCGCTTCCTTGCAACCCGCCTTACCGCAACTTCACACATTCTTCGCAAAAATGCATCACTAGGCGCCTCTTTTTGACCTCCCAGCGCTCCCGTTAGGATTTCTTGGGCAGCATTTTTCTCATTTCGCAAGTGAGCGGGTAAATCTGCCCCAAGGGAGGATAAAACATTAGAAGCTGAAGCTTGGTTCATATTCAGCCATTGACTTCTTCTTTCAGACTTCATAGCTTTTTCTGCATGTGCCAATCTGTCAACCATCTCGTCTGTAGGAGAGGATGATTGACCCATAGGAGTTACATTTGGCATATTTTGTCTCATATTGCCTAAATCATTCCTTGGGATTTGATTAGGATTATTTGTCTGGTTTTGGAATCCTTGAGGTGGAAAATTACCAACTGGGGGAATATTTTGTTGGTTTTGCATTCCTTCAGCAATCTGCCTCATTAGTTCAGGAGAAATTGCATTAGGGTCACTAACCGACATCTCTCGTTGCTGTCTAATTGCCTCCCCGGAGACAACACCAAAGCTGCGCCCACCGGTCACCTCTTGGCCAGCAAGTCCAACGGAGTTTGGTGCAGTAAAACCTCCTGCCCTGGATAAGTCTTGTCTTGCTCCACATTCGGGACAGAAAATACTGTCATTCGGTATGTGCTCACCACACGACATACAATCCATTAGCGTCCCCTCTAGCCTTTCGGACTAACTCAATGCCTAAAGCATTAACTAATTTACCGACTAATAATACGTTAATTATCAGTACGAAAAATATCCACAGAAAGTACCTATTTGACCACAGCCTCAAAAACAAATAACCATTGGAGTTGCATGAGGGGATTAATTGTCAGTACTTATCAATGACAAGATTGATAATTTGCTTAAATCAACTTCAAGATCTTTTTATCCTACACTCAAATATCTCCCAAAGAAAGTTCGTGGGCAAATAGGTCTGCTTTACCTTTTAGCAAGAGTCGCAGATACGATTGCTGATTCCAAACACGGTGATACAGAAGAACTTCTTAGATTGCTGCGCAATTACAATGATATTGCCCAAGGTAAATCAAGCATAATACCCGACTTTTCTAATCTTGCCGAAATTCAGGATAACCCCCACGAAGCAGAACTTCTTCGTAATGTCCAAGATGTTGTCGAGGGATTAAAAATTTACACAGAAGAGGACAGGGAAAGAATGCTAGAATGTCTAGACATTATTGTAGGTGGTCAGATTCTAGATTTAGAGAGATTTGGACCCGCTAACGAAGGAGGGAATATATCTGCACTCAACGATAATGCTGAATTGGATGACTATACGTTCAGAGTCGCAGGGTGTGTTGGAGTGTTTTGGACAAAAATGTCCCTTGCCCATGTAATATCAATACCTCCAGAACAAGAAGAAGGATTTTATGAAAAAGGCGTAAGATTTGGTAAAGCACTACAAATGATCAACATCCTACGTGACATCCCTGAAGATTTACGATTTGGAAGATGTTATATTCCTATAGAAGAACTAACTAAGCACCAGATGGAGCCGGAAGATTTACTCTCACCAAGTAATATTGAGAAATTTAGGCCATTATACGATGAATATTTGGATTTAACGAATGAACATCTTGATGCCGCAATAGAATATATCAAGATGATTCCTGAAACCCAATTTAGACTCAAGGCTTCATGTATGCTACCAGTTTTAATTGGGCAAAGAACTGTAACTCTCCTTCGAGAGGGGAATATACTTGATTCTGCTGACCGAATTAAAGTCACTAGAGATGAGATTAAATCTTATGCGAGGAAATTATTACGAGCACTGATTATTCCTGGTGGAGTTAGAAGACTTTTGGAAAAAAATAAAGATTCCGTAAATAAGTAATTTATAGTTTGTTAGTTTATGCTTACTAGAGTCACTAGTGTGGGAAATTTCCTTTGTGAAAGGCTTAAAATCTTGATAGTTGAATGATGCTCTTTTACAAAGCAATCAAAAAGGAGTAGTCATACAGGTAATTGATAGGGATGTTAGAACGACGGAAACCTCTCGACTTGTTATTCCCGCTCAAGGGAAGCGCAAATAGTAGGATTTCCGAAGAGCAAGTAGAAAAAATAACTACTCTAGATAGACTTCGCGCTGGTGTAATGCTTGCCAAAGATGCAGTAAAAGCAGTTAGTGTAACTGCAATGGAAGCATTGCGTGAAGGTGTTGCTTTCATTGGGTTAGTTGACAAAAATGAACTTGTCGACCCATTTGAAAACCTAGATGCTCCGATTTGGTCAGAAAAGCCACCCAAAGAATTGCTCAAACTAGCATATCAGTACTGTGAAAAACTGACTATGCAAGAAGCCGGTAACTTTTATCATTCATTCAAATATTTGCCAGACGAACAAAGACTAGCCATGTGTGCAGTTTACGCATTTTGTCGAAGAGCAGATGACATTGCTGACGGCGATTGGGCCGACAGATTTCCAGGCAGCAACGGACAAACTGACCCAGAGGCTGTCGCTTACAGAGAACAATTAGAATCTTTACAAAACCGTGGAACTATTTTGGACGAAGAATCATATCTTAACAAAATTACTCAATTATTTTTCTTCAGAAAAAAACTTTCAACATGCTATTCTGATGTTTATTCAACTGATCCTGTGTTCCTAGCTTTGAAAGATACTGTAGACCGGTATAAAATATCAAGGAGCGTATTTGATGACCTAATCTCTGGAATGGAGGATGATTTGTATAACAATCGCTATCGAACTTTTGACGAGTTATATGACTACTGTTACAGAGTCGCTTCAGTTGTTGGTTTGATGTGCATTGAGATATATGGATATAGTGACCCAAAAGCAAAGAAGTACGCCGAGTCATGGGGTATTTTCATGCAATTGACCAATGTTTTGAGAGATGTTGGTGAAGATATTGGAAGAGATCGTGTTTACCTGCCATTAGATGAATTGGAAAAGAATGGCATTCAGGAAAAGGAACTTGATGGTAAAGTTGTACTTAACAAGACTTGGGAACCATATTGCTATCATTACGCAAAAAGAGCAAGGAGCTATTTGGAAGAGGCTCGACAATTACTACCCTTGTTGCCTAGAAGAACAAGATATTCTCCAGCCGCAATGATTGCATTTTATGATAAAATCCTACGTCAAATCGAAAAAGAACAAGGAGATGTATTTACCAAGAGGGTAAAATTGAACAAACTGCAGAAGATGAGTCTAGCTGCGGCTGTTTATGTAAGACATAGGATACTTCCAAGATTTTTAGATCCCGTTTGGAATGGATTAGCCAAGATTGGACTATTACCATCAGTTTGATTAATTTCAAACTTGTCTGGTAAACGCTTGAATTCCAGTGATATATCTACCAATGATTAGGTTGTGTATATCATGAGTACCCTCGTATGTTTTAACAGACTCTAGATTTGCCATGTGTCTCATAACAGGATACTCATCTAGGATTCCATTCGCTCCGTGGATATCTCTTGCGACTCTGGCAATCTCAAGTGCAATGTCGACATTGTTCATTTTCGCCAACGAAATTTGTTCATTAAACCATGTTCCATCATCCTTTTTCTTACCAAGATGGTAAGCCAATAATTGACCTTTAGTGATCTCTCTAAGCATCCAGGCTAACTTGTTTTGAACCAATTGATACGAAGCAATTGGAATATCGAACTGTATTCTTGACAAAGAATATGTCTTGGCACTGTGGAAACAAGCCATTGCAGCACCTAAAGCACCCCAAGAGATTCCAAACCTTGCATTGTTGAGGCAAGAAAATGGACCCCTAAGACCCTTCACTCCAGGGAGAAGTCGATCTTTCGGTATTTTGCAATCTTGAAATACTAATTCGCTGGTTACTGAAGCCTTTAGCGAATGTTTTCCTTTCATTTCAGGAGCGGTAAAACCTTCATCACCTTTTTCGACAATGAATCCTTTAATGACGCCATCTAATTTAGCCCAGACAACAGCCACATCGGCAATTGTACCATTGGTAATCCACATTTTTGCACCATTGATGAGGTAATGGTCACCCTTATCTTCAGCTTTAGTAATCATATCTCCAGGATTGGAACCATAATCTGGTTCAGTAAGACCGAAACAACCAATCATTTCACCCGAGGCCATCTTTGGCAGATAGTGATTTTTTTGTTCTTCGCTACCAAAATCCCAAATTGGATACATGGCAAGGGACCCTTGGACTGAGGCAAATGAGCGAAGACCTGAATCTCCACGTTCCAGTTCTTGACAAATCAAACCGTAGGCAACATATGATAATCCTGGGCAGCCGTAGCCTTTAAGCGGCGCACCTAATACCCCCATTTCTCCTAGCGCAACACGCCATTCATCTGGAAATATGCCTTTTTCGCATGCATGTTCGATGTTTGGAATTACTTCCTCATCAACCCATGCTCTGACCATGTCCCGAACCATTATTTCTTCTTCAGTAAGTAAACTCTCTATGTCGTAGAAATCTAGACCTTCAAATGGTTCCATATGTTCTCCCCAATCTGTCCCTACCACAGGCGCTTTTAGAACCTAACTATTTTTATTAGATTTCTTCTTGCGACTTTTCCGTCTAAAACTAAGATATTTTTTTTGCAGGGATGGACTACTCATGTAGATTAATCCAAGTATAACACCTGGCACTGAAACAGTAACTGCAATTAGAATTATTGTTGTCAATATAGTATTGTCAATTTCAACAAGCATTGGTTCAAAAGAAATTACATTTCCATTGGTTGTGAGAATAAATCCGTCATCAAAACCTGTCTCCCAGACATAGGCAATCTGACGGCCAGCGATAACAGAATCCCATTCAAGCATTTGTTCAGAGGAGATTTGCACCTTTGCAATATTTTCCAACGAGTCATATCTCACAGTTGCAAATGGGGCAATTTGAATCATTGAAGTACTACCATAACCAGAAGAAGTCGCAATGAAATCACCAGTGAGGCTTGGATATTGTACCAGTTCCCCTGTATCGGATTTAGAATGATCTATTGTGTTCAGTAAAATTGGAATTAATCTTAATCCGCTGCCATATGCTACACATTCATTTAGTTGTGAATCTGGGCAATCTACATCTACCCAAGTATCAGTTTTAGTCCCGCTTAACCATGAAATATTATGAGTTTGTCCAATGACCCCCAAACCATCTGCAAGAGTTGAAACGACACATATGTCATGATTTTTGTGACAAGAGATACCTGTTATTTCTGAATTTACAGTATCTACAAGCACAAAGCCTGTTCCTTCGGAGAATCGCCACAAAGAACCATCTTCTGCTCCAAAGTAAGAGTAATCTCCAGCACTACGCCAATCAACAGAAGTTAGATTTCTGCCTAGAACCGCTCCAGTGCCATTAACAACAGTAATACCATGGTCGACTTTTTCATACCTCATTGCCGTTCCCAAATCTCCGGCAATCAATGCTGCTTCTCCCCTTGGATGCCAGGCAACGTCATTGAAATTATTCTGTCTTCCGCTATTAAGTTCAATGTCTAAAGTTCTGTCCCCAGGATTTTTTGCTGAGATTAAATGAACAAATCCGTCAAGCCCTACCATAAGCACAGTTTTTTGATTTGGTGATACCTCGGCGCTAGTAATACCCGCATCCTCATCAGTTATTGATGATTCTAATGTCAATTCCACATTATTATCTTCGGCCAGAATAGTTGGCATTAATAGAATCAAAAGCATGAATATGCACATTGTACTTCTAACTCGCATAATTTGTTCCATAAACTGCTCAATCAAAATATTTCGCTTTGAAGAGTTTCAACGGTGAGCCTTATGTTCAATGGTGTTTTGCCTTGCAACATGGAGAAATTTTCTGTTAAGCGTGGATTGGTTAAACAAATGGGTGGAAATGCAGGTCTTGCAAAGTTAGCGACCCAATATTTCGATGATGTTTCAGCAAATGCTGAAGGGATATTTACCGCATCTTTTGGTATTTTAAGCATGGTTAGCGGCAATTACAGTGAAGACGGGAAATTATCCATGGATGTAGACCAACTGAAAGGTGACTCACTAAGTGAATTCCTTGCTTCCGATGGAGGCCGGGAAAAGGCCATGCAGTCAAGGAAAAGATGGTCTGGTTTTTTAGACGAAGCTACTGGTTATAATGCTAAACAAAGAGGCGATAAGGCAAAAGAAGAAGCAAAGAAATTCTCCAAGGCTAAAGGCGCTATTAAGATGGCTCACAAATCAATGGAAATGAGTTCAAAACTTACTGATGAATTGAGAGACAAGGCCCTTGGCATGATTGCAGAACTTGAGTCGATGATTGAAGCTGGCGATGCTCCTTCAGAAGGTAAAGTAAAGAAACTCAATGACTTGTTTTGAGGTGTAAATTATGGATATTGAACAAATGATGATTCAATATCAAGAAAAGTGCCCAAGGCTAACAGAGTTAAGCAGTGAACAAATCTCCAGAGTTCACAAGATAGTTGGTTCTGTCGAAGAGACTGTAGGGTTAGATCACTTAGTAGATTGTATCGCTGATAATACTAGCACCGCTGGTGATGGCATTATCAGGTGTTATGTTGGATTTGAACCATCAGGAAAAGCACACATTGGTTGGAAGGTACTATCACTGCAGCTGAAAAGAATGCTCGATGCAGACGTAAACGTATTAATCTTTCTAGCTGATTGGCATGCGTGGATAAATGACAAATTCAACGGCAATATGGCAGACATTCAATTGACTGCTAATTATATGGAAGAAACTTTCAGAGCGTTGCTAGATTATCCGCCAGAAGGTGATGGTCCAGGAGAACTAAGATTTAGTTGGGCTTCTACGCTAATGAATTCTGGCGATTATTGGGCACGCGTTTTAAGATGTTCCAAAGGAGCAACCCTAGCGATGGTAAGAAAGACATTTACCATAATGGGCCGAGATGAAGTTTCATCTGACCACGATTTATCGAAGTTCTTCTACCCCGCAATGCAAGCCAGTGATATTTTTGAATTAGAAATTGACATTGCCATCGGTGGGATGGACCAAAGAAAAGCACATATGTTTATGAGAGACGTTGCGAGTAAATACGGCTGGAAAAAGGCAACTTGCCTTCATACGCCGATTATCTCTTCATTGAAATCAAGTGGTTCAAGAATGGAAAGTTTTGACCATAAAATGAGCAAATCAGATCCAAATGGAGCGATACTGATCCATGACAATGCTAAATCACTAAAAAAGAAAATGCAGAAGCATGCTTACTTAAATCCTGAAGACGAGAATTCCCCAATATATGAACTGGCTGAGCATATAGTGCTACCTGAATTTGGAGAGATATTAGTGACACCAAATCCTAAATTTGGTCAACCTTCTACATGGCAAACTCTAGAAGAATTCAAGAGTGCTGTGAAATCTGGAGAATTACACCCCTTAGACGCTAAATTAGGCGTCGCAGACGGAATATCACGAGGTTTAACCACTGTTGCTAAACACTTTGCGGAAAAGCCTGATTTATTGGAAAGGGTCAATGAAATAATTCAAAGAAAGTAATCGGAAGTTAGTTTCTTTTTACTAAATCCAAAAATCTGCCGATACAAATGTTCATCAATTGAATCCTACAGGAATGTTCATTGGTGATACTATGGTGAAAATAGCAGTACTCGTTAAGCAGGTACCGGATACAAATTCAAAAATACAAATTTCTAACGACAGAGTCGATTTATCAAGTGTCAAGATGGTCATGAGTCCATTTGATGAATTTGCAGTAGAAAACGCCCTCTTACACAAAGAGGCTGTTGGGGGTACTGTAACCGCCATCACAGTTGGAGGAAACTCTGCTGATAAAGTTTTGAAAGATGCAAAAGCAATCGGAGTTGATGAAATTGTTCGCCTAGACTGTACAGAGTATATGGATTCAAATGCCTTTCAGACAGTTATTTCTGGAGTAATCTCACAAGATGGATATGAAGTTGTATACTGCGGCAAATCCTCGGCAGACACTGGGTCTGGTTCAACTGGTCCAGGTGTTGCTGAAAAATTAGGGTGGGCATCGGTATCAAACGTAACAGATATCCAATTTACTGATGGTATGACTGTGACTGTCCCTGCAGAAGGTGGTAACGCAATCATCAATGTCTCAGCACCACTTGTTGTGAGTTGTGACAAAGGATCCATAAAGGTGAGAAAGCCAAACGTCAAAGGTATTATGATGGCAAAAAGAGCGCAAGTAGATGTCAAAAGTGTCAATCCAAATCCTTCCAATGTTACAGTTGTTTCTCAAACTATGCCTGCTGAAAAACCAGCTGGTAAGAAGTTCGAAGGTGGACAATCAGCTGAAACTGTTGTTCAATTACTTAGAGAAGAAGCAAATATTATTTGAGGTGAAATTATGACAGAAACAGTAGTTATAGCAGAAATTAACAAAGGAAAAGTAAGCCCGACAACAAATGAACTAA
Source organism: Methanobacteriota archaeon (assembly GCA_018659375.1). Lineage (GTDB taxonomy): Archaea > Thermoplasmatota > Poseidoniia > Poseidoniales > Poseidoniaceae > MGIIa-L1. The sequence continues at coordinate 81,683 of JABJMO010000002.1, read as the reverse complement.
TTAGTGCAGCTAACATTTTGGGGTCAGATTGCACACTCGTGATACCTTGTACAGATTCAAGTTTAGCAGACCAAGTAAGTAATATTTCAGGGGTAAGCAAAATAATTGCGGCCAAATCATCAGTTTTTACTAATTATGATGCATCAGGTTGGGCACAAGCATTGGATTCTGTCGCTCCGCAAGGAATAATAGTCACTGCTGCCTCAGCACAATCAAAAGATTTAGCAGCAAGAATTGCCGCAAGAAGAAATGTTTCAGTGGTTCAAGATGTAATCTCCATCGTTGGAACCACCTTGTCTACTCCAATATATTCCGGTAAAGCTATCGAAAATGTCGCAATAAATGGCAATGTTGTAGTAAGCATCCGACCAAACGTATTTGCGGGAGTAAGTAACGATGGTTCTTGTGAAATACAAGTCATTGACGCTTCAGGAGATTTATCTACTGCAGTAAAAGAATTAGTCGAGAGAGCTTCCGCTAGGTTAGACGTATCTGAAGCAAATATCATTATTTCTGGGGGAAGAGGGATGGGGTCACCAGATAATTTCTCCCATCTAGAGGCAATTGCAGATACTTTAGGAGCTGCTGTTGGTGCTTCAAGAGCTGCTGTTGATACTTGGGATGATATCCCTCATTCCATGCAAGTTGGACAAACTGGAAAGACTGTTAATCCAAATCTATACATCGCAGTTGGTATATCTGGAGCAATTCAACATCTTGCCGGAATGCGATCATCGAAGTATATTGTAGCAATTAACAAAGATGCTGATGCACCTATTTTCCAATATGCAGATTATGGAATAGTTTCAACTTGGGAAGAGGCATTACCGGTTTTGAGCAGTGCCCTCTCCAACATGCTTTCATGAATTTAATTAAACTCTGCAAATGCTGCACTTTGTACACCAACAAATGGGTTTGTTGATTTCTCTACGCCGATAGTTGTCATTGGACCATGCCCCGGATGAACTACTGTATCGCCTTCCAAAGGCCATAATTTAGTAATGACTGAATGAGATAGTAAATTGAAATCTCCACCTGAAAATGGTAAATCTGTTCTTCCAACAGACCCAGCAAATAGCGTATCTCCAGCAAACAAGTGATTAGCACCATCTTCAACCTCAACTTCGATACAACAACCCCCAAGTGTGTGTCCAGGAGTATGATATATCTCAAATTTAAGGGAACCAAGTTCTAATGTCATATTATCTTCAAGTTGCTTATCTGCTATCGCTGGTGTTGGCAAATTAAATCCCCAACGCTGAGCTGATTTTTGGGCTAATGACTGCAAGTAATCGTCTTCAGGATGTAAGTACCAACTTACATCATACCTTTCAAGCAAATATGGTATCTCCCCTGAATGGTCAAAATGCGCATGTGTATTTACCAATGCAATTACTTTTCTTCTGGATAGTCCAAAAGAGTTCATAGTATCAAAACTACTTGGACCCTTAAACCAATCCGGCCCTTGGCCAGAGAAATCTTCAATCCAAGATATTATTCTTTGAGTTTCAGAACCCCCGTCAATTATTACGGTATCTCCTGTTTTCAAGTCAGTTACAACAGAACATCGCATTGCTAAAGCGCCAACAATGAACGACTCGACCCACAAATCATTATTTAGCAATTAAACCACCTCAATTTGCACAGAGTCGGCGGTTGATTTACCTTCTAAATCACTAACTCTTAATTCAAAACGATACATTCCGACACTAAGTTTGGCCCTAAATTTTGTAAGTGTTGAAATTTCTCTTCCAGTATCATCTGTCCAAGACCATTTGATTATTTTTCCTTGCTGGTTCATGGTGGCTGTACCATCAAGAATTATTACTGCGAAATCATCATCTCCGGAATGATAAGTCATATCATTACCAGCATTCGCAATTAGAGGCTTGTTTTTTATGACATCATCTAATAATTCACCCAAAAGAGAATCATCATCTAATTCTGAGTCATTTGATATTTTTTCAGAGTAATTATTATTTTCAATAATGTCCCCTAATGCATCTAACAAATTGGTAAATTCTTCATCTTTAGCGCCTAAATCTTTATTTTTAATGCTACTATCAAGACTAATTAGTTCTGTCATCTTGGTATCATCGGAATAGATTTGTTCAGCGCTTAATTGGGTAGTTACTTCCTTTTGCTCAAACCATAATGTTAATTCAGACTTGTCAACTTTTATTAATTCCTTATCGAAATCTAGACACCCAATCGGTTCGCTATCAGTGAAGTCATTTTGATCATCACCAGCAAAATATAAACAATTAGTTTTGCTAGAATAAACTGAATGCTGCACAATACCTTGGTGTTCCACGGTCCATGTTTTGCCGTCTTGAGTTAGTCCATGAATGTAAAACCATGAACCTGCAACTATTGATTTATCACAGATGGATAGTGTTTTAATTGGATATTTACATTCCATTATTGGTTCTTTTAATGTGAAGCCTTCACCTATTTGCCCCTCAATCAGATATACTGAACCATCATCTAGACCTATTACAGTCTGGCTATTAACCGATACCACTTTCATTAATCTATTATTCAAATCCAATCTTGTGATTAGCCTGTTAGTGGAAGTATCCCATATTTCTAATTCTAAAGCTTCTTCATCACCTGGAACCAGTGCATATCCTTCTCGCCCGATTATTAGATTTCCATCGTGGCTAAACCCCAATGCTGTTATTGATTCGCCAACTTCACCACGCTTCGGTCTTATCCAAGTATTTTGATTACCATTATAACAATAGACGCCTCCATCCTCCTGGACAATTGTTATTCCCTGAACATAATTTTCAAGTTTACAAATAGAAGAATAGGGTAAATTAGAGTTAATTAAATTACCTTGTAAGTCTGAAATTACAAGTCTTCCAAGGTTGTCAACAATAGCAATGAAAGTGTTAGTTGTTTTGAACATAGAAACTCCACCCGGAACTTCCCGTCTCCACAATTCATTAGCGTTTAAATCATAACTTTTAATCCCGAAAGCGTCATCGGATACAATCAAATGTTCTTGATGAAAAGCCATACCTGTAACTAAACCCTCGGATTTTATTTGGCATACTTTTTCCATCCCTTGATAAATACTAACCGAGCCATCGGTCTCAGACCAGGCAATTGTTTGACCGTCAGGTGACAAATCTAAGCCGGTGACAGTCGAATGAGGTGCGAAAGTTATTGACGCCTCATAGGTAAGCATGAATAATCCATTTCGCTTAGTATCATTAAGTTCTCTACGCGATGTTTATTTTATCTGTTAGAAACATCAATTTGAGTCATTATGGATATCAAGTATTTGATCATCATCTTGATTCATCTGCTTAGCATTGTCATTTCTTTGTTGGTGTAACAATTGTAAGTATTCATCTGTGACATCACCAGTGACATAAACTCCGTCAAAACAACTAGAATCAAATTTAATTTCAGCCCTGCTGGAATGTTTGGTTGATTTTATTAAATCCTCTAAAGTTTGGTAAAATAGTTTATCGCTTCCAATGTGTTCGTTTATTTCTTCAATAGTACGATTATTAGCAATGAATTCTGATGTTGCTGGCATATCTATACCATATACGTTTGGAAACCTTACTGGAGGGGCTGCAGAAGCAAAATAAACTTTCGAGGCACCAGATTCCCTGGCCATTTCAACAATTTGCTTACTAGTTGTGCCACGAACAATAGAATCATCAACTAATAGAACATTTTTACCTCTAAACTCGTCGTCGATAGCATTTAACTTTCTTCTAACTGACTTTTCTCTCAAGGACTGTCCAGGCATAATGAATGTCCTACCAATATATCGGTTTTTGACAAACCCTTCCCTATACGGTACTTTTAGACTACTAGCCATCTGTAGAGCTGCGATTCTTCCTGAATCGGGAATAGGGATTACCGCATCTATGTCATGATCAGGCCACTCTGATAATATTCTCTCGGCTAATATTTTGCCTTGATTTAACCTAGCTTCGTAAACAGATATCCCATCTATCACTGAGTCGGGTCGTGCAAAGTAAACGTATTCGAAAATACATGGGTTACTCTTGGTCTCTTTAGCACAGACTCTAGAAAATAGATGACCCGATGAAGAAATGAATATCGCTTCACCTGGCTTAACATCAGAAACTACTTCGAAACCTAGGGCTGTTATTGCAACTGATTCACTTGCCACAATCCATTCTACGCCTTCTTCTGTATCTCTTTTACCATAAACTAACGGCCTAATTCCGTTTGGATCTCTAAATGCCAACAAACCATAGCCAGAAATCATTGAGACACAAGCATAGCCGCCTTTAACATAAGTGTTAAGCGCATTTATTGCTTTAAATACAGTCTCGATATCAAGGTGTGGCTCTCCTTCTATAGAAATATCTGACGAATACTTAGTTAATTCAACAGCAAGAATATTTAGCAAAATTTCTGAATCACTTTGGGTATTCATGTGCCTATGGTATTTGTTTGACAAGATTTTACGTAAGTCACTAGCATTGGTTAGATTACCATTGTGGGCAATCGATAGTCCGTATGGTGAGTTAACATAGAACGGTTGCGATTCTGCTTTAGATGAACTTCCTGCTGTTGGATACCTAACATGACCTATTCCGATGTGACCCTGCAGCCTCTGCATATGTCTAGTGTAAAATATGTCTGAAACAAGACCATTTGATTTTCTAAGCCTAAATTGACCATCATGTTCGGTCATTATCCCAGCAGCATCTTGACCTCTATGCTGTAATACAGTCAATCCGTCATATAGTAATTGATTGATGTGAAAGCCTTGACGACCAACAACACCTAGAATACCGCACACAGTTAGGCCTCTAAACAGTTAGCAAATGATTGTTTGCAGAGATTGTCGGATGTTGACATAGCTAAATCAAGCCTTAGGACGGTGAGTTTTCTTAGACCAGCTAAACTTTCTCATCTTTGCTGTAGCGCCGTATCCACAAGATGCACATACACTCTTTTGCTTGTGGTAAGCATTCCTGCCACATCTTCTACATCGGATGTGTGTTGTCTTCTGACGTCGACCCATGGATGGTGTACCTTTTGACATAAACTCACCTCGATGTTTCGCCCACCTACCAATCCCTTATGAAATAAACGGAGGATGATTCTACTCTTCTTCCGATAATTTACCTTCATTTATCTTTGATTTTGAGTGAGTTAATGAGGAAAATAAAATCCCTATGGCAATTCCAAATGCCAGGATTAAAGCAAAAATGGACACTATTGTATGAGAAATATTGTAAACTAACTGTGCAATTATAGACCCATTATCTTCAAGCAATATATCACCTTGCTCTATGAAAAATATTGTTGTTCCGAAACCTACCAATATCGCTATGACCATCGCAAATAAAGGTGCCAAAGGTCGATCTCTAGATTCACCATAAAAATACATGTTGCCAAGGAGAAATGTCGAACCCAATATGAATGCTGTTAATGTTGAATTAGCAATTCTTGGATTGATATTATCCATCGATAAGTCTGGAAAACCATGCATACTGTAATCAATCGCTAGAATTAAGGCAATTGGGAATAATAAACCCGAAATAACTAATCGCAATGAGGTTTTCTTGCCTTCAGCCATTATTCATCATCTCCAATATTTGAGGATATTATTTTTGCCGAATGCTTCAATTCATCTTTTGTTGGAGGCAGGATTGATGTCGGTTTTGGCAGCCTCTTCTCATAACTATAGATCACTAAAGAAAACGATATTATCGCTAAAATTGATCCTAGTATTATACCAACTAAATCGGCTATTGAAAGCCAAACATATGTTCTAAATTCATTTGATGATGCATCACTGGAATCCATGTTCATTGCCAACAGAATGAATACTAATGTTAGGCCGGACATAAAGAACAGACTTTTTGATTCCGCAGACCTGTTATCTCCAAGTACTAACATTGCAATACCGGCAGACAAACATAAGCAGGAGAGTGAAATTAAGAAATTCGGGAAAAATATCAACCAAAATCTGTTGATTTCTCCTGAATCAAGTACCGGTGTTAAATCAAGCCAATGCATCATGGCGAACCAAACCATGCCAATGAAGAATAATAGTAATCCAAGATACTTATCGCCAACAGATAATCGGCCAACTGGTACATTACCGGAGTACGCTATCAAATATAGACCAAATAGCACCAAAATTGACGGCCCAAGAATGAAACCAAATAGATTACCAACAGCAGAGGAAGGAGAATCTGGAACCGTCCAAGGACTGGCCAGTACTAAAACTAGTCCAATCACTAGTAAAATCAATCCATTTCTTTTACCATTTCTAAATTTTTTTGATTGTGAAATCCATAGACTAACAGGGATTAACGCCAAAGGCAGCCAAAACAACAAGGCCGCTTGTAGCATATCATCCATGATCGCTGGAAACAAACCGGATTAATTACTTCATCCCCTGTTTGAGGGTGCAGTGACATGTTTTGTGACATCGCCCCATACGGAGTTTCTAAATACCCGACCTTAGTGGGACGAATGCTCAAGGTGTTACTATGGTAAAGATGCCACGTCAAATCAAACGATACAGCCCCTCAGCGGGTAAGCATACCATGCATACTATTGAGCGTGTCAAAAAGAAGCGTGCTTCTGAATTGAAATGGGGTCAAAGAAGATTCCGAAAAGTTATGGCTGGTTACCGTGGTTTCCCACGTCCAAAACCTGATGGTAGAGAAAAGCCTACTAAGAGAGTAAATATCTTGTTTAGATGCACTGAGACTGGCAAAGCACATTATGCACCATGTCAAAGAGCTAAGAAATTTGAACTTGTGGACAAATGAGGTGTATTAGATGGCTGGTAAATTTATGAAAGTATCATGTAAAGACTGTGGAGCTGAAGTTGTAATCTTCTCGAGAGCGACCAGCAGAATTTCCTGCACAGTTTGTGGCTCAACACTTACTTCGCCATCTGGTGGAAAGGCAGAACTAATTGGATGCCGACCTTTAGAAGCAATGGAATGAGGAGGCTGAGCCTCCATGAGCAAAGAATTAATCACTCCTGAAGAAGGAGAATTAGTTGTTGTTACTGTTAAAAATGTCAAACAAAATGGCGTTTACGTCGATTTTGATGAGTATCCAGGAATTGAAGGTTTCATATTCATTGGTGAAATTGCTAGCGGTTGGGTAAAAAACATCCGTTCCTTTGTAAGAGATGGACAACGTCTCATTTGTAAGGTAATGAGAACAAAAAAAGATGGCTCTTCGTTAGAACTTTCTCTCAAATCTGTTTCTGAAGAGAGACGTAGAGACAGATTACAAGAATGGAAAAATGAACAAAGATCTAATCAGTTACTAAAAGTACTTGCTGAAAAGGTTGGATGGTCTGAAGAGGCTAGAGATGAATATGGAGAAGAATTGACCTTGACTTATGGCTCACTATACGCATCTTTTGAAGAAGCAGCAATGAATGAAGCATCGCTTGCTGATGCAGGTTTTGAAGGTGAATGGGTTAAAGAATTCATAGAAATTGCGATTGAAAACATTATTCCTCCATTTGTCGAAATCAAAGGTGCGCTAAATTTGTCTGTGAATTCTGAAAATGGAGTTGAAATAATTAGAGAGGCATTATTGTCTGCAGAAAAATATTCTTCTGAAGAAGACGAAATTTCAGTAATGTGCTATTATGATGGAGCACCAGAATATCGAATGGTACTAAAAGCTCCTGATTTCAAAACTGCAGAAGATTTGTGGATAGAAGTATCTAAGTCAGTCGTATCCATAATTGAGGAAAACGATGGACAAATTGTATGTTATCGTGATTAATACCGAGTCAGTGATAAACAACCAAGGCTAGGGACAACCATGGCAAGACAATTATTGCAACAATGTGTGGAATGCCAAGACTGGACTCTGGAAAGGGTTTGCCCCAAATGCGATGGTGCAGCAAATGCAGCAGCCCCACTAAAATGGTCACCAGAGGACCAAAGGGCTAACATCCGTCGTAAAATGTACAATGTAGAATCCCCTGAATGGACTGCAGCACTGCCCGAACTAGAATCTCTCGAAGAGATGCGATTACAAATTCTAGAAGAAGAATAACCGCATCCAAAATTACCTCTTAAAATAGGGGTTTTTGACTAATTACAATGTCAAACATTATACCTCGTCTTGATAGCACTTTATTTTCATGAGTTTATTGATAGAGTGGCGTAACGGACATTGTGATTTGAATAATTCCACACTTTGTCTAATTGCTCTTCCTGGGGTAGGAAATATCGGTAAGGCTGCAATTGATGCATTAAACGAGACTAATGATGCGATAGAAGTTGCTAGATTACATCATACTGCACTCCCACCACTTGCTACCCTTGATGATGATGGATTACTCTCCCCCCCACACCTAACAGTCAGAAACATCAAACTTCCAAAAGGCGATTATATCGTCACTATAACTGGTAACTCTCAACCTCTTGAACCACAAAATCAAGGAATTATGGCTAGAGAAATTTTATCTATACTCCAAGAACAAAATATCACAGATTCAATTGTGCTTGCTGGAATGGTTGACGAAGCGACTAGAAAAGAAATATTCATTGTCCCAAGTAGTTCACAATATCGAGTAGATTTAGAGTCTAAGGGAGCTAATGTTAGGCGTGACGAACCAAGTTCGGGAGCTATTGGAATGGCGGCTTTACTAGCCTCCCTAGGGCCGGTATTTGGAATAAATACGGCATGCGCAATAGCAACTACTGTTGGAGCAAGTGGCGACATAACTGCTTCCCAGCAACTATTGATGTCAATTGATCGATGGTTTAACTTAAATTTAGTGATACCACAAGATGCAAATGAAAAACTCCTGTCCAAACTAAAACAAATATCGCCGAATTCAAGTTATGACTTGATCTCAGAAATAACTGAATCTCATGATGCATTCTACATGTAATGGCGCCGAGAGAGGGATTTGAACCCCCGCGTCTTACGACAGTGGATTTCGAATCCACCGCAATACCGGGCTATGCGATCTCGGCTCAACTGCGCCTTCTGCGCCACAGTCATAAGCATGATGCTCATCGCAGAACCATGTTGATTAAGTTCTATGGACGGGATGTAGATCAGACCTACCAATCAGAAAATGGAGTAAAGCTTCGTGACGCATTACTTCAATGTAAGATATTACCATCAACTGTTATTGTAAGTTATCAAGACCAAATTATTCCACTATCAACGATGTTGAATGAAGATATTGAGTTATTGGTAACTACCGTTTCATCAGGTGGCTGATTTAAGAAAGCAAATGGGCCCTAGAATTCCTTCCAATTTGTCCTTTAATTTGGTTAGCCCATGCATCTAACTCAATATTAACCAGCAATACATAATTTCCATCTTCTGCCATTTCATATTGATGACCCCAATCATTGGCCCAACCAGATACCTTAATTGAACTATTTTCATTAACAACTACCATTCCTTTTCGATGCCATTCTCTACCGGTCCTTCCAATACCTTTACGTTCGTATTTGTAGGCAAGCATACCAGCAATATTCCATCTAGCCCTAAAATCATATAACGATTGAAATTCAAGCCCTTCATCTGACTCAAGAATTTCTGCTAATGGATCTATTTTGATAGTTAATTCGCCTTTGAAGTTTGAAGTCAATATTACATTTTTGAGGTATATGTTTTGACCCTTGGTTAACGATTCAGGACATGTTAGCCTTCCTTCCTGATTTTTTCCAACCATAATATCAACTCGTGCACGATTACTATTTTGTATTACTTTTAGTTCTGGATTTTTACCCTCAGGATAATTTATTGTCTCTACCATGACATCTAAATTGAACCTGACATTCAATTCCTCGATTTCAACAGTATTAATTTGACTTACTAGACCAGGGATATAAAATTCATTATCTGTGAGAGAATATTCATCCCCACTGCCACCAGAACATATTGATTGCCAATCACAACGGTCACACCTAAGTAAATCTACAGGAGGTGTTGCTAACACACCGCCTTCGCTAAATCCCCTCAAAGGCATAGGGCTTGCAGGGCATTTTTCTATAGAGGGTTTTTCAAGCTTTATATCAAGATATAACTGATTCAAGTCTCTTTCCATTACCGACATTTCATTAATGCTGGGTGATGGTATTGGTTTAGTAACATTAGCCCCTAAATACCATATTTCTAAACTCTCAACTGTTTCTTGTTTCTTGTGAGTGGTCCACCATAACATTGCATACATTCGTAATTGTTCTATGTAATCACCAGACCTATCTCCTATGCCTTTACTTGCTTTGATATCAACAATCTTGATATTCCCATCCCAGCGATACACTATGTCATACTCACCTTGAAACCAATAGTCTGGATGTATAGCATTCATACTGAACTTTTCAGACTCTGGTTCTACAAACCAAGGCCTGGCTATCTCCCAAGCCTCTGCAATCGTGACTGGACCGGTAACTGAAAGAGAGTGCTTGCCAACTAGATTATACCCATAGCCATCTGGTGCAGGCCAATATTCACGTTTACCTCGGCGCCAATCATTGAGTATGGCATCATCGATTGTATTGACACAACGATTAACTTCCTTTAGGTGGAATCGAATACCATTAAGACACATTTCTAAACAATAATCATATTTAACTTCAGACCAATCACCCGATTTCCTTTCCTGCCTCGCCCAATCCTTTCTAGCATTTTCTAATGCAGTTGGCAAATGGATCTCTAACCTTGCTAAAGCCCAATTTTCTAATTCATCTAGACTATTTGGTCGTTGCTTAATGGGCAAAGGAATTATTCTATTTGATGGCCACTTGGCAGATGTATCTCTCGATGGTTTACCATTATTATCAATCGGAATATTTGACAAAGTCAATTCAGAAGCTGTTTTCAACATAAGAGAAGGTGATTCTTTTAATGTTCTACATATTGCTTCTTCAACTGCTCTTCCAACATACAAAACTGGTATTTGAAGTATCTTTAATTTCAAAACTTTTTCATAAAACCACATTCTTTTACAAGAACGATATGTGTTTACTTGACTTGACGATAACCGGTCGTATGGCCCGACTGAATCATCCTCAAAAACCACATCCGTTACCGGCATAATTTCCAACGAGAGTTCTACCCATTTCAATGCTACCGTCATTCAAGCTTTGTTAGCCTTGTTGACCTTTGGTCTATTCTTAATTGTGGCAAACTTGACCTCCACCCTAACTCAGCACTTACTATCTTAATTCGATCTAAGGGGGCTAATTCGGTCATTTGCTTGGTAATACTTGAGCCAAATGCCACTACTTCAGCAACATGAGTTCCATCCCATAAATGTAGATTCACCATAGACCAGGGTTTTTCATCTAGCCGAATACCTTCTCTTTTTGCTATAGAAACTACAACTCCCTCAACGTTAGCCCTTGTCCGCATCAATCCAATACGAGTTAATTCAAGATCCTTTTTTGACTCCTCACCCGCCCCGTTTAGCGATATTATCTCACTCTTATGGTCTAAATATAATCGCGAGTTTCCTCGCCAAACCCCTGGTAGTGCATTGATGATCATCACCTCACCATCCGAATAATCATGTAATCTAGGAAATGAGTTTGGTTCGCTCTCTTCAACTGTAATTTGAGTACCTGAAACACTAACCATTGCCCCTAAAACTGGCTCAGAGTAGTGATTTGGTAATGGGCCCCATTGGCCAGTAAATTTCCCTTTCACATTTACTCTAGATTGGATTTCACCAATTTTCTGACTTGGAGGCGAAATCTTAACATCTGTTTTTTCCAAACTAATTAGATAATCTGATTCCTGCTCTAATTCGTCCTCCCCAAATGAACACCAAAAGCAGCCTGCTGATTTCTTACATGGCTCTGGATAATCATCGGGAAACTTAACAGGACCTTCCCCTAAATCAAGCATTTCTCTATGTATTTTCTTGTACTTAACCCCTAACTCATTAATCTCGACTTCGTTTGGCACATCATATTGAATTCTTAGAGGGTTATCTAGATACCATCCTTCGATACCTTCAACCATTTGTTGTTCGTGTGTTTCATACCACAGCCAAGCATAAAAATTTAATTGATGTCCCAATGATTCAGCAAATTTTGAAGATGGATTACCTGATTTGACATCGACTATTCTTAAATTTCCATCCCATCTTAATACTAAATCTAGTTCTCCCGCAGCCCAACCATCAGGGTGAAATAACCTCTGAGGTTGATGTACTCTAGGATCTTTTATCCACGGCCTGGCAACCTCCCATGCTTCATTCCAAGTAATTGGTTGACCATTATTTTGCCATGTCATGACCTCATCTTTTGACCACGACCTCATGCCAAAATTCCTCACTTTATCGGCAATTGGGAAAATTGGTTCCTCCCCCCACGCAGGGCTAGGTATTTTGAAAGGTGAGTCGCCACTTCTAAATCTTTCAAGATAAGGGCCACCATTTGAATTGTAACAATTTTCGACTTCTTTCAGAAATAGTGAAAGCCCATTCTTTATTTTTCTAGCTAACTCATCAACCTCTACATCTTCCCAACTTTGTTCTTTATTTTGCCAGATAGTAGATTCCCAATTTTCTTTACCTACTTGGAAACAGTTCTGCGCTTCTTCGTCAGCCAATTCGTAACACCATTCTCTTAACTCGGCAAGTGAGTTGATACTTACAGGGCGCCGCATAAGAATTGAGCAAAGTGAATCTTCTAGCACAATTCCTAGTACCTGGTATATCGTCCTAGGGCTAGATAATCCCAATTTATTACCAAGAAAAAATTGTTTTGGGCAACGTAAAAATTTAGTTAAAGAGGATGAAGAAATTCGCGTTCTGGTTCGGCTTAGTGGTCCGCCGGAGGGGGGTGTTCCAAAAGGCATATCAATCAACTTTCATGAATCAAATGAGTAGTAATCTCCAGAAGATTGTTGCTCCCTATCTTTCCTACTATCTGGCTTATTTATTCTTGGACGCTTAGAGTCGTGGTCTCTTCTGAAAGTAATATTCACATTCTCTAAGAATTGATTCATACCTTCTCGAAGCGGGAATGGGCCTTTGGCAATTCCATGAGTACCCCCCACACCATCAAAAACTAACAATGAATCACTTAAAATGTCGATAAAATATACATCGTGATCGATAACAAAAGCTGACTTTCCGTTTGATTCCATGGTTCTTCTTATGGCCTTTGCTGCCTCCATTCGAGCACTTGCATCAAGATGAGCGGATGGTTCATCGAGCAAATATAGGTCGGCTTCTCGTCCCAGACATATTGCAATAGAGACTGCTTGTCTTTCTCCGCCCGACAATTTCTTAACTCGTTTAGGTAGTAATTTATCAACACCCAATGCTTTGATTACATTTACGTTGAATTCACCACTTCTCCATCTTGCACCAATTTCACTATCTAGCCATAGTTGAACACTACAATCGATGTCGACATCTATGTGTTGAGGCTTGTAAGATATTTTTGGATTTTGGTCGACCCATCCATCCTCATATTCGATTAGGCCTGCTAGAATTTTCATCATTGTTGACTTACCTGTCCCGTTTGGACCAACTACACCAACAACTTCGCCTCGGTGTACTGAACCTTCCTGTGTTTCTAAGGTAAATTCACCAAGAGTTTTTTTGATATTAGACCATGATACAATCTTGCTACCAACACCGGTACTTCTGTCACGATGGGTGAGGAATTTTATTGGTTTACTCCTTATTCTTACATTTTGCTCGGTTAAAAATCCATCAAGGTAAGCGTTGATGGCCTGTCTTGTAGTTCTAGCAGGAGTAAATACTCCAAAGGCACCTTTTTTACCATATACGATATGTACCAAATCTGCTAATACATCCAAGACTGCTAAGTCGTGTTCGATAACTATCACACGTTTGGTTTCCGATAGCTTTTGTATTATTTTAACTATCTTCATCCGTTGATAGATATCTAGGTATGAGGATGGTTCATCAAAGAAATAAACATCTGCTTCCCTCATTAATGTTGCACATATCGCCATGCGTTGTAATTCTCCGCCAGAAAGTTGTTGAATCTCCCTGTCTAGTAATTGATTTAATCCTAGTTCTTTTGTTACATCGTCAAAGATTTTCCTTTCATCTACTTTAGACAATAAATTTCGAACTGTTCCATCAATTCTTTTGGGTAATTTATCGACATTTTGAGGCTTGACCGCAATTTTTACTTCATCTTTTTTTACTGAAAGCAAAAAGTCTCTCAGTTCACCCCTAGGAAGAGTTTCAATGATATCAGCCCAATCTGGAGAATCATTTTCCCAATCTCCTAAATTTGGCACAAGACGTCCTGAGAGAGCATTAATCGCTGTAGATTTACCCATTCCATTCGGGCCTAAAATACCAACTACACTATCTTTTGACGGAGTTGGCAATTTAAATAATCTAAAGCCATTGAGTGAAAATCTATGAATCATATCAGTTTCTAATTCTGCTGGCAAATTAATAATCACTACTGCATCATCTGGACAGTGTTTTGCTCTAACAATGCACGGAGGACATGCAGATTCTAGAATTTTGCACTTATCTCCATGGACTTGTATACATTCCCCACCGCAAGTTCCTGACCACTTTTTCAAGTAGTCGTATGCGTTACTATTGGGCTTACAGCGGTCTTCGATTAATACTGCAATCCTAATAAGAAATCCCTCCTATAACCTTCTCCAAAATAAAGTACCTTTCAAACACTTTGTCTATATTGGCCTCTAAAGACCAATAAGTCACATGCTGTAGTCAAATCAAACCTTTCAAATGCTCGTGTCCCTTGACTAATCTAATCGTACAAGGGGTTGGGAACTTCATGTATGCCTTTCTCAAAGCATCTCTTGCTGTTAGGTAAAATTCTGGGTTAACTTGGATTGATATTACCCTCTGCCCACGTTTTACTCTTGCTGCAGTCCCGACATTCTTTCCAAAAGCACAGCGCATACCTTGTGATACACGGTCTGCACCGGCACCAGTTGCTTGTTTGTTTTCTCTTAACACGTGGTGTGGGAAAGTGTGAATTCTAAGCGCATAGCCTTGTGGACCGGCGCCGTTTCTGATGGTAGAGTTAGAAATAACACGGGCTGCTTCTAAAGCAGTGTGTCTGATTTGACAGCTATTATCAGCGATCAGTTCCAGTACTACTGGGAACTTGCCTGTCTCCGCAGCAACACGGTTTCCAACGTGGAATTGGTGAATTCTATTGTTTGGAACACCGCCAATATACTTCCTTCTAGTATATGCAGGACCCTTTAATCTGCGGTACATTGATGCTGGTTTACGTGCCATAGTATGCCTCCAAGCATTCTTGCGAATGATGTTCCCTTTATCATCCCTCCGCAAGGCGGCTGCAATTAGAAATTAGGAATTTGGGATTTAGAATCGATAATAGTGAAAGGCTTGATGTGCTATATCATCCACGAACTAACATGGCGAAGGTCTGGAAGCAGATGCTGAAACAGGAGTCTGAGCATCAGTGGCTTGCCATAGGAGTATTCTTTGTATTCATAATTCTTGGTGCTATGATGATAAAAGGTACCAGTTTTATCCCTGGTATAGATTTGCTGGATAATGAAATTGGGGATGATTTTAGAATAATGGAATCAACATACATTGATGAAAATGAAAACTATCTATTGACCTATAGCCAAGGTGATTATCACTTGATTTGGACTAATAATGGAGATTCTTCCACTGTAATTGGACCAAATTCAAACCATGATGCGAGTTTAATTGATTTTATGGCTAAATTATCAAATGACAGCATCATAATTCCTCAAGAAGGTTCATCGATGCTGTTAATCCAAGACGGCAATATATTCCCGTTTGAAACTAATTTCGGAGATGACTTTTTCGCTATCAAACATATTGTTGAAAATCAACAGAAGAGCAATGATAACCTTTTGATGTTGACAAATGAAGCAGATGGAAAATATGGTTTTCGCGGCCTTGATTCTAACGGAATTACAAGTTCCCCTACACCTGACAATCATAATGTAGAGTGGCAAAAAGTAGCTAGTATTAGCGACCAACTATGGATTGCAACGGGGGTTTACCTTCCTTCACCAAGTGTCGGAGATGATAGCCCCGCAACACCTTCAATCCATCCCGTTTACGCCTCAATTATTTGGAGCGGAGGATACACTGCTCCAATGATCAACTACCTATCACCAATAGACACTAAAGAAGTTGGAGAATACCATTCGATAATTCACTACAATCATGATGAAGTTATCATTGCAGGCACTTACGAGACAATCCGATTTAATCACGTAACTAATTCGGCAGAAAAAATTGACTTTGCTAGTGTTGCTGCAATAAGTGATGATTGTAATAGCGCATGGTTGTTTAATGGCATGGACTCTCGTTCTGTGCTTCGAATATCAGAAGACAACCATGAGATAATGAAGTTGCCACACGAACTACCATTAACTGTAGAATCAAGTGGATTTGATGGAGAAACAATATACCTCCATGGGACAGACGATTCTGGAACCTCTAAGGTTTTGACTTTTGACACCTCTGCAGTAGGTTCTATAGAATCGGGCAGAGGTTTTTTGAATCTCTCATTCATTATCGTGTCATTGATAATTTTTTCAGTTATGGCTATCAATATATATGATAGATTTCGCCAATAAAGCATAAACAAATTACTATTTTAAAATAAATAGTTTGACAACCTTCATTTGCTGTGGTCGACGACCACTAAATCCTGCGGTGTGAGGTGAGTCTATTGTCGAAGAGAACTATGATGGACCAATTCATGGAAATAAAAGAAAATCATCCAGAAACTATTCTTTTTTTCAGGATGGGGGACTTTTATGAACTATTTCATAAAGATGCAGAGATTGCGTCTCCAGTTCTTGGCTTAACTCTTACATCTAGAGATAAGAAATCTGCAAATCCAATACCAATGGCTGGTTTCCCATGGCATGCACTTGAAGATAATCTTAGAATTATGCTAAAATCAGGTTTTAAAGTAACAGTAGCCGAACAAGAACAAGAATTAAGAGAAGGTGCTAAATTACTCGAAAGGGTAGTTACAAGAGTATATACTCCTGGTAGCCTGTATGAAGAATCACTATTATCAACCAATGAAAGAAGCGTCTTGGCTGCTATTGTTACGGAGAAGTCATCTCTTAGCATGGCCATTATTGACTCCTCTACAGGTGAATCATGGGCTTCAACATGGAAAGGTCAAGAGAAATTTTCTAATTTAGAGGATGAATTACTTAGATGGACTCCTGCAGAAATTATTGTCTCCCCAAAAGATGCTTCTAATAATGAACTTATCAGTATATTTTCTAATCTTGAAAGCTGCGTGATATCACAACATTCAGTGAGTAAGAAACGTAGAATCTCTCGCTTAGAATCAATATTACAGGTCTCAGACCTAGGTCACCTAGATTTAGATAATTCACCGTTATCAATAGAAGCAGCAGGTTTTGCTGCAGACTATCTTGCCGTAGTTCACTTGAAAAATGAAATACCAATAAGA
The DNA here is from genome assembly GCA_018659375.1 of Methanobacteriota archaeon. Taxonomy (GTDB): domain Archaea; phylum Thermoplasmatota; class Poseidoniia; order Poseidoniales; family Poseidoniaceae; genus MGIIa-L1. The sequence goes on along the minus strand of JABJMO010000002.1, from coordinate 64,230 downwards.
GATATTCAGATAATGGATGAAACAGGACATTTAGTAGTCGATCAAACAACACTTAGAAACTTAGAGATTACCTCGACTTTAGCTGGAGAGTATGATGGGAGTCTAATCTCGAGCATGAATTACTGTCGCACAGCAATGGGTAGGAGATTACTAAAAACCTGGTTGTTGAGACCATTGTATCAAATGGATGCAATCGAATTACGTCACAATGCAGTCAAATCATTGAAATCTTCATCTAAGAGATTGGACCAGATTAGAATGGCACTTAACGGCCTTAGGGACCTAGAAAGGTTAGCGACACAATTAGCGTACAATAAGAGCAACGCAAGAGATTTACAAGCAACCGCTCTTGCATTGGAAAGAATGCCGGCAATTGTCGGTTTGTGCTGCCAAGTAGAAGATCAATTACTGAATCATCTAACTAATGACTTATCATCATTAAATGAGATGGCTGAGGATATCATGAGAACAATTGTTGATGAGCCACCACTGGGACTGAGAGATGGTGCCATAATAAGAACTGGAGTAAATAAAGATCTAGACGAATTGAAATTAAAATCAGCAGAGGGACACACTTGGTTTCGTAATCTAGAGATGAAATTAAAGAAAGATTTAGACATACATTCCCTAAAAATTCGTAATAACCGTCAAATTGGATGGTTCATAGAGGTAACTAATTCACACTTGTCAAAGGTTCCAGAAATATGGATTAGGAAACAACAAATGACTAATGGTTCAAGATATACCACTCAAGAAATAATTGAAAGAGACGATTTATTATTAACTGCTGATTCAAAAATAAAGAACTTGGAGTATCAATTATTTCAATCGCTGAGGGAACGTTGTAGAAATAATGCTAATACACTGGCAAAGATTGCTGGAAAGGTTGCTGCAATAGATGTTCTGCAATGTTTTGCTACGGTTGCTAGAAAGAGAAATTGGATTAAACCGGAAATTGTTGAGTCTGATAATTTTACTGTGAAACAATCTAGACACCCTGTTTTAGAACAAAACTCTGGTTTTGTTCCTAATGATATAAGGATGGATACTAAGAAGAAGTTCTTATTGATTACTGGACCAAACATGGGTGGTAAATCTACCTATTTACGATCTGCAGCATTACTTGCAATACTTGGTCAATCGGGTAGTTTTGTCCCTGCACAGGGCGCCAAAATAGGTTTAGTTGACCGAATATTTACCAGAGTGGGGGCAAGCGATGACCTTAGAAGAGGCAGATCGACATTTATGATGGAAATGATTGAAGTAGCGCATATTCTAAGAAAGGCTACCAATAAATCTCTTGTTTTACTCGATGAGATAGGTCGAGGAACTTCCACTTTTGATGGACTATCGATAGCTTGGGCGGTAACTGAAGACATTTGCCGAAGAATAAGATGTCGAACTCTATTTGCCACTCATTATCATCAATTGATTGGTTTGGAAAACGATGTTGAGATATTAAAAAATATTCACGTGCAAGTTTCTTATGTTGATGGAAAATTGAAATTCCTTCATACCGTAGCAGATGGGTCTTGCGATGATTCTTATGGGATTCAAGTCGCAGCGCTTGCTGGGCTACCAAGAGGCGTTGTTGAAAGGGCAACTGACCTATTACAGTTTTTAGAAAAGCAGGCATATGGTGCCAAAGCAGGAGATTCATCATCACCGGGAGTTAGAGATATTGGCCAGAGTAGTTTGATGAGTTATTTTGCTGCAGCTTCGATGGTTAATGAGGAAAATAACGATGCTTCTAATCACCATTTAGAATCTAAATTAATAGAATTTTTAGAGCATTTAGAGATTGACGAAATGTCTCCTAAAGAAGCGATGAATGCATTGTATGAAGCAAAGAATCTTTTGGGAGGTATCTGATAATGGTCAAACGAATTCAACAACTAGATGATGAAACAATTGGCCATATTGCTGCTGGAGAAGTAGTAGAAAGACCCGCACAGGTAGTAAAGGAATTAATTGAGAATAGTTTAGATGCTAACGCCAGTCAAATTACAGTTACCATTGAAAATGGTGGTTTTGATCTGATAATGATTGATGATAATGGCCATGGTATCAATAGAGAAGATGTACCTCTATCAGTTGACCGGCATGCTACCTCAAAGTTAAGCAACTTTTCTGACTTGAATGAAATTTACACTTTAGGGTTTAGAGGTGAAGCATTAGCAAGTATTGGAATGGTCTCGTTGTTAACCGTAGCAAGCCGTATAGAAGGCGAGAATGGCAATAGCATTACCGTATCGTTTGGTAAAAAGAACAGTATTGAACAATGCGGAATGTCATATGGTACTACAATATCAGTAAGAGACCTATTCAAAAATACCCCTGCCAGATTATCATTTCAACGACGACCTGCAACCGAAGGGGCCAAGATTGTTGATGTAATTGTATCACATGCGATTTCTAATAATGAAGTCGGTTTCAAACTGATATCTGACGAAAAAACCATACTTGATGTTCCAAAATCAGAAAATTTAGCAGATCGTCTTTATGACATACTAGGTGGACAAGCCTCTGAACTAATTGAACTAGAAGCACCCCAGCATGATTCTGAGGCACCAGGTAAAGAAAAATGGTCTGGATGGATTAGCACGCCAGATATTACCAGAGGTAAAGGAGATGAAGTTTACATTTTGATTAATGATCGTCCAGTCGCTTCAGGGCCATTCCACCAATCAATTCGGCGAGGATATAAGACGAGGTTGATGCAAGGGCGGCATCCAATCGCGGTGCTTTCATTAGAAATTCCAGCATCAGAGGTTGACGTTAACGTTCATCCAACAAAACGTGAAGTCAGGTTGAAACACTCATGGAGAGTTCTTGAACGTCTTGAAAGAGCCATTGCAAATACTCTAGAACAAGTAGCCACTGAACCTGATAATGATGGATCAATCATCGGATTAGCCTCCCTTAATCGTGATGTTAATCCAATTCAAGAATCCCTTTTACCAGCACAAAACGATGGACAATTAACCTACCCTAGTCGAAATGTTAACAATGGTGAAAATGAATCTGATAACCCTGTACCAGCGTGGGCTATTGCAGCAGGTGTCCAGCTAAATCTAGGTGGTAGTCAAGTTGAAAAATCAAAATCTGTTGATAAGGCAAGACCTATGTCTAAATCAGAAATACCACAAGAAACACTTCCCGGATTAGATAGTGCTCCAATCTCACCTGCCTTATCAAGTGCGGAAAGAGAATTACATCGGCACGCTAAGAATGCAAAATCAGTATCACCAAACGATGAGGTCTCGTTAGAATCAGAGATTAATATAATGGGTAAAATGGAGCCGTTAGCACAATTTGCTGATTCTTATATTATTGTTCAAGCAGAAGAGGAATTACTGCTTATAGACCAGCATGCATTACATGAAAGAGTAAGGTACGAGCGTTTGAAAAATATTGAAAATAGTTGGGATGCTCAAAAACTTATTTCCCCATTAGTTATAGAGGCTACAAAAGTTCAAATTGCAGTAGCAAATTCCTCTATAGAAAAATTACTTGAGTTGGGTTTTGAAGTAGTCACTGATAATGATAAAATTTCGTTACTATCTCACCCAATGCTCCTTGAAGGTAAGGATATCGAACCATTATTCAAAGATTTGTTACAAGATTTATCAGATGAAGGTTCACCACTAACAACTCTTGATAAAATTCAAGACCACGTTGCCTTCATGAAATCATGTCGTGGTGCAGTTAAGGCAAATGAAAAATTGAGTTTGTCTGAAATGAGGCGACTAATTGATGACATGAGGAGGATACCAAACCCCTGGGCTTGCGTTCATGGCCGCCCAACTGCGCTAAGAATCAATATTGATTCATTGGACCATCATTTTGGCCGTCATGGCTAAGTCATTCGATTATTCCTAGCCTGTCTAGGAACATGGGATCGGCAATTTTATGCAATCCCCTGCCAATTACTTTACCACCAAATTTTGTCATTAAAGCAACTGCTGTCATGAAGATCCTATGGTCGTTATGAGAAGATACTGCTGCAGTTGGTGTTTCTGGTATCTGACCACCTGGAATTGTCAAAATACCGCCGTCATAATAAGCGCTTAGACCGAAATCTTCCATCAACGATATGGTTTTAGAAATCCTGTTACTCTCTTTATACTTTGTATGACCTATACCAGTTAGGGTTCCACCGGATGATATTGCGATTATTACAGAAAGAGGTGTGATTAAATCATTACAATCTGTCAAATCATAATTTGCTATGCTGCCATTTGAAGTAGAATTTATTTCACTTCCCTGCCAAGTTATACCTAGATTACTTGACTTATTCTTCAGTATCTCATTACCTAAGCAATCTTTATCATCAGGCCAAAAATTTATCTTTATTTTATTGTTATGAAGCTTTGAAAGCAATATTGCAAAACTTGCCATTGATGAGTCACCTGGGACTATAACCTCTTTTGGAGTGTTAACTTTCCAACTACCTAGATGATATTGGCCATCTATTGTTTTAATATTTGCTCCAAATTCATTGCATAATCTCAAGGTTAGGTTATGATGTCTATTAGATACTGTGGATTTACTTGGAGACACTATTACTTCTTGGTTCAATAAAGGACTTGCCAACAACCAAGCGGTTAATGGTTGACTAGACTTAGTCAGGTCAAGATCAATCTTAGAGATTACCGATTCATCTGCAAACCAAGGACCAGAAATTTTTACTGGAAGGTGATTATTAGTCGTCTCCATTATAGACACTCCTGCTGATTTTAGTGAATCCTTGAGGGCAGAATTTTCTCGCATGGATAGTGAACTGTCACCTTCAAGGATAATAGTTTGATTCATTGTGCCTGTAAGTGCCATCAAAATTCTCATTGCTGTACCTGAATTACCGCAGTTGACAGTTGGTTGGGTTAATCTAAACCCTTTATCTGCTATACCAAATACAATCCAATTATTTTGGTTATCCTGATTAATCTCTACACCTAGTGACCTGAGACAACTAATCATAGAGTTCGTATCTAAACCAATTGGATGATTTACTTTTATCATTGTTGTTCCGTCACCCAATGATGCCAAGGCCAGTAACCTAATCATATGACTTTTTGAAGGCGGAAGAGTAAATTCTATAGATTCTAAATCAATTTTAGGGATGACAATTATTTCACTGAAATCACTAGATTTCAAGTCCCTTGACACCGTTTCCACAACCACCCGTGGAACTCATTAAACATCAATGCTTGTAAGATAATTGAATAACCTCAATCCACTAGTTTGCAATATGACCGAAGATGGTTTAGGAAGACCCCTACAAGATCTTCGCATCTCGGTAACTGATCGTTGTAATTTTAGGTGTGATTATTGTATGCCGATTGAAAACTATGGACATGATCATAACTTTTTGCCGAAATCTGAAATTTTATCGTTTGAGGAGATAACCATAATTGTTGAGTCTATGTTGAAACTAGGTCTAAAAAAAGTTAGGATCACCGGGGGAGAACCTTTGCTGAGAAAGGACATATGCTCGTTAATTTCAATGATTAGGAATTTGGATTCAGAACTTGATATAGCGATGACAACAAATGGAACTTTACTTGGTAAATATGCAAATAATTTATCTCAAGCCGGACTTAATCGAGTCACTGTAAGCCTAGATGCTATTGAAGCCGATTTATTTAGAAAACTATCAAGCACCGACATAACTCCGGAACATATCCTATCTGGTATTTCAGCAGCCATCAATGCTGGATTACCTGTCAAAGTAAATACAGTAATTATAAAAAATTATAATGAAGACCAGATAATTCCATTGGTAAGAACTTTTCACTCAATGAATATACCAATCAGATTCATTGAATATATGGATGTAGGTGGTACTAAAAATTGGAATTATGACCAAGTTGTAACAGGTCAAGAAATCAGAGATGTTATCATTGAACATTTCGGTAATGTGAGTGCGAATGAAAGCGGTTATTATGGTGAAGTTTCCAATTATTGGAGACTAAAAGACGGCTATGCAATAGGGTTTATAGAATCTGTATCGAGCCCTTTTTGTTCATCTTGTACAAGAGCAAGGATTTCAGCAAATGGCAATATGTACACTTGTCTATTTGCCAGCAAGGGTAATGATTTGAAATCTTTGTTTGATTTAAGTGCAGACAAAGAAGACATTGGATTAGCAGTCAAAGCAATCTGGGAAAAGCGAACAGATCGGTATTCTGAGATAAGAGGGAAATTAACTAATAATCCAATGCCTGTAGAAATGCATTTTATTGGTGGTTAATCTTCAATGAAGGTAAGTCCAATATCAAATAGTAAAGTATTGGAACTTTGATCAATAAGTTTGAAACTCCATGTACCATCTTTCGAACCTATTGTTTCAGAGTCTATAACGAAATAATCTCCCTGAGTTACAGAATAACCCGCATCTCTATCATGGAATGAAATATTAGCACCAATAACTCCGTATACGTCCGAATCATCGACGAAACCTTTGTATTCATTTGCATTAAGTTCACTCGAAGGATAGATTTGGTATTCTAATCTTGCCGGATCTAATGCTTGGTCTAAGCTCGTTATTCTAACCACATGAAAGCCATTGTCCAAGCCCTTCACGCTGACAGTCATTTCTGGTTCTGATTTTTCAACTGATGTCAAAGCGCTTTGCATCATAACAAAAACCATGCTGGACAACATCACAGTTATTGCTAATAATAGTACTGTTGCAATCACAGGGCTGACTGCTTCATCCTCGTCACAGATGTCAGTCACCATGTAGTCCCCTACACACCATATAACTTGAATCAACCGGCCAGAATAGTCATTACTCAGTGAAATAGTCGACTAAGACGGATTCTACAATTTCCTAGTTGTCGAATATTCTGCTACTGTTTGCAATAACGATTTAGCGCTAGATTCGGGGAATATTTCTAGATACCTTAATGCTCTATCGAAATGATTCCTAATCAATATCTTGGTATAATTGAAACTGTCAGACTTAGTAAGTAAATCAATCAGTTCATCAAATAGAGAATCATCAAAATTATTGATAATATCTGCGAGTCTTTCCCTATCTTTTCCATGTGAAAGAGTAAGTGAATGTATTAATGGCAAGGTCATTTTACCTTCTAAAACATCACATCCTCGTGGCTTGCCCATCATCTCATCACCTACTAAGTCTAACAAATCATCAACTAATTGATATGCAATACCTATCTCAACTCCAAATTCTTCTAATGCGTCTAATTGTTCTTCTGTTGCTTTAGCAACAACTCCTGCGCTGCGGCAACCTGACGAAAATGGACCTGCTGTTTTCCCTTTAACTATGCTAATGTAGTCTTCTGGAGAAGTTCTGAGATTTTGAATATGGTCGATTTGTGAAAATTCTGATACTGCGATACTAGAACAACAGTTGGCGATATTTGTCACAATATCCTGATTATATTGCCCCCCAAGCGCATAACCTTGGACAAATAACCAATCACCAGCAATTATGGCTTTAGACAATCCCGCAGTTTCGTGGATTGTCGGAACTCCTCGCCTGTGAGTAGCACCGTCGTTTATGTCGTCGTGCACAAGAGTTGCAGTATGGAGGAATTCAAATGCCATTGCAAGGGGCATGATTTTAGACAAATCCTCCCCGCCAGCAATTTGATATGACAAGCACATCATTATTGGCCTCAAACGTTTTCCACCAGCAAGCAATACCTTACCAGATAATTCGACAACTTCTCCAGAATCTATCCTTGAGGCGATCATCTCCTCTAGAGACTCATCTATTTTTTGACGTAGAGCATTTAGGCTTGCTTCCACACCTTGGTGAACTTGCGTCATGTTTCACCCACATAGGGTGCCCTTCTTAACCAATGGTCTACGCCCATAGGCTGTTCGGAGTTATCTGAGCCGAGGTGAAATGATGGAGGAAAAGCCAAGGTTAGAAGTTCTAACGACTCCATCAAATTTTGATGGAGTGCGGCTCCAAACTGAAAAAGCCATTGAAAAAAACCGTGACTTCTTTAATTTCAAAATGTCTCAAGTACCACACATGGAAGTTGCTATTGAATCATTAAAAAAAGGCACTGGTGACCTTCTAGCAATGAGTGTCAAGGATTGGAAAACTCACGATGTCGAAGGCCTAAAAATATCAGCTTTTTTGCCTAGAAGAGAGCCAACATGGGTTTTGGTTTCTGATGACAAGCCAGAGTATTTACCTTACAAGGCAATTGTAATATGTGATAATCAGTTAATAATTAGACAATTAAAGAGGATGAGAGAGGACATAAATGTTCAAACATCAGATGATTATTTCCACTCGACAAATAAAAATTATTCCGTTAACGAATTAGATAAGCATCAACATTTGGAGAATTTAGAACAGTTAAGAATTGACGAAGACATTGATGGATATGTGATATCTAGAGGCGAATTTAGTCAAACTAAAACTAGACTAAGACGCCATACTTTGGGAATGCAGAGGGAAAAACCAAGTCAGGAATTTGAAAGGTCTACATTCATTTCACCACCGCTAGAAGGATTTAGTATCCTTGTAACCCGTAACGGTTTTCCTACCAATGTTATCGAAAGGATTAATGATAAGTCTGCAAGATTATGTTTTGAAGTGGAAAATTCAATTTACGAATCATTAGATGACAACTTAAAGCAAATAGCTGGGATTTATGTTGAACAAAAGAAACTCTCAACAATCCTAAAGCAATATGTGAAACTCATCGATGATTCCTATGCGTTAAAAATTGGAGAAAATTATTTGATTCCAAGTAACAAGAAATCTAGAGATTCAAGAACTAAATGGAATGTATCTAAGAATATCATCCAAGGTCCAAGAATTTGTATTTACTTTGAAATTCTTGATAATAGTGGTGATGTTTCACTAGAAATGATAAGAATAGAACCTTTAGAAAACGATATGTATGACCGTGGTAAAAATGTATTTATCACTGAAATTAAATTTTTATTAGAACTACTACAACAGGACCACGATGAACTTAAGAGACTTATTAGTGGACTTCCAGAAGAATACAAATTACCCAGAGAAGGTATTCTTAAGTTATGATTTATTCAGATTCGACACTTTTTACGCTTCTTCCAACTAACTTATCAAACCCTTGATTGGATATGTATTGTTCTAAATCAATCAATTCAGAAGGATCTTGATCATCACATAAATCAGTAATCGATTGATCGATGTCTCTTGCGAGCCTCTCCCAGGTCCCTGCAAACCTTTGCAAATCCGAAGCAAAACGCTCTATCGACTCAACTGCAGACATATTTGGATGAAGAACCAGCGAGATATCGTCTGAAATCTTGTCATTTGCTAATTTTAATCTATCAATATCCTCAAAAATTTCGGTTAATGTAAGCCTTAACTCATCAAGATTATTGCTCTTGGAAAATTTCCTTTGCGCTTTTTCTATTGACTTTTTCATAGAGCCAACACCTGCGACCATTGCTTCTCGGGCTTTGGATGATTCTAGGATAGCCTTCTCAGCGTCATCAATGCGTTGGTTTAGTGATTCTTCTAAACCAGAGAAATTCTTTTTAAAATCATTCCTAACCATATCTCCTAATGAGTCAAGAAGAGCATGCGTCTCTTTAATTGAGTTTTTTGCTGCTTTGAAACTTTGACTCAAATTATTCACCAGACGCTTTCAGCCTCTAATTACTGGTTGATGGCCAACCATACAATACCTTTGCGGAGATGAAAAACACTCGCAAAACGAAAAAAAATCCGCCACATGATAGCGAAACCACATATACTGCTTTGTACGCATAAAGCACAAGGTGATTCGGTGATTAACAAGGTAGACCTGCTTTGCGAACTCTATCAAGCTAAATTTGATAGATTGAAAGAGGTAGCATCAATCAACGATATTTCCAAGAAAGGTCCTGTTGAAATTGTGAGAGCGAGATTAATTCAAAATCTAGTTTTGTCTGAATGGGACTTGTCTGAAAATAATATTAAATCCATTAAAAACAATCATTTAGGAGAAATTCTTGGTGTTTTTGGCCTTAAAAAGTCAGGATCAATTAGAGAAAGGAGACAAAGGCTATACCTTCATTTATACCAAGATCCGAAAATCATGACGACTGAAAACTTGGATAAGATGAATAAAAATGATATTCATGCAATGTGTAAAACACTAGAATTGCCGCTAACGGGCGATAAACAGACCCTGTTAGTTAGAGTTGCGGGTGTGCTAGCCTCACAACAAGGTTCTTGGGGCAAGGTAAAAAAATCATTGAAAAGGCATAATGAAAATGCAAAATCAAAGATAGTTATCCCATCACCTTTAGAGAATTACGAAGAATCTGAATCGGAATCACTTCATGAGACTGTATCTAAATTTATTGAAGAGCACCCACAGGGATGGACATTTGAAGACGAGACGGAATTAAGAAGTGGCTTGGCTGATGATGGACTAGACACCTCAAGGATTGAAGTATCATCCAGTATCGACGAGGCTCTAAAGAATGTAAGCATCATTGAACAGACCGAAAAGATAACTCCATCCATGAATCAAACTCCACCAAGTATTTTAGTTGAAAATGAAGTAAACACCCTCGAAAGAGAGGCTGCAATGATTGAAGTCGAGTCTAGAATTGCTGAAATAGAAGCTTCGGCAAGAGATTTTCTTACAGTAAGTTCTGCTTCAAACAGTGATGACTTAGAAGCTTTCATAAATAGCCTATCCAACCATGGAATTCCTGTTGAAGTAAAGTCAGTACGTGCTTACATAGCCGATTTAGTGATGCAACTTGAATTTAGAATTGACTCTGAAAGGAGTGCAGTAAATGCTATGCCTAATTCGTGGCGTGAAAGAGAATCTATTAGACAATTTGAGAATGCAAGAAGTTCACTTAGAGATCAATTGACTAACACTATTGATTTACATGAGGGAGACCTAGTGAAAGCAAGAATGGCGTTCGAAGAGATTGCAAAGTCTATGGGTCTTGATTTAAGAATTCCAAGTATATCTGGGAGGCTGCATGCGCTGTTTGATTTACATATCGAATTAGCGGAAGTTGAAGGTTTGCAAGACCCTAATATTGCTAGAAGAAACCGAGTGCTAAAGATATTGCACCATGGATCAATCCACATAAGTTCGGAAGAGAGACGAACTATTGAAAGATTAGAGAAAAATATAGTAGGCTTTGAACAACTTGTTGAAACTGTAATGGAAACTTCAGAAGGGGAGTTTAATGATTCTCAACAGTCATTGATAATTAGATTCCTTGAATCTAGGGGTTATGAGGTTAATACTCCTGAACTAAGACCTAAAATTTTAGCCTGTTCAGGAATAATAGGCGCTGAATTAGGCTTTATATCCCCAAGTGAGATTCCAAGAATTGCACCAGGAGTTATTGTTTCAGAAAGTGAAGTAGATTCGATTATAATTCAATTAAAAAGTCTAGCTCAAGACTTCAAACCAAAAGCTGAAAATAAACTTGAAGATATTATTTCAAATGATAATGAGTTGACTAATGCTGGTGAAAGAGTGAAATCAGCCAAAGAAAAGATTGACCATATAGATGATGTGTTAGCCCGTTTAAGAGGCTAACATTACCTAGTAGCGTAAAAGTTCTGAATAACTTGCGTCACTGTTTGTATATCTCTAATATCTCGATTAATCAAATCTTCTAATATTTGTTGTCGCTGCGAGACATGTTTTTCGAACACGTCTGGTGTTATTCCTGCTGCTTTGCAAATCGTCTCACGCATCTTAGATGGAATCCCTGTTTCCTCAATTCTATCATTAGCAGGATTATATTTCCAAATGATGTTTAGTCTTGGTTTCGTTCCTTCCATTCCAGCTACTTCTGCCACTTCAGTTATTTTTCTGGCAGTTTTGCCGTTAACATGAAGCCGTGCTTGGATAATTATCAAGTCCAGTCCAGTCAACATAATTGGAGGAACCAGCATTGGTGGATTAATCATTCTAGTTACCGTTTCTTGGGCAGTATTAGCGTGCAGTGACCCAAAAGAGCCATCGTGTCCGGTATTCATGGCAGTAAGTAAAGTCGCGGCTTCTGGTCCTCTTACCTCTCCCACAATTATTCGGTCTGGCCTCATTCGCAGACTTGATTGGAGGCAATCATTCATGTCTACTTCAGGAGTTCCATCGGGCCTTTCTCTTCTTGTTTCCATACGTAACCAATGGTCATGGTAAACTTGTAACTCAGCAGTATCTTCAACGGTCAAGAGCCTTCTGTCCCATGGAATATACATTCCCAGACAATTTAGCGTAGTGGTTTTTCCTGATCCTGTACCACCAGCAATCACAAAGTTTGCTGGCCTGCTATCAAGACCTTCAATCCACACCCACATCATTGCTGCTAACCTTGAGTTGACTGTGCCAAATTTGACCAAATCCAACATAGTAAGAGGATCTTCTCTAAACTTTCTAATTGTCAATGTTGGTCCATCCGGTGAAATTGGAGGAATGGTACCATTCACTCTTGAACCATCTGGCAAGCGGCCATCAAAAATTGGCACCATTCCGGGTCCATCTCCTAGTGGAACATTGGTAAACGATGCGATATTTTTTGCTATTTGAATTCCACTATCATCATCTATCCACACATTAGTTCTGCACATCCCATGGTCTCTGTGAGCAATTTTGACGCATTGTGTACCACCATTATACATGACTTCTTCTAAGTTATCATCTTCCAACAATACTGCTAAATCACCATATGGATTTGGGTCAATTGATCCATCAACATGATAAATTGGTGACGGATGATTTGGTTCGGTATAAATCGTTACTCTGCCGTATTGTTCTATTATTTTTTCAGACATCTTTCATCCCCCAATCATCTTCACTGCTCCAAGATATAGCAACATAGAAGTGGACATCCAAAGGGGAATCCACCAAAGCATATCCCTTGCTCTACCCATCATCCTTCCTGAAACTAAAGCTCCAGTCGCTGAAGCCAAAGCAAAAAAGGTCGAAAATGTAGAGTTGAAGTTGGCTATTTGAAACCCTGATGCTGCTGGAGCAAATAGCCCTACAATGAAAGCGATTAATACTGGCAATCCTATGCAAACAAAAAGAATTATCAGAATACCTCGACCTGCCAATTCTGTTTCTCTTTTGTTCATTAGATCATTAAGCCTCTCATAATCCATTGCCAAATCTGAAAGAATATTCTGCAATGGGGCATCTTGTTCCATTGCGGTATCGATTAAAACTACTACTCTTTGTACTTGAGATGAGCGTGTTTTGGATGCAAAAGCAGAAAGAGCTGCATCAAAAGAAGATGCGTGGCTGCTTTCAAGTGTTTCTGTTAGCAGTTTACCAAGAACACCGGGAGTATTCCTACCTTGTTCTAACATTGCCTCTTGCAGTCCTCTTCCAGCTCCAACTGCATCAGACAGTGACTCTAGAAGGCCAGGTAATTGATTTTCAATCCCTCTTCGCCTATTTCGCTCAATCATAGGCGGTATTCCACCTGCTGCGCAAGCAATACCTATGACAAACAAATAGAGAACCAGAGAGTTCTCGTTAAACGCCTCGAGGAAATCAAATATCATTTCACAACCCCGGATCTTTTGTATGCGCCTTCAAGCCTATGAGCATCATCCCAATTAAGGTAAACATTAACCCACCATTAACTATAGAATTAATTAATCCTTGGTCTATAGAACCGATTATTGCTTCCGCTCCATCGCCAAGAATTTGAGGAACAAGACCTACGATTGCTAAGATTATTGGTCCTATCATGCCAATAGAAAGCAAGGTTTCTGGAACTCCGCCAAGTTCTTCGATATACTTATTTACCGATTCACTACGATCTTCTTCCATTCTTTTACCTTGTTTTCTGAGAGTTTCTATCAAATCAGTATTTTGTGTTAAATTAGTATACATAGTATTCAATAATCTACGGTATCCTTCAGATTCTGCTTTATTCATCAAACCCTTGACTTCAAATTCCAATCCCCTTGATTTACCTGAACTTAGCTTTTTCATCAATGAAGAAAAGTCACTAGAAATTATCCCATATCCACCTTTGCCAATAGTGTGTAAAGCCGCCTCCAAACCAACACCCGAAGACATCAATACATCAAGCGTTCTAATGACGTAAAGAATCTCTTTTTTCTCATCGAGTTTTCTCAAAAAAACACCTCAAATAATGTCTTCAATGAATTCAAACATGAATGATTCATTAGAACCATCATATTCCATTGATGCGAAAACTACTTTCACATCTCTTTCTTCAAATGGGTCATGGATACACGGTTGACCTGATTTGTACATGGATAATATTTTCTTATACTCATCGATTTTCATTTCACCTGATACAGTGTAAAGAGTAGACTCTGAGCCTTCATCATGAAGGTTGTCACCTTCTTGGCCCCTTACAATTGTTCTAGTTATTCTTCTAGCAGACTTTACCTTAATATCGGCATTTGGAATCCTAACCCAGTCTGAACTACTTGTCCCCGTTGCTGGGCGGATAAAAAAATCCATTCCTGACATGTCTCCACCTATACACACCACAGTCAACGAAGAACTTGAATGTGTTGGGAGTTATCGTTAATCTAAACTAATCTAAACCAGCCGAAAGCTGGCTCATGAACAATGCCGCTATCTGACATTTCCTCGATTTTTTCTTCGGTTATGGAACGCTGAAAACCTCTAGCTTCTGCATTTACAATAATTGTTTCAAAATCCACTCCATCTCCTTGGTCAAGGGTGTTAATGATATCAGTTATTGCCGTCTCAATATCATCACTCTCTTTTTGTTCTGCAGAGTTGTCTTCATCTATCGTTGGTTCTATTCTTTGAGGTGCTGGTTTAGAAGCAGACTCCAATTTACCTTCCGCGATGTCTAGTGCTTGCATTACATTCAACCGGTAATGTTCTAGATCTAATTCTCCGTAATGATTCCTAGCAGCAACTAAGCCGAGTTGTTGATGTTCGGAAAACTCTGATTTTGACATTGATTCAATATTAGCATCAAAATCTAAACTTGACATATAATTAGACATTCTAATCATCATGTAATCCGATGTCTTAGCCAGCCAGCTAGCATACCTAGACGAATCAATGACGCACATCTCTTCAGGCCTAAGTGAAGTATAGACTGCCCCCTCATCAGTTTGATACAAACGTGTTTTAGCGACCATCATCAGCAATATTGGCTCACCTGTTTCCAATTTTTCTGAAAGTTGTATTGTTAGTTCCTTTACTGTATCAGAAACATAATCTCCAACTGAAAAATAGTTCACTCCAGATGGGTCTCTTAATTGACCTTGGTAAATAACAGAGCCGTTCGAGACATCTCTTCCTTCAATACGTTCTAGTAAACCTGCAACGATGACGCGATTAACTCTTGAACCTAACTTAGTGATCACAAACGATGGATCAAATTCACCAGAACCTTTCTCGCTTAATGTTGATTCACCATACTCTGAGGCAAAAATGTGGACTGCGGATTGTCGCTTTACTCGTCCAGTTGATTGCATCAGTTAACCCCCCATTTTGCTCTAACTTCTGTGGCTAGAAGACCAGGGTCATCGTCATCTAACTCAGCATGATCTGCAAGGATCATCGCACCTTGTTCATCGACAATTGTACGTCCATTAACTTTTACAACCCTACCTAGCATCATATCTCTTAGTGATTGAACAAATTCCATTTTTCCTTCTGATTCTATTTTCTTCGCCATAGTGTCTTCATCTAGACCAGTAAGTTTGATAGACGCTGCTTTATTTATCAATAATGAAGCGGTATTTTCACCATCATCTATTACCAACCTCAATCTAACATCCTGCTGAGATTCTGAAGAACCACAAGATGCACATTCTCCGTCGCGAAGTACTCTTCGGCACTTTAGACAACGCAGGATTATTCCAGAATCATCTCTAACGCTAACTATTGTTCCTTTGGTAGTGATTCCAACTCTACTGGATGACTTGGTTAATTCTGTTAATTCCACTTCGACGACATGTTCTTCAAGATTAATCGACTCATCCCAAGGCGTGGTGTCTAGAAATTCTACCTGTTTTGCAGTATCCACTGTTATGTCAGGAATACCCTGCCAAGCTCTTACCCGCACTCCTGACAACTTAACTGTCAAGGGCAATTTATTTGCGTCGATAGGTAGTTCTTCCCATGCACTCATTCGGCATCTTCCGGTCAAATCAGCAATTTGTCCTGACCAAAGATGTTTTTCGACTCCATCTTTGGTAAAAGACCGCTTTTCCCATTCGGTGATTTGGACAATAATTTCGACATCTCTTGAGCCATCCGTAAGTTGGGAAACTGTTTTCATATTTTGGCTGTTTAGTTTCTCTGTATCTGCGAAATTCGCGTCATGAAATGGTTCTATCTTAGTTGTCCTACCAAAATTCAGTTCTGGAGTGTCTCTAAATGTTTTAACCTGTGCTCCATCTATTTTGATTAAACTACCAATCTCATGCGTAAATGGCTCCCATGAAAGAAAACCAATAGTGCCAGATTCATCGGCAATTCTGCCTCTAACTACATCGAGCGATCCTGAACCGTCTTTACGGTGAATTTGGTCTTCCCTTGATGAGAGTACCCTACCAACAACACAGATATAACCGTCTTTTGGAATGCTGCTAATGTCTATTGGTTCGCCAGGAGCATTAACTGGTCTTGTACCCTCTCTCAAAACAGCAATTCTTGCACCTTGATTTATGTTTAGGGACATTTTTCCTTGATATTCATTGACTGATGCTCCTTCAATTCTGACTACAGAACCCGGAGTTATGTTTGAATTTGGACCCCAATCTTTGTACTCCCAACGAATTCTTTCAGTGCCATCATCCCATGGATTATCTTCAATCAATCCAAAGGCAATTTTCTTCTCTTCACCTCTTATCATTTGCTCTCTTACATTATGAGAGATAATTTCAACCTCTATCTCCACATCCTTGTCAGCACCTGAAAGTTCAGAAAGTGACTTCACTTTCTTAGTATTTCTAGGGATATTGTTGGTGTTATTAGATGGTGAAGAAGTTTGTTTTTCTCCTTGAAATCTTCTAACTATTGACCTTAGAGCATCCTGAGGTGGAATATAGAATTCTTCTTCATATTTCTTGAATGATGCCTTTACTTCATCAATATCAGCATCAGGGCATTCAGATAAAACAGCCTTGATGTGTGATTCATATTTGTCATCTGACATGTGAAACACCTTTACAAATAATATTCAGTTTGCCGTTTCCATAATTTGGAACGGATGCGGGCTTCTGTGCGGTTTGGTTTAGACAATACACTCCCTTTTCCTCCAGTATTATTACACCAGAGTCGGCGGAACATAAATTATCCCATTGAAAAATCAACTAAACGGGATTAACTCTTATTCCTTTGGTTAATAATACACTTGGGACATACATGGTCCCAGATGAATATGACCCTTGGGGCCTTACATCGTCGCCAAGGAACACTCCTTCCTGTAATGCATTAGCCATATTACCCGATACACCAGCTTGTTTGACAGCGCCAATTATCTCCCCATTTTCAACCCGCAATATTGAGCTGGAAGTTACGGAAAAGTCTCCGCTAGTTGGGTTAGCCGTATGAGCGCCCATTACGCTATTTATTACAAATCCATCACCCATCACTTCGATCATTGATTCAAAGCTGTGAGATTTTTTGGATGAGGTCAAAAACAGGTTGCTGCAACCAGAAACAGGTGGTGATTGGTGACCTGACCTTATTGCAGACCCAGTTGTATGAGCAGATTCAATTCGTCCTTCCGAGATTTGCTGTGCCGAGTCTCTAGTTGACCACAAGGAACTGGTTAACTTGCCGTCTTTAATTAACACATTACGTCTCGAAGGCACCCCCTCATCATCTCTTGAACCAGATGATTTACCTGATTCCACTGTTGCATCATCAATTATTGACAGATCTGAACTAAGTACATTTTCTGACATCTTACCAGACCAAAAAGATTCATTGCGGACTAATTTTTCTCCTTTAATTGCGGTAGGGACTACAACTGAAAATAACGGAGAAAAGCCTTCACTAGTCATTAATATCGGCGAATCATCTTCCAAGGGATCAACCTTGATTGGATCCCTAGTTAGTTGAGCCCATTCAACCGCTCTCTCAATACATTGAGGCACGTTTGGGAGTTTACTTTTTGCAGATTTGCTTTGCCATGAACTAGTTAATTGTCCGTTTTCTTCTATAGATACTTGGACACCTACGCCATGCGAGGTTGTCAAACCCCCTGATTCAATACCTTCACTAGTAAGTATAGATGCAGCATTGGCACTAACTCCAATTCCACCTCCTGTAACAACAGCTCGTGCATCTAAAGAAGAGACCTCTGAAATTATGGCGTCTGCTTGGTTCAACAGATATTCAGAGTCTAAATCAATAATTGATTTATCGAATAATCCTGCGACTTTTTTGGCACTTTGCTCAGATGGGAGGACAAATCCATCTATTGATGGTGACATTCGTGCAATTGAAATCGCACTACTAATTGCTTCATCGGCTGATTTGACATCAACAAGATAAGCAAAACCAAATTTACCATCTTCTAACACTCGTACTCCATATCCACCTTCACCTCCACCACCGGCAAGTGAGATCTTTCCGCCCTCAATATCAATTTGGTGACCATATGACTGACTAGCAACTACTTCCCATTGGCTGATGCCTAGTTGATTACACCTAGACCCGATTGTTCGACAACCTTCTTGAAGTCGGTCTAATGCACCATCTGGTAACAATTTCATCCCACCAAAGCTTCACTTATTCGCATTATTGGGCCGCCATCCCCAACCGGAACTGTTTGCCCCTTTCCACAAAAACCCGGAGCAGCCAATCTAGACTCTTTGGTAAGTCCGTCAACATCTTTCAAAATCTGTAGGGTAAGTCCGCTGACGCTTACATCTTTCAGCGGAGTGGTTATTTCTCCATTTTCAATCAACCATGCCTCTTGTGCAGCAAATTGGAATGACCCTCTACCAGTATCTACTTGTCCGCCACGAGACCCACAAGCATAAACTCCATACTCCACATCATCAACTAAATCATCTAAGTCGTTATGTGTACCACCGTGAATTAGTGTGTTTGACATTCTAACTAAAGGATGATGTAAGCCATCTTGTGCTCTAGCACCAGCATTAGGTTTGATCCCGAAATGTTCTGCTGTTTCCCGGTGATTGAGATATTCTGTTAGAACTCCATTTTTTATCAAGCATTTTTCTATAGTATCAAGTCCCTCGTCATCAATTGGATGGGCTCCATAGCCTCCGCGGATAGTTGGATCGTCAATAACCGTCACTAGGTCACTGCCTATTTTCTGACCTAATTTACCATCTAGGCAAGAATCCCCAGCTGCCACTAAATCTGCTTCGCATGGGTGACCTAATGCTTCGTGAATGTAAACCCCGGTTAAATCACGATCAGCGATAAGTGGCATTTTTCCTGATGGTGCCCTCTGGGCTTTTAGTAACCTAAGAGCAGATATTCTGGCATTTTCTCCAAGAGCATCAACATCGCAAGATTCAATCAATTCTAATCCACCCTCACCGCCAAACCTAGTTCGATATGAAACAACATTTCCGCCATCTCTAGCAGTTACCATACCATTAATCAAGGACCGTTGAAAACTCCAAGTTCTATTCATTCCTTCACTGCTCAAAAATTCTGTATGAATATTTTCATCATGCCAACCACAGGTGACTGATACTATATTTTCATGTTCTGAAGCGGATGAATTCATTAACTTCATATGTTCAAGACGTTGGGATAATTCAGTATTCCTAACATCTTTTTTGGGTACCCAATGCATACTGTCTTCAATTATTGGCACCTCTGCTAATTTGATTGGTCTGTCTTTGGCAGACCTTCTTGCAGCAACAGATTGAGCCAGTTTCAAAGTAGGTGACATTTGTTCCTGCAATGATGATATGTCGGTAGTTGAATGAACCCCCCAGGCACCATCTGCTAGGACCCTGATTGTTGCGCCAATTTCTTGACCTGGAATTGCCCTTTCCAATTTGCCATCACGCATGGCCACAGAATAATCATTCAAAGCAACTAATCTAACTTCCGCATATGTTGCACCGTTACTAGTTACCAAGTCTAAACTTTTGTTGATTTTATCTACATCGAGATATCTATTGTCGTTTCGGGAGACCATTGAATCAGGAGTCTTAGCGAGCACCATAAACAACCCAACAAGCGGTGGTGTTTGAATACTTCTTTCAAATGACTCAAGAGTTTAGGTCTGCAGAGATAATATGTCCAATTATTGTATCTATTACATTAAATCTAGATTCCGGTACCGGGATGCCCATTTCTTCGATACCCTTTAGATTTATTTCAGGCTTGCCTGCTATGATTTTTAAGTCTAGCATTTGTACTATAGATTGTACTCCTAGATTGAATTGATCTACAGAAAAGGATGGCTTTATTTCGTCTAAATCCACTATATGCTCTGGTAAAAATACCAGCCAAGCAGTATCGTCATGATCTTTAATTCCTACTTTTTTTAAGGCGTCAGAGACATGATGAGTTCCGGCAATATATCTCAAAAATTCTGCGTCTAATGACCTTGCAAGTGCTTTATTATTGGAAAATGCTCGTTTTGCCAAAAGCCAAGCTGTCCACAATTGTTGTTGACCTTGGGCAGCATAATGCGACATAAGTAGCCAACTTTCATCATCTCTCTGCTTGATAAAATCTCCAATAAGATTACTGCTGTGATTAGAGATATCCAACTTAACACAAGGGAATTCTGGCATCTCCATAGCAAAGGGTAGATGAATTGGCTTTTCAACAATCCGCTCAAATCTCATCATCTAAAGGTATGTCATCAAGACGAACCTTCTTCTTCATTTGTTTTGAAGGCTCAATGACTTTAACCACTTCAAGCATTATCTTATCCAGTAATTGGGGACCCCACCCACGTATTTTTAAAATTTGATCAATTTGTTTCTTGGTCATATTTGCCACATCATGAGGAGTTCTGATATTGATTTTTGATAACTCACGGGCCCTAAATCTACCGACATTAGGGATATTTACTAAGGTGAGTAAATCTTCTTTACAGCCATGTCTAACCCTCAACCTTAACACATCTAATTGTTTGATTAGTTCAGCAATCTGCGGCATATGTTCGTCAGAAAACACATCATCGGTCAAAATTATTTCTCTAGAGGAATGAATAAGCCAAGCCATGATATCAACTCGATAGTTAATATCACCAGGGTTGACATCCAAATCTTTCTCTATAGAACGTATGTTATCTTCTTCACACCACATTTCAACCATCCAAGCTGATTTAACATTTGAAAGCAGCATCTCATCATAACTAGAGTCAGATAATAATTCGTCTTCTACGGAATTTGTTTTTATCCATAGTTTGGAATTAGGTTCCATTTCTGAATTTTTAGCCCATAATGAAGTGAAATCTGGGGTTGAGGTCGCCAAATGTAAAAGTCCAAAATTGGTCACTGGAGCAATATTCTTTACAATTCTTCTTATGGCCCTTCTTAGGCCTGTTCTAATGATAGACGCAGATAATGGATCAAGATAAAGTTGAGTTATTCTCTCACCCATCATCGTAGCCTCATATTTCATACCTGAAAATTCATCCAATTCATTTGAATGCCATGCTCCTACTGAACTTAATTCAGATGCCAAATTAAAGCCTAGTGCTGGTTTATTATGGGCAGTGGATTTGTTAGCGCCACTAGAACTAGTCTCATTGTTCAACTCCACACCTTGAGTAGACTTCGCAACCATCGCCCAAGCAGGTACATTATCATCCCAATCGTCAGAATCTACAATTTTATCTGCACGTGCTTCAGAATACGATCTGTCAACACCAATTTTCCTGATAAACCGTTCCTCAGTTAACCACGTAAGAGTTTGATCAATCTTTTCTTTCAGGATATGTTTTGGGGTTGAAAAACCAAGGAATGTTGCAGACAAGAAATCTCCTATCTCACCTCTGTGCTGGATTCCTCCTGTCGATATGATTGATAGAATGTGGGTGCGCAACGCAGGCTCCCCTGCTAGCTTGGAATTTATTGGCTCTACATCTCCAAAAAAGTATTTTTCACTAACCATATCTGCAACTTCCCAGCCATCGGTACCTTTGCATAGAACCCAAGCTTCCCCGAAATTGTCATATTTCGGCCTACCTGCTCTGCCTAACATTTGCCTAACCTCCATAACAGGCAAAGGTCGACTCATTCCATCATCCCATCTTTTAATATCTCTTACAAGTACCCTTCTTGCTGGAAGGTTTACCCCAGCAGCCAAGGTAGGAGTAGCAGATAAACAAGTCAAAATACCTTCTTTGAAGGCATTTTCAACCACTTTCCTTTGATTGTGAGTTAAGCCCGCATGGTGAAATGCGGTCCCACCTCGAATACATTGCACTAGTTTCTCCCCCATTGCCGATTGACGGCCTCCATCTATAGAAGATGCTACTTGGCTCAATCTTGCCATTCTTTCACTATCTTCTGCGGAAAGTTTTTTTGACACCCTTTTAGCCAATTTAACCGCCTCAGATTCAGCACTTTTCCTCGTGCCCACGAAGATTAGTAGCTGGCCGCCAGAATCTATTGAATCATTCAAAACTACCCATGTTGGTTGAGATTTTGGACCTTCCAAATCCCGGGGGGGGTTGAGTAAATCTGCATTGTCTGATAAATTAGCCGACTGCACCATCCGAGGCTCCAAATGTAGATCGTGAAATGTGCTATATTCTAAAGCAACAGGACGCCAATCAGAAATTATCAATTCTGCATCAAGCCAACTAGCAAGTTGCTCACAATTTCCAACCGTAGCCGAAAGGGCAATGATTTGAGCATTAGGCCTCAAGTAACGCAGTTTTGTTAGATTAATTTCCAAAGTAGGACCTCTAGTTGCATCATTTAACAGATGAAATTCATCTGATATTATAATCGAAACATTTGCCATAGATTCTGAACGATTTCTAATTATTGAATCTAATTTTTCGGAAGTGCATACAAGAATGTCACATTCATCAATCTTTTTTGCTTCCGATGTCGAATCACCAATTCCAAGACCAATAGACAAATTTAATGCTTTGCCAAGCGCTTTGAAATCGTCAAATTTCTCTGACGCTAAAGCTTTGAGAGGTACAATATAGATGGCTTTTGAACCAATATCTTCGAGTAGCAGTTTACGGAGGATTGCGATATAAGCAATTAGCGACTTACCGCTTGCAGTTGGTATGGCAATTAAGGCACTACGGTTGGAAAAGATTGCCTCCATAGATTGCGCTTGAGGGGGATGTAGATTGTTAATCCCCCATTCTTCTATGAAGAATTTCTTAGCCTTGTCCGGCAAAACTAAGTTATCAATCGACGCAACTTGGTCTGCCATGTGGTGACTGTGATGTCAATAGTCCAAAAGGACAACGCATGAAATTATAATTCCGACATCAATAAAACCCCCCGGTTACTGCATAACTAACATGAGCGACGATATGGATTCAATAATTGAAGAAAGATTATCAGTTTTTGATGATGAACCAGATCTAAATGATTGGGTTGAAGTTATGTGTGGGGCCGCTATGGCAGTTCTAGGGATTTTTCACTTAATCGAGCCTGGAGATTTAGTTGACCAGAGCATCATGCGATGGTTTGCCGCTGCGGTTGTTGCAGCTGGCGCAGTATGGGCTGGACATGGGCTAAAAGATATGGCAGTCAAGGAGGTTAGACGCTCAATTGCTATATTAGATATGTCAGATTCGATTGATACCTCGCCAAATCATGGATTAATTAGAGATGTTTTGCTTAATCCAGAAGCGTACAAGGAATTCCTTCTGGAGGCTTACGAAACAGCATGGTCTGATGGTGTAATCACTGAAGAAGAACTCCAAGACTTGAAATCTTTCCAAGCCGCTTTGGGCATTTCTGATGAAGATGCCGCACGAATGAACCTAGAGGCTGCAGTCAAATCTGCAGCAAAAGATGGTGAAATTTCCGAATCGGAAAAATCTACCATCAAGAAGGCTGCTAATGAAGCGGACATGGACGCTGAAGAAATGATAGAAAAGGCTGAACAGAAAGCCAAAAAGGGCAAAGGAAAGAAAAAGTAATCAAGTTTGAACATCGGTAAGGATTGTTGAGCATTTACGACATCTATATTTGCCTTTACTGGGTTTTTTTCGCGGGAAACTTTTGGAACAGGTCAAACATTTCCACAACCATTTAGCTGATTTTCTACGTAAAAACTCTGTAAAATCTGGACCAATTACGCCTGCTTCAACTCCGGGCCAAGAATATTCTAAATGTCTAAATTCTGAATCATGGTTGAGGAATCCCAAAGCATGAATAAACTCATGATGCAGTACGAAAGCAGCATAAGCATTCCAATCTCCGGACAATAACTCTGGATGCAATTCTATTACTTCCACAAATTCTAGACCAAGTTGTGCTCTAGAGATACCTCGCTGCCATTTAGTTGCACCATGACGTTGGGTTGCGTTTTTCTTTAGCACTGCAAGTGGTATATTATATAGTAAATCTAGATTAAACTTTTGCCATATTGCCATATCTTTCATTAATTCGATAACTATCACTCTTAGATTCGATAGTTGCTCTACTTGTAGTTTAGAGGGTTTAGCCATTAACTTAATTCCACCTATGATATGCTGGATGACCTTCTTTAACCGCCACAAAGAGTCCTTCTCCCGTTGCACAAATTTTACCGTTAGCCTCTAGTAATAAGTCGACTTTTACTTTATTTCCATCTAGTTCCAAGATTTGACTAGTAACGATAAGTTTGGATCCAGTCGGTGTTGGCCTTCTCAGATTTACTGAATACGAGGCAGTCACAGTACAAGGCGGTTCTTCTAGAGAATTGTGATCCATAAGGGCTACTGCTGCAGTCCAATTACCATGACAATCCAGCAAAGTTCCAATAATTCCGCCATTTATCATGCCTGGAAATGCTTGATGGAAGTCACTGGGCTCAAATTCCATAGTCAAGCCGTTATCAATTCTATGACTAGAAATTCTTAGCCCTTGCTCATTTGCCGGGCCACAACCAAAACAAATGGAATTTGGGGCATAAGTTTGCTGAACTCCTAGGTCCGCCATGGACTAACCAAGCATTAGACGTCCTTGTTTATTGCGACTATGATTAAGCAGTACAATTCATTGATAATGACTGATTGGGTTATCCATGGGCAAAGGTAAAAAGGTCAAGAAGACCAAAGTAAGAGTTGCCCATGAATTGCCAAAACTTCGCAAAATGGCAATCCAAGAAGCGTTAGCAGCACATCAAACTGAAGACCGTCCTGAATGGGACCGTGGAGCAGAATGGAGCAACATTAGACTATTTCGTAAAATAGTCAAACCAGGAACAATAAGAACTATTCCAGTCCCACTTCTTGAGGTCGATTTAGGCGACCCATGGCCAATACCTGTTACCGTAATACATGGAATAAGACCAGGACCAACAATCACAGTACTAGGAGGCATTCACGGAGATGAATTAACTGGTGCTTCAGCCTGCACGCACCTTTTGTCAAATGCATTTACGGATATTGGCAAGTCATTAGATCCAACTCAAATGGCAGGAACTTTGAGAATAGTTCCAGTAGTCAATCTACCAGGATATAGAAGTAAGTCGAGATACTTTCCAGATGGAAGAGATCTAAACAGGAATTTCCCTGGAGATTTCAAAGGCTCTACAACAAAGCGGGTAGCCGCACAAGTATGGAAACACTTACTAAACGACAGTGACGCAATTATTGACTTACATAGTGCGGCAAAAGGTCGATCAAATATGCCGCAAATTAGAGTTGATTTGGCTCATGCTGGCTCAAACATACTAGCAAAAGCCTTCGGGATTGAAATCCTACTTGACTCCAAACCGCCAAAGGGGTCACTTAGAAAAGCAGCAAATGAACAAGATATACCAGCAATTACCTATGAGGGTGGCGGAGCAAATTTGATTGATAATACCACTGTAAAGGTAGCAATAAATGGCGTCATGAACATACTTAGGTCGTTAAGAATGGTGCCAGGAACTCCAAATAGGCCAAGGTTTAGAATGCTTGCAAGCGGTTCAAAATGGCTTAGAGCTAGTGAGGGAGGGTTGCTCGATATGTTTGTGTCATCAGGATCTGTTATGAGAGAAGGAGAAGTTATCGCAACTATATCTGATCCAGCAACACCAGGACTTACTGTGGATATTGTTGCCCCAGAGGATGGATTACTAGTTGGGGCTGCGACTAATCCATTTACCGCTTCTGGAATGCCTGTTGGTCACTTTTTACCCGTTGCTAAACACATATTATTGCTTGAACAGCAGATCGATAAAAATGGCTATTTCATTGTATGTGGTTCGGATGAAGAACCATCTTGGAGAGATGAAGTTGATATCGACGAAGTTGCGGTAGATGGAGAATGGAGTAGCGGAGGAGTCGATAGCGAATGGGTTAATTCCAATTCTAACCAAGCTAATCCTGATACTTACCGAGAGTTTGAATAATCAATTATTCAAATATTGAGAAACTTCAGATTCAATCTCTTCGTCAGTCATATTCCTACTTTGCTTTTTGGCAACCTCAAACATGTGCGCTACTAGTTCATCTGTCACTTCATAGCCGTTTTGTTCAAGCCACCAAACTATGTTTGAGCGACCTGCCATGTGACCAATACGGATTACCTGCTTGAGGCCGAAATCACCAGCAGGCACACCTGAATAAACCCTGTCTGCAAGCCAATCGTCACCTTTACGCATTGCCTTGATAACAGCTGAAGCATGAACACCTGTGCCAGTTTCAAAAGCATCGGCACCAAATATTGGATAATTTCGCGGCAATGGAACTTCAATGTACTCATTTGCCATTCTGGTATATTCATCGAGTAAGGTCAAATCGTTGTCTATTACTCCCATCAATTTGAGATTTACCAAAGTTTGATCCATTGGCGCATTTCCCGCCCTTTCTCCTACGCCAAGAGCCGTTCCATGAATCACATCTGCACCAGCCTCTACTGCAGCGATATTGTTTGCAACTCCAAGACCACGATCTTGGTGACCATGCCAATTAACCTCGATTTGATTTCTTTGATAACCGCCGTCTTTGATAACTTCTTCATCAATAAAATTCAGTAATTTCTTGACACCATTTGGAGTTACGTGACCACAAGTATCACAAACACAAAGCCTTCTGACACCCAATTCCATAGCTCTTTGATAGATTGCTTTCACGTCTTCAGGTTTTGACCGTGTTGTGTCTTCGGTAACAAACATGACAGGAACTTCATTTTCTACTGCAAATGATACTGCTTTTTCCATTGTGGAGATTAATTTCTCCATAGTCCATCCTTCAGTGTATTGTCTAATCGGGCTAGTACCTAAAAATGCAGATGCTTGTATTTCCATTCCATGCTTATGTTGCATCTCGACAAGCGGTTCAATGTCATGCATTAATGTTCTAACCGCAGCACCAGGTCTAATTTGGTAATCATTAGCAGAGATATGTGAAAGCATTGCACTAATGTGCTCTAGATGAAATGGTCCTGCTCCTGGAAGCCCTAAATCAACTTTTTGAATACCCAATCTTTCCATATAAGAAAGTAGTTCAATCTTTTGTTCTATAGAGGGATTCCTAGCACTTGGGCTTTGTAATCCATCTCTCAATGTTTCGTCATCAAACCAAACATCGTGAGGGTGATTTGCTGGATTACGATTAATATCATAATCGATAACATTCCAATCATAAATTAATTTATTTGTATTCATGGGTATCACCTCTAGACACTCGGGTATGTCAACCACAGGCGTTATTCAATTTGAAGTCGTCGATTTATCACTCACTCTTCTTCATTTAGAGTATCGCCGGATTGTTCTGAGTCAAACTCATCTTCATCTTCAATCAAATCAGCAGGTAACCTAGCGACAAAAATAATTTCATCGGTAAATCCAGATTTACCCTTATTCCTCAACTCCATAATCCTAGTTCCTTTAGATTTCTTAGATTTGGTCTCTTTAGTTTGATTTGCCCGAAGTCTGATCATCATACCTTTCTTGGTTAATACAAACAGGTTATCTTCTAAATCCGGAATATGCCTAGCAGCAATAATTTCGTCATTCTCGTCCTTATTGATGTTCATGGTAAATGCTCCTTTTGCCCCAGGATTAGTCTTCCTGTAGCCATCGTTACGCTCCATCAATTCGCCAGTGTCTTTATCCACTTTCTGAACTCCATCAGCGTCTAAGTATGGTATTTTTTCTGCCGTACCCAATCTACTTCTCTTTGCCATCCCATTCTTTGAGATTGTCAAGATTTGGGTTTCGGTATTTTCTGTTGCTATCATGCCAACAACGTGCCCGCCGTCTGCACCTTTTCTAGTACCGGTTTTGATACCATAAACGCCGGCTGAAACTCTTCCAGATGCCCTTATTTTACTGCAAGCAAATCTACTTGCAAATCCAGTACTAGAAATCATGACGATATCTGAATTGTCAGTACCACACCTAACGTTGACTAAACTGTCTCCGTCAAGTTTGAATCTCAGAGCATATTTCCCATTGCGATTGATTTTAACATATTCTTCTAATCGAGTTTTCTTTATCAAGCCCAATCTAGTAGCAAATAGTAGATAGTTGCCTTCTGCATTTTCCAACTGCTCTCTTGAGATAGGAAGAATTGTCACTATGTTTTCATCATCTCTGAGACTTTCCAATAGATTCCTAATATGGCCGCCTCTGGAATGTCTACTACCAAGAGGGGTTTCCCAAGCCTTTAGTCCATAAACACGACCTTGGTCAGTAAATATTAGTAATCTGTCCTTACTGAAACATGTAATGATTAGTTGTGGTGTATCTTCAGCCTTGGTAGCAACTCCCTTGAGACCTTTGCCTCCCCTATTTTGAACTCTGAATGATTCAACTGGTAAATGTCTGATATAATTGTCCTCACTAAGAGTAATAGCAATAGCTCGCTCTTCAATTAAATCTTCTCGGTCCATTGAAAGTGGCATTGGGTCGATGTAAGAACGCCTATCATCACCATGCTTCTCAACCATTTCATTAAGCTCACTGAGCAGTATGTTTAATCTTCGAAGCCTAGAAGAAATAATATCACTGAGATCGGCTATCTTGAGTTGTAACTCAGAATACTCATTTTGTACTTTCTCTACATCAAGTCTGCTCAATTGATACAGTCTTCTCTCAGCTATTGCTTTGGCTTGTGGTTCACTAAAATCAAACCTTTCTATACCACTCATTATTTCGTCGCCTCGCAATATAGTTTCAAATTGTTCACGGCTAGCACTTGCTTTTCCTACCGCAATAACATCATCAATTCTATCTTGTGCTTTGACTAGACCTTCTAAAATATGGGCTCTCGATTCGGCTTTTTCCAATTCATAAATAGCTCGTCGCTCAATTACTAATTCTCTATGCCCAACGTAAGTATGCAAAATAACTGGTAATGTAAGTAACACTGGTCTGCCATCAAGTATTCCCATCATGTTAGCAGAGTAGGATTCTTGTAATCGACTTGATTTGTACAATTGGTTCAATACGGCATGGGGGTCAGCGTTGTTCTTAACTTCAATAACTACCCTAATTCCTTCTTTAGATGATTCATCCCTAATATCTCGGATGCCAACAACAGTGCCTTTGCTAACTAGCTCAGCGATATGCACAAGCATATCAGCTTTTTTGACTTGATAAGGTATCTCATGGATTATAATTCTCTTACCTTTTTGGTCATCCATTACATCGCACTTTGAACGGACATGAAACCTACCTTTTCCAGTCGAGTACATATCGAAAATACCATCAACACCGTGTATTCCTGCACCTGTTGGAAAATCAGGACCTTTTACGTGCTGCATATATTCTTCTATAGAAATATTTGGCGTTTTATTTTCGTCTACCCCTTCTTCAATAATGGTCTCAATATGCAAATTAATAGCACCTGACACCTCTGTTAAATTATGCGGCGGTATTCTAGTAGCCATACCAACTGCAATTCCATCGCTACCGTTTAATATCAAATTAGGAAGTCTTGAAGGAAGTACGGTAGGTTCGCTTTCTGAATCATCAAAGTTAGGTTGGAAGTCGACAGTATTCTTGTCAATATCTTCTAGCATGTGCTTTGAAATCTTATCTAGCCTGCTCTCGGTATATCGCATAGCAGCTGGCGGATCTCCATCGATAGAACCAAAATTACCTTGACCATCAACTAACGGATATCTTAAAGAGAAATCTTGTGCCATTCTAACCATTGTATCATAGATAGATTGGTCACCATGTGGGTGGTACTTACCCATTACCTCTCCCACTGATCTTGCAGATTTGCTAAATTTCTTCTCAGATGTATGTCCACCTTCATGCATACCATATAGTACTCTTCTATGTACAGGTTTGAGTCCATCCCTAGCATCTGGTAACGCTCTTCCGATAATTACTGACATAGCATAGTTGATGTATGAAGTCTTCATTTCTTCTTCAAGTGGTTGATTCAAGATATTTCCTTTAGGAACATTATCTTGTTCCTCCTCAATGTTTTCGCTGTTTTCTTCTTCAGATGTCAAGGTTAGTCACCTCCTTTGCATGCATTTCGATAAACGCCCTTCGATCAGGCACGTCTTCTCCCATTAGAATTTCAAATAGCCTATCTGATTCTTCCGCATCCCTGATGGTAACTTTTAGCATGGTTCTTGTTTCAGGATCCATGGTAGTCTCCCACAATTGTTCTGGATTCATTTCTCCCAGACCCTTGTATCGCTGTACTCCGATTTTAGCAGATGGATTGCCTGCGCGTAACTCATCAATTATTGAATCTCTTTCTTCGTCACTAAATGCATACTTGCTAACTCTACCCTTGGAAAGTTGGTACAATGGAGGTTGCGCAATGTAAACATGCCCTTCGGTAATTGCTGGTCGCATAAATCTCCACAAAAAGGTCAACATAAGGGTTCTAATGTGAGCCCCGTCGATATCTGCATCGGTCATAATTATTATTTTGGAATAACGTAATTTTTCTGGGTTGAAAGAACCCTCATCATCGGGATTATTTCCAACTCCGGCACCTAATGCTCTAATCATAGTTTGAATCTCTTGATTTTGGAATACTTTCACAAGATTCCTCTTTTGTCTTTCTACATTGAGTATCTTACCTCTCAATGGAAGAATTGCTTGTATCCTGCGGTCTCTGCCAGTCTTAGCAGAACCACCGGCAGAATCACCCTCTACCAAATATACTTCACATTCAGATGGGTCCCTAGATTGGCAATCCGCTAGCTTACCCGGCAGACCACCACCTTCTAGAACACCTTTCCTTCGAGTCAAATCTCTAGCTTTTTGGGCCGCTTTTCTAGCCTTAGAGGCCAATAAAGCCTTTTCAATGACGATTTTAGCAACCGAGGGGTTTTCTTCAAAGAATTCCCCAAGTTTTTCATAAACAACAGTTTGGACGATACCTGTCACCTCACTGCTGACTAATTTGTCTTTAGTCTGGGAAGAAAATGAAGGATCAGGGTGCTTTACACTGACCACTGCAGTAAGACCTTCTCTGACGTCATCTCCTGAAAGACTCTCGCCTTTCAATAAATTCTTTTTCTTGGCATATGAATTCAAGCCACTAGTTAGAGCTGTCCTAAGTCCCGACATATGGGTACCCCCATCTTTGTTACGGATGATATTAGTATAGCATCTAATGGATTCGCTAAAAGCGTTTGACCATTGTAAAGCAAGGTCAACTGTCACGGTGCCTATTTCAAGCTCTTTATCACCTGAAATAACAATTACCTCTTGATGCATAGCCTCTCTTGAAATATTTAGTTGGGAGACGAATTCACTTATACCTCCTTCATAAAGATGTTTTACTGTGTGATGTTCTTCTTCTCTTTCATCAGAAATTACAATCTCAAGTCCGGCATTCAAGAAAGCTGTTTCCTTCAACCTAGTATCTACTTGGTCGAATTCGAATTCAACGATTTCGGTAAATATTGACAAATCTGGCTTAAATGCGATGATAGTCCCTGTATCTTCACAATCTCCAACTACCTCTAGCGGCGCCAGCGGGACGCCAGCGTTGTACATTTGTTGATACACCTTGCCGTCCCTGTGGATGGTAACTTCCATCCACTCTGAAACGGCATTCACTGCAGATACTCCTACACCATGAAGCCCCCCAGATACTTTGTATGAGCTGTTATCAAATTTACCACCGGCGTGTAATTTAGTCATTATCACTTCTGCAGCCGATATGCCGAACTCATCGTGGATGCCGACCGGTATGCCACGGCCAAAGTCCCTAACTGAAAGAACTCCGTTTGGTTTTATTGACACTTCAATCTTGTCATTGTATCCGGCAAGATGTTCGTCCACGGAGTTGTCGACGACTTCCCAAATACAGTGATGTAAGGCAGAACCGTCATGCGGATCGCCGATATACATCCCCGGGCGTTTTCTAACGGCCTCGAGGCCTTCCAATACTTGTATGCTTGATGCACTATAATCGTCACTCATTGTTGATTCACCTCATGGTAAAGAATTGAATAAATTCATTTCGTATTTTGTAGGGATATGTTTTTCGATTTTTTGGCTAAAAATTAGCCGCTGTCTAACGAATTCTACTTGTCCCCTCCCCTACCAATTGGAATCGGAGAAGGGGGTACTTTAAGGTACTGCAATTGGTGTGTTTTTAGTGGTCGTTATTACGGAAAAATAACTACTTCAGTATGACGAAATGGAATCTTTTGGAAAGAATTTCCAGCCGTGAGCATTAATAACGACTCCTATTTGGCCAATACATGGCTGAACCGAAAGTGTGTGTCTCGCTTGAAGCAATCTCTGTTGAAGATATGATTGATGAAGCAACTAGAGCAAATATAGCAGGTGCAGATTATGTTGAAGTCCGGTTTGATAAATTATACTTGAATAAACCAGAACCAATAATCACCACCAATGACGATGGTGAAGAAATATCAAAAATACCGCCCATCGAAGAATGGGGAGTCAAAGATTTCTCAGAAATTGATATTGATGCTTCGATTTTGAAATTAAAGGATGGAATCCCCGTACCTGTTGTATTCACAGTAAGGTCAGTCCGAGAAGGTGGTTTCTTTGCTGGAAACGAGTCTGAAAGGCTGGAAATTTTGCAAAAAGCAATCGACTCAGAAGTAACATTTGTCGATATTGAATTATCAATAGATGCTAAGAATCGAAGTAAATTAATGAAATCTGCAAAAAAATCTAACTCAAAGGTAATCGCCTCTATCCATGAAACAAAATCAACACCTAATGCTGAAGAGATTGTTACTTTAGTAAAAGACAACAAGGCTAACGGAGATATTGTAAAATTCTGCTCATCCGTAGGCAACCATAGAGATGCACTACAAATTTTCGAAGCAGCAAACTCATTGGTTGGCGAGGACTCAAATCACTGCTTAATGGGGCTAGGAAATGGAGGCGATTGGGTACGCCTTCATGCACCAGTACTTGATCAACAAATTGTCTATGCAACAATGCAGAATAGTTTTCGACTCTCCGATAAGGGACTGATAAACGTTAGAGATCTTAGAGACGCTTGGGCACTAATGGAATACTAATCAAGTATCCCTACTAGACTCCAAATCAGGATAGGATTTCTCAACCAACTGGTTCTCATCCCCAGTTATAGGCGGCAATTCCGGTGGCCTCTCCAGAGAAGGCACTAGACCGTCGTTTGGCAAATCTTCCGTTTGTTCTAAGCCTGAACTCATATATCTAGCATTCAAAATAAACGGGAATATCGCCACACCAATCATCAATACCAAAAAGGCCAATGCAACTGTAAAGTTCGGTAGAATAAATGAACGCTCAGTTGTGATTATAGTGACGTCTGCAGCAGTAACTACACCAGGCGCTGATGAATCGCTGTCATGATTGTTATCCCAAGTATCTATTACGATGTAGAAATTTTGCCACTCCTCAGATCCAAACAGCGGCGTATAAGATTCAGGACCATCCAAACTTAATGCGAAATTAACCTCATTGACGGATTCATATTGGTGTGCATCTCGGTAAGTTCGCCAGCCAGTGAAATCCATGCCCCTCCATTCAGGAGAGACATCACTTAATGAGTCAGCTATATCCCGATAAAAACTATTTTTAGAATGATAAGAATAATACAATTCAGTATAACGTTCATATTCTGATGTGGTCATCAAATAAACATCGGCTGAATAGTCATTATCTGTTTCATTTAGAGATTGTAGGGAAATACAGATAGTGGTACGGTGCTGTGCAGATAAATTGATTCTCAAAGCGCCTATACTATCATTACCCACCAGCATGGTAGCGTGGTGATTTGAGGTAAGTGGTTGGAGTCGAGAACCTCCATCCCAGTTTCTATACATCCACTCTTCTTCTGGATTTAGTTCAGTGGCTTCCCTTGATTCTGCTGGAAATTGTGGAGAGTCATGTTCTCTGCCCCTTCTACCATCATCATCATCATCATAATCACCAAATCCCCAATACGTGTCATAATAATTGTAATGGGGCACTAAGGCTGACCTTGCAACAGTTTGGTTCCATAACATTGGCTCTATATCGCCATTGCAAGCGTCGGCAGCTGATGCGTTGCTTACTAGGGAATGATTAGGAGCACCGGTAGCAAACATTGGCACCATGAAAATTAGTATCATGAAGATTACTACTCTCCTACTCATGACTTACCACTAATCCTTCCACTACTAACCAGTTATATATTCTAACTATCAAATTCTTCTTCTTAGTGGTCTTACATAACCGCTATCTTCACTTCTACGCTCTTCTTTTGATAATATCCCGGGAGCTGGCGGAGGAGTATGCTGATCCATACCTAATAAGCCTCCTTGGACTTCGACATGTTCTACATCAGTGTATGTTTCAGCAGCTTGTTTAGCTTCATCTTCTAGGTCTGAAGATTCCCTCAACACTAACCAACCTAGAATCAAGGCTACTGAAATTAATGCAATGTATGTAGCAAGGTCTGAGCCCGCATCTTTAACCCATGAAGTCCAATCTTCTAATTCGAAATCAGACAATGATGGTTCAGGGTCTGGTTTAGGAGATACTTGCAAGGTTTCTTCTAATGAAGCACATATTCCTAAGCTGTCACATGCTACAACAATTATTGTGTAACTTCCTGATTCATTCCACAAGCCTGGAATTCGATAACTAATTGCATTTGGTTGAGGGATTATGTAATCATCATCCAAAACCCCATTTTTATTTGAGTCCTTTTTGATGTCTAAATCCCATCTGACTAACAAATCTGGATTCAGTGATTCGTCACGGTCAAACAATGAACCATCTTCGATATTTAAGTCTCGATATAATTGGATATTATTGATGGTTTCAAAATCAATTATATTGGCACTCAAATATACTGACTCTTCGATGATAATATCGCCTGGAATCTCAATCTTTTTTATCTCAGGAGGTTCGTCAACAATTATAGTAAAGGTTTGCTTACTTACATCCCCTGTACCGTATGAGTCTCTAACTGTTAGAGTTACTGTGTAAGTACCAGGAGTATCATAATGATGCCATGGAGAAGCTTCTTTTGACAATGGGGTTGCATCGCCAAAATCCCATGTATATTCGACAATGCCGTTCCATTGGTCATTATTTTCATCATTGACGGGAGAATATTTCCCTTCATATCTTCTATCACCGTCTCTTGTGCCCTCAGAATCAAAGAACAACATCAAATCAGGGGCCGTGTAAGTATTTTCTTCCTCATCGAATGTGTGAGTCCAAGTATCTGGCAAAAAGCCTTCTGGACGAGGAGTGTTTTTGTCCATTTGCTGCCCATCAACCCATCCATCTAATATTTTGACTGAGATAATTGGCAGTGGGTTTTGAACTCTTACGATAATTTTCTTAACTGTGCTATCTGCACCTATTTCATCAGTCACAAATAATGAAACTTCATGAATCCCAGGTTCAGTAAAAGTGTAGGTAGTAATTGCATTTTCACGGAATTCCTCACCACCAAAGGACCAGTTGTAAACCAGTCCAGTAGAATCACCCGTAGTCGAATCTATATCGTAAGATGAGATGCCGTCAAATGTGTATGGAACATCGACAAAGCCGTCCTCTGCTCTAAAATCAATAGCTGACGTTTCTCCATTATCGGTAACTCTTACAATAAAGTCAGCCACAGGAATTTGGTTTAGTACATTAACATATAATTGAGCAGTTGATTGGCTACCATCGTCATCAGTTACTGTTAGGAGTACGGTTTTTATCCCCGGTAAATCCCATGAAGGATTAGGATAAGTGTTAGTCGAGGAAGTCTGTAAGAAATCATCATCTTGATCGGTAATACCACCGTTCAAATTTACCCCTTCAGGAAAACTCCACTCATAAGAGACAATTGTCCCATCATCATCCGTAAATACATCAGGCATTGGGACTGAGGTGTAAGTATAGGTTGTCAAATTGTCCGAAAAGATTTGGTATGGAACCCTGTTATTGACAAATACAGTGATTGAGATAACGCCTGTATTAAATCCATCAAAAACAGACAGCGTCAAATTGTAATCTTCTACTTCCTTGTCAATGGGATCCCACTTATGTTGTGCTAAGTATTTACCCGTTTCAAAGTCTAGTGTCCCGTCCCCCCACTCCCATTGGAAGTCTAGATTATTTAGAGGCACGTTGTCTACAGTTCGAGAAGCAGAAAATTGTATTGTTTGGTCGGTCAAAATGCTTATGTTATCAGTAATAACGACGTTATTGACAGTAATTACCGGAATTGGCACAGAATCATCGGTAACATTAATCACAACAACATCTGTTTCTGACCAGGTATTTCCTTGATCCATGATTCGCAAAGTTGCGTTGAACAAGCCAGTCTGTTGATACGAACGTGTTGGAGATTTCAAATTAGAACTAATCGAATCACCGAAATCCCAAGCATAAGCCACAGGTTGGTCTAGGTATGGCAATGTATTGTTATCTAGGGACAAACCCCATGCATCAAATCCATCCCCAACAAACTGAATGTTTTCCCAGGTTTGAGATGCATTAGCGGAAACAGAGGCATTTGCAGTTGGGCGCATGTTGGATAAGTCCCAAGCCTGGGTTGAAACGGTGTCTACTAGAGTCCCAATCATATCATACATCTCAAATTTAACCGTATATTGATTATCCAGCGGAGCGGTAAACCAAATGTTACTATTTGAGTTAGCGCCACCACCGGCAGAAATCCTAGAAGTTCTTTCATCAACAGTATTACCGCTGGAATCCATTATGCTGATATCAACATCTAAATCTTCGAAAAATGCGTTTGAGAAAACATCAAAATTCACCTGTACTGTGTCATCATTACTATCACCATCTCTGTCGGATAAAATCGAGTTATTAATCGTTAAAGTAGCCGGTGATGTTATTCTTGCAGCCTCGACATCTACCGTTCCTTGGGGATAAGATGAGCCACAAGAAGTGTAATCGCAATCAGCTACAGTACTCGCATACCACGTTATGGCCCATACTTCGTCGGTTAAGTTACCAAAACCGGGGACAAGTGCAGTGGCAACATTATTTTGGAAATTTAAGTCTGTTACTGATAATAGCCCATCAACCATTGATTTGCTAACGATAACACCATCGAATTGACTGACATCTGCAGTCAAACGGATTGTTAAAGGTGCAGGAGATGAAGAACCAGGAGTGAATTTGAACCCTCTAAGGCCCCATCCTTCGACACTGTTACCGGTCGAAGACCATGGTGTGCTCCAATCGCTGTTGATTTCGGTTGGTTGAGCACGGCAAAAAGAATTGGAACTGCAAACTGGAGTTAAGTCTAGGTTTGAAAACCCGTAAATACCTTGTTCAGAATCCAAAAATGACGCTACTGAGAAATTAGCAAAAATCTCACCCATGGTCCTGCCAATTGCTCCGGATGAACCAGAAGGAGGTGATAATGCCAAATTTTGAACGCTTACCCCACCTGTTGCAGAGTCTTGGACTAATTGTCTAACAGCTGGACCGCCTCCCAAATGATCTGCCAAATACATTGTGAAAATAAATCCAGCACCGTAATCTGCAAATCTTTGATTCCACCATCGTATTGATAATTCAGGCGCTTCTGTCCATTGATTTAGATGACTAACTAGAGTTGAATCTGGTCCAAAACAGAGATAGATTGCTACGTCAGCATTACCTTCATCAATCCATAGATTTTCGTAAGGGTCTTGAGCATTGTGAAGTAAATGTTGTAATTCGTGTGCAATAATGGACTTCCCCCAGTTTAGAGTTATATCGGCAAAGTCTATGAAAACAGATTCCCTTGCACTAGCAAATGATGGAGCAAAATAGCCGCCTGTATTGAAAGCCCCATCGATATCGTACACTATAATTTGGACTTGACAATTGTTATCTATATCTGGCGCCGCAAGCCCGCGGCCATCGCCGTAATCCTTACCGTAGTAGGTAGTCATTGTGGGGTAGATTGTTGAGTCCCATGAGGATGCGAGATTATTCAACACAGTTGACGATAGAGTCCTACCTGATTGAACAATAAACGCCACGGTGTTGGTAGTTTTGGCAACGTATGCGTCAATGGAACCACCTGAAATCGGAACTGTAAGTGTATCTCCGGTCAAGTGAGGCGTACAGACTCTACCATTTGCTCTACTGTTGGTAACCGGCTCATACTTCATGTCTTGAACTCCAGGTCTGCCAGAATCAATCCACGCTTGTTTCATGAAACCGTATGCTGAGACCACCGGGGTATTCTCTTCAATAAGCAAGTATTCCCGGCCCTCTGCAGGGTTAAAATCTGCTAAATCTCCGATGATAATCCCCGTAGCATCATACTCTTTAGGCTCGCTATCTGCCTGTTCATCAGCGGATGCTGGAGATAAAATCGGGGTCAAAAATGAAATTACCATTATGCCGATTAAAAACAGTGATTTTATAGAGCGTTTTTCCGACATGTTAGAGACCCAACTAAATGCAACCTTGCATTCAAATTGAGCAGTGAAAAAGAAGTATTTAAGTGTCCGTCTGTTAGGAGTCAGTAATGCTCATTGTCAAACCGCTTGCTACTAATTTGAAACTGAGAGTCTTCTCTAGTCTATTTCTGGCTTCCATTATGGTTCTTTCAACTGCTATTTCATCAGACAACTCTCAGCGTATATACCAAGGAAGCGAACCATGTCAAGATATTTCAGAATTACAGTTTAACGGTACTAAAGCCAATCAATCTGTGTCTTGGCAAACCGGTTTAGGCTATCGCCTTCCCGGATCTAACGCCTCTGCAGAACTACGCCAATCCGTCACTGAAAATCTAACACAGTGGTCCTTTACTGAATCTTCTCACCAAAGAGAGAACTTCAACCTAACAAACCTAGTTGGAAGTTTCAGCCCCGAAAATACCTCCGGACAAAATATAATATTTGTAGCTCACTATGATAGTAGATACATCGCAGACAGAGATGCTGATGAATCAAAAAGAGACCAACCAATTTTGGGCGCAAATGATGGAGCTAGTGGCGTTGCTGTATTGATGGAAATCGGGCGAATAATACCATCATTGCAGATTAATCATGATGTGACTCTGTTTTTTACCGATGCTGAGGACCAAGGACAGCCTTTCAAGGCAGATACTTGGTCTTACGGAGCCGATGCATGGGTTAGTAATTTGACCAGCGATTACAAAGATAATATCTCTGCATACATCGTAATTGACATGATAGGTGACTCTTTTCTTGACTTCACAAGAGTAACTAGCACCTCTGATTCCCTGTGGGAGACAATTACGCCAATCGCGGCCGCCCTTGGGATGATTGAGGGTGAGTTAGACTGTGATGGTGAAAACGGCCAAGATATCTACAATCCAGATCCAAATGATGAGAGGGGAGTAATAGACGACCATGTCGCAGCACACAATGCAGGAATTCCAGCAATTAATCTAATTGACATAAATTATGGTGAAAACGCATCTGCTTTTGCAGGCCATTGGCACACACAAAGCGATACTCCAGATAAAGTAAGTTCGGAGTCACTTACCTATATCGGCTATATTCTAGAACTTGGTTTGAGGACTTCTGCTTGGACTTTAGTAGACGACATTACCAGTGAACAAGACCTTAACAGCACTGGCAACAGTAATTCACAGACTGACGAACCGGAAAATCTAGACAAGGCCTCCAAAAGTAATTTAATTGGATATCTAGCAATCATTGTGGTTTCAACTATACTATTACTGATATTAGTGGCAGATATTTCTGTCAAAAGGTGAATGTAAGCGCGGACAAACAGGGGAAGAGGTATTATCCGCGCACACTACCGTAACATCATGGAGGGCATGTAATGGCTGAGAAAACTTATGAGCAACGCAGGTCCGAACTAAGGAAACGTGTTCAATCACAAATTGATTCTCCAAATGAGCAAGTACACTATTCCGATTTTGACCAAAATGATGAAATTATGGAAGAGGAAATCGTCGTCAAGCCTATGATTGATTTAGATTATGATGAACGTTCTAAATTACGCATGATTGCCGCCATTGCAATACTGATAGGTAGTATCTTAGGAATCATTAGTGGTGGAATACTGCTTCAAGGGAACCCGGATGATTTGCTAAATTCTTCGCTATTTAATGAGGCTGAAACAGTAGATTTGACTGGTCAGGTTCTGACTGATGACGGGGTCGCGATAAACAATGCAACTATACAATTGTACGAAGATAATTCAAATTCGGTAATTCAAACAGTCATTACAAATGACAATGGATACTTCCAGTTGGAAGACGTCAAACCAGAAACAATGGTAATTAGGGTTGTGAAAGAAGATTTTAGCAGCCTTGAGCGCACATTTATTGCCGAAGATGGATTAATGAGTCCTTTTACTATGAAGAGTGGCGAATCTTCTACCATAATACAAGAAGACTTTGTTGGCAGTGAAGGCGGATGGACTCTTGAAGCAGCTGTCGCTCTATCCACATTTCTCGGAGTGATGACCATTATCACTGGTTTTGTTGGAATACAAGCATCGGTAGAAACTAGAAGAGCATCGCGATACAGAAGAACACAATACCTTGCTGGAATAAGTTTGTTTAGCCGTGGGCTTATTTGGATAGGACCAATTTTGATTTTGGCTGGGATGGCGTTAAATTCGCTGGTAAAAGACCAGTATGAAGATTATCTTGAGGAATGAAAAATGTACCTCATTTCAGTCGAAGGAGGAGACGGTTCTGGTAAAGGAGAGGCTGCTAGGATAATTGGTGAAATTCTAAATGAGTTCCCATTTCCGAAAATATATTCGACGCACGAACCTAGACGGCATAGTGAATTAGGAAAATTGGCTCTTGAATCAGTAATGAAAGGTGACAAAACCCCTTTACAAGAAGCTGGTTTGTTCGCAGCAGACCGATTAGACCATTCCCATACCATCATCAAACCTTTGCTCGAGAAAGGACAGGTCGTAGTATCGGATCGAAATATACATTCTTCAATGATTTACCAGGGAATTGTTGGAGATCTAGGGATTGAAGACGTTGTAAAAATGAATGCAGCCGCAATGATTCCAGATTTGGTAATTTGGATAGACTGCGACCCTGCAAAGGCCATGAAAAGGATTCGATCTGGAACCTTAAGAATGACTAGTAATAAGCAAGAGTATTTTGAAACTACCGAAATTCAAAAGCAAATACGTAATGGCTTTAGAGATTTATTATCTGGCAAAATTAGCGTCCCAGACCCATTTGATAAATGCCAGGTTGTTGGGCCTATCTTAAATGAATCAGGATTAGATGAATTAAAGAAAAAACTAAGTGATACTCTTAGAACTTTCTTTAACAAGAAACCAGCTCCGTTAAATGTAGATAGCGACAAAGTTGATAGATACTTACTTTCTAAGATGGTTGGTAATTTGGAAACTCAAACAAGACTCCCTGGTGCGCCAAAAAACATGACCGCCATACATGAGGGTTG
This sequence comes from Methanobacteriota archaeon, assembly GCA_018659375.1. GTDB lineage: Archaea > Thermoplasmatota > Poseidoniia > Poseidoniales > Poseidoniaceae > MGIIa-L1. The sequence continues at coordinate 22,322 of JABJMO010000002.1, read as the reverse complement.
GTTAGCAAATATTTCTCCTGCGAAATGGATGGAATTTGCAGAAAATAATTGGCCTAAAAAATCAGCTAAGGAGTTTGACGTCCCAATTAATCCATTTTCACTATCTTCTTGGTCAATACTTGGTTCTTTATCCATTATTGGTGGCTCGACTGAGGTGCCGAAGTTGCATAAACTTCTTGGCCCTCACAGAATGATAACAAGAAGACATACACAACGATTAGTTAAGTGGTTAGAAGAAGAAAAGTGGATTAATAAACAATTCAACCACGTACCATTCTCTGATGCGAAAGTGTTCAAACTTAGGGAAGAGCGTCTAGGTTTTGGCAGACTTGCTTTGGCAATGTGGCCCTTAAGGACATCAATATCGTCTTGGCGAAGGGCTAATCCCGGAAGTGGATGGGAGTTTTGTTTAGAAGAAATTATTCAAAATAATCCAGCAAAATTACCTGCTTATCAACTTAAAAAATGTGTTGGAGACGTAATTGCTAGATTAGTAATACTTACCAGCGGACATCTTGAATGTCCCGTGCCTAGTAGTACAGAAGAACTGATCGTTTGGTGGAAAACTCTTCCGCCTTAATCTACTCTTCTTCGACGAGTTGAAACTTCATTCCACCTGGCAAAGCGACATTTGATGCTGATTTGAAATATTTGGACTTAGCAGAATAAGTGGCACTGATTAATACTCCCAAGCCAACACCAAAACCAATGCCCGTGAGCGGACGAGTAATGTTATTTGATTCATAAGAAGTTAGTAATTGAGTGAAACCATCAAGGATTAATGGCAAACAAAGTGCTACACCGCACAAAAGCCAAACTATGGTTCTGCGGTTATTTAGATAAGTACCCTGCAACCAACTATCTGGCAATAAAGAAAGACAAGTATCTTTCACAGTCCAGCGGTTATAGCCTTTCCTCGAAAACCAAAAGCCTCCCATAGCAAGCCCGAAAAAGATACCAACATCTCTGGTACAAACTGGCATTTGATTCTCGTTTATTATCCAAGACCTCTCGTATTTTTGATGACAGTTGAGGTCTCCAAAGCCATAGGCTAAGGCTGAGTAAGGATCTAATTCCGTCCATGCAAAGTCATCCTGCGAATTATCATTTCCTGATGACCAAAGACCGTCACTTGTTGCATAATCAAAAGCATTTGCTCTGGCTTCCAAAGGAGGTACTTCACCAGTGCCAACCAACATCGGGGCCACAAAAAAAGAGATAAGAAAGAAACCTGAGACGTAGAAAACCCAGTTCCCAACCTTCCTCTCACGGTCACGAGAGGTTAATCCGTTCTTGTTCACATACACCCTAACAGGAAACGACTTATAATGAATTCAGGTCAAAGTATTCTTTTATAATCCTGCTTTGGCCGTGATATGGCAGATGAAGTTGGTCAACCCGTTGGACTTACCATGGGCTTCCAAGCCGGTGGATTAATTGGTCTCTATCTCGGTTTTTCTCTTGCCACAATTTCGGTACTTACTGACGCTGAGAATGTTCAAAGAACGATTTCTTTGATGTGCTTCCCCCCATTCATGTTCTCAATCTTGCTTGGACCATTCTTGGCTCGAAGGAAAAAACCAGTAATGCTCACTAAAGAACCTCTTATTGAGGCAAGAGAAAGATTATCCAAGTTCAGTGAAGGGCAAGGTAAATGGCGAACCTTGAGTCATATCTCAAGCGATGGAATGAACCTAAGAATAGATATGCACAATCTTACTAACGTAGAGGGAGTTGTAGATGGGGCTCTAGAAATCGCTGAAACAACTACTGTAAAGTTTATTGTCGGCAGGGGTAATCATAAGAGTTCTTCTCCTGAATTAAGAAATCGGGTTCTAAAAAGGGTTGAAGACAAAGTTGGAGTATTGCGAAGATCACGTAAAGCTAAATCTATAGAAGTCAACCCAATAGCTTCACATGAGTATAATGACTATCAGAATAAATTAAACAGGATATTGTTGATATTACTGCCAATTGTTTCCTTTTTGGCTTGGTTAGAGATGAGAAATTGAGTAAACTAATTTCAACAGATATTATTTATCCGCAGCAAGTAGTACAATCATGCGCGAGGTTACTCTGTTTTGGAAAAGAACTCGTCTTGCCAATTTAGACTTAGGCGGGATTGTCGATATTTTTAACCAACTTGAGTTTATATCTTATGTTAAAAGAGTACCCAAAGATATCCGGATTATTCTAAAGGCTAATTTTTGTGAGGGGCGTTCACCTAAAGACATAGAAGACCTTCATTTCTTGGAACTACTAGAGGTGATTCTTGAACCAAAAGACAACTCGGACAGCTATATCCTTTTGGTTAAATTAAACCACTCGGTATCTAATTTAAATGCTAGAACTAACGGAACAAGCGCTGTACCAGGGTGCAGATTAGATGGTGAAGGACTTACCTATATAATCCAAGGACCGCCGTTGAAATTACGCTTGGTATCGACATTAGCTAGGTTAATTTCTCAACCCGATAGAATTAGCGCTAGAAGTTTAGATTTCAATTCAACTTTAGACCGCTCAGTGCTTAACACAAAACAGTTAAAATTGGCAAAGTTCGCCTATGACAGAGGATATTTTGACATCCCTAAGAGAACAAGGATTTCTGACTTAGCAACTGAGATAGGTTTAGCTAGAGCTACTATTTCTGAACATTTAGCTCGCATTGAATCAATCTTGATGGATGATATGTTCTCATCATTTGATGAAATTTATACCGACCCAAAGGTAGTCAAAAATCTAATCGAAACTGTAGTACTAGAGTCTGAAAGTGAGGAACTGGACATTACAGATAACATGGTCCAATTACTAAACAATATTAAGAAATCAATTAAAACTCAATTAGGTAACCTAAATGAAGATTTGTATGAAGGAATTACCGGGGAAGAAATGATTGAATTAGCTGTCAAAGAGCACCAAGAAAATCTAAGTTATATCGATGATGTAATTGAGGAAAAACTAACATCTTCATCAAACTAATGGGACTATTTACAAGATACGAGGTTATACCAGTTGTATGACCCGGACAGCCGACTTGCTTAGACGCCTGTCCAAAGAGGGCATAGAAGTCCCGAAACACATCCGAAAAGCAATGTTACAAGTTGATTTAGAAGATTTTACTGATTATGATGTATCGCCTTTTTACGCGGATAGACCAGTGCCCTACATAGAATCTAATTCAGGTAATATCAAAACAATCTCTGCACCTCATATGATTATCAGCCTTTTGCACCACATGGAACTAGATACGGACCAAGAAGTAATAGTCATTGGATGCAAGGGTGGATATTTAGCAGCATTAATAGCCACCATAGTCGGTGAAAATGGGCGAGTGAATGTACTAGATCCATCTTCTGAAGTAGTCGATTACACGAAGGAGAGACTCTCACATTGGCCAACGGTTGAGATAAGAAGAATCGAAGATTTATCTGTTGCACCTGTCGCTTTTCCTGGAGAATTTAACCGAGTGATTATGACTGGGCAAATTGATGTGATACCACAATGGGTCAAATCTCGAATCTCTGATGGTGGTTTTATTGTTGCCCCGTTAGGTAATTTAGAATCACAAAAACTTATGAAAATGGAGTACCAAGATAAATATGAACTTGAAACCGATCTAGGTAATGTATGCTTTGGTCCAATTGATGTGGACTCACAAGCAAACCCTCACTTACACCCCAAAGAGTTAGCAGACCTCATTGAATTGTCGATCGAAACTTGTGAAGAACTAGAAATAATTGATTTTGAAGAGATGCAAAGTTTACAAGATTTAGTTGCTAGGTTGAACAATTTACCTGATGACACACCTCCAATAGGAGAAGGTGGTGTGCCGATTTCACAACATCCAATGGTTAAGTTACTATGGCATTATTCTCCATCTTTCCTAAGACTATGGCCAATAATACAAGTTATGTTGCACCCAATGATTGCTAACTTTGAATACAATAATCTGGATGGTTTCGACGAAGATCAAGATATTGACTGGTGATGAAATTGGCCGGTCGTTCCGCAATGGCATTACAACATCTCAAAAGCCGAGATGACCGAAAGAAACGACGTGCTGTAAGAGAACTATTTGAAATCGACAATGAGGAATATTTGGAATCATTCATTCCATTATTGGATGATAAAGACAATTGGTATCGCACAAAGGCATTAGACGCCTTCAAAATTTGGGCCAAGCGAAGGGAACTTGCCACATTAGCAGTATTAATTAATCACAAAAAAATAGCATACAATAGAGTTGCTGCAAATATGCTTTTATCTTTCAAAGCCGATAACTCTAAGTTAGCCGAGGATTTATTTGCTAAGGATGATTTATTGTGTAAAATAAAATCCTGTGAGTTTATTCTTCGATGTGATAACCAGGATGAATTTTTTGAGATGGTGAACAATCATAGCTCCCCAAAAATAAGAATTATTGCACTAAATAGTAAATATGCGGATACAGTTACGATTGAAAAAATGCTTGAAGACGACTCGAACTCAGTTGTCCAAGCTGCGTTAAAAAAATCTCAAGACATTGATGTGAAATTATCCTCTAAATCGATAAAATCAATGCTTCAAAATGGCGTAGATCCAAAATTGATTATCCCCCATGCCATTTCTAATAATCATAATATTGTTGTAACACTGGTTAAATCGCTTGATTCTAACGGCAAAAAAGAATTTGTTAAGTATCTAAGAAAAGGATTTACTGAAATTGAAGATGAGATAATCCAAATTCTAATTACCAATAGCCAATATGAGATTATTGGTCGATGGTTACAAGGGAAAAAGGGAGGGAAGAACGACTCTCTTCGATGGGATATTATTAGTAACGAGGAGGTCGATGAAATCGAGAGATGTCGATTAATTGAACGGCTATTTTCTCGTGCTGATGAACCAGAAATTATTGAACAGGCAAAAAATGTTGCCAATAACTCTGGCAGCGAGTTGATTAGAATTACAGCGCATAACCTTTCAACCGCCGGCTCTTAGCAAGAAATATGACTAACAGTTCAGGACTTACCTATCGACTGGATGCGACAAAAGGAGAAACTCGCTTTCTGAATGTAGAAATAGAGATTGAACCACCTTTTACCAAGAGTAAATTAGAATTAAAATTCCCTCGATGGGTACCGGGTTCTTACTTTATCAGAGAGCCGATGCAATATCTAACTGATATAACATGCATGCAAGGTAAAACCAACTTGAAATTTGTCAGAAAAGGTGTGGATGCAGTTTCTATAAAATCTATCAGCGGTAATCAAAATATCATTGTAAATTACAAAATCCTAGGAATTGAATTATCGGTAAGGTCAACTCATATTGATGATAGTCACTTGCACATGATGCCCCCATTTACTTTCTTACTACCCACATCTGGAATAGAAAAAGCACGAATGAATCTGCCTCATAATATCTCATTACATGCTCCAAGTGGTTGGACTCCTGCAACTCAACTAACGGCAATGGGGAGTAAAGAAAATTGTGTTAGCATCAATTCTGTCAAAGGCGATACTTTCTATTTACAAGCATCAAATCGAGATGAATTATTAGATGGGATTATCGAAATAAATTCTATAGATAATATTCCATTCTCAGTTGACGGCAGGAATCATGTACTGAAATTATGGGATAGTGGAGGTTACCAGCCTGATGAAGAGATGGTAACCCAATTTGTTGATGATATGACCAAAGTCGTAAAAGAATATCATGCACTTTTCGGGAAACCTGATTGGGGTGATTATGTAGTGGTTTTGCAATTGACTGAATCTTCTAGAGGGGGCTTAGAACATCTAAATTCCCAAACTTCAATGCTTCCAAGAAATTGTTTAATCTCAGGACATGAAGATGAGTACAAGGATTTAGTGAGTTTATTTAGCCATGAATATTTACATCAATGGAATGTCAAACGACTTCGACCAAAAAACTTTGTTGACTATGATTTACAACAAGAAGTGCATACTACCCTACTATGGTGGTTTGAGGGATGTACTTCTTGGCTTGGAGATATGTTATGCGTAAGATCTGGAGCATGGTCAGAAAAGGATTGGAGAAAGGACATGGAGAGAAAACTAGGTCGACATACTGTCCGAAACGGTATGACTCATGAATCTCTTGCAGAATCCAGCCATGATGCTTGGATACACCTCTATAGAAGTCATAGCTTCTCGAGAGAAATACAAATATCATATTACTTAGAAGGAGAATTAGCAATATTCTGTATTGATGCAGAGTTGAGAAAGCGTTCAAAAGGGAAATATGGCATTTGTGATCTAATGGTAAGACTGTGCAAAAAATATGCAATTGGTTATCCAAATGTCGAGACGATAGGCATTGATTATCAAGATATTCGTAAAGAATTAGTTTCCATGGAAGGAGGTAGGAATCTCGGTATGCATTTAGATAAACTGATATTTGATAAGGATGTACCTGATTTAGCCCATGCTTTTTCGTTCTACGGGTTAGAACTGGCCTCCAAGAAATCAAAAGATGACAAGGCCTCTACAGCTTGGCTAGGATTAAATCTAGCTATGAAAAATAATCGAATAATTGTGTCATCCCACCAAAATGAATCGCCATTAAGAAATCTTATCATGCCTGGTGATGAATTAATTTCTATCAATAAAATAAGGCTTAAAACCATTAAATCAATGAAGAGTATTTTATCAAATCTAAACCCCGAGAATGTCGAGTTGTGTTATACTCATGAAGGAATTGTAAAGACCGATATGATTAGTCTAAGAATAGAGCCGGATTTGAAAAGTAAGGTAAGTGGAAAGGGTAATAAAAAGTGGCTAGATTACATATCTTCAAGAACCTAACTTAATTCTTTTAAACTAACCATAATAGGCGGAAGGTCATAAATAACCACATGCTTAGTGGTTTTTGGTGGGTATAAGTTATTGCTCAAGCACATCTCTATTACATCGATTTTATTCAATGATTCTATATTCGCATTGGGCCATAATTCTAGCGTAATTATCTCAGAATGGAGATAATCGATACATATGGCCGGTATTAGTTTCAATCCAAGTTCTTGAGCGACTGATAACCTGTGATGTCCATCAAGTAAGGAACCTGTAAGAGTATCTACCAATATTGGTTTTGTAAAGCCACCCCACCTTTGGGTCATGTCAAGGAGTTTGTCGCGAGCCTTAATTTTTATTTCTTCATGCGCCCTAAGCCAATCTACAGGTACCAACTGTACGTCTTCTTCAGTCCACATAGAACTGGGAACAGTATTTCAAGGATAATACTTTGGCAGGAACCAAAGGGAATGGAGATTAGTTTGCAAAATTATGAATTCGGCAAAGAATCTGATTTAGAGGGAATGCCATTAACAGATAGTATCAATCAATTTGTTGACCAATTGCCAAATGAATTGGCCTTTGTCCTCAATAAGATCTCTTTGGCTAGTGGTGGCGCATGGTTGGTAGGCGGAGCTGTTAGAGATGCTGCGCTTGGAATATACCCAAATGATATCGACATTGCTACAGATCTTGAGCCTGAACGGTTACTGTCTATATTCCCCGACTCTATAGAAACGGGTATTGCATTTGGTACAATTACAATAAGATCTGGAGAGTATCATTTTCAAACCACAACGTTAAGATCAGAAGATAATTACTCAGACAACAGAAGACCGAATTCGGTTAATTGGGAAACCTCATTGAAAAGTGATTTGGAAAGGCGAGACTTTACCATAAATGCGATGGCAATTGATGTAGCTAGGCGTATTCTCTACGACCCCCATGATGGGTTGATTGATTTAGAATACAAAATAATTAGATGTGTTGGAATCCCTATGCAAAGGATTTCAGAGGATGCATTAAGAATGCTTAGAGCATACCGATTTTTAGGTCATCGAGGAAATAAAGTATGGCAACTAGAAAGTCAACTTCAAAATGCCATAAAGAATAACTCTTTCTTAATCAAAGGCTTAGCCAGAGAACGCATATGGCAAGAACTCAAAAAAATATTAAATTCAAATGTTGCTTGTGAAATAGTCGGGAAAATGCTTGAAAATGATATTCTCGAGAATATACTTAATTGTAATATTGATAATAAATCACAATTAAAAACGGCATTAAATGACAGCAAACTATTAGATTATATCTCCCTTCTAGTCTTGATTCTTAATCACTTACCAAACTCAGAAATTATCAAAGTATGTCAATCTCTAAAAATACCAAACAAGGACCTAAAAATGGTTCGTAAAACCATAGATTACCAAGGTAAATTGCCAAATATTGCGGTGCCCGAATTGAGAGTGTTCAGATATTTATTATCAGAACGTTGCATGCAACAATTGCAGTATGAGTTAATCATTCGAAAAAATTTGTTAGTAAATACCGAAGAAATAGATTATTTGCACGTTATTTCAATCATTGACGAAATTCAAAAATTAAAGCCCTTGAAAAAAGATCATCAAATAATCGACGGACATTGGTTAATGGCTGCGACAAATTTAGCGCAAGGTGAGCGATTAGGTCGCTTGAAGGAGTGGTTGTATCGACTGCAAATTGAACATGACTTGTCAAATATTCATGAAGTGAGTGAATTACTTTGTAAAATTCAATGGCTAGATGTTGACTTCCAGTCATGGCCAAAATTATCGCTCTTGTGAAGGCACCAAATTGAATAAGAAGAATTGCCACGGTACGCCATGTTCAGTGGGCGAATCTCAGAAATGGTTGCTAAGCAAATTGAAAATAAAATTGCGGAAAGGGGAGATTTAACCTCACTAAGTGACTCAGAATTGTCACAATTAGCAATAGAATTTGTCGGAGATGCACCACCTTCGCATGTTCCCAGAGAAACAGTAATTCAGATTCTATCACAGCAACCTGAAATCACAGCATGGCGTGCTGAAGTAGCAGCTACAGCAAAAAAGGCTGCACAGGAGAAAGTATCTCAAGTAGTTGCTAATGTTGACCCTAGGATGGCTAAAATGATAAAACAACAATTTGGCCAATGGTTGCAAAACTCGGGACTTACAACTGCTGAAATAACTTCGAAAATTGACACTAATAGTGACGGTTTGCTAAGCCGTGATGAATTAAATAATTTCATTGAAAATTTATCGGGAAGTCAGCCACCTGAATGGGTTTCTGATACTGTTATTTCAATATTGGATGCTGATGGAAATGGACTAATTGAAGTCCAAGAGCTATGGACATATTTAGAATCTATTGGTTTTGAAAAACCAGTCATAGTCGATCCTGTATTAAAAGAAGAGATAACTGAGGAAGATTTTGAAGAAATGCTAGATGAGATTGAAGTTGCTCCTGTTGAGACAAAGGATGAGATTATTTTAGAAGAAAGTAAGAATCTAAGTGAAATTACTCTTGAACAACCAGAAATTGAACAAGAGACTCCTACTCCCATGGTGACAACTTCTATAGAGCAATTAATAGAAAGCCTGGGCTCAACAAGGCTAAGTAGTGAGGCAAACTCAATCATAGACGCATCTAAACCTAGCAGTTGTTCCATTAGCATTCAAAGGGTTGAGAGAAACCTGATGGTGATGGATCAATATCGCGGAGGGATGACAATAGTTGGACTCTTGGATAATGGACCTTACACTGTAGCCGTATTGTTTGAACCTGAGTATAACAATATTATAGCAAATTCGGAAGGTAAAACAGCCCACTTTAACGGAAAATTGCATGATTGGTCTAGTGGCCTTAGGCAGGCAAAATTGAAGGGCACCGACTTACAAATAAAATAAGTTCATTTCAAGGAGCGAGCAATTACTATTCTCTGTACTTCTTGAGTTCCTTCGTAAATTTGAGTAATTTTGGCATCTCTGAAGAATCTTTCAACTGGGAATTCCTTGGTATATCCGTAACCACCAAGCACTTGTATGGCTCTTTCTGAGACCCACATTGCGGTATCACCAGCGTATAGTTTAGCCATGCTAGCCTCTTGAGTATGTCGTCGCCCACCGTTTTCATAGTGTTCTTGCTTAGCCCAGGATGCTCGATAAACTAGTTGTCTAGCTGCTTCTATTCTTGTTGCCATATCTGCCAAATAAGACATTATCATTTGGTGATGGGCTATTGGTTTACCAAATGCTTCTCTTTCATGAGCGTAATTAAGCGCGGATTCATAAGCCCCTTGGGCGATTCCTAATGCTTGGGCTGCAATACCAATTCTGCTGTTATCCAAAGCATTCATAGCAATCGGAAATCCATTGCCAATTCCCTTCAAGACATTTTCAACAGGCACCTTACAATCATTGAGTACTAAAGTACAGGTGTCTGATGACCTAATTCCCAACTTGTCCTCTTTCTTACCAACGGTGAATCCGTCAAAGGATGATTCAACAATAAACGCAGTTGTTCCACCGTGCCTTTTAACTCCATAATCAGGATGATCAACATCCTTGGCAAAGAGGACCAGTATTTTGGCTTGGGCACCGTTAGTAACCCACATCTTTTCTCCGTTCAAAATGAAGTGTGAACCGTCTTCGGATAATTTAGCCTTACAAATCATTGCTGCTGCATCAGTACCAGCACCTGCTTCGGATAGCGAATAAGCACCCACTTCACCAGCGGCAAGCCTTGGTAAATACTTTGATTTCTGGTGTTCATCACCGTGCAGAGAGATGGTTTTGGCACATAGACCAACATGTACACAAAACATAACTCCAAATGATGGGTCAACTCTTGATAACTCTTCTACGATTATTGATTCTGAGATATCATCGACTGGAGAACCTCCATAATCTTCAGGAATAGTAACTCCTTGGAGCCCGTATTCTAGAAATTGTTGCCATTCTTCTGCTGGTGGTTGTTGATTACTGTCCCTATGTTCGACTGTAGGCGCCAAAACCGTTTCTGCAAAACCCCTTACGAGTTCTCTAATCATTTGTTGTTCATCGCTTTCTGCGTAATTCATGACTCTCCCCAACTTATCCAAAAGGCCAACTCACTTAACCCGTTTGCTTAGTGAAAAATAGCATTTTTCCCAAATTGTTCATATATGATGCCCATGAGCCGCGGTTAGGAGGAATCATTTTGGATGAAGAAACAGTTGAATTTAACGTAGCACACAATAGAAAATACTCTACCGAGCACCTATGGTATCAAGAAAAAGATGACCGCTTGATGATTGGCGTGAGTGAATTCCTAAAATTAGAGATAGGGGAAGTACTGAGAATAATTTTACCGCAAGCTGAGACTGAGGTTGATGAAGGTGATGGCATGTTCTCAATATGGACTGCTGAAGAAAAGAAGCCTTTCGCTGCCCCATTCTCTGGCCTGATAGCCGAAGTTAATGGAGAAGTAGAAATCAATCCAGATTTGGCTAATGACTCTGCCTATGACCTAGGCTGGATTATCATCTTAGAGCCCCATAATTTAGATCTCGAGTTACTATTAGACCCTGATGAATATGTTGAATATCTTGCAGAACTTTGATGGCAAAGGTGACCATCATGAGAGAAATTGAGATTCTAAAAGAGAGTTTAATCAACGCTCCAATTATTTGGAAAGGCGATTATCCATATTTCATCCATCCGATTACTGATGGAGTTCCTAGATTAGAACCAAAAGTTCTCAAAGCGGTTATTGAACTCTCAGTACCACTAATAGATTGGGGAAGTGTCGATATGATTCTTGGAATTGAGGCGATGGGTCTTCCTTTGATGGCGCCACTCTCAATGCGGACTGGAATCCCGATGGTGATTGGGCGAAAACGCCAATATCGCCTTGACGGTGAGATTGAAATTAATCAAGAAACTGGCTATTCCAAAGGAAGCATATTCCTCAACGATATCAAACAGGGTGAAAATTTAGTAATCATAGATGATGTATTATCAACAGGTGGAACTATTAGATCAGTTATTGAAGGTGTTAAGAAAACAGGAGCAATAATTCAAAACATAGTCGTTGTTGTTGAAAAAGGACCGGGTATGGCTACGCTTCAGAAGGATTATCCAGAGATAAGGTTTGATTCCTTGGTAAAATTAGAAATGGATGGCGGAAAGGTCGTCATTCTTGATTGAGGAAGTGATTAATTGGACCTATCTAGACATGACTTTAAACTAAATGACTTAGTTGACAAAATAAAATTAAATGACAATCGGTTAATTGCCTTACAAGTTCCAGAGGGACTAAAAATGCAAGCTCTTGAAATGATGGATGAAATAGAAACCGAAACCAGTGCAAAAGTGATTTTAGCTGCAGACCCGTGTTATGGTGCTTGTGATTTAGTACATGATAAAATGCAAATGATGGGTGTTGAACTAGTAGCTCACATGGGACATTCCCAAATGAACATAGATTCAGGCATGCCAACAGAATTTATCGATGTAACTTATGATGGTGACCCTGAATTGAAACCGGTAATACCTACTCTGAACAAACATCTTGCTATGGCCAGAGAAAGAATGGCGAGTCAGCAAGATAATACTATTCTCTCAGAAGCAGAAGCACAAGAAAAATTCATGGATGCAGTCGGTAGAATGGCACCGCTAACCGATACAAAACTAGGATTAGTCGGATCGATACAGCACTTACACCTACTGCCAGACTTCCACGATAGACTTGAAGCTGCAGGCTATGACGTCACTATTCCAATTGGTGGAGCAAGGTTATCATTCCCGGGCCAAGTACTCGGCTGTAATTACTCTGGAGATGACCCTAGTATTGGGCATTACCTATTTTTGGGGTCTGGAGATTTCCATCCGATAGGCTTAGTCCTACATACTGGAAAACCATTGGCAATGCTTGACCCATACTCAGGAGATGCTCAAGAGATGTCTTTCGAACGGATTGAAAGAATACTTAGGCAAAGGTTTGGCTTGATAATGTCTAGCCAAGACTGTCAGTCTTTTGGCATACTGATTGGTGAAAAGCCAGGGCAAATGAGAAGAACACTTGCTTTGAGAATGAAAAGATTATTGGAAAAGCACGGCAAAAAAGGCTACTTGTTAGCACTTGAGCACATAGGACCCGACCTAATTGATTTTTATCCTGTTGACGCATTTGTCAATACTGCATGCCCGAGGATTGCTATTGATGATGCGGTGAGATACCGAAAACCTCTGATTACTCCGTTTGAATTGGAAGTCGCATTAGGCGAGAAGAAATGGGAAACTGGATATATGTTTGATGAAATACCTTGACTGTCAAAATATCCATTATTACTTATTGTTAAAGCGTATATTCAATAACGGTTGGCGTAACCCTTCCGATGTTATGAGTGGCTATCTAGACCGAATTGGTGCCGGTTACGTAATCCAAGACCCTGGACCTTTGGATTTTGATTATGTGCCTGAGAACATTGTCGGGAGAGAAGAATTTCAAAATAAGTTGGCCGCTAGATTCTCTTCTATAGACCGGCCAGAAACTAGTTGCAGGGCTGTTATTTCCGGTCCCGTAGGAAGTGGTAAAACAGTTTTAGTGAAAACCTTCTGCCGTGATCTTAAGCGACACTTAGCCAGTAGAAGGGAGATTCGTATCGCCCATGTCAACTGCCGCAACGCCTCAACTAGCACTAGGGTTGTTCAACGGATACTGCATGCAATAGACCCTGGCCATCCTGACAGAGGGCTATCTATGGGGGAACTATTACTCAGTTTAAGAAAACTAACTAGGCGGAATTCTGCTCATCTAATTGTAATACTTGACGAAGTCGATCATATGTTGAGAAGATCCGGTGATGATATTCTTTACCAACTACTGCGAATCGATGAAGACCAAGAAGGAAAAGGCACCCTTTCTCTTATCTTGATAAGTCAAGAACAAATTATCGATGTTTTAGAGACTGCAGTACTATCAAGGATGGGCAAGACTAATTTAATGCAAATTCCATCTTACAATGAAGAAGAATTGTACAAAATTAGTAAACAGAGAGCTGATTTAGCGTTAACAATTGGATCATGCTCAGATGACATTGTTAGATTAATAGCACAAAAATCTGCACCACTGGGTGATGCAAGATTAGCCATTGAGTTACTAAAAGCTGCAGCCGAGGCTTGTGAAATAAGACAAGACGATCATACATTTAGGGAAATCAGTGCTGATGATGTGCACTCAAAGGACAAAGAACTCTCAGTTGATATTGTTAGTGAAATCGATTCTTTAGAAAATCTTCAACCTCATGCAATGTTAGTCCTGCTAGCCATCTGTCGAAGACTTAGGAAAGAGAGTTCTATGACCACGGGAGACGTAGAAAATCTATACGCCGTAGTTTGCGAGGAATATGATCAAAAAATGAAGAGTCACACTACACTGTGGAAATATCTCAAGGAACTCGAGAAGCGTCAACTAATCGTCACCAGGATATCTACAGTTATCGGTGGAAGGGGAAGAACCACCCATCTTTCAATGCCCCATTTCTTGCCCAGTGACATTGCTAAAAGATTAGAAATGTTGGTAAAAAAGGAATTGTGACGGCTTCTATGACTCAATGTTTTATGCGGTGAGCATAAATACAGGTCACTGTTCGGCAACCTGTCTTAGAGGCGTTAATATGGCTAGAGGTCAACAAGGAGAACTAGTTGCTGTCGTAAATGACACAAACCCAAAGAGTAATGGCAGAGCCTATTCACTGAAAATAAGTGGTAATAATCATTCACAATTACTTGGTAAGAAAATTGGTGATGTCGTCGATGGTATTTTCGTCGGAGAAGGTGACCAAACTCTTTCTGGCTACAAACTTCAAATTACTGGTGGCTCAGATAAAACCGGAACTCCTCTTAGAAGAGACTTAGAAGGCGGCTCACGCCAATCAATCCTAGTCACGGCTTCAACTGGTTTCAAAGGGCATAGTTTAGTGTTCAAGAATAAAGGCGGAGAGAAAAAGCGATTCCGCTACAAACCAAACGGCCTAAGGATGCGCAGAAACTTCCGTGGCAACACTATCACACAAGATACAAGACAAGTTAACCTCAAAGTTATCGAGTCTGGCAAGAAAGCACTATCTGACATTCTTGCTTCGGAAAGTGAGGAAACATCGGAGTGAATCCCGAGAGGGTTTTCGTAGTAGGGGTTGACGGGAATGGCGAGAAAACTTCCCGAGCAGCCAACTGTAAACATCGGACTAGTTGGCCACGTAGATCACGGTAAAACCACTTTAACAAAAGCTCTTTCAGGAGTTTGGACAGATACTCATTCCGAAGAGAGGAAAAGAGGCATATCGATTAAACTAGGATATGCCGATACTGCATTTTACAAAACTAACGATGGCACTTATTACGCTACTGGAAAACACCCTGAAGGTAAGAAAGATTCCCCTAATGAATTACAAAGAGTAGTTTCATTCGTCGATGCACCTGGCCACGAGACATTAATGGCAATCATGATTACTGGCGCTTCAATTATGGATGGTGCAATGTTAATGGTTGCAGCTAATGAAAAATGCCCACAACCTCAAACTAGAGAACACCTGATGGCATTGAATATGTCTGGTATCAAAAACATTGTAGTTGTTCAAAATAAAATCGATTTAGTTAGTCGAGAGCGTGCGATTGAATCTCATCAAGAAATTAAGGAATTCTTGAGCGGCACGGTGGCAGAAAATGCACCAATTATACCTGTATCTGCTCATCATGACGTTAATCTGGATATTCTTATCGATGCCATAGAGAACACGATTCCAACACCTGAGCGTGATGAAAAGGAAAAGCCATTGATGCATGTTGCAAGATCATTTGACATTAACAGACCTGGAACTAGACCAGCAAAACTGCTCGGTGGAGTGATTGGCGGAAGTATTGTCAGAGGGGAATTTAAAATTGGGGACAAAGTTGTAATTGGCCCTGGAAGGAAAATTGAACAAGGTTCAAAAACTAGATGGGAACCAATCTCTGCTACCGTTACAAGTATGCAGGGCGGTGGTCTAGCGTTAGAAAAAATGCATGCTGGAGGCCTTTGTGGGCTTGCAACTAAACTTGATCCATCAATCACTACTTCAGATAATTTGTCAGGACAAGTTGTCTCACTTGAAGGTGAACTGCCTGAGGTTAGGTCTGCATTAGAAATATCAGTTCACTTGATGGAATCAATGGTTTCTTCGGACCTAGATAAACCGGAGAAAATTCAACCGCTAAGAAACAATGAAATGTTGATGATTAATGTAGCAACTGCAACATCTGTCGGAGTGACTAGAAATGCTGAAAAGACAAGAACTGCTTTAGAATTAAGATTACCAATCTGTGTTGATTCTGGAGAACGTGTTTCTCTTTCAAGAAGAATCGGTTCACGTTGGCGATTAATTGGATACGGCATCATACAATAGGCGGTATAATGACTCAGCAAATCATCATTGATGCGTGTGGCTGGGTCGCCATAATTGATGCTGGAATTAATTTTGAAATTGAATTAGAACATTTATTTGGCACATTTGAATTAATTACTCTTCCTGAAGTAACGGGTGAACTTGAGAAGTTAAACCTTAATCGGGCGAGGAAAAACACCTTACTGCTTGAACTACTAGCCAATAAATCAACCGAGATAACTTACCTTTCAAATGACCTGAGGCACACTGATGATATTATTTATGATTTAGCAGTAAATCAGAAATTAGCTGTTTTGACGGTCGACAAAAATCTAAAGATGCGATTATTCAAATCTGGTATTGATGTAATTGAGGTCGTTCAAAGTAACCATCTAAACCTGATAGAAGGCCTATAGAACGTTCAAGGTAGAGTGAATAATCGGTCATCACCATGGCCATCCAACAATCTTAGTTTTACTCCTGCATCAATCCAAGCATGGGCATAATTTATTGCTCCGTATGCTCTAATGTAATCACCTACCTTCATGAAATGTTGTGCATCACTAGTATAATCATCTGCCATCCTAAGTAACACTGTCAACATATCATCTTGCTCAGTACCCTTTTCATGTATAGGAGTGGCTTTTTTGCGTGCTTCTTTGGTTAAATTCAGGTAATGGATTAGTTTTTCTTCACTGATTTTGTCGTTAATATCGGTCATTCCCCATCCTCCTTCTGCCGCTTTAACAATCGCTTGACATCCTCTTGCCTTCCCAGTGATTGGTATAGTTCAACAGCAAGTGATAACCTTCCTTCATTTTCTGCTTGCTGAGCTCTAGTGAATATTGCCTTACGCTCATCCCAATCTCTGGCTAATGCTGCTTCAGCTGCTGCTTGATAGCGACTTTCACGTTCTGAGTTTGCCAGGTGAGGTGCTTTCCATAGACGAATTAAACCGTTTCTAGTAGCAGTAACCATACTATCATTAGTTATTTTCGACAACAAATCTCCTAAATTCATCTCATTACCTAATTGGCTGCTTTCACCATTAGAGGAATTTGAAAGATGGTATAGTAAGCCTTCAATGCCAAGAATCCACCATCCATCTCCGCAACGAATACCTTCCATTGGTTCCAAGGAATCTGATTGCAATTTTTCAATGTGATCCCAGCCAAATGGATGAGGTATACCTTCCCAAATCTCACCCGAACTAGTCTGAAGTACCAAGCGCCCACTATCTAATCTAGAAACCCAACTCCAAGTTCGGTCTTCCAAACATCTCTTGGCATAATTATTCCCTAATCGACCGCACCACAGCAAGCCATCGTCAGATTGCCAAAGAATGTGTTCTCTGTCCAACCAGCCTACTAATCTTCTAACTTTACCTGTTTCAAATCGCTTAATACCAATTCCCTCATGAGAAAATAAGTGCAGTTGCCCTTCCTTACCTGATAAAATCCAACCCCCACCTGGTCTGCTCATAACATCATTAAAACCACCGTAAGTCGACCTGCCATCATGAATCATACTCCCATCCGTGGTTGAGATTACATAGAATCCATGTGCTGCTAAGGCTGCTAAAATACCGTTATTGTAGTTAATTGAATGAATCTTAAATGGGGTTTTAATTGACCATCTTTTACTTCCATCTGATTCTAAGAGGTATAACTCTAGGCCACTACTTATCACAACCCCGCCTTCAACTGCTGCAATGCAAGAAATTCTCGAAGGTGCTTGCCATGACCATGATATGCTCCATGTCATTATTCATCACCTCCAATAACGCCCCAAGCAATCAATTGCGCTTTTGCTGCTTGGGTAAGTTCAAAGTACCTACTCCGACCTTTCATCCTGACATTTAGGATTCCGGACTTTAGTAACTTATTACTTATTTGAGACAACCTAGGGCGTTTGATCTCCAGATTAGACAATATCTCTTTATCACTAGGAGAATATTTTCTTAGCCTAGCAATAGATAACACATAGGATTCATTAGAGTTCAGGGAAGAGAGTGCTAGTGAATCTAACGGGTAATCTGTTTTTGCTGAAAAGTTTTGATTTGACAGGTCCATTAACGCGCTAACAAATCGATTGGAACTTGTATCTGAAATATCTCCGACGGTATTATTAGCCACCAGTGAGGCTAATAAGACAGCAATTTGATTTGACAATACACCAAGATTTTGATCCGTATCAGAACCATTATTCTCAGGAATATTATGAGATTCTGGCAACTCAAAGAATTCTTCACTTACGTCAATACCGATTTCATCATGAATTAATTCTGCAGATTCTTCGGCAGAAAATTCTATTTTTTCTTCGATTTCCACTAGATCTTTAGACACCCAAAGTTCAGCCCCCTGAGTTTCCATTTCATTTACCATAACCTCGGGTGCAGACTTTTCTTTGTCGTCAAAATCTCTTGTTCGACCTAACAGTCCACCAAATGGTCCTGCATTGATGTAGGGACGTTGTTTTACTGTTTCAGTAATAGTATCATCGTTAGATGGGAAAGCTGAGAATGTGTGCTCCTGTACATCTTCATCGAATTGTTGTGATTCAGATAATTCGTCTAAGTCCAACTCAAAACCAAATGGGTTAATAGTTTCCATTTGTGAAGTCAAATCATCTAATTCATCTCTCTCATCCCAAGGCAGAGATGCATCGATTATTGATTGATCTGGTGTTACAGATTCAATATAATCGATTACTTCCTTTTCATATTCAACTTTTTCAACCAAATTTGGCTCGCTATCTTCGGAATAATGGTTTATCAAATCTTCAATCCCGTCATTCTTCATCATCATATTATCTATCGCATCGCGCATGAATTTGACTATTTTAATTGGAACCCCAGCAGTTTTTTGATGGATTACTCTAGCGTCTTCAAACTTGAGATTGAATGCCTTATTTGTCACGCTTAGAATCCGCCGTTCAACCAATTCTTGCACTTCGTCTACAGTAAGTGAATTAATGCTGACTTCATTAGCAAAGGTGTTCAATAAGTAATCTGGGATGTTCATCCTCTGTTTTGGCTCAACAACTACAACAATTACCGCCTGTAAACGTTCTAGGGACGGCAAAACATCACGGAGTGCAACAGAGAGTACACTTCCCTCAACATTGGGGGTATCAATTACAATTAACGGCAATTTGTGCTTAAAGGACCGAGAAAAATCAACCATTTTATTGACTAATTCAACTGAGTTTTCCGGAATATCATATCCAACTAGGCTAGAATACATTCGATGCAGAAGGCTTTCACCTGGTTTGGATGGCGAAATATGGTCAATATGGACATACACTGGAGCTTCTGCCCCTGCACAACGAAGTAAGGAAGTTCTACCACTACCAAGTTCACCAACCATAAGTATACTACGATTTGATCTAAAAGTGATATTTTGCGAGATTCTTCCTCTTACCCCTCGTCTACCAACATACAAGTCGGATTGGTTACTTTCCAACGGACTAGTCGAGAATGGATTGTATGCTAACTCTGGAATATCAAATTGCAACCCTTCTACACGCATGTGGGCCCATCAACCAATAGGGTATTTGATATTTCACCATAATCAACACCTTTAGAACCCGTTATCTCGCGTCAATCCGTTTATTCAACCGGTTATTATAGCCCAAATAACGCATCATTAACGCACAGTTAACGCGTTAATAAAAGCGTTAATCGCGTTAATCTCACTCACATACAACCCATTCCTTATTTGCAGACTCGACATGGGTAACAACAGTGAGAACATGCCAGTAGAGAATAGTCGATTAAGCGGTTTCTTCAAATTATCTGTAGAAGAACGACGAAAACTGGTTCAGAACCTATCTGGTATTTCTGATGAACATGTAGCAGCATTGGCTAATAATGGTGAATTAGACGACGATGCCGCAGATCGAATGATTGAAAATGTGATTGGAACTATGTCGCTACCAGTAGGAATAGCGACAAATTTTGTTATTGACGGTAAGCATTACCTCATTCCGTTCTGCCTGGAAGAATCTAGCGTTGTTGCTGCAGCATCAAACATGGCCAAAAGATGTTTAGAGAATGGAGGATTTCGAACGCAAAATGATGCCCCTCTAATGATTGGCCAGTTGCAAATTTTAGATGTTGATGATCTTGAAACGGCTATGAAAAGTATACATGAAGAAAAGGATAGCATAATCAATTTATGCAATAGCCTACCTTCTACAATGATAAAACTGGGTGGTGGTTGCAAGAGGATTGAAACTAGAGTCATAGAAACTATGTCAGGCCCCATGCTTATCCTACACATTATTGTTGACTGTAGAGACGCTATGGGAGCTAACGCGGTTAATACAATGGCAGAATTAATTGCACCTGAAATTGAAAGAATGACTGGAGGGAGAGTACATTTGAAAATACTTTCAAACCTAGCTGCCCACAGATTAGCGAGGGTTTCTGCGACCTTCAGTCCCGAAGAGATAGCTAATGACGGCACCAGAGAAAATGGACTTGACGTCATTCAAGGAATAATTGAAGCACATCATTTTGCCGTCAGCGACCCATTTAGAGCTACTACACACAACAAAGGAGTGATGAATGCAATTAGCAGTGTTGCTGTAGCCTGTGGACAAGACTGGCGTGCTATTGAAGCTGGCTGTCATGCTTGGGCATCTTACTCTAGTAACCATTATACTTCAATGACTAATTGGTCAGTCGACAATTCAGGAAACTTAGTTGGAAGTATAGAGACTCCAATGGCAGTTGGGATTGTTGGAGGTGCTTCTAAAGTTCATCCAACAGCAAGAGCAAATCTTGCAATCCTAGGAGCTGAATCGGCAAATGAGCTGGCTGGAATAATCTGTGCCGCCGGACTATCCCAAAACCTTGGAGCCCTTAGAGCACTTGCAACCAATGGCATTCAAGCTGGACACATGAAATTGCATTCTAGAAATATGGCGGTAAGTGCTGGAGCAGAAAATGATGAAATTGAGATTGTTGCTTCAAGGTTACAAGCACTCAGTGGGCCAAAAACTCAAACTGCAGTAAAGAAAATATTAGAAGAGTTAAGAAAAGAATAGTCACTCTTGTTCAAATTCTAATGTCTCTTGAACTGTTCCTTGATAATCGGTTTCACTTTTTAGAACATCCTTTGTTTCTAATTCATCAAGAATACCTGTATTTTGGACTTGTTCTCTGAACCAAGCTTTGACCTTTTTCCTGTCCGTATACGGGCAACCAAAGGCTTCAGAGAATCTTCTTGTAGTAGTTAATCTTCTTGTGTTACCGTCTTTACGGCGGTCAATCATGCCGTATTGGGCCAATTCCCTGACATAATCATACGCTTTCTGACCTAATAATTCAACTAGTCTTGATTGGGACATTGGTTGATGATAAGCGATTAGTGATGCTGCCTTGAGTAACTTTTTTGGCAGATCCGTCTTAGCGCCCTTAGGCAAATGACTAGCGATCTCTGGTTTAACTTCGATTGCCCACCTATCGCCAACTTCGGCGATTTGTAAAGCCCCACCACGACGTCTTTTTAGCGTGGAACGCAACGAAAATAAGCAATCTAACATCTCTTCCTCATCATAGCCTAACGAATGACATAATTCAGCCACAGTCATTGACCTTCCAGCACCAAACAGGGTTGCTTCTAGTAATGTATCAAGTTGTATTTCCGACATGTAATCAAATCCTTACTCTACCAACCATTCATGTTCTGGTAAATCATCTTCAACTGGTGATTGCATTTGCTCTTGCTCTGATTGCTTTTTTGCTTTCTCTTGTTTTATTCGCAATTTTTCAGCTCTACGCTTTGCAAATTGTATTGAACCAGTCTCTTCGTCGTCAAAAGTATTACTTTGAACTTCTTTTTTATCTTCTATGATTTTCTTTATTTCTTTAAATCCTATTACGTTAGGCCACAAATCTTCCAGCATTATGTCGCCATAAGGCACTTCATCTTGACTTATTAAAGCAAATCCCCGATGAGTCAAAAACAAACTAGCAATAAATGAAGCCACTTTGGATTCTTCTTGATAGCCTTGTTCAATATGGCCATTTTCAGCCAACAAGATATCATTTAATTCAGCCATTACTTGAGCTACTTTCACTTTTGAGGAACCCGATTTTT
>JABJMO010000061.1 GCA_018659375.1 Methanobacteriota archaeon | reverse complement strand
TCAGCCTCAGCTAGCGGACCAGTTGCGCCAATGAGTTCCACACCATATTGGAAAAACTCTCGATATCTGCCTTTCTTGAATTCCTCATAGCGGTAACATTGACCATAATATGACACCCTGATGGGTTTGGTGTCATTACGCATTTCCTCAGCAATCATGCGCATTGCTGGTGCGGTTAATTCAGGGCGTAAGGTCAAGTTTCTGCCACCTTTATCGTCAAAGGCATAGAGTTGGGAAATTACTCCAGGTCCGGATTTTGCGGTAAACAAATCCAGTGATTCAAATACCGGGGTTTGAATGCGTTTAAAACCACTACGACGAGCACATTCCTCAAGCAATTGCTCAAACGCAAGGCGGCGAATCATCACCTTAGGGGTGAAGTCTCGAGTACCGCGTGGGCGTTGCACCATGAGTAAATCCACAAGGTGATTGTTCATGACCTCTTCGCAAGGATTTAACCTAACAAGATGATTTACCAGCCCACTGCCCAAGTATCGTCATCGGCTTGCTCATCCTTAGCTTGCCACTCAACATCCGCGTCATCCAAGGCGTCTTGTTCACTGTTTGGGAGTTCTTCCTGTGGCTCGCTTTCTGGCTCCGCTGACTCTTCAATTTCGCTTTCTGTTGGGCTCTCTTCCTCGACTGCTTCATCTTCATCAAGCAACAGTTCAAGGATTTCATACTCTTCTAAGCCGGCATCCTGGCGAACTTCGACTAGTTCTGGGGCTAACAGTACATCGCTATCATTGATTACTTCCTGTTCTAGAAGTTCTTCTACAGCAACCTCTTCGACTGCATTTTCTGCCGGTTTGAAACGTTCGAGGAATGCTTCCCCTTCGGTTGGAGCATCAAGGGCGGCCAGCGCATTCTTGGTCAACTGAGCGGCTGGAGGCATGGCTCTAGCACGCTCTTCTGCCTTTTTGCGTTGGATGATGGCGAATGCCTCAGCTTGTTCACGTTCTGCCTCCATTTCAGCTTCAACAGCTCGCCACATTTTGGTTTCTTTGAATTTTTCACGCTTCTCTTCTAACACTTCGATTTGACGACGACTAGGTCGGTCGTACAATTTCCAAAAACAGTATACTAGGAATAGAAATGCAATTGATGCTAGTAGACCGGTGATTAGCGTGCTAACGAGGTTCGACACCTCAATCATCCTCCGCTAAATCAAACTGCTTCAGCTTCAAACACCGCATCTTGTGACGCTAAATGCTCAAACCCTGGCACTAACTCTCCAAGTTCAAACACTCGGTCATCATCTCCACCAGGCAAAGTAGTGATATCGACTTCTGCTCCTTCTGGAATATTTCGGAAAATAGGTCTTTGAATCAGATACTTGTTGAGGAATATGAAGGAAATGGCCACAACCCCCCAGAAGGCCAGAATAATTCCAAGCCCCTTTGGATTAGCCGGGTTCCAAACATCATCTGTATTGGCAATCATATCACCGAAGTAAGAGACCATCAAGACAGTGAATAGAATCGGGAACGCGATGTAGAGTAAAATATCCCACCAGCGACCGACCACGATATCATTGTCGCCGGTATTGATGAAATCATCACGGAATGCTGAAACTCCAACGCCAAGGTATCCCTTAAAGCCGCCAGGTGCTTCTCCGGCAGCAACTTGAGCCTTCCATCGATAATAGCCATACTTCCAGATTGTGAAAGCGATAAATAGCCCTGAAAACATTAGCCCATAGCCCCATATGTGATCTTGAACTTCTAAGAATTCTGGGAATGCAACTCCTGCTGAATCTAGTTTGATCCACATTATTGCCGAAGGTAATCCGAAGATGAATATGGCTAGTCCAGTGATTGCTACTGAGCGCTCGCGGTTGTAGCCATGGTCAACAAAGTTTCTCACACACAGTTCGACAGTTGAAATCATCGATGTCAAAGCAGCAAATGATAGTGCAAGGAAAAATCCGGCCATCATAACAAATGGCCCAATCGAGCCACCTGGGGCTTGAGCGAATACTTCTGGTAGTGCCAGGAAAGTAATTGCTGAGGAACCACCAGTTACGGTTGCCAGTGGGTCACTGCTAACTGCGAAGATGGAAGACAATACTGCTAATCCAGCAATGATAGAGATGCTGTTATTGGCTAATCCCATAGTAAATGCATTCAAGACAGTATCCTCGTCTTTTCTCATGTATACCGCATAGGTAATTGCCATACCCATTCCAGCAGAACAAGACCAAGCAGATTGCGATAAGGCGTTAATCCATATTTCAGGCTCAAACAGTAAATCAGGATCGACCGAGAACATGAATGTTGCACCGTCTAAAGTTCCGTCTTCAAAGTCCATCCACAAGGAAAGGAATAGTGACATGAATAATAGGACAAACAGAGAAATCATCAGTACTACGTTGACCTTTTCAATTGCCTTAGCACCTTTCCAGATTGCTGCTAAAGTAAGACAAATTACAATGAATTGGAAAAATATTACTTGGCCTGGGTTTTGCAGAAAAGAATTCCACACCTCGGTGGTATCTACGCCCTCGCCAGTTAGTCCACCGGTAATTCCAAGTTGGAAATATTTGATCGTCCAACCTGCAACAATGGCATAATAAAATCCTATGGCTGTTGAAATCCATGCCGTCCACAGACCCATCCAAGCGAATTTCTTGCCGGCAAATATTCTGAAAGTACCGATTGTACCGGTACGACTTCGCTTACCCATGGCGAATTCGGCAATCACCAGCGGTATGGACCAAGCAAACAAGAAAATTAGCCAAGGGATTAGGAATGTTCCTCCCCCATTTGCCCCAACCATTCTTGGGAATCGCCAAATGTTTCCGGTACCAATTGCCGCCCCAATAGAAGCGAAGATTAGACCTAACCGGCCGTTAAACTGATCTGATTGAGCCATGTGACCACCTCGGCTTATTTGCCGTCCTCCAAGAGAGCCTCAGAAAACTCCTTGTCGTTTTCATCAACCAGCATCATCCTCAGACATATTGCTAGGCCGCCCCAAACGAAACTGGTGACCAAAAAGAACATGAACAACGCACCAAAGAGTGTGCCATAATCAGCTCGATAATCAACCTCTAGCACGTAATATTCGCCGTTAGCAGGATAGAGGTACAAATCACCACCACCAAGTGTCCCCAGCATTGCTTTGTAGTGAACTTGTCCTGAAACTGTATCTTCAACTGGAAGGTTTGACCGGATGACAGTACCGTTTTCTCCGCTCAGTAGATTACATATCGATGAAGTTTCTTCAAACGGCGCCATTGACCACTCTGTGGTAGACCATTCTTTTGGCCCATAATCACTTTGCAAACGGGTTGGTTGTACTGTACGATACATTACATGAGATACTGATTGTTCTAGGGAATAGGCAAAGCCATTGGCGACGCACATGTCAACTGGAATACTACCGGTACTTGGGACATTTACCATATCTGGCATTTGGATAAATTGGTTCTGTGAAATGTTAGCAATTCCCAAATCAGCGCGCTCTCGTGGATTATCGGCAATCTCTGTCATATAGAATCCAGTGCCGAGATTTCGAACCGCAATGTGATCAATATCATCTTCATGTTGATGGAATGCAGTGCCTATTTCTGAGGTATAACAATACGAGCCGTGGACACCATAATGCCAGTCACAGAAATCTCCTGTTGTTGGATATAGGTCTGAGGATTGCATGTTGGTGTAATCGGTCATTTCTGCCAACTTATCACCATGGTATACCAATTGGTCGTGGTCTGTTGTTTCACACCCAGTGCAATGGCCCCATGGGTATAGAATCAATTCAGAGTAGGAGTGGTGGGTTAGAGTCGATTTGAATTCGCTTGCACCATTACCAACATCATCATTCATTTCAGTTAAATCTTGAATGAATCTAGTTTCTGGCTCTGAATTACCGCCCGCCCAATCTTCATCAGTTCGCCCATCATTATCATCATCCTCGCCATCAACGTTATCCTCATTGATTAGTCCGTCACCATCATTGTCCTGAGTATCATATGGTCCTGTGTAAACATCGTTATTGGCAATTCCAGCCTGTTCATCTTCAGAAGGGGTGCAGGTACCTGGAATCAATGGAACTGTAGCACCAAGAGGCGCGCCCCATTCGAACTGATAGTTACGATTCAAATCAACGCCATCACAATCTTCGTCAACTTCTTCGTTAAAATCTGGCAGTAGGTCTGGCCCGTTATTTCTCAAATTCTTTCTCCAGCCACCACTTGGGCAAGACTCCCAAGCCGGAGCAGGGCAGAATACTTCACGGTCGTAGATATTGCCATCAACATTCAGCATAGGAATAAGATAGATTTCTCGGGTGTTGATTAGATCGGTAATAAATTGTTCAGAATAATCTTCATCCACTCCAAGGTCGCCAGGGCCACAGTTGGTACCATCGCCATTGGAGTCTTGATAATTAGTAGGAGTAGTAGCAAGAGCAAGACAATCACCATCATCATCGAGGATTCCGTCATTATTTGCGTCACCCCACGGGTCTTCATCAACAAGTCCATCGCCATCATTATCGTAGCCAATGTTGTTGTAAGAGAAAGCAATGACTTCAAGCTGCATTAGAGCAACAGTGTAGGACATCCACTCTCTTGCGTGGTGATTACCAACAATCATGACATCGTGTCGGTCAGCATAATTGCCATTATCCCCGACGAATTCATTGTATTCTCCGTTTTGAACATCACCAGTAATTTTCATCCATGGCGATGAGTAACCGTAATACCAGCCTTCGTAGGTATCTGCAGTGACTGTCTCGCCACGTGCGTTAACACCACCAAGTAAACCTTCATGGAACTCAAAGATATCTGGATTCTCTTGTTCAAGTTGCAACATCAAGGCCTTAGTAGTCTCGTAAGTGTGGTATTCTTTGAATTGCCTATCGCGGTCCGATTCTGGCGCCCAAGGGAAAATTTCGTTGGAATAATCTTCTGACCAGATATCGGTCGGCTCTAGACCTGATGGTTCGTCCTGAGCAAGTGATGAAGCAACCATCGGCGTCATCAAAGAAAGCAGTAACGGAAGGCACAATAGCACACCAAAAGACGGCCTTGTCTTTAACGCAACAATTGGAGATTTACTATTCGACGACATCCTATCGTGTTAGCGAAGTGCTTTGAGTTCTTGAAGCCGTCGTGCAATAGTACCGCAAAAAAAGGCGCGGTGATTTCACATTAGGTCAAGTATTTTTTCTGCCGGACGGCCAATAATTGCCTTGCCATCTTTCACCAGTACAGGCCGTTGAAGGAGTTTTGGTTTGGACCGCAATGCCTTGATTACCTCGTTTACTGAATCAACTGCAAAATCTAATTCTTTGAAGGCTTTTTCTTGTTTACGGATAATCCCTGTCAGACTCGCTAGTATAGGTAAATCCTCTTCCATTATCCCTTCCTCAAGATAGCGATGTTCTTGAAATGAGACGCCTTTATCAGTCAGTAATTTGACTGCTTGGCGAGATTTTGAACATCGTGGATTGTGGTATAATCTCATGCTATGTTGCCAATACTGGCAGTTAATGAATCCAACTACGCACCATTTACTTTAGAATACCTCTAAAGTAATGAGGCTGTGCACCAACCATGACTGAGACGGATATTGCTACTCAAGCGGCAGATACAGTTGGTGTTAACGAAGCCACAGTCATAGCAATTATCGGTATTATTCTAGCCGGTATTTTGGTTAGATTTTTGACCATGGCATTTGCTCCTTCACTACTTAAGAAAATCATTCGTTCCAAAAATCTGCAGGATAAAACTGTGAAAAATTCGGATAAAGCGTTAGGCTCAGCAGTTGGAGCATTAGTGTCCTATCTGCTAGCTATACAATTGGTGAATGCAGTTGAAGAAGGGTCAACCACCTACGTAATGCCTGATATTTTAATAACAATCATGCCAAATATCTTCCAATTTATTATTGCACTGGCACTAGTAATTTGGGCATTTAGACTAGTCAATGTAATCCAAGATGTGGTACTGATTCTCGACAGTGATGGAGTTGCTGATAGCAGTGACAAGACATTAATCAGCGCTCTAGAGAGTGTAATGCGATTTGTTATTGTCTTTATTGGATCGGTGTTCATTGCCGACGCAATTGGTCTGAACTTGACCTCACTAATTGCCGGACTAGGTATTTCTGGTCTAGCTCTGGCTCTTGCCGCAAAGGATACTATTTCCAATTTCTTTGGCGCAGTCACAGTATTACTTGACCGCCCGTTCAAAGTTGGTGATTGGGTAGTAGTAGGCCCGTCGCAAGGTGAAGTAATCGAAATCAATCTACGAACAACCCTAATTAGAACCGGAATTGATACGGTAATCACCATTCCAAACGCCAATTTAGTTAGCACTCCAGTAGAGAATTATGGCAAGCGAAGATGGCGTAGATGGCAAAGCATGCTACATTTTGACCTCAACTCCAACCCGGATAATGTCGAAGCATTCCGCGATGATGTGCTAAAATCAATTATGGCAAATGCTGCTACTATGAATGAAGACTCTTCCTGGTGCCGAGTCAGTGATATTTCTGCCACCTCGATTGACGTTTCGTTGAACCTATACTGGGACGTTCAAGGTGGTGCAGACGAGCGACAAGAAAAAGAGAAGTTCCTGCTTGAAGTTATGCAACTGGCCAAGAATCATGAACTAAGGTTCTATGATAACAGAATCAGACAACAGATGTAATCAGTAGGGATTGGGGTCTTTAGCCCAATAGATTTGATTGCTTAGAATGGCAAATAACAAACAACTTATGCCGGCAAACCCGGCAATTGTTGGGGATATTGAATCCATTCGCCAAGCAAAGAAAGCAATTACTGCACCGATAATTCCACCCCAAAGTCCAGACTTCCACAGGCGAAGCACTCCCAAGTGAGCCTGTATTCTTGAGACATCATTGAGCCAATTTTGGGATTTCTTTCGCAACGGCTCGTCCCCATACATACGTGCTTCCCCAAGCGCCAATAATACCGCATGATAACGCCAAATCCACGGACCGCCAAGTAGGGTAGAGAGGGCCTTTTTACTACGATAATTAGCAGGTGTAGTGGCTAGCCATGAATCTAACAATTCCTTTCTAGCGGTTTCATCCATCCCTTCTGCGAAGGAGATTTGCTGTTCAATCATCATTAAACTCGCTATACCCGGCAAACGGTCCGACTCACACAGAATATGCTCTACCGGACTTCTTGAGTCGGCAATAAAATAAATCTCATCACCTTTTTTACCTAGCAATTCCAAGTCAAAGTTCAGTCTTGGAAGCCCTACTGTTGCTGCACTATGTGGGGCTCGCCAAAGAGTGCTGGTCTTCAACTCAGCTTCGATATCCTTCAGTCGGTCGTTCCATCTACGCTCTGTATTAGGCGTAGAAAAATCATCTAGTGCAGCGTGGATTCGACCAAGCATTCCAGCCAGTTTATTGGCTAATTTTACCTCACTGCCGGTGATGATTTGGTCCAAATCATAAACTGCAACTCTGTCGTTTCCTTCGGTAAAGTAAACCATACTTGGCAAAATTACCGGTTGACTCTGTAGTGCCTTATTCCACGGCTCATGTCTGACCATCCTTGATAGATCATTGCCCACTGAAAATGGTAACACTCGGGCGATTTGTTTGGCATTTATCTGCAACAGTAGGCCTTTTCGATCTTCACGCAGGATAGTTACCTCGGTTACTTCTGGCCATGTTCCAACTATTGCTGATTGACTTGGATGGTGGGACCACCAGTCAATAGTCAAACAATCATGATAATTCCAGCAATGTAGGGTACCAAATTCAGTCCTAATTTTACCTGAGTCAAACGGTTCTGAGTCTTCATGAATGATGCCGCTTGGCCACCAAGGAGACTCGTTCATGACAATGGGAGAGGCTCCACATTGACAAACTCTCACTTTTGGAAATGGCATAAAATGGCGTTAGCATAAAATGGTAGGCAGACTTGCTATGAGCGTGGCACAGCAAATTATTATGCCCGGTACCATTCAAGGCGGTGGTTCTACCAACAAGCGATGGTGGGTCTTTGGAGGACTACTTGTGGCGTGGATATTTTTCACTGCTGTAGGAGTGGCGATTGAGCCTGATATGGAAGAATTGGCTCAGTGCGATGATGAAGAACTTTTCACCGGAGAGGTGTCAGATGAATGCCTAGATTTACGCGAACAAGAGACTAGTAGTGCTTTTGTTGGAGGAATTGGCGGCTTATTTTGCTGTAGTGGAATTATAGTGTTGATTGTCGCTTCACTAGCAGGTAAACCGGCGACAAAAACCGTCGTTGTTCAACAAAGCTTTGTTCCACAAGCGCAAGTTGTTCAAGGCAGACCTCAAATTATCCAAACCAGAGCTGTAGTCAAGACTGGCTTTACTGGAACAATGCCAACGCAGAAGGCTCGTGCTAGTGTACAAACTCAGCAACCTAATCAACAAACTAAGCAACAATCTAATCAGCAGCCTAAACCGCAACAAAACGGCGCACCTACAATGGATGAAATTAACAAGTTAGCCGCTGAAGCGAATAATCTTGAACTAGCTAGAGACTTTGCTAAAGCCGCAGAATTATATCAAAAAGCTGGATTATTTGCTGAGGCTGGAAGAATAAGAAAGACCTACTTAGAAAACGACAAACCAGTAGTACAGATCGGACAAATTGGCGATTCGGTAGTCAAAGATTCGGTCATTATGGGTCAGCAAAGACAACCTCTAGCATGTCGAAATTGTGGCTTAGAGACCCAACCTGAATGGAAGTTCTGCCCTTCCTGCAATATTCCTCTGTGAAGTGATAAAATGGACTATGCGTATTATTCACTCTCGCTAATTATTGCCTACGCTTTTGTAAGATATTTCACCGAGAATACTAAAATCCATCTTAAATTCAAAGGTTTGTGGGTTCATCATTGGATTTTAGCAGCCATCACGATGCTGATTATCCTGTACCTTGGAATTGATGAACCGTACATTTGGGGCGCCCTTACCGGAGTTGCCTTAGAAGGATTGCCGCGCAAGAATTGGTCGATTCGTAACAAAAAGTAACGTCGGCATAACCCCTTTATCGTCGATGGATGTGCTAGTGATATGGACGATGTCGAATGGCTTACGTCAACATTATCTTCAGAAATGGAGGTTCGTCCCCCGGCCAGTAGACGTCGAGAGGCTCGGTATCTGGCGGGTAATTGTATCAAATTGTACCACGGTGAGCAATTAATTGCTTATGCCGAAATGCGCATGGTTGGACGCCACATGGAGATTTCAACTGTTCTAGTAGACGCAAACTTTCGCAGCCAAGGCAAAGGCAAGGAATTAATCAAAAAGGCATTAGATAACATAACTTGTGACAAGATTTTGTGTTGTACAAAGAATCCTGCAATGGCAAAAGTGCTCAAGGATCTTGGTTTTACGGTAAAAAAATGGCC
>JABJMO010000003.1 GCA_018659375.1 Methanobacteriota archaeon | reverse complement strand
GGAGGCGCATCATGTGGAGTTGGAGTTTGTATTATAGCCATTTCACCATCTTCCGGATCTAGGTCAAAAGATACAACATCATCGAACCAAACTGTGTTACCAAATTGATCCAATGCACTGCCATACAAGAAGCATGAAGTGTTGGCGTTGATAATCTGCCCACAGCCCGACATCATAATTTGAGTGGGAGTACCTGGTGTGACTTCAATTTGCAAAACCTCTTGCAGCGAAGTAGTTGAACCGACCCATTCAGCGGTCACAGTCTGGCTTCCAACAGCGTATGGGTTGAACACATTGCTTGACGACATTGTTCCATTACTAACTATGAAGTTAATTATTTCATTTGTTACCAAATTACCATGTTGGTCGACAGCATAGGCAGAAACCGTTACGGTTTCATCTGCGGTGATGGTTAATGAATTGACGTCAGAACTTTGACTCAATGAGGCAAATATTTGAACTGGGAGGCCTGAATCAATATTTACAATATAATCAGTACATATCACGCCATAACAAGCAGTTATAGTTTGTAGACCATTAACTGAAGGAGAAAGATCCGCAGAAGTTGGGCCTATGCTGACTATGCTACCTGTAGTGGTAAACCATTCAATTTGTGCGCCTATTGGCATATTACCAGGAATAAGAACTCCATTAGAATCAAAGCCTTGTAAATCAAATGTATAGGTTCCGTCTCCATTTATTGTACTAGATACCGTGGTAATATTAAGATTTGAAACATTCGTGTGTTGTAAAGACCATACTGGTCTTTGTTCTGAATTTGTTGCTTCGTTTGAGTAAAAGTTTGCAAAACCATCAAAATTACCGCCAGTGCTTACTGGACTACCTCTTATTATTAGGTGGATTTCATCTCCAATTATCAAAGAATCTGTAGCAATTTGAAACTCTAGTTCCAAATCGTTGGGAAATAATGTGGCGCTGTCTAGAGGGACGGAGACATAGTCAACTCCAGCAATCGGTCCTGGATTTATTCCTGTCGTGTTCCATGTCAAACCATACTCATTCCAGTTGGTAAATAATAACTGGTGTACAGAATACTCAACGGCATAAGCCCCACCAGATAAATCCCATGATTCTATTTGTAGGTTCAAAGAAACCGAGTGTATTGTTTGAGAGGAATTTAATGGCAATTGGTTAGTATCAAAATACAATATTGCATCACAACTCGAACCGGGCGTGTATTGACAACCTGAACCAATAACTAAATTCTGAGAATTACCAAAATTCGAGTCTGGTGCACCTTCGATTAATGTTGTATCAATGGTGTTTATATGTGAATAATCAGGCACCTCGGTAGAGTCTATGACTTGGTAAGAATATG
This sequence comes from Methanobacteriota archaeon, assembly GCA_018659375.1. Taxonomy (GTDB): domain Archaea; phylum Thermoplasmatota; class Poseidoniia; order Poseidoniales; family Poseidoniaceae; genus MGIIa-L1. The sequence goes on along the minus strand of JABJMO010000003.1, from coordinate 5,070 downwards.
TCCCATCTTGATTGTATGAGTGTTTTGGTTCACTTACTGCAAATGCCCAACGTGATGATGATGGTCCTGGAATAGTTTGATTTAGACCTTTTACCCACCACTCGTAGACCTCACCAACTACAAAATCTGTGCTGGAAAATGAGGTCCCCACTATTTCAGAGTCAACTCTAGAATCAAAAACTAAGGTAGAGGATTTGTTGCTTATGAATAACTGATAATTATCTGCACCCACAGCCGGAGACCATTGTAGTTGGACTGATTGTGGGTTTGTAATAATCGGATTCGTGGCATCATAAAGTATCTCACCGTCAAATGGAGATGTCAAAACCGGTTGACTTGGGGGGGTGTACCCGTTAATATTTTCAAAATAAGTGAGTGATAAACTTGGTATCATGTTAGTGCTAGTATCAGAGGAATAAACTTCGATGAAGTTGGTACTATTGCTGCCTGCTGAAAGTTTGAAAGCAAATGTATCGTTGTTATTAATGAAACTTTGTTGAACAATACTGGTAATATCCCACTGTAATGTTTGATTTGTGACACCAAAAATAGTAGTTCTAGTTTCTTCATTACTCAAACATTGGGGAGACGATGCATAGGATATTGATAGTTCCTCAAAACTTTGACATTTGTAAACAGAAACAGTCATTGGATTAATTACCGCTAAGCTAGAGGAACTGGCAAGTTGGAAAATTGCGGAAGTCGGCATCGATGTGGGTGTAAAGTATATGTCACTGAGATTGTATTGGAAGTACATGTCGTTTGTACTACCGGTGCTTGGATCAAATCCTAGCCTTAAAATTGAATTCTGACCATTATTTTGACTGGTAATGACGTCATCGGTATACGAATCGATTACCCTCGGCATCTCGCCTGTATCTTCAAATATCGAAGAGCGCGAGAGGTTGATGGTGATATCATCGCCGTTTTGAGTGGCTTGTTGACCTGTATGCCGATATTTGAACAATGATGAATAATGACCAATGCGGTGATTTTGATCTGATCTCACCCTCCAATAAAGCCAAGAATCGCCCGAGTCATTGGCTATGGAACTGGAGTTATCATAAATAAAAGTCCCATTGTTAGGATAAAAAGTAAAATCAGAATTGATATCACCCGATAAATGGCAGTTTAACCATCTAACCTCAGGGCCATGACAAATATACCAATCGGTAACATTACTAGGCACATTTGACAAAGAAAAGTCAATGCTCTCAGGCCCACTAAGCAAAGACGAAGAAGTGTTCCAAACGGTAGCTCCGTCCAATGGTATTGATTGGGTCGAAGCATATGGTAACCACTGGTTGTTAGTACGATATGTAAGTTTGAGTTTTGGCCTCAAGTCAATACTACTATTTTCACTATCGGCAAATACATAATTACCGTCTACAACACCTGATGGTGAGTTAATTAATTCCGGTTGGAGTATAATTGAAGCGATTTGGGTACCGGAGTCAACAGAAAGTTGTACGATTCTAGTTACATCCCATGAATGCTCACCAACGCTGTTAATGGTAATGATTGTATCTGGCAAATCAGAATCTTGTCCCCGCAGAGCACCAAAATTACTCCATTGTCCAGTTGAGCTATTGTTATTCCATGTCGAGGTTTCGTCCCAATTAGAGACCATCCTTGAGGCAGAAACATCAACTTCACCTGATCCACTGACTGCAGTTAAGATCAATTCTGCATCTAGAACTTCATACGAATTTGGCAGATTGAGAACAGAGAGGTTGAAAGAAATCAGGGATGTAGATGAGGACAGGTTAGAATTGGCTACGCTACTGTTACCAACCATTAGTCCATTACCGTCTAAGGAGACAGAAGAGATACCTTCGTCCAAGTAGGTGTCTACCGTCGCTTGTGGAAAGTTGGATTGTTCTAATATTGTACCGTCTTGTATGGTGATAATAGCATCGGTTTGGTTGATTACCTGCCCCATCGTATTTGGAATGAAGTAAGTGGCTTTGGATGTAATTCTACCAAGCATATCCTGATTTATTGGTTGAAGATACCATTGGATCTCAGTCCCGTAATTAACGTCTATGTCTGGTTTAAATGTCAAATTAGTCAGGTCGAATAATTCGGGATTATATCTCGAATCATAAAATATAGAACCTGCCATAGTGTTTGAGGAATTCAAATCAAAAAATATTCTCCAAGCATCCGGTGGTGAAGTGGTACTTGACGGCAATTGCCAAGTAAATGTAGGCCGGAATTCTGCGATAATTGCATGGGAACTTTGATTGAAGTATATCTGCCCAACGGCAGGATAGGTGTAAATTGGTGAAGCAGAAGGTATTGAACGATTACCTACAACCCATGTCATGTTAAGCATGGGCTTATCAAAAGAAGATTCTGATGAGCTAAAGTATGCAACTTCGCCCGGTAGACTATAATCAGCATATAGCATTATTGAGATAGATGGAGATCCTAGACTTATTGCTTCTTGAACTAAATAAGTTATATTCCATATCATGCTACCTGGTGCTGATATTTGGATATCAATGGGGTCACCAATGTCGACCCCACTACCACGCCCACCTAAATGGGACCAGTTTTCTGTTGAATTATATTGAAAGTTGGTAACTTGTTCATCCCATGGGTGAATCACTTCTCTGACCGAAATTGGTATCCCTGTTGCAGAAAGTGGTGACGATTCTAAAATTAAATTTGCCGAAATTACACTTGCATTTTCGGGATGTATGTCAACAGGTATCGGTATACTGATCAGAGAAGATATATTGTAACCTGAACTTATCGTGCCCACTTGTAGAAATGGATTATCTAATATTGTGGTTGCCAGGAAATTTGAATCGGTAATCGAGGTATCTAGGAATGGCAAGACGTTACTGTTAGATATAGCACTACCATCAAAATACTGAGTGGAGAAAGTGGTTGAATTGATTTGGTGATAGTTGAGATCTGCCAGATAGAAATGGAAGTTTGAAGACCATTCCCCAAGTTGATATGTATTAGATAACCCTTTTACTCTCCAAAACCATTTTTCACCAAGGTCTAAATCATTTGGTAAACTAAATGTGAGATTTTGCAAATCGAACCCTGCATCATTCCAAGAAGATGCCATTTGGCGATTGGGAGAATTGAATTGATCTGTGCTGTCTATCTCAAGTACCCAGCCGACAACTCCTAAATTACTGTTGGAGGTCCATGATAGCAAGGGAGCTGTGTTTGCCTCTAGGGATGAGTTATTCGTAAACACCCATTGGCCATTGCTCGGTATCAAGGCGTTTGGTGGAGTGGGTTTTTGGTTTGAACCACTAGTATAAATAAACTCAATTGAAGGTTGAAGGCTAATATCGGGATTATTAGGTGAGTTGAAAAGTGCATCTACCCCAGTTTGACCTGGAAGTACCTCTAACATCAAATCCAAGGGTTCTTTGTCTCTCATTGAGTCTTGGGTAGCACTAGTTATGTTCCAGGTATAATCTCCAGACCCTGTAATAATTTGCTCGTTCAACAGATTACTTCTATCAAGAGAACCACTTACACCACTTCCACTCCATGGATTGTTGGAAGAATACTCTGTCCAAGTGACTTGGCGCTCATCCCAATCATGGTTTGTAAGTTGCCAAACCCCAACATTTGGTGCATTTGAAGAGGATATAGCATTTAATGTCAGATTAGATGAAATTACCGCATAACCATCCGGCAGCAAGTAATTTCTGAGGTTCAAACCCAACAAACTATTCGATTTACCTTGAGTTAAGGAAGCTACAGATAGGTATGGATAACCATATGAATTAGTTGTGGGAGAACTACTACTGATAGTAGAAAATGAGAAATCGGGAATGCCTACTAAACCTGATTCCAAACTGTTGTAAATAACTAATTTATGTTGGTCCCCCCCTAACCAAGTTGAGGTTGCTGAACTGATTATGAAGTATGTTTCGTTCCATTCACTCTGAAGACCGTTATTGTCGATATTTTTCGCTCTCCAATAGTACTTTTGTCCTGTGCTTAGAGAATCCGCCAGACTTGTTAACCAATTACTTGAATTTGATGGTTGAGAAGACGCCCTAGAATCAAACTCTGAAATTATGCCCCGGAAATATTCATCATCTGATAGTTGAAATAATGAATTTTGGGGAGTGTTATCCGCAGATTTCCATTGGAGGTTTGGAGTTATATTTCCAGAAATATTACCGTTGTCATTATCCCAAACCGGCTCACCATTAACGGGAGAAATTAATTGTGGCTTAAGCGAGGTTGAATTAGGCGTCCAAGAATAAGTCAGTTTGAAACTGGGCGTGGATAGTTGGCCATTTGATGTTTGATAATTTGATGATGCAAAACTGACCGTTTCCAATTGGTTGGACAATTGGTCGCTTGGTATGTGGCCTGTGATGACATATTGAAGCCCACTCGATTGATTACTTGCAATCGCTTGTTGAATTGAATCTCCAATATCGAAAGAAAAATTGTCCTCAAAGGCATTAGAAACAATGCCAGATTGTTGGGATGATTGTATTCCATTCAAACCACCATTAGACCATGATTGTCCGATGGAGCCATAATTCCAAGTAATCTCATCCTCATCCCAAGCATCGCTAAGAGAACGATGAATTGAAAGGATTGGGGATTGAGAAGTGTAGGCATCTCTTTCTAAAGCAATACTTGCTTCGATAATTGTTGCATTATTCGACAAGCCCAAGAGATGTGTGTTAATTCTTAGATGAACAAAGGATTGCTGAGCCTGTGAAGTGGAAATGGATAATGAAGTTGATTCACCATAATTCTGGGTTGGGTTTGAGGAATCAACAAAAGTATCTTCAATCAGCTCAAAATTCTGCAAATAGAAATCATTTTTTCCAAGTTCTATAGTTGCTGTACCGTTATTGTTGTTAGTCACCGAATATGATGGCAAAAGGAAATTACCTGTGATCCATTCAGACAACTTAGAGGTATAATCCAAAGAGCGATATCGGTAATTTATAATTGAACCTAGCGGAAAAGCATCAGATGTGGGAATGATATAATCACCTGAAGAGCCAGTTGATGCAAACGTATTGGTCATGGTGGAGTAAATCCAGTTCAAGTCAGTAATAT
>JABJMO010000038.1 GCA_018659375.1 Methanobacteriota archaeon | reverse complement strand
TCATCCCTAACGGCGACCCTCTAATGATTGATGATTTGCATACCGATGCAATTGATGATGCTGAAGACCTCAATATCATTGGAGTCCGGATGACTATGAGCTATACTGAAGCCGAAGAAACCAGTGGTCCTTCATGTGGTTTTGCTAGTGGAAATGCCGCTGATGACACAATTACCGGTATGACAATGCATGGAGATTATAATGAGACTGCAAGCGGTAGCAATAATGGTGATTCCGGTTCCCATGCAGTCGAATCATATTGGGTAAATACTACTTTGATTGAGGAAGAAATAGTCATGATGTCAAAAGGCGAAATTATCTCACAGATTGATTCTGACGGTGCCGGCCTAGGCGGATATACTGCGGAAATTAGTGTTGATGCTCAGGCAGGTAATGCTCCTGGAGGACAATTAGCATGTGAGAGAACAGATGATGGTGAGGATGTAACTTACACCATTGAACTAATTGTTTTTGATTATGACATCAAGCCATTCTTTGAAGTCCTTGAAGAACTTTGATTTCGCTTTAGAATTCAAACCGTCAAAGAAAAACCAGTTTCTAGGGTTCAGTTAATTGATTAAACCAACAGTTTGCTAATATCAATTATTGGTGAAACTTTTTGCTCAATTAATGCTAGCAAACGAGTCAATTCATGCTCATCATTTGCTTCAACTCGCATGACAAGGATTGGTTCAGTATTGGATTTTCTCGCTAGATACCAACCGGTTTGCAGACCATTATCATCGTTGAACCTCACTCTCACTCCATCTATTGTAGATGCTTGATAATCTGCGAACGCTTGTCGAATAGCTTCCACCGTCTCGAGTTTCTTATCTTCTGGGCAGGGCACCTTTACTTCACCAGTAGTTGGTAAGTTGGGCGCCAGGCGATTCAATTCACTACTGAATGACAGACCATCAGTTCGAGACCACAATTCAATGATTCGAGCAGCGTTGTACAATGAGCAATCAAAGCCGTACCATCCGCGGTCAGCCATGAAGATGTGACCGCTCATTTCTGCCGCCATCAAAGCGTCAGGATGGGCTGCTAACACTCGTTTCATGAACGAATGACCGGTCTTGGCCATCATCGGTCGGCCACCAGCAGTAACAATCGCCTTTTCGACGTTCATCGAGCACTTGACATCGTAAATTAGCAGGTCTTTTCCTTCCTCAGTGCCCACAACATCGTTAGCAAGCAATGCAATCAATCGGTCTGGATAGATGAATCGACCAGCCTCATCAACTGCGCCGATTCGATCTCCATCACCATCAGCACCAAGGCCAAATTCACAACCGTGTTCAACTACGGCTTTTCCTAAGTCAACCATATTCTTTGGACGTGTGGGGTCGGCTCCGTGATTTGGCTCAGTAGCATCCCAATCACAATACAAGTCAATATGTTCACAACCAAGCATATCGAGTAATTTGCTCATTGCAGGGCCTGGGACAGCGTTACCACAATCTACTGCAACTTTGACACTGCGAGAAAGTGGTCCAGTAGAATCAAGGATTGCTTGTAGGTAGTTATCCAAGTGCGGTGTCTCGACTATTTCGCCCGCACCATCAACAAAATTTCCCTCGAGGAAGACTTGTTTCAATTCTTGAATTTCTTCCCCGGCTAACGGTAAAGTTCCACGACACATCTTGAAGCCGTTATGAGTTGGCATAGGTAAGTGGCTTGCAGTTACCATTACACCACCATCGACTGGCAGTGTCCAACAAGCATGGTAAACACAACCAGTTGATACGATACCAAGGTCTCTAACCGTTACACCTGAGTCACTTAGTCCACGCATTAATTCACTGGCTAAAGCAGGAGTTGAATGTCTGATATCACGACCAACGGCAAAGGTTTTGCAGCCAAGGTAAGTTGCCATTGCTCTGCCTAAACGGTAAGCGAACTGTGGAGTTAAATCTCCGGTTCCGTCTCCACTGGCTAGCCCACGGATATCGTATGCCTTGAAGCAATGCTCTGGCCATTCGTCCATGGCAATGCCAATGGTCGGGTCATTTCAATGATGCCTATCTTCTGATTACCGCAGTAATACCAAGTAACAGTGTAGCTGCGAGCATAACTTCGATTAAGACGCCAAAATAATAGCCGGCCGAGAAGGCTAGTATTGCGATTGGTAGGCCAATTTTCAATAATTTTGGCCAAGTAAGCAAACCCTTGGGTCGCTCATCAAAATATGGCGTACCTGGCATGAAATCACTCATCTAGTGCCTTGAACTACAATTTCTACTAGTGCGCCAGCAGGCAGTGCC
>JABJMO010000021.1 GCA_018659375.1 Methanobacteriota archaeon | reverse complement strand
CGGTAGTCCACAGATTGAATGAATATTTGACTAGAAATTGTAGTGAGAATTAGACCACTAATGAACGATTCAACATAGGAATTTGGTACTTGATTATATTGGGCTCGCCACCAATCAATAGATCTCTGCTCGTTGAGTATCTTGAATACAGCATCACCCACTAGACCTAGGGTAAAGGCAGGAGCAAGCGTGAAACCCATCAGAATCACGGTTTCATCGCTCAAAGTCAGTGGGTCAACAATTGATAATAATCCTCCCATTACTAATAGGGCTGCCAACCAGTTCCGTTGAACTGAAACTAAGGTTGAAGAATTATATTTCCACCCAATCTTGGTCTTTAACAACTTGAGTGATTTTGATTCAGATTCTACTACCCATCCAGCGTCATTACTGACTTCTTGAGTTTTCTCTGAATGTAAATCATTTAGTGATGTGCCACACTCAAACAACCTCGAGTCATGCGTTGCAATCATGAAACAATGGCCAATATTTCTTAATTCATGAATAGTCTGGACAAGAACTGTGATTGCTGCATCATCGAGTCCAGAATCTGGTTCATCTAGTACCACAAGCCTAGGTTGCTGTTCAACCATGGCAGGAATCAGCCCCGCAATAACCGCTACTTTTCGCTGTTGCCCGCCTGACAAATGAGCAATTTTATCATTCCTTCGATTAGCAATCTTAAATGCCGATAAAATCGGTTTCAGGTCAATTGACTTGGCACATAAATCCATCACATTAGTTAGGTGTTGTTCTACAGTTTGACTAGCAACCAAACAATTTGATTGGAGGGTTAAACCAAATGATTTTTTTGGATTTAACCTTCTGCCTTGGCCGTCACATACTAGACTGCCATGGTGAGCTACTGCGCCAGATTCCATTGGTAATAATCTTGCAGCAGTCTCGATAATAGTTGATTTACCGGCGCCGTTTTTGCCATGTAAAATTACACATTCACCAGATTTGATTTGCAAAGAAAAATCTTGTAGGACTACCCCCATACCTCGACGAACTGTGACCTTGTCCAGTTCCAGTATTGGGTCTGCCATGTTTTGCCCAGTTGGCAGTGTGACATGAATGCTACCATTTGGCAATAAAACCTACAGTAGTTCAAAAGTAACACGCCTTATCGCCACTCATGGCCGCCCAGTTGATGCAGTTCAACCAAGTTGAAACGGCATTATTCGTAGTGTGGTTGACAGTAATTTTGTGGCCGCTATACTATTCATTTCGCCACAAGACTTCGTTTGCTTTATCGATGACCGTCGGGCTGTTGCTGGGCTACCTTGTTCAGGTCATATGGTCCTTGTTTTACAACATGGGCTTTGTTGACCTTTGGCTATGGGAAGACTTGTGGATGCGGCCAACCGAAGCTAAGGAACCATCAGGCTGGATTACCTTCATTTCCGCCGGGTTTTTACACAGCCAATTCGATGCAACTCATGTACTTGGTAACATAATGGTAATTGCTCTTGTTGGGATTCCACTTGAGCAAAGGCTGGGCCGAAATAGATTCTTTGCAGTTTACTTCATTGGTTTAATTGGCGGGTCAATCGCTTGGTTTTTATTTAATATTGAGTCATCAAGGCCTGCTCTTGGAGCTTCTGGTGCAGCATTTGGATTATTTGGGGCATATCTAGCAGGTTGGCCAAAAGACGAGATCCCATTTCCGCTAATTCTAATACGTAAGTGGCCAGTGTTTTATTTAGCATTAATCTATTTTGGGCTGGAAGTATTCAGGGCTTATTCGACATACGGACTTGAAAGACCCAGTGATGTTGGGCACATGGCCCATTTGGGAGGTTTCATGTTAGCGTATGTCACCTTGCCTTTAGTTGCCAAAGGTGGACCTGTTCCACTAGGTGTCGAAGATGGAGGGCCCTCTTCCTCCAGTGAGGTAATCAACAGATTGCGGAGCATAAAAAAACAAATGAAAGATTTGAAATCCGCAGAAGACCCTTGGACTGCTCAGGATTATGAGTTGCCCAAAAATGTACGAGAATCCGTTAAAAGCCTCATGGATTCAAGCGATGAGCCAGAAACTAGGCAGGCTTGGATGGAACATATTGCAGACCTAGCTAATTGCCCACAGTGTGATAATCCGCTAGGAGTAATTGAGCGTTCAGATGGCCCTCATATCCAATGCTCAAACCATCCTGAGCACTTTAATTGGCCCTGATGTGCACACTATAAATGTGGGATTTTTGGTTCATTAAAATCTGTAGTAAAATCGTAATACATTGGTGTGAAAGTTGGTTATTGTAAGGTCGAGAAATGGATACTATCAAAACATGGCAAACAATCGGTCGACTGGAGAAGGGTGAGTCCGCGATGAAATCGACAACTGGAATACGCCGTTCAGCGCTTTTTATAGCACTCATTTTCTTAATTGCAGATGTCTCTGCCGCAGCCTCTTACAATGTTGGTGCTGACGAAGCCAACAATTCTAGTGATTCAGCATCAATGTATGGTGACCCAATCCTAATCGACGGTCTACCACCATTGTTGTGTGATGATGAATTGTGTGACCGTCCCCTAAGGATTGACTTGCGCAACAACCAACCAGCATCGGAAAAAGCAGGCTGGTGGTTGGGTTACGGGCCTGATTTAGATTGGAACGGTATGGATGATCGCCTGCAGCGAGTTATTTCAGGCTATGATTCTATCTCTCCTACTGCCATTATTGGCGATGATGGGAAAAAGACTGTAGCCATTATTGTTGATTACGCATGGCATCCAAGTGATTTGGAAGTAAATCAAATTAGCGATGTGCTAAATTCGCATAATTGGATAGGTGAAGAGAATGGTGCTTGGTTAGATCTTCCAGAAAGTATTGATGCGATAGTGGTCGATAAAGTTCCAGTTAGTGCTTTGATGGATATTTATCACCTGCCCGGAGTGGTCGTAATTGAGATGCAAAATGTCATGGTTCCAACCAATGATGTGGCCGGTAAAGCAACTAGGGCAATGCCTTCTGATGTATATACCGAATCTGCTTATGAGAGAGGCTACAGCGGTGAAGGAGTAGTTATTGCTATTCTTGATACCGGAGTTGATAATGAACACCGTTCACTAAACGATTTTGATGATAATAATGACGCACCAGACACTGATGCTCTGTCATATGATGACCACAAGTGGGTGGCGGGATATGATGCAACTTCGGCAGCAGCCAACCCGGATGGCACACAAGACCCAGACGATGGTCAAGGACATGGTACTCACGTTGCAGGTTCTGCGTTAGGTACAGGAGATTCATCACGCGAACATCGCGGGACTGCGCCTGGGGCTTACCTCGTAGACATCAAGGTATTAACCGACACGGGTGGGACAAATTCACAATATTCAGTAAGCGGTATCCAGTGGATGATTAACAATGCAGATACTGATTGGGGGCATAATTCCTCTAGTCGTGGTATACAAATTGGCTCAATGTCATTTGGCTCAGTTTCCTCTCCACTTAATCCCGGAGATGAAGGTGACAACGGTACGGGTGCAGAAGCTAGGCTAATCAACAATGCAACTGAAACCGCAGATATCGTGTGCGTAATTGCAATGGGTAATGATGGCTCAAAAAGAGTACCATCTCCAGCAAGTGCAGATCTTGGATTTGCTGTAGCATCTGCCTCAGACTTTGGCAACGTTAATCGGACTAATGATGGAATATCTAGCTTCTCAAACTACGGACCAAGGTTAGATGATGGTGATGATAATGAATGGGATGAATTGAAACCAGACATCGCTGCCTATGGGTCGAATATTATGTCGGCAACTGCGGCTACTGGAACATCATTACCAGGGGCTCCAAGGCCCGAAGCAGATTCCAGTTATGATGAAAAAGACGGCACAAGCATGGCAACACCAATTGCTTCAGGAATAGTAGCTCTAGTCCGCGAGGCGGCACCATCTCTTGATGCCTTTGAAGTAATGGATGTTATCCGTAACTCTTCAGAGATTAGAGAAAAAGCAGCCAACACAGTTTCAGATAGATGGCATGAAGAATGGGGCTTTGGTTTAATTGATGCCTCATGTGCAATCGATTTCGCACTTGACCAACCTTGTACTCCGCTAGAAGATACAGGTGTTGTTAATCCGCCACCAAGTGGTAATGGAAGTGGCGATTATGTTGATATTTCTCAACCATCTAACGATACATGGTGGCTTGAAGGCAACCGGGTGACGATTTCAGGGGCCACGAATTTCCCCTCTTCACAGCAATTTGACCAAATACAAGTGCGAATCGTTCAATTCTTGGAATCAGGGACTGAGCGTGAATTGAAGCCGTGGACTATCGCAGGTGGAGATGTTGCCAATTGGAATTTGAACGTTAACGTCCTTGAAGACTGGGTACAAAGTGATGAAGAGTACGTCATAGTTAGTGCTAGGGCTTATGATACAGGAACTGAGGCAGAATCTAATATCGATTTTAGAGTTATCAACCTGGCCAGGATGAAAGTAACTTTAGCAAGCCCTGCGGTTTGAGATTCAATCAGCGGAATGGTGGACTTTTCAGGTTCTGTTGATGGAGTTCAACATGACTACATTGAATTCAAAGTCGACAACGGTCAATGGGAGTTTGGTACAGACTTGCCTGAATTGGAAGTAGGTAGTCAAGACTGGTCGTTTAGTTGGGACTCGACAACTGTTTCTGATGGCTCTACAAGGATTAGTTTTAGAATGGTCAATGAATCTGGAGTAAAAACAGATGATGTTAGGAGAACTTTTGATGTTGATAACATGCCTGCTGCTCCAGATTTTGCCTTTGCCGGCGTGGTTGAAATCCAAGATGAAGTTGGCTTACCAGTATTATCTGCCGTAGCAGGGTCAATTTTAACCGTTAAGTTCACTATCGAAAATGTTGGAGACTTAGATGCTGATGATGTCTACATCAAGTTGATTGCCCCAGGTGATAATTCTGATATTTATCCGTCTGACGTCACCTTGTCAAATCTTGACGATGGTGATTCTGTACAAGTTACACTGTACTGGTGGGCTACTGAAGTTGGCACTCATACAGTGACCATTTCCATCGATCCATCAAGCAATTATAATGATCCCAATCCGGAAGATAATTCATATTCTTTTTCCTTTGGAGTTGAAGAGAGACCGGAAGAACCGACCCTCCGGTTTATGCAAGGAGCTTACCAAACAAATCCATTAATTCCCACACCTGGTGAAAAGTATACACTTATGGTGAGAGTTGACAATCTTGGGCAGAATGATGCAACAGGACTTACTCTTACATTATACGCCAAGATTGAATCTGATGGTTGGACAGAGATTGAACAAGACAGTATCTTAGTAATACCAGGGTCTGACTCAAGTTCTGGATATGATGAAGCCTCGTTTAAAGTTCCAAGTAATTTATCTATCTATGGAGGCACTGATTTTAGAGTGGTAATGTCAGGTGATGGTGTCGATACTGAGTATTCAGAATTACGGTTCACAGTGGTAGTGAATAATGTCGCAATTGATTCACAGGTTAGGCTAAATTTACTCTCAGGCGAATCAGTAATTGATTTTGTCGGAATGGAAGATGGCGGATTGCTTTTCACCACTGTTGACGGGGAACTTCACGTTAGAACCGTTACAGAATCATCTTCGGGGGCATGGTCGACTCTTGCAGATGTCAAACTGGCTGACTCTTGGGCAGGAGAATTAACGGCAATCTTACGAGATGACGGCCTTGTTCACGCAGCATGGACTGAAAACATTCTAAGTGATCAAGGGTACTTCTTGTCACATGTGGCAATGACATCAATAACAAACGCAGGTGAAACCACAGAAAAACAAACCCACATGCCAGCTTTGAAACTATCAGAGGGCCGTTATTGGGGCCTTGATATGGCTAAGAAGGGCGATAGAGTCGTGCTTGCCGGATACTATCGGGATATCGCTACGGGTGGCTCTTACAATGATTTAACCTCAATCTTTGTCTTAATGTCAGATACTGCACATATAGAAAGTTCATGGAGTTCAAGTAACATATTATCCAATATCGATATCAAACCTTCTCAAGGGGACAAATTAGCAATTGGTCTTGGAGAGGAAAATATGCATATTCTTTATCAAGAAATAAGAGATGACGTGACTGGAATTGACCGCGTTGGTTTGATGTATGCTCACGGACAAGAATGGAACCCTTCATGGACATTCCAATACTCAGTTGGAGACTATGCCTCTAATGCTCAATTAGAAGTTTATCAAGAAAATGACAGAGATATCTTAGCGGCAACATGGGTCGAAGGATTTGGCGGAGAATCAAAGATCGCATATGTTGTTACTGATAATTCATGGTCTGCTGAAGAACCAGACTACATCATAGCTAGCGGAATTACCAACATGGTTATGAGTTCAAATGGTGAAGAAACTTCCATCGTATATGATGAAATTAATGCCTATGGGCCAATGACTCGGTATGGTGTTTTGGATTTAGATAACAACCATTTTGCCCTTTCAAACCTAATCGTTGAAGGATTCATGACCGGTTACGCCACAACAAATAGCGATTCGATTATCTTGGTATCCTCCAGCAGTGGAACTTTGTCGTTTAGAACAATAGTCTCCTTAGAAGATGAAAGGCTTGAGGCAGAAGAGAAATCATTCCTCGATAGTTTACTTGAACCATTACCTGGTGATGAAAATACTAAAGCATTGATGTTGATTATTACTGCGTTATTGATTGCATCTATCTTCCTTTACCTTGTAGTTTCTTTACGTACCTCTAACAGAGAAACCGAGGAAAAGATGCTATCTGCTACTCTGGTTGAAGATGATGATTCAGTTGATATAATGGTTGACATTGAGAGTGATGATGAACCCTCAATGGCGATAAATTTAGATTCTGAGGAGTTAGTAGTACAATCTCTAGTTGCCACAATTGTCGATGAACCTGTAGTAGAAGAGGACAGTTTGGCTCAGACCTTAGAAATAAAAGCAGAATCCGGTCAAGGAAATTCTCGTCTTGAACGTCGAATGAAGCGTAAGAAACAGAGAGACTTAGTCGAGATAACTGAGAATATGATGGCCAACTTACCGCCGTTACCTGCTCTAGATGGACAGTTACCAATCGCTATGCCTGTCACTGACGCCGTGTTACCCTCACTCCCAGAATTGCCACCAATAGGCGATGGCCTATTGCCTCCTCTACCAGGTGCGATGGGGGTGTCAATTCCACAAAAGGAAGCCAAATGTAGTGAATGCTCTGCTAAATTCACTATTAAGGACCTTAGACTTACCAAGGTAGAATGTCCAATATGCTCTAGCATTGTTCAATTGTAGGTATTTTCATGTGCGGCATTTTTGGATATATGGGGCCTAAACAAGCCTCACCTATTTTGGTAGAAGGGTTACGTAAACTCGAATACCGTGGTTATGATTCATCAGGCATTGCAATAAAAAATGGTGATTTCAAAATCTACAAAAAAATAGGCAAGGTTGGTGAATTGCAATCAATACTCCCTAAGCAAATCCCCGGTAATGTCGGAATAGCCCACACTAGATGGGCAACTCACGGTGGAGTAACAGACCCAAATGCTCACCCCCACTTATCAGAAAACGGTAAGGTGGTAATAGTTCATAACGGCATCATTGAAAATGCCCGCATCTTTCGTTCAATACTAACTCGAAAAGGAGTAGTATTTCAAAGCGAAACAGATTCAGAGGTAATTTCACATATTCTAGAATATGAACTGGCAAGAGATAATTCACCAACTAAGGCATTGCGTAGGACGCTCTCTAAACTGGTAGGAACCTGGGGTCTATGTGCTATTTTCTTGGAACATGATGTTATGGTGTGTGCTCGAAATGGTTCACCACTTATTATCGGACAAGGTGATGGAGAAACGTTTGTATCAAGCGATCCACATGCGCTATCTACACATACACAGCGAGTTGTATTCATGGAAGATGGCGATATCGCCACCTTGACTTATGATGATATCACCATGAGTAACATCCATGGACATTCTTTAGATACAGATGTTACCATCCTTGAGGAAGAATGGGAAGAAGCGGTACTCGGTGACTTTGAACATTATATGTTGAAGGAGATTTATGAACAACCGGACGCTCTAAGACAATGTATCAACGGACGATTTGACAGAGTTAGAGGGAACGGTCGTCTAGGTGGCCTGAAATTGACGCCACTCGAACTTTCTAAACTCCCACACGTTAGGCTACTAGGCTGTGGTACAGCAAACCACGCTGCAGAAATAGGTGGGTTTTTGATTGAATCCCTTGCTAGAATCCCATCAGTAGCTCATATCTCTAGTGAATTTAGAACCAATGAGCCGGTGATAAACCCGAATGCTCTACATTTCGCAGTATCACAATCAGGTGAGACCGCCGATACTTTATCGGCGATAAAGGAAATTCTGGTAAAAGGCGGCAAAGTTCACGGTGTGGTAAATGTAGTCGGTTCATCAATTGCTAGACTATGTGGTCAAGGAGTTTACATCCATTCAGGACCCGAACAAGCTGTAGCATCGACTAAGGCTTTCTCTAATATGGTGACTGCGCTAACAATTTTCGCGATTCAAGTTGGTCGTTCCAGAACCTTGAGCAAGGAAAAGGGTAAGGACATAATCGAAAATCTTCAACAACTACCGCACTTAATTGAAGAGTATCTAGAAAATCAAGGACCGATAATGGAAGCAGTGGATCTAGTAAAAAATGCCAAATGCGTACTATTTCTTGGCCGTGGTATCTCAGCACCTGTGGCTAAAGAGGGCGCACTAAAATTAATGGAAGTAGCTTACATTCCGTGCCTAGCATATCCAGCTGGTGAGATGAAGCATGGCCCTATTGCATTATTAGAAGAGGGTAGTCCGGTAGTCTTCGTTGTACCTAATGACCACGTAAAAGAGAAATCACGTTCGGCAATCCATGAATGTCGTGCTAGAGGTGCTAAAATAATTTTAATCCACGAGGCTGGAGATGATATTAGTGGGGAAGGAGACATAAATATTCCAATTCCGCAAGTCAATAATTATCTTTCACCAATGCTTTCGGTAATTCCTCTGCAATTAATTGCTTATCATACAGCACTAGCACTTGGCTGTGATGTCGATAGACCAAGGAACTTGGCGAAATCAGTTACCGTTGAATGATTAAAGTGTGGTAAATCTCTGTTCTTCAGACTTCCACGTGAACGGTTTGTACCCTAGAATATGGTTAGTGTGACGCATCTTGATCACGCTTAATTTTCTACTAACATCGTCATTAGAGCGTTCCATTACCAGATGGATTACACCATCTGCAAGGTAATCTTCGATGCCATATTCACCAAATTGTTTGTGATCCTCTCCTGTCATTTCACAGATGAAGAATGAAGTCAATCCTAGTCTTCTAACCGCCTCAAATAATCGGAAAATTTCATCTCGTGGGTTTTCCATTTTTGTCAGGGTAAAGAATGCACCTAGTGAGTCAAACACCAATAATTCAAATCCGATAGATTGCCGGTAGGACGTCAATTGTTTGATTAATTGACCCATCCAATCTACTCGATTGCTCATACCTTGTTCATCCAGTTGGACTCGTAAGTCTACTAAGTCGATAATCGCAATACGATTTCTAACTCTAGGGTCATCAACATTCATTCCCATATTGCCCATGTGGGCACGCAGCGATTCTTTGCCTTGTTCTAGAGTGATATAGATTCCACTGGTCTCCCCGTACAATACTGCGTTGTAAAGCATGGAAAAAGTCAAACTTGACTTCATTGCTCCAGACGCACCTGCAACTAAGCATATGTGACCTTGTGGGATTCCGCCCTGCATATTTTCGTCTAATCCTTCAATGTGGGTTGGTATTCTTTCTATTGCAGACATTCGGCCACCGTTTGTCGGATTGCTATCAATCACTTGAATATGTCTAAAAATTGAAACGTGCAAAAATAACAATGTTGATTCAGTATAATGAACGCCTTTGGTCCATGAGGGTATGGCTTGCTTCAGCGTCAAACCGACGCAAGGAGATGTTGCTGCCACTGTTTCATCACCTTCAATGCCAGGCACTTGAGTTAGTTGACGAGTCATCCAATGCGAATACGGTTCCCGGGCAAATATTAGAAATATGTCAAAAAAAAGCAGCTGCAGTAAATAATTCACAGGATTTTGATGTGGTGATTGTTAGTGACACAATGCTACAAGACCCGGATTCTGACGACTTAGCCATGGGTAAAGCAAACGATGCAATTGAAGCGGCGGCTATGTTGCATCGCTTGTCTGGTCGTCGACATAGGGTTTGGTCTGCTACCGGTATTTTTCACCAGGGCGAATGGGAATTTCATCTGAATCAATCCATTGTAGAGTTTGATATACTGACTGATGATATTCTTGTTGAAATGGTGTTAAACAAATCTTGGGTTGGTAAAGCCGGTGCTTATGATTTGGCTGGTCCAATGAGTAATTATGCTCGATTAGTTGAGGGAGATGAGGCCACTGTTCTAGGTATTGCCGCAGATGCAATGGAACTATTAGTTTCACTAAGTCATTACGAGATATAACGCTCATAATGCATTGGCATCCGGTGCCACGTATCCATTGATAGAATCAAATCCTTGAATAAGATAATTACCATGTAAATCATCATTGATCCTAAGGCAAAATTCCTCATGAAAAAGTATACCAAATCAGAATCGTCACCAAATATAGTTACTCTGAATCCAATCATCAGTAACGACGTAACTCCGATTGCATTAAATGTCAATAATTTGTAAAGTTTAGAACGACTATGTATCGACTGGTGTAAATGGTCCCTGTGTAGGTAAACTCCAGATCCCCATATTGAAAGCATCGCTGTTGAGAATATTAGGGTCACATAAGAAATATTGGTGAATTTCCCTTCATCCAAATTTGGAATTAAGGCCATGACTCCCGCGATCAGAAAATACCATTGAGCCGAACCAATTAGTGTGGAGTGAGGTTTTGCATTTTTGCCAATTGCATACCGCAGCATTTTAATCGGTCTAGTAGAAATAAATGCCCATAAAAACGGCAAGGATTGAGTGACATTTGCTAACTTTTCTGTCACCTGACCTCTTTCATACATTAACACCGAGAAGCAATGAATGAGGGCTAAAACCAGATAAATAGCTACTACTGGCCTAAAATCATTGAATTTCACCAAATCCCATGATAGCCTTCTGTTAAAGTGAGCCAGAATCAGGGATAGGGCAATAGTGCCCATCATAACAACAACATTGAATGAAAAACCGAAATCAAGTAAACCAGTATTTTGCCGGAAAATCCAACAAGACAAAATCACTAGTGCTGAACCTGGAATAAGCAGTGCTGGTATCATTGCGATATTACCACAATTAATTCCATTACTCATCGCACTGAGGTGCAATTTCCAACTAGGCCACGCGATAGTAAACGCGCCCCAACATAATAGAACAAGTCCAACAGTTGCCATCTCCAACATCAATTCTAAATCATTAGTGAAAATCCCCCCAATAATCAGTAGTTGTCCAATAATATTGACTAATAGATACTGATTTGAGTGGGTATGAGTGTATGCCTTACTATCATGAGTTATTGGAAATAAATCGAAGGCAATTCCAACAACCATTGACATTAACCAGCCAAGTGTGATTAGAGCTGTAAGGATGAAAGCAATTTCTAGTCGATAATTATCTTGTCGAAACGAATATTCTGATTCGGTATAAGAGAGCCATGAAACAGCCAACATGAAAGGAACAGTCATGACCATAGAGGAGGTAAAGTGGGGCACATATGACCCGCTTAATCCCGAAAATGGATGTTTTAACTTACCGGCCACAACCTACGCAGTCAAATGGCCTTTTTAAGGCGAGTTCCGACGTTTTTGTTAATTCATCAGTGTACTTATGCCTAAATCATGGTTACCGGTGTCGACAATTACATCACTTCCGGGTATCATTAACAACTTATCTTCTGAGTCCAAAGCGAAAATTCCGACACCAACTTCCTCACTCATCATCTTTAATTCTCTGCGACAGGCATTCTGGTGTGAATCCATATGAAACATACTTCGTAAATCAACAATAACGGTATCTCCATTAGTAACTCTTTGAGCAATACCTCGTGTTGGTATCTGTTTCTTTTCATTAGGTGCAATATATCTTAATGCTCGAGATGGAAATGATCTTCTAGCCAAATTCTGAACACCTAAGTCATGAAATGCTTCCCCATCAGCAGTTAACGGTCCGTTCCAATTAAGTGGCACGACACTTTTTGCAGGGATTGGTTTCCGTTCGGTCGGTGCTGGTAATAATGCAGGAGTCTCGGATTCTATTTCGACAATCGTTTGTTGAGTCAGCCTGTTAGTTGTTAATTCGTTTACGGGTTGGCTTTCTGGTTTTTTACCGCTGGATTTTTTTTGTTTCTTGACACTGCCATCAGGGTCAGGTAAGCCAAAGAAACTCCACAGGTTCGCCATTTTTCCACTTCACAAGTCAAGGTCATCTAATAAATCATTTAGATTACTGGTTGCCGATTGTGTTGTGGTACCTGTAGTTGTTGGTTGAATTGGTGCCGGAGCGGCGTTTTGAGCGGCTAGGTATTGTGCGCCATAATGTTGCCATTGATCCATAGTCCAGCCTTGTGGGAGCCCTGTTGCCGGGAGTGGTGGGCCTTGTTGTACTGGTGCAGGTGCTGGTGCAGGGATTGGCGCTGGTTGAGCTACCATTTGAGTTGTTGGATTGTATGTGGAATATGGGTCTATTTGCACATTGTCTTGCGCAACCGGGTTATATGCAGCAGCATATGGGTCAGGTTGAACCGTTTCTTGTTGGTACAAACCAAATCCTGCATCTGCTCCAGGTGTGCTTATTGGGTCACTAAATTGGCTGGTTGTGCCGCCAATATTGAAATCTGTGAATTTTTCAGGCGAAGGGTTTGAATTTCTGGTAAATAGTAGGAATGCTGCTAAGCCGATTATTACTATTGCTAGAATTCCAATTACCATAGTTCCAACTCCCCCGACAGAATCAGTAATTGATTCTAGGAAATTATCAGCAGGCTTGGCTTTTACTTTGATATCGATAGTAGTAGTGCTGAATTCACCATCGTCATCAGTTACAGTCAAGGTTATTGTCCACGATCCAGCAGGCAGGTCTGCCATCAAGAATTCTTTACCATAATAATCAATATCTCCAGATTTTTCACCGTCTAAATCTGAATCGATATGATTACTGTCCCAGGCATATATCAACGATAATTTATCATAAGCAGTATCAGTTGTAGTAATTCCAGACAACGTTAGGTTGTCACCTTCATTGAGTGCTAAAACGTCAGTGGAATTGGTTATTTTTGCTCTAGGTGCAGTATTAATTACGCTGACATTGATGCTGGTTGAATCAGTAGCTCCGTTATCATCAGTTACGGTTGCGGTAATCCATCTGACGCCACTAGTAGGCCATGATGCAGTCATTTCTAAGCCTTTGACATCACAATCATTGTCGCTAAAACCATCACTGTCTTCATCGGCTAAGGAATCCAAATCCCAACATACAACTAGTGATTCTAAGTCAGAAGCAGTGTCATCCACTTCAGCAGTGAAGGTAATATTGTTATCTTCAAAGATTGGTTGTGTCGAGCCCAGGCTGGCAATTGATGGAGCGACATTTGTGATGTTGACAATGCCACTGCGGACTTCCGATTTGACATTATCATTGTCATATGCTACTACAGTAAGTGTGTGAAGTCCGGAAGTCGGCCAAGATACCGTTGTTTGCGATGAAGGTCCAACAGTTGTAATGGTCCAATTTTCATCTAAGTCAGATGGCATCCATTCAATAATAACAGTATCTTTGTCTAGTGGTGTATCATCTGCTACTGCTCTTAGAATTACGGTCTCGTCTTCCTTGAGGTTCCAGTGTCCCATTTCATCAACGGATTGATTTTGTCCAGCTTGCCAAAGTTCTGGATTAGATATAGTTGGTGCTACATTCAATACATCTAGGGTAGTGGTAATGCTCGTAATCTCTCCATCATCATCTTCAGCAATTGCTGTTATGGTAATCGGCCCTTCCTGATTAGCCAGGAAAGTACATGTTGGTTGAGTAGTTCCTTCATTACAATTTAGGCCAGGCCAGGTTATTGTCACCTCTTGACCAGATGGAGAAATGGTGTCGACATCTCCACTATCAGTTGCATCAACTAGAACAAATTGGTTGACATCAATGCTATCGACAACAGTCAAATTCATGTAAGGTGCTCGGTTTAACACCGTCGCTGAAATATCGATTACGTCGGTATCAAGTTCATCATCAGTGACAACTAATTCAATATTCCAAGTACGACCATCACTCCAGTTGTATTCGATGATGCAATCTTCACTGTCAACATTGTCAATCAGTCCTGGTTGTTTTTCTACTGAGAATCGACAGGTTACATCACCGCCATCTTCATCAAAACTAGCAGATGCATCAATTGTGACATTCTCAAAAGTATATACCTCATCCATAACAGTCACTTGAGCAGTAGGCACCCGTCCAACAAATATCTCAACATTGGCTAGGTTGTTGGTACGGTTTGAGTCTTCAGTAACAAGGTTATCAGGGTCTACTTCAATTAGCAGATTTTGAGTCCCTACAGGTTCATTGGCAGGTACAATCCAATCAATGTCAACTCTTGATTCACCATAGGAAGGGATTGGTGGTAATGATTCAGTAATCACTGTGCCACTAGGAGTCGTTACATCTATTGTAGTGGCAGTGGATGCAAGTAAACCTCGATTTTGTGTTGGAATTGAAAATGATAATGTGTCACCAGGTAGGGAGTTGTAGCCAATTGACTTAGTGAGTATAGATTCAACTCCGTCTCTGGTTCTAGTAACTATTATTGCATCGGTTTGAGCAATCAAATCCACTGGCGTCAATGTAAGATCAATCACAATTGTGGCAGCGCCGATAATCTCTGCTTGAGGGTCCCATACAATTAATCCGTTACTGGAAAAGTCATCACTAGAATTTGTTGTATCAACCACGTCAGATGAATTTACGATTTCTGTAGCCTGTCCATTGGCATCTGTTGTCGGATTAAGTAAGGTTTCGGCCACCTCATATCTCATCTGTAGATTTGTATTTGCTTGAGGGTTATTTTGTTGCCCGCCATAGTCAATCGTAATCGCTTGCTCAACATTAGGAAGTGTAGCAATACCTTGAAGGCCGATATCAATTTCAACATCACGATTTCCTGGGTTTGAATTAGCATTGACGCCATTTGAGTCAGCAGGTTCGTATGACTTTAGTAGCCAGTCAATGGTAAATCCAGCAGCATTACTAATTCTCATCCAAGAATTGAAACGCACATCAGGACAATACCAATTGAATCCCTGACTTACTCCAGTAACATTCCACTCATTAATTTTGTAAGAATCGTCACACCCTGAGTAACCAATATTAACGCCATCTTCGGTTGGTATTCCTTCAGCAGTAATTTGCCAACTATTATTTTCTGGGCCTGCGGTGTCAAATTCTGATGGGTCAAAATAATCCGAAGAACCTGATACATCAGTGGAAGAAAAGAATTCCATGTACCATTGATCACCCGTATGTAGTGGGAAATCATACTTTTCTTTGGGTGGATTATAAGCGGTATCAAACGAGATTTCTGCTACATCTATAGCAAGGAAACCGATATTAAACGGTGCGAAACTTACATCGAGAGTGAATTCTGAATTTATCACTGCCAAATCTCTAACTCGAACAATATCTTCTCCCGAGTAACCTATCTCAAGCCGACCACTAGTTCCTTCCAAATTGGCGCCACTATTTCCTGAGGTGAAATCTCCATCGATTTCCATCTTGTACGCTAATGTTTGGATGTTATTCACATTGATGAAGAATATGTCAGTCACTTCGTAAACGGTGTCTCCGGTCAATGTGTTAAGCGATGCAGCAACGTTAGCTTGTTGGATAAGTTGCTGAACATCGAATTGGGTTTCATAGGTATACTTGTCACCAATTCGCCATGTTGGCACATCAGGCCAACCATTTAGTGTACTACTTTCACTGATTGTTGGAGTGTCTGCTAGGCTGTCTTGTTTAGACTCATTGAGGCTAGTCAATGGGGCAATAAACATAATTGAAATTAGAAGTATAGCCAAGCAGCGTTGCTTAAACATGACACTCCCATATCGTTCTATTACTTGAGAGAGTCGATTTATTGGACATTTAGCCTATTTTTGAGAATTTAACCATTCGTGGCCGTAATAATTCCACTGTTCCATTGACCAGCCATCAGGGAGCCCTGCTTCTGGTAATTTTGGCCCTTCAAGCAAATCATCGATGGAGATATTTCCATTGTCAACCGAACTAGGAGGGACTTGCAATGCCTGCTCGAAGACAAAGCCAGGAGGAGGAGAGGCTGGTTTTCGAGTTATAGTTTCTAAATTACTCTCATTATCAAATGCATCATCTAATTCATCTCGCTGCCAGTTTTTAGCCTTTGAAGAATTTTCACGACGTCTTGCCACGAGAACCAACAACAGAATCAGGATTAGCACCAAACCAACTTGGGCTACTGGGCTGGCTTCCTCACCAGCTAGCAGAGCCCCGGCTTCTTGGACAATATTCCGATCTGCAGTCCCAACATTAATGATTAATATTGCTGAACCAGGTTTCTCTGGATTTTCATCCCAGGCAATGGCTTTTACGCTAACTTTGCCTTCTTTCTTGAACATATGTTCAACTCTAGCCCCAGTTAGGTCTGCATCGTTATCTTTGACGCCATCTCCGTTACTATCAAACGAGATATCTAAATCCCAAACGTAATTTAAGTCGGCTATGTCATTGAGTGAATCGATAGTAGTTCTAGCATCCAAAACACACTCGTCATAGGCACGACAGTTCACACTTTTCACTCTGACAATCGGTGGGATATTAACCACTTCAACAACTACAACTTCGCTAGTTGTTGCGCTGTTGTCATCGGTCACATGGTATACCACTGTGTGAGACCCACTTCTATTCCAAGCATAATTTAACTCATCACCAATAATGTCACAATCATCACTTGCACCGCCAATTCCATCACTGTCAATACCAGGGTCAATATCCCAGCACTTTACCAACGATGGGATGTCACTTGGTGTGTCAGTAGAGTTGCCAGTTATGGTAATTGATTGTCCCTCAGCAATTGGTAGTATACTATTCAATGGTTGAACTACCGGTGGTACATTTCTAATGTTGACCCAGCGTTCATTAGTGGTGCTTTTAGCACCATCATCATCAGTCACATCCAAGCGAATTGTGTGAAGGCCGGCGGTGGTCCAACTCATATCAAATTGAGTGACTCTACCGGTTAGGAAATAAATCAATGAACTCTGTTGGTCATCAGGCCACCAAGTATGAGACAATTGATCGATATCATCCACAGAATCCTCTGCTTGACCCTTGATTGTGACTAGTTGATCTTCATCTAATTGCCATATCTGTTGTTCATCAGAGTCGATTATACCTACTTGGTCATATAGATTGATTATCGTACTATAAGGCGCAATGTTAGTGAATAGAATGTCAATGGTAGCTTCTGTTTGTGCACTGTCATCATCAACACCAACTGCTTTGAATGAATGATATCCTTCAGTAGTAGCAGTTGTGGTACAAGTTTTGGTGTAATATCCTTCCATGCACAGAGCATCTGGCCAAAATACATCCACAACTCCAGGAAAAGGGTCTTCGGAATCTGAATCATTAGAAAATGCGTATAGGGTGATTGGGTGTTCGACCCTTGCCTCATTTCTCATGCTTCTAATTTCCAATTTTGGAGCACGATTACTGATGTTGGCATACAGAAATCCCTCTACCTCATCACGTTCTTCATCAACCACAGTAACAGAGATTGGATAGTTACCATCATCAGTCCAAGTCCAATTGGTTTGGCAACTTTGGGATATTACCTTCATGTAAGCCCATGAACGCGAACCATCATCATAAGGAATCTCAAAGATACATGATACACTGCCACCATCATCGTCATAACTACCGCTAGCATTGATGAACACTTCTTGTAAGGTCAAGGAGTCTTTACTGTTTAATACCGGTGTTGGGAGACGGCCCACAAATAAGCTAATTATCGCATAATCATTGTCGGGGTTGGCATCAGCAGAATTAATTTCATCGGGGTCCGATTCCCAAGCGATTGGTACTTGTCCAACGGGCTGATTTTCAGGTACACTCCAGGTGAAGTTAGTTTTGTAAATCTCATAAGTCGAAAGTGAAGGGACTGGCAGGTTGAAATCATTACCCGATGCTGGATAAATTCTCAAATCGGTCGGTATACTAGCCGATATGCCATTATTTTGAATTGCGACCTCGATAATTAATTGATCCCCTGGTAAGACGTTATAGCCCGATAAGGTATTGAGTTCCTTTTCAACGCCATCCCTACTTCTAGTAATCACTGCACGTTCAGCATCGGCGAATAAATCTAGCACCACAAGGTTGTCATCAAGAGTTATGGTTTTGGTGCCCACTAAGTTGCTTCCATCAGTTGTTCTAGCCACCAAACCGTGACTTGCCCAGTCAATTGAAGTGGTCGACCCGTCTTGGGCATTACCGATGTCCATAGTCGTCCAAGCGCTACCGTTAGCGGCAGTAGTTAGTGCCTGAACCTCTCCAGTCGCTTCATTACGGATTTCTAAGGCAACACCAGCAGAATTAGACAGGCAGCCACTGGCAGAAGTGGCATTGACCCACAAATCAATAGTCGTGTCCAAAGCAGTTACGTCGTTTACTGTTGAGATTTGCAAACAATCATCCCTTACTCCGGGGTTATTGTAGATGTTAACTCCAGAGGAATCTTTCGGAATATACTCCTTTAATCTAAAATCAATCGTCAAACCAACATCATCATCAGAATGCTTCCAAGCAAAATTTCGGGCTGCAGGACAATACCAAGAGTATCCTTCTTCATCGCCAGCAGAATTGAATGATGTGATTTCATAAGAATCGTCACAGCCGCCATAATTGATTGTCTGGCCATATTGATTGATTGGTTTGCCTACAGTAGTCACCTCATATGTGGTGCTATTAGTGTCGGAAGATGGCGGTGGGAATGGCGTGATATAATCACTAGATCCAGACCATTGTGAGCCAGAAGTCACTGTAGTAGTCCATCGTTCTCCAGACCGAAGAGGAAAGTCATAGTTCTCACTTGGTGGGGAATATGTGCTGGAGATTGTGATGTCCCCAACTGTTTGTTTTAGGAAACTAATTCCACTTGGAGTGAATTCAATAAATAGATCTAAATCGTTGCGTAATGATGCTAAATCACTAACTCGCAGCACCTCAGTTTGAGTAAATACAATTTCAGCAGTACCAGTATATGCATCAAGAGAAACTCCAGATTTGTCGAAATTGGCAGAGGTTCTTACAGTGTAAACTAAGGTTGGTATGCCGGCAACATTTTCTTCAGTAATCGATAATACCTCGGTAATTGAATCGCCATAGATTTCCCCGACAGTTGCCGATACCCCTGAGTCAACAACTAGTTGTGTTGGGTCAAAAGTCCCGGCATATTTCCACCTATCACCAACACGCCATACAGGTACATCAATAGCACTATTTGTTGACTTACTAGACTGGGAAATTTCGTAGTCTAAGTCAAGAGTTTCATTTGGGGCTTGATAGGTTAAGGTGGTTGAAATAAGCATTATTAGAACCAATGCGGCTGCTTTGAAACCTTGGCCATTTGAGCCCCGCATAGGTAAACCACGCTGCACATAGGAAATGAACGCTTCTCCTGCCGAAGGGCGGGAGATTCAGTTGTTTCACAGCAAGTCGGCTAATTCGTCTTTGATGATTTCTACAGCTTCCAGAATCTCATCTTTGTGGCGTGCGCCGGTAATTACCATTTTTCCGCTACCGAAAATCAAGCATACAACCTTTGGATAGTCAAGTCGGTAGATTAGACCTGGGAATTGTTCTGGCTCATATTCAACTTTGTCGAACGGCAAGTGGAATGTTAAGTTGTTTAGATTCAACTTTCTTGGTACTCCTGCTTGAGGTTCGCCAATGAACTTGTCATTGCCGTCGTAATCTTCAGGATAATGTAGAGCATATGTTGCTACCATATTTTGAACTTCAATCTCAACATCTTTGACATCCCATGTAGAGATACCAGCACCTCTAAGGTCGTCGATCATTCTTTCAATACCAGTATGGATATTATCTTCATTTTTACCACCAGTACAAACTGCACGGCCTGAGCGGAACATTAGTATTGCAAGTTTAGGGTCTGTTACACGATAAACCACACCAGGGAATTGTTCTGGTTCATATTCACAGTTCAATTGAATTGCGATGTCAGGAAGATCAAGTTCTTCAGCGACCCTTGTGCTAGCTACTACATTTACTACTGTTAGACGTTCTTCATCAGTTGTCATACCCAAAGCGACTTATAAGTGGTATATAAATAGCCGCTTTTCTCTTTGGGCGTTTAGAGTCCTGCAGCGTCACGCTTTTGTCCAAAGTGGAGCGTTTTGAGAGTCATCGATTGATAAACCGGAACTTCCCAAACGAGAAATCAATGTTCTACCTCCTGCAAGTTCAATCGCATCGCTAGTTTCTTTGGGTTTTTTGGTCAATGCGACCATACAACCGCCGCCCCCTGCACCAGTCAATTTTGCTCCCAATGAACTGGGTGAGGCTGCTTTGATCAAGTTGTCTAATTCAGGGCTAGATACGCCGATGCTGCTTAACATCAGTTGATTCTCAGTCATCGTTCGCCCGACTCTGTCAAAATCTCCTTCTTTCAAGGCTTCTATGCCTCTTCTAGCAATTTGTCCAATGGTGTCGATTTCTTTCATACGTGACGGGTCTTGCAGTAACATGTCGGCAACGTTAGCAACTTGTTTTCCTGTCGGAGCATAAATGCCAGTGTTGCCAATAACCAGGAACATATCCTCAGCGTTACTAGGTGGTGTCATTTTATGAATATGCCAATGTCTAGTCGCATCTGCCATTGCTAGAGTACGCTGATAGAGGTAATCAACACCTTGTTCAATCACATCTGAAATTATTATCATTCCACCATGAGAACAGGTTGAAGAATCCATCGGTGAGGCTCTACCCTGTTGTGCTGCAGCTTCAACACCGTGTGCTAAGATAGCGCACTCATCGTAATCAACTGAACTTTTACCGGTAATGTGATACCTTTCTGCTGGCGATTCTTGGGCAAAAAACCCGAGTGAGTTGTCATATGGTTCAGAGTTGGTAATCGTTGACCCAAAACCCTCCAACCAGTGTTGTTGTTGAGTTCCATCAGTTTTGCTGACCCAGCGGCCTCTTGCTGTACGCAGTGCAGCAGCGGTGGCCACCGATAATGCGGCGGATGAGCCCAAGCCAGATGCTCTTGGAATGTTGCCCTCGATATGAATTGATAATGGTGGTGCGCCAAATTGTTCAGGCCATAACTTTTCTATCAGGCCCTTGATGTGTGGGTTTCTATTCATGTTTAGGCTGCTGCCATCAAGTAACCAGAGATTATTTGGCGACGGCTGAATCTTGACAGATATGCGTTGGTCGATAGCTACCGCAACTGCAGGATGCCCGTAGACTACTGCGTGTTCACCAAATAGGATACATTTTCCTGGCGCGCTGGCGGTGACACATTCCATTAGAAACACCTCTTCTTGAATCCCTGTAGATATTGCTTATGTTATTGTTTTATGCATGATTGTAGACGGTGACTTCAATAGATGTCCCATTATCCGATAGTTATTACAGGATAGTCGACACTATGGAACACCCACTCTCGATGAATTATGGACCAATTCCAGGTTGGGCTATTCTCGGAGTTATTGGTTTAGTTTCAATCACCTTTTTTGGCTATCAAGTCACCAAGGCAACTAGGCTTGTCATGATTGGAAAACCGGACAATCGGTTTGATAATTGGCCTGCTAGAATCAAAGAAGTCGCTACTGGCTGGCTAGGTCAAAAAAAGGTACTGGAAGACAAGGTTGCTGGTGGTATTCACGTCTTGATGTTCTGGGGCTTCCTAATGCTTTCCTCTGATATGTTAGACCTCGCTACAGCAAATTGGTTTTCCCATAATGTACTGCCTGAATTATTACGCGGCCCGTGGAACTTAATGGTTGAAACCGGTTATACAATTGCGTTAATTGGCTGCATGGCGGCATTAACTCGAAGAGTAGTATTTACTCCTGAAAAACTCAAGGGCAAATCGCAACTTGAAGGTAATGCAATTCTACTACTCATCATGACAATAACCGTAACTTCATTTTTCGTTGAAGCCGGTGAGGCAGGAGTTTCTTCGACCTACGAGCCAATCGGCGCATGGGTCGCTGATACATTTAATCCATCAACAGGTTTGGTAGTCGGCTCATACTGGGCACACATGTTGGCTATTGCGACATTCTTGTTCTTGATTCCACTTTCAAAGCACATGCACTTAGTTATGGCTTTTCCCAATGTATTTTTCCACGACATGCGCCCTATGGCGACAATGGAACCATTACAGACTAACGACGAGGGTAAGGCTGTTCTTTTGGAAGAATTGGATCTTGAGTCTTTTGGAACAGCAAATTACACTGATTTAACTTGGCGTAATCTAATCGATGGATGGGCTTGTACGTCATGTGCTCGTTGTCAGGATGTGTGTCCTGCTCATGCTTCTGGAAAGGCACTTAATCCAATGGAAATAATCCACGATGTCCGTAATTATGCTAACGATAATTACACTACATTGATGGCCAAAGAAACTCCAGAAGAAGATATTATCGCACGTTTTGGTGAAGATGCAATTTGGGCTTGTACTACTTGTCATGCTTGTGTAGAAGCCTGTCCAATTTACATTGATCACGTACCAAAATTGACTGACGCACGACGGCACTTGATGATGGAGCGAATGGAGTTTGATGAAAAAGTCGAAGCAACTATCATGCCACTAATGGCAACAATAGAAAACCTCGAATCCGATTCTAATCCATACGGCCTTCCATCGCATGAGCGAGGCGATTGGGCTGCAGATCTTGATGTGAAAGTTGCAGAGCCTGCAGAATATATCTACTTTGCAGGATGTGCTGCGTCCTTTGATGAGCGTAACAAGAAGGTAGCCAGAGATACCATTAGTATCATGAAAGAAGCCGGCTTAGATGTTGGTATTTTAGGTATGCAAGAAGGTTGTACTGGGGATGCTGCTCGCAGAGCAGGTAACGAATATTTGTTCCAAATGCTAGCAGAAACAAATTTAGCAACATTCGAAGAAATCGGTGTTAAGAAAATTGTAGCATCTTGTCCACACTGTTTCCACACATTGGGCAAGGAGTACAAAGACTATGGTGGCCAAGACATCGAAGTTATGCATCACTCTCAATTAATTAATCATTTACAAATTGAAGGTAAGTTGCCTGAACCTAAGCATGATGGTTCAGTTACCTATCACGACCCTTGTTACTTAGGTCGTATTGGTGGCGAGTTAGATGCTCCAAGAAATGCGATTGGCGGCGTTGATATTGAAACTGAAAGAAGCGGCAAGTCCTCATTCTGTTGTGGTGCTGGTGGCGCTCAGATGTGGATGGAAGAACATGTTGACGAAGGCTATGACCGAGTCAACGTAATTCGCTCTAAGGAACTGGCAGAAACTGGAGCAGATACGGTTGCAGTTGGCTGCCCATTCTGCTCGACAATGGTTACCGACGGCTTATCTGCGATAGGCTCACAAATGGAAGTCAAAGACATTGCTGAGATTGTTTGGGAACAAATAAAAGCCAACGATGCGGCCATTGAAGCGAAGAAAACCGATACAGTAGAACCTGTCGAAGCATGATTGACATGCGTCTATTAGTTGTCGACCTATTGGCTGAACGGAAAGCATTCGGTAAAGAAGGTGTCAGGGAAATAGTTTCACATTTTGACAATCCAGAGGTATTTCTATGGGCTCCTCATACCGAGCAAAGAACCGATTATGGCTTTGGTACAGTAATAGAGGCACCAGTTGAATGTGATTTTATTGTGGTTACTGGCTCGAGGAGTAATGTCAGTGACTGGCAACCATGGATGGATGAAGTTGCCGAATTGGTAAGAAGGGCAGAAGTTCCAATAATTGGTATCTGTTTTGGCCACCAAATAATTGCTGCCGCACTTGGCGGTAAAGTAATACGGGCTAAAGAGGGTAGTCATTTCGTATCACCAGTAACCTACCGCGATGGTAAACAGGTAAATGCTGTATTTACTCATCAAGACCATGTTATTGATGCTGGAGAACTTCAAGTAATAGCCTCAGCAGAACATTGTCCAATTGCGGCTTGTGTTCACCCCACGCGGCCAATCAGAACAGTTCAGTATCATCCAGAGGCAACTTCAAGAATCATCTTTGAGGCAATAAAGTCAGGCGATATGACTAGGCAGGAAGCTGCGGTTTTTGATATGTCAAAACCGTTGATCAATGTTAGTGACTCACTCCTCGTTTGATGAATTAAACGATAACAAATCCCGCTCGAAAGAGTATAGGCAAATTATCAATCCAACAAAAAGTGCGTATTCTGCATACGCTGCCACATCAACTGCATACTGGATTCTATCAAGAGTGAACATGGTGTCATCTTCTAGTCCAAAAGAATCTAAATCCCGAATTGCTCTTACAATGGCCTGCGACATGACAATGTAAGAGATGAATGAAACTAGAATGCCAATAACTCGCAACCGACGTCCTGATTTGTCGGCATTAGGTAACGCAAAATGGGCAAGTATCGCCCATAAGATTCCAACTTGAAATACCAATGATGCGGTTAGTACATGTAATTCTATGTGATCATACATATCAGCAAATGACATGACAAATAGATTTGCCCCAGTGAAAAGTCCGGATATCATTGCGGCAAACAATAGCTTTGGTCGTCCAATATTGCGCATTTTATGCCACATCCGATAAGCAAAAATCATTTGGAATAAGCCACTTAACGCCAAACCAATAGTGAATACCCAGCGTTCAACGCCCGGATAATCAGCTTCCGAAATAAAGAATGGAAAATCCCTGGAATTACCATTTAGTAAGTGGATGACCATGGCTAATGGAGCAATTGTTGCAGGTAATAACCAACTGATGCGAACAGTGAACTCATCACTAATGTAGGTATTACCAATCTTATACCCTTGATTCATGTCTTCCATAGGCACACTAAGCCGTCCCATAGATATCGTATCTATAACCTTCAAGTGTGAGAGCCAACACCGGCAGTTGTTTCCAATGGCTCTAAAGGTGCATGATACAAGACGCAGAGAGAAGGTTATCTTCTCGACACTGCATCCAGGTAAAGTATCGATGTATGTCTGTGGAGTGACTGTTTACGATAGTTGCCACTTGGGTCATGCAAGATGTTATCTCGCATTTGACTTGATTCACCGCTGGCTCGAAGCATCTGGATTTGATGTTCATTATGTGCAAAATTTCACCGATATCGATGATAAAATAATCACTCGCGCTAATGAGATTGGCGGTGATTGGCGGAAATTGGTTGACGATAACATCGCAGGATACTACGAAGATATGGACGCATTGAACATTTTACGCGCAGATGATTATCCAAGATGTACAGACTATGTTGATGACATGATTCGAATAACTCAAGACCTTATCGATAAAGAAAATGCCTATGTAGCAGATGATGGAGTTTATTTTCACGTTGATTCAGCACCGGAAAAGTATGGTGTGCTAACCGGGCAAAACATCGATGCAGTACGTTCAGGAGCGGGTGGAAGAGTTCAAGGGACTGGTTCGTCAAAACGAGATCACAAAGATTTCGCATTGTGGAAAGCAGCCAAACCCGGAGAGCCGACTTGGGACTCTCCATGGGGTCCAGGCAGACCCGGCTGGCACATCGAATGTACCGCAATGTCAATGGATTACTTTGGTCAACAATTCGATATCCATGGCGGTGGTCATGATTTGCGGTTCCCTCACCATGAGGCAGAGATTTTCCAAGGTGAATGTCATACAGGCTGCTCCCCAGTTGTCCATCATTGGCTGCATAATGGATTTGTCAATATTGATGGTGAGAAGATGAGTAAATCTCTTGGCAACTTTTGGGCTATCAAAGACATTCTTCAACAAGTTGATGCAATGGTGCTAAGGTTCGCTTTAATCAATGCCCATTACCGCTCACCAATCGACATGAATGAGGTTCTGCTCAAAGACGCAGAACGAAATTACAACAGAGTGCTTGAATGTTATATCAGTGCTTTGAAAGGCATGGTTACCGAATCTCCTGTGACCTTACCACACCCAGATATGACTTCCAAGCAGCCCCTGATTAAATCACTAGCAATGCTTGAGAAAATGGGTGAAGGTTTTGCCATGGCAATGGATGATGATTTCAACTCCAGAAATGCAGTCGCTAAGGTTCTTGGAGCCGTTCGTGAGATTTCTAAAACGTTGGCTAGTGGACTTGATGATGCCGATAAGGATGCATTTTCTCATTACGCGGTTGATTGGCTAGAAGAAACCGCAGGTACAGTTTTGGGGATTTTGCCGACCCGTGAATTCGCTTTGCTAGAGCCTGAAGAAGACCCGAGAAGGGTAGAAATAGCGCCTCGAGTAGAAGAACTCTTAGTCAAAAGAGCAGAAGCAAGAGCCAACAAAGATTGGCCAACTGCTGATTTAATCCGTGATGAATTGAAGTCCATGGGCGTAGTGGTGACTGATTCTGCAGATGGTCCAATTTGGGACTTAGAATAACTGATTATTATTTCAGCAGGCAATTTTGCCACTTTGGTTATTATCAGTTTTACTTCTTCTTTTTGCCTGGTGGTTTAAGATCAGGTAGAACTGGAACAAATTGTTTTGGTTCGTGTTCTTCCATTACACTAAGGAATTCATCAAGGCTGATTACTCCATCTCCGTTTTCATCGAAGGTTTCCAGCATTGCGTCAATGTCTGAGACCTTGACTGAATCTTTGAGTAGTGTGTTAACTGCAGTCCTAATTTCTCTCCTCGAGACATAGCCATCGTTGGTTTGGTCAATGGCGGTGAATAGTCTAACAGCTGACAATCCAGATGACTTCATGGCACTAGCAACTTTATCCTTGATATCAATGGATTTCGCAGTGCTTGACTGGTCTTCAGTTTCTTCTGTTTCCGGCATGGTGGTATCATTGAGCTCATCATCATCCCATATCTTGTCAACAACTGAATTTTGCGAGGTTAGTAATTCGTCATCATCACTGGTTTTACTGATTACATATAATCCGAACATTAACGCAACTACGATGATTAGTAAAATCAACTTTAATTGATTCTTAGTGCCTTCATCAGCCTCAGCATCATCCATAAAATCATCATCTGGTAAATCAGTAAACATGTCATCTTGGTCGTCAGTATTATTGTCGTCAATTGGGCCAGGCAAAGTAGTTGTGTCACCAGTATTATCGGTATTGCCGTTATTATCGCCAGTGTTGTCATTATTGTTATTCGAATTACCATCGTTGTTATTGCCGGAATTATCATCACCAGGTAATACTACATTGACATTTGTTCTGTCACCATTTACCATCTCAACGGTGTAATAGTCATCGTATAGTTTGGTCATATCAATGTGGTAATTAGCATGGGAAGAGCGGTTAATCACGTCGAAATAACGTGCATCACCAGAAGTAAAAATTGGGTCTAGTGTCAGGTTCTTTAAACGCGATACATCATCTCGATAATCTCCATCAAAACTTGAATTTAGCCAAGCATTGATTTCACTATCAGTCATATCACTGAATTCGCCCCAGTTTTCCTTCATGTCATTGAATTCGTGGCGCATTGCCATAGCTAGTCCTGCTTCAATTTCTTGGAAAGTTTGGCTGCCATCAACTTCAGTCATTGAGGTTACATCAACGGCTTTTTGGAAATCAGGGCCGTTGACATATTCCCAGTCATCACCTTGTAATTGCTGCATCAAATCGATGTCACCAAATACCGCTTTGCCTTGAACAACAGTTAGTGCAACATCTGCATCAATCGCTTCAATCAGGTTTCGATATGGGTCTTCATGGAAGGTGTCTATAACGACTAAATCAGCAAACAAATCTGCTTTCACTCGTCCAACAAACGGCGTCCAACCGGTAGCATCAGCCGGGTTAGAGGTGACCATTTCTACCAACTCATAGTTACTGAAGTGTCCGTTCATGTTGTTACTATTCCACAGGTCAGCGACTTTCAGTTCATGGAAGTTATTCTTTGAACCACTAGGTCCCCAATCAGGAGAGATTGAGATACTAACTCCCGCTTGGTCAGCAGCGACCACATCAGTAGTGTCGCCGTACAATAGAAGATTAGATAGTGGCGACCAAACAAGTTCAGAGCCAACGCTGGCCATCTTACTAAACTGTGAGGAATCAAGCGCTGTGCCGTGGATAACAACGGTTTCATCCATGATCAAACCCTTATCCCAAAGCGCATCGAATTCTGCTTTACTGGACGAATCGACACCTTCTGCAAGATGAACAAACCAGGCATTGAGGGTGCCAGATTCACTTTGACTGATTAGGTGACTACCAGTATAATCACTATCAGCAGCACCGCAAACAGCACATGTTGAGATACCATCTTGACCAAAGTTGTACAATTCAACATTGCGTGAAAGTATGCTATCCCATGCTTGAGTACCAGAACTTGGTGAGCCTTGCATTGCAGTTACACCACCAGATACTGCTTGGACTTCTGCATATTTCATTTGCTCACTAGCCATATCCCATCGGTAATTCGATTGGATATTGGTCTTCATCCAAGTAATACTTGGCCCGTAATCATAATTATTGCCCCATTGGTACCTGTTGGTATAGCCCCCTTCCTCGGATTGTTGTGCATCACTCAGATGCACATCAAAGTCCCAAAGTGGGATGTGGTTGTAATGTACGTGATTATGTAAATCAATTAAGCCGGGATAGATTGTACCTTCAGTATTAACAATCGGCACATCTGCGAAATCAACGCCAGCGGGCGGGTTAGCGTTTGACGCCCACACACCAGTGATTTTGCCATCACGAATCATCACATTACCGTCATTGATGACGTTGGTTTCGCCGTCCATAGTAACGACTCGTCCTTTGAGTAAGAATGCTCTAGAGGAATCAGTATTGCTTAATTTGTAACACTTTACGATGTTATCAGGTACAGTATAATCTCCAGAGAAGTCTGCAGCTCTTCCTGGAGTAGGATCATCCTTTGTTAGAACACCATTTTCTTCGATATATGATTTGCCGAAACTGGAGTCTGAAGCTGGGAATGACATGCTATCGATAAGATTTGAAGACGTATCGGTAATCGATACAGTTTCGCCATCAAAATAGTTCAGGTCAAGGTCTGAGTCAGCACGGAATACGACAACCCTCGCATCAGCGTTTAGCATTGTATCGTAGGCTAACTGACACGGTGGACTACCACTAGTAGTTGATAAAATCCAGCTGGATATATCTTCTGCAGAATCTCCAGAGTTCCAAATTTCAATGAATTGGTCACTATATTTGCCATAATCTTGGTCACCGTTCCAATCAACCGCACCGTACAGATTAGTACTATTTTCATTAGAAACTAGATTATTTGGGCTGATAAATAATTCTGAAATAACGATGTCAGCAGCCCTCCCGGAAGCATTACTCTCGTTGTTTTGTTCAAGATTGTCAGTAGCATAAGTCCAAGGGCTTAGAACCATGAGCAGAAGGATTGTTGAGGCCACAAGCATTCGTCGCATATGTCGACCTTACATACCAAGGACATTAACTCAGCGGTCAAGTGTTAACTACGATTATATCATAGACCCGTTTAAAATGGATGGAATATGGCTACTTTAGAACTCAGTGAACCTGTCTTTGCCGAAACTATTGACAATAATGAAATTGTAATACTAGACTTTTGGGCTGAATGGTGCGGTCCATGCAAGGCTTATGGTCCAGTCTATGAGCGAGTTTCGGAAGAATTTCCGAATGTCGTATTTGCCAAGATAAATACTGAAGAACAACCAGAACTTGGTCGGATGTTCAATATTAGATCGATACCAACAACCATTGCATTCAAGCAACAAATTGGGGTCTTCATGCAGCCAGGCGCACTACCAGAAGATGCGCTTCGTGACTTGGTTAAGATGTTGGAAACCCTTGATATGGATGAAGTCCGAGAAGAGATGAAAAAAATCAATGATACAGAATCAGAGTAAGTACAACTCATGCGATGATTTCAATAATACCAGCCATAGGGTTGTACATGGACTGGAAGCCTTGGCTGATGATGACCTTGATGGTTAGTCTTAGTTTGTCAGGGTGTTTTGGTGAAAATTCTGAAGACTCCATTACGATTGGGGATGATGAATACTATCTTGAACCTTGGAATAGAGCTGATGTCAGTTATGATAATTCAGATGTGTTTAGCAGAGTAAGTGTCAACGGTACCTACAATATTTCAAGTCCAGAGTCAGTCTATGTTGCTGTTCCTTCAATCACTGCTGCTGATGGTGGCGCAGGGCTGACTGGTGGGGCTGAAGTTCACCTTGGTCTTTGGTTGCCTGAAATAGATGGTTGCGATTACACTGCGACTAATGTTTCTGATGAGTGTCGTGTCCCGGTCATTGCCGATGTAGGTCCTTACTATGATGATGGGGATGTTTCTGCAACTACTCCTGCAGATCGTCTTGGCCGTTTTCTAATAGAAAATTATGTTCCACATGGCTATGGAGTTGCGCAAGTATCAGTATTTGGTACCGGGAATTCCAACCATTGTATGGACTTGATGGGTACTGATGAGCAACGCGGCATTGATGCAGCAGTTACTTGGTTAGGAGAAGCTGGTTGGTCAAACGGTAAAGTCGGCTTAATTGGTAAATCATACGATGGCTCAACTCCATGGCAAGCTGCGACCTTTGGCAATCCATACTTGGCGACAATTGTGCCGATGTCTGGATTGATTGGTGTTCACGAATTAATGTGGCGCAATGGAAGCATGGAGGCTCGAGGTGCAATAATGCACAATGGAGTTTATGGCACATTTGGCGTTGATGGCGATACTGGCGACGCGGAAAATTTCTGTGAAGGCTACATTGAAGGTTACATCAATGGACCTGCCGCATATCAAACTGGTGGCATGGTTGATTACGCCGGTAATACCTATTGGACAGAGCGTTCGTTTATTGGCAGAGTATTGGAAAATTATCAAGGGTCAGTTTACATCATTCAAGGAATGCAAGACTGGAACGTCGACCCGCACATGGCTTTTCCAATCCATCAACAAATCGCCGATGCTGGCATCGAAGTAAAGACTCTAGCAGGGCAATGGGCGCATGATTATCCGGACAGATTAAGCGGGCACAGTTCACAAAGTAATGGGAGAGGTGCAGAAGCCTATCCATACACTCTGAGGTGGGATTGGGCTGATGAGATGCTATACTGGTTTGACTGGTATCTAAGAGACGAAGGCAGAGCGCCAACTCTGGGCGTTGAGATGCAAGATAACCGTGGCGGATGGAGATTTGAATCGACATATCCAGCACCAGACACACAATATTTAGAGATCAATGGTAATGATTTAGGGCCCGATGGTGTCTCAATTTCTGCCTCATCGACAATTACCATGACTTATGGTCCATTTGAGAATAATACCTACATTGCAGGTATGCCAACTTTCCATTTACCAGTCACTCCAAGTACGCTTAATGGCGCCCATGGATTTTTAGAAATGACTGATGAATCTGGCATGCACCTTGGACATGCTGTGATGGACTTCAGATTTCATGCAGGTGGCCGTGATGGCCAACTAAACATGGTGCCTCTCGTGGAGGTAATGGGATTAATGGAATTCATGCCAATGGATGTATACCTAGAAGCTGGTGAATCAATTATAATTACCTTAACTCAAACAGGTGAGGATTATGTTCCGTCATCCTCTTCGATTGGTGGTTATTCTGTTGATTGGGCGTCTTCAACTCTAACTCTACCAATAGTCGACCGGAATTGTGATGATTTGTTTAAAGTCCCCATGATTGAATATGATGATGAGATGTATTACAACACAGTTTGCTAATACGTCCCAACAGTATCTTTCTTGCGCTATTCTCTTAAGCCGATGACAAACAAAATCGAATATGGTTCTTAGTGCGCTACCAGGAGTTGGCGAAAGATTAGCCCAGAAAATGACTGACCATTTTGGTTCAGAGGATGCCGTGATCAAATCATTAAAATCGGGGGATATCGGTCAAATTGCGGAAATAGACGGTGTTTCACCTAAGCGTGCCTTGGCAATGGCAAGGAGCATTGCTGGTGATAATGGACAATTCCTCGCCACTAAAGAAGCAGAAAAGTTACATCAAAAATTAATCGACCAAATAACGCGGTTTACCGCTTCACCAGCAACCAAGGGCCGTCTTCAACTTCTCACACCGGTTCAACAACCGGAAACTAGGCGAGAAAAAATATCGGCAGCAATGGATTTTTTATCCAAGCACAACACTCTTGAATTAGAACTTAATAGTAAATTGAGCCACATTACGGTCACTAAAAACACTACGCAGCGTTACCAACGTGTCGTTGTTAGTAAAACACCAATAGACCATTTGAAGCGCTTTTGCCGAGTGTTAACACCAGGTGAAGGTGAAACTTGGAAAGATTATACCGTGTTTGACCAAGTCACATGGGTTGGTTCTGGTGCCCCTAGTGAGGCGCCTGAAGGCTGGATCGTGCTAGGAAATAATCCGCAAACCGAGGTAATCGTTCCTGAAATGACTCTTGACTGGTTCAGAAAGAATCGTAAGACGCTCGAG
Organism: Methanobacteriota archaeon; assembly: GCA_018659375.1. Classification (GTDB taxonomy): domain Archaea; phylum Thermoplasmatota; class Poseidoniia; order Poseidoniales; family Poseidoniaceae; genus MGIIa-L1. Next base: position 2,277 of record JABJMO010000021.1, on the reverse strand, counting down.
GCAATTGCAGATATGGTTCAAATAATCAATGACCAAGAAAGCAATCATGAATTTATGTTGAATTTTAGTGATTCGCTAACTGGATTAACAGAATTACCAGATTTATTGCACACGCTATATGATGAAGGTGACACAGCAAAGGCCGAGCAAGTAAAAGATGAACTGTGGTCATTTGTTAAATCCTTAGAAAGTGGCGTAAACGTCGAAGTGGAGAAAACCATGAATGACGCCAAAATGGCATTATCTGGGGCAGAATTACTCGACGCCCTAGCAGACGGAACCGGTTTTCAGAGAAAACTAAAGGAAGCCACAGGTCATGTAATTGACAATGCTATGCAACAAGCTGTCAACAAATTAGGGGAATTTATGGAGGGCTCAGGAGTAAAAAATCCCCCAGTTATTTTCACATCAGACTGGCCAGCAAAAATAGACCGGCAAGTAATCGATAAAATCGATAGTGCATTAGAAAAGCGGATTAATGCCCAAAAGAGCGACCATGTATACACTATGGCTAGGAAACTTGGGCCGTTAAAACAATCTTGTGAGGATGCAGTAAGATCCTTGATAATAATAGATCAGTGGTTGACCATTGCTCGTTGGGCAAAGCATAATTTATGCACCATGCCAGAACTAGTAAAGCATGGTATCTGGGTAAAGGAAGGTCGTCATTTACTACTCGGTATAGCAGCAGACCCAGTGACTTATGGATTAGGGAAGGCAGCTGAAAAGGGTGACATGCAACCTCTAGCATTACTTACTGGAGCTAATTCTGGTGGTAAAACCACATTATTAGAATTACTCGCTCACACGTGCATATTAGCACACATGGGTTTACCAGTTCCGGCTAAACAGGCTAGAGTCGGTAATGTAGATGCTCTCCACATTCTTGCCAAAGCCGGTGGTACACAGAGTGCTGGAGCGCTTGAACAAACCTTAGTTGAACTAGCCAATGTAGTCAGCGATCCGACACCAAAATTGATTTTGGCAGATGAATTGGAAGCCATTACTGAACCCGGCGCTGGTGCTAGGATTATTGCCGGTATGCTAATCGCCGCCCGTTCACAACCAGACACTAGTATGATGCTGGTTACTCATCTTGCACCTGCTATAATCAAGGCTTCAGGACGGGACGACTTTAGAGTTGATGGTATTGAAGCTAGAGGTCTAGATTCTAATCTAGAATTGATTGTAGATAGGACGCCAATCAGAAATCATCTTGCTAGGTCAACTCCGGAACTAATTGTCAAGCGATTAGTAGAGCGTAGTAACGGACATGCTAAGTCATTATTTGCTGATATATTGAAGATGTTTTAGTCAGTATTCTGGCATCATCATCTCAACCGCAAAAAGCGGGTCAGGGTCTGTTGAATCATGGTATGCAACAACAACGCCACCATCATTGAGGATGGCTAAGGAAGCAAAATCAAACCGAATATCATTGCCTGCCCCCGATGTCGAATCTAGGTCGCCTTGTCCGATGTAAGTGAGAGTATCAGGTGACATATCTTCTGAGTAACCTCGAACATGGTAAATTGTGTCTACGTCAGGACCGCTGGAACTTTGATAGCGGACATTCAAGACAAATAGGTCTAACTCACCATTGGCCTGGAATTCCCATTCTTCAATTTGGGTAGCTTGGTCACTAAGTTCGTAGGTGTAGTTAGTCCAATTGACTGCTCCATCGTTAGACATGTAATGGGTAAATGAGGTGCCGCTATTGTTTACGCAATGGATAATTCCTGCTGAATCGATTTGGCAGTATTCGCTGGGGAATTGAACGTACAATTCATTCCAAGACAGTGAGGTGTCCATGTAGGCAGCATTGCCGTTATCATAGTAAGACGGGAATAGTAAACCACCGCTTGGGACCGGGAATGCGCGCATTTCTTTGTGCGGTTTGTTAACGTCATAGTATGCGGATAGCCCCGATTCTGTAAAGTCAAGGTCTAATTCAACTTCTGGGTCTCCGCCACTACGGTCTGGGAATTGGAATGGATAGTAATTTAATCCGTCAACACTAATTTGACCGCCAGCATTCAAACTCTGGTGCCAAAAATTAGACACTACTATACTAGCCCAATCACCATTGCCCATCGAAGATTGGATTGGCCCAATCACTTCTACTTGCCAAGAGCGGTCATAGAAAGGCTCGGTAATTCTATTGTAACACCATTTCCATTCATCTTCAGATTCGTCGTATAGAATCGCATAAAATTTGTCTAATTTCAAATCGCCACCCGCATAGGGGTACCACGACATCGAGATGATATCGCCATT
>JABJMO010000005.1 GCA_018659375.1 Methanobacteriota archaeon | reverse complement strand
GAACGACTCGGGAAAGTAAAAGTAAATGTAAAATCATTTTCAGTGATTGATTTTCACTTTCACTTTTGGCTGAAAGTGAAGTTTACGACTATGATTCACCATTTGTGTGTAAGGGTGATTTCTAAATACGGGGTGGCTAACGGCAGGTTAGCCATGCTCGTATAGTGTAGTGGCCCATCATGAAGGACTCTCATTCCTTCGACCCGGGTTCAAATCCCGGTACGAGCACTTTCAGCCAATTGTTCTATAGAACACCGCTAGTTTTTTTATTAGTTTTCAAACTTCAACCATTCAGCTTCACTACCGGCAGTTCGATACCAATTTGAATCATCGAATTTCAACCATTCATAGTTTGATGAATCTATGCTATCATGCTTCATGCTTTTGTGAGGGATCTTAGTAACCATATATCTTTCATCTATGATTAATTCACCGATCTCATTTGATGGCAAACCACTCGACTGATCTATTTTGCTATCTAGTCTATTTACGGCATTTAATATCAAATCTATGTTATGGTCTTGATTGGTGATATCGATTTTTAGATAATTGTACAATTGATTTGATCCTTTGATCGTCACAATAAATCCTATGATTTGAAAAATCATCCCACTAATCCATATCCCTGCAATTATTTTATGCACACCATTATCAAGGTCTCTAATTATTTGGACAAAGCTTCCATTCAATGTTATATATGTATAAGCGATTGAAATTAACTGGCAAACAATTCCAAAACATACAATGTAAAAGCCAGTTATTGATTTATTTTTAAATTCAATAAGGCCTTCAGTTTCAATTTTTAGTGATTCTGGACCACTCTCACCGGGCATGTTATCATACTATGGATAAGGATATTAATAGATTTGGCAATCTAAGGGTGTTGTGAAATTATTAATCAAATGTAAAATCTTACCATAGTATTTGCAAATAGTATCCCAGCACAGCTATTCTAGCATTGCTATTTTGAAAATATTTGGCTATATTGATTGTTTATTCTATCGCCGCCATGCACCGGCACAGTTTAACACGAATTTAAGCAAAAAAACTACCATTCATGACAGGTCCAAAGAGCAAGTAAATAAGTAATAAAAAGACTAGGAAAATAACAACTATCAGAACTAGTATTATCAGAACAACTGTACTCCCCACATATGCACCTGCTGCAACCTTGGCAACCGGGTGCATTTTATTGAACCCGTGAGACGGTACTATTCGGTTGTCTGTTAGTGTCACAGAATCAACCATCTTCTGATGCGCTTCATTAGCTGTCGTTAATTTTTCATCTTCCTCGACATTCCATTCGAATTCACCATTACATAGTGGACATTCAAATTCGCCTGACGCATCATCATCAAGCTCTAATTCGCCTTCGCAATGCGGGCAAAGAATCTCCACCATGGATATACCAAGTGCCAATATTGAATAATGATTTGCCCATTTCATTGCGACTATATTGTTAATTTTAATTAAATTGAGAGAGATTACCACGGTATTTGCCGATACTATCTCGGTATCTTTGCCATTAAATAGGATTATTGAGAAAACAATGCGGCAAGTTTTCCTTACCGCAATCAATTTTTGAATCAAAGGTTTACAAATCGGCCTTGCTGAGGATTTGCTCATTTGCCCTAGAAGCACTGAGAAATAAGTCACCAAAAGCATCGATAGTGTGACTAATTGGATTTGAGTAACCACCTCCCATGAATACTACAGTAGGGGTCATTTGTTCAACCGCTAGGTCAAAAACCATCTCGTTTCTCTTGCTCATACCTTGGCGAGAAATGTTCAATTTACCTAGAGAATCAGTGGCTAACCCGTCGACACCAGCTTGGAAGAGAATTAACTCAGGGTCAAATTGTTTGGTGATATCTAATGCAGTGGCAACCATGGCGAGAATTTCCTCATCACCCGCATTTGCGGGTAGTTCTAAGTCATAATCACTTTTTGACTTGCGAAATGGAAAGTTTTGCTGGCAGTGTATTGAAATTGTCAATACCTCATCAACATTTTGCAAAATTGTGGCTGTCCCATCACCTTGATGGACATCAAAATCAATTATCGCAACCTTAGTCAAATTATACTTACTCAATGCTAGAAGGGAGCAGACAGCAAGGTCGTTGAATATGCAATAGCCAGAACCAAAATCGTAGTGGGCATGATGAGTACCTCCTGCCATGTTGCCTGTAATACCTCCGTTCTCCATCACATGGTCTAAAGCTGCAATCGCACCTCCCATCAACAACAGTGTGCGTGGGATGATTTGTGGCGTCCATGGTGTTAAACCGATTCGCTTAATTTCCTTTTGAGTCAAGTTTTGATTTAGAAAATTATCAACATAATATGGGTCGTGTGCGATAATAAGTTCATTGCGTGATGCTTCAGTTGGTTGCTTTATGATAAATCTATCACAATATTCAGTAGTATTGAGTTTGTCTACCAATTTGGTATATCGGTCGCGGGGAAATCTAGCATCAGGATGAATACCATTCGTGTATATTGGATGGTACCAAATTGATAATTTATGTTTTGATATCTCTTTATTGATCGGCTGGAGATTATCCATTGATTTAACGATATAATCAGCCATTCTAGCACCTTGCATATTAGAAATACTTTGTACCTAAGTATATGGAAAGATGTTCGGCAAACGAGATATCTGAGTCGGAAAAAGCTGCAGGTAAGTCTGAGTCGAGGTCGAGGACTGCAACTACTTGACCGTTTGAATTCTTAATCGGTACAACAATTTCGCTTAATGTGGTGGAACTACATGCAATATGTTCAGATCTTGCATGAACATCAGGTACGTCTTGTGTTTTTCCAGTTCGAGCAGCAGCGCCACATATCCCTTTGTCAAAAGGAATGACTAAACAGCCGTGTCCGCCTTGATAAGGTCCAATTTTCAACACGTTTGGCTTAACAGTTCGATAAAAACCGGTCCAGTGAAAATGTTCGAATGAGTGATGCAGTTCGCAGACAACTGTTGACATAGCGGACACCCAATCGTCTTCTTCCTCCAGAAGAGATTCAATTCTTGCAAATACATTGTCATGGATTGACATGGCGCACCCTAGTTTTGTTGATATTTGATAACTTGCTTTATTCCTTCCGTTTAGGAAAATCATGCAACTTAGGGACGGACCTTTATTGAAATTTGGTGGATTTAAATCAAGATGAGTTTTTATTTATTTATTATTTTTGATTCGAATAAAATAATGATTTACCACTTAACATGCAAATAGTATCTCAACACGAGCACTACTTTGTAAAATCAAACCGAGGGTTGATTCGTAAACCTAAGACTTGATTTCGTGTTGCTCAGCATCCTCTACTAAGATAAATTCATAGTCGCCACTAGCACTGTCATAATCTATGCTGGAGAATAATACTTTCATCTGCTTATCTTCAAACGGGTCGTGAAACCAAGGCTGACCGCCTCTGAAAATAGTCAACATTTCTTTATACTCATACATACTCATACTTCCAGTGATTGTGTAAACGGCAGATTCTGCTCCCTCATCTAAGAGGTCGTCACCCTCTGCACCCCTGATTACGGTTCTTTGCAGGCGTCGCTTGATTGTCATATGGACATTGCAGTTAGATATCTTATGCCAATCACTGCCAACAGTCGCTATAAAACACTCATTTGCTTCCATGTTCTCAATTAATTGAGTCACCTAATAGTAGTTGGTACTGAAGAATCAATCTTAGGTCAATGATTATTAGTTCTGCCCGAAGATTCAATTGTTCTTCTGCTTTCTTGAACTATTCTTAATTCCGCTATTTTAGATATGGAGAAATATTCAAACCTAGAATCGCAATAGTATCGGTGAGTTTAATTCATAATCCGCAGTCCGCAGATTATGATTGAGGTAGACTGCTATCAGTGCAAGTCTAACAAGAATGAACTTTATGACACAGAAAATGGTCATAATCTTGTCAAATGTCTAGAATGCGGTCTGCTTTTTCTTAATCCTCGGCCTGGTCTTGAAGATATCAATGAAGCATCTAAATCTGGCCTGCACAAAGGCGATAATAAATCAACAAAGTTCGGTCAATTTGATGAAAAACTCAAAGAGATTTATCTCTCTAGGCTAAATGACTTCAATTATGCAATTATGTTTAGCGAAAAGAGAAAATATTCTTGGCTTGACATTGGTAGCGGACACGGAGAATTAGTGGAAACTTTAGCAAATTTTGGTGGCGACTACATTGATGTTATGGGGATTGAACCCAATGTCAATAAACTCAAAGCAGCGATAGCGATGGGAATTAACCTCAAATTCCTGGACTTGGAGACTCATCAAGAAAAGTATGATGTAATTTCTGCTATCGACATATACAGCCATTTGCCAAACCCACCAGAAGATATCGCAAAGTGGTGTGAAATGCTCAATGATGGCGGGGAACTTCTGATACAAGCTGTTGATTCAGCAAATCTTTCATTAGAAAATCAGCACAAACCATACTCACTTCCCGACCACTTTAGTTTCACTTCAAAGAAATTGTTATTGCAATTATTGCAAGAATTAGGCATGGAGATTATTCAAGTTGAAAGTTATCGCTTGGCCCAATATCCTGTCTACAGTACTTTGGAGTTGCTAAAGCAAATAGGCAGACTTTTCTTGCCTGGTCGTTCGGCTAATTTCAAATTCTCCCCAAAATATCCTGATGGCGATCTATGGATAAGGGCGAAGAAAAGAACTCTTTGATAGGCAGTAATCTGTAGAAACTAATAATTGGTTCAAAGACTTTTAAGAACCCGTAAAGTTGTACTTTCACCAGCAGATAATCCAGATATTCTCCGCAAATTTGCCAGTTCATCCCATTTTTCCAAAAGATTTCCTTCCATCCAAGCTCCTAGGAACCACGGGTGAATGTAAGAAGAGCGGCATACTGTCCGAGTATTGCCAAGGTTTGCAGCAACCGTATCGATAACCGCCAGCATTGCTTTGTTAAGCCCTGTCTCAGTTGTGGGGACAATCCAATCTCCCTCACTCCACAGTTTTTGGATCGATTCTACATCTGGCAGTTTCTTTAGCCATTTTTTCATGGCTTGGGAATCCTGCGGTTTTGAGAGGAATGCTAGACGCTCTGCGCACCTTGAAGTAGCCGCCCACGTTCTGAAGTTCTTGGCAGTAAAGCCTTCACCACTATTGGCACGAATATATTGATTAATATGCTCCGCTTTCAAATCAACCTCGTTGTCTGATTCCGAGATGTACATAAATAAATCAGCATTCTTTACTCCTAAACGGTTGGTTCGTAGTATTAGATCAACAAGATAATCATCTTCGATAGTAATCTCCCAGTCTTTGTCAGATTTGCCAGTAAACGAAAATACTGCGTCATGACGCCCCTCAGCCTCATCTCCTCTGATATGCTTTAGGTGCATTGATTTGAGGGTAGTTAGACCATATGATTCGTTGGCCTTAGCATATTCATCACTGCCAACACGAATATTGTAGAGGTCAATGAGGCGAACAACAAGTGCGGAAACAGTGTGCAGCGACATTGTATTTTCTGCCAAGTCCCGTTCTACTTGCTTGCGTAGTCGGGGTAGTTGTGAAGCAAAATATACCACATCATCATACTTCATTTCAGTAGTGATTTCAGTCCAATCTGGATGGTATCGATATTGTAATCTACCTTTTACGTCACGACCAGTTGCTTGAATATGGCCCCTAGCATTTGGACAAATCCATACCTCAGTCCACGCAGGGGGTAAAGCAAGTGAATTCCAGCGGTTAATCGGGTCTTTATCATCGATTGGATTACCATCAGGTGCTAAGTACTGCCAAAGGTATTCATCTTGCATTGTAGCAATATTTTGACGTGATACTCCGGACAAAGAGGGGTCGCTTCGAACTAAGGTTGCTCGCATCAAAGCTTCATCAGAATTGATTGGCACAAATTAATCGGTTAGCCCACAGGCGATGAACTTAGCGGCATGAGCTCAAACTACTGGAACAAGAATTATTGTTGGTTCTCATCCATCGCTAACCTTTTTCTTTCAAGGTAAATCATTACCGCCCATACGGTCAGTAAGATTCCCAAATTAGTGAACCAAATTGAAGGTTCAGACCATCTAGTGCCATCATATCGCCAATTTGAGATAGGGTGAAAAACAGGGGTTGGGAAAAATTGTGCGGTATGACTTGGGATATCTGTTACAATGTTTAATAACCAAGGTAGCCATATCAGAAACGCCTGTTTTTTGGCACTCATGGTTGCTAAATAGAACCCCTCTAGGAATTTGGGTGTCCCAAATTTCGCTAGATACCACCATGTTAACAAAAAGAACACAATTACCGTTATTGAACTATGACTCCATTGATAAATTTCCCAAGAAAGAGGGTGGAAATCTGCGGTAACAGTAGAATCGTCAACAGTTGGATTTCGATGACCAGTGAAAAGTGAAATGATCGTAATTGGTAAGAAAGCCATCAAGTCAGGAATAACTCCCATTGCTCCAGAGAATCTTCCTTTGATTTTTCCATGGGTGACGGCCATTCCCCAAAACCAATGTGATATTACATCCATACTACTAAGTTGATGGCAAGCCATTGATAAAGTGATTGTAATTAATTGTGTTAACTAGAGCATGAAAGCATTGAACATCCGACACGATGCCTTGCCCATTCCGGCCGCTTCTTGAACCATTTGTCTTCATACTCTGGTTGTTCAGCATAAGGTTGTTTAAGCAATTGATATAATTCTTCACAAATCGAAAAATCACCATCTTCCGCTCCATCAATAGCCAGTTGAGCCATCCAATTTCTTAGTACATATTTTGGATTGACTTCGTTCATGTTATTTCGATTTGGTTTGCCATCAACCCGCTTCCACCATTTGTTTAACCAAACGTTCCACTCTTTTACCGGGATGTTATCTTGGTCGTAAAATGCTTTTTTTAACAATGTAATATCTGGTCTATTAATGGTAGATAATAGTCTAAAGAAGGTCGTCATATCTGTCTCTACTTGTTGGAGCAGTGAGGTTAATTCATCGACCAGAGTTTCATCGGATTCCTGTAAACTTTCCATGCCTAATTTTCCTAACCACATTGAGTTTTGTAGTTCACTATAATATTGATTATAACGTTCTAATACCTGGTATAATAGTTCAACATCATCCATTAAAGGAGCGATTGACTCCAATAATCTAGCGACATTCCAAGCTCCAATTTGTGGTTGCTGGTCATATCGGTAACGACGTCTTGAGGAATCTGTGGTATTAGGAGTCCAATCATGGTCATAATTTTCTAACCATCCATACGGTCCATAATCGATAGTTAATCCATGAATAGACATATTGTCGGTATTCATTACACCGTGAACAAAACCAACCCGCATCCAGTTGGAGATCATTATCGCAGTCTGTTCTGCAACATGAGTTAGCCAATCGATGCGTGCATTGTCATCAGCAACGGAATGTTGCGGGAAGTGATTCTTTACAGTGTGCTCAAGAAGATGCTTCAGTGTATCATGATTTCCATCGGCAGTATGGATTTGGAAACTTCCAAAGCGAATAAAACTCGGTGCAACACGGCAGACAACAGCGCCAATTTCGGGTTTTGGATTGCCATCATACATCACATCCCTGACGACCATTTCCCCAGTTGTCACCAAAGACAATGCTCTGGTAGTTGGAACATTTAGGTGAAACATAGCTTCACTACACAAGAACTCTCTAACGGATGAGCGTAGTACAGCCTTGCCGTCAGCAAACCGAGAATATGGTGTGGTTCCAGCACCTTTCAGTTGTAATTCTAGTACTTCATCTGGCAATTGTACTTCACCCAAAGTTATTGCTCTGCCATCGCCTAATTGGTGAGCCCAATTGCCAAATTGATGACCACCGTAACGCTGGGCGTAAGGCTGCATACCATCTACTACACTTCCTCCACCTAAGACTAATTCATGTCCTCTTCCTAGGTTTAATTTGTCAGCCATCTCTTTTGACCACAGGATTAATTTTGGATTTGGTGGAATTGATGGCTCTACTCTAGACCAACAGACTCCAGGTACTTGTCGGGGTTTGCCGCCAATCTGTTTGTCGCCAGGAGTCTGGTCAATAAATCGGCTAAGCCACTCTAGTTTTTCCAACCCTGTCACACCCATAGCACCAACACCAGTGTTTTGAATTTGTGGATTGAATCAGTTAGTTAGATTTTGTCAATGCAAATTTGATGTTTGACTAGATGTTATTCAGATTCCTGGTTGGCCATAAATTCAGCGAAATCTTCCTCATTATCAAATTCAATAACCAGCGGAGAAATTTCTTTACAATCCTGACACTGATACTGTTGCCCTGTCATAAATCCTAGATATGGATATACTCTGATACTAAAACAAAAGGCACAGATTCTAAAGGACATGGTGTATGATTAGTGGTTTACTATATGATTACTTGTCAACAACTATCAAAACAATGATTTATATCATCAAACAAGTAGTGCGTGGTATGGTAAGAGAATGTAACATAGACGCAAGAGGCAAATTTGTTCGCCTCGTTGGAGGCTCAGTATCGGTGTTTGCCGGAATAATTGCATTCCTGCTGATTGTTACTGGTATTTTACCAGAAAATATCTTCACAACTGCCTCAGTAGTCGGAATGTTTGCCGGTGGTGCTCTTGGAATTTATGAAGGAAGAGCCGGTTGGTGCATAGCACGAGCCATGGGGATAAAAACTCCGATTTGATAATCGAAGTTCCCTCTATACCCCCAAAAAGACACTTTTTGGCCGATAAGCACTGGTTAACCTTATACCATATTTTCGAAATTTGGTGCTGATGGGGTGCACTATATGGAGCGGAAGCAAGGGACGTTAACTGAAAGTTTTTCAGATTCAGTACTAAAACAAGCAAATAATCAAGGAAAAACTACAGAAGGAATTACTCTTCAGGTAAAATCTCAACCAGTGGTAACTGATGATACATCATTTGCCAGCCTAGCAACACGTATTGTAGATGAGGTAGTGGTGACTAAATCATCAACAGCATTAGCAAAACAAGTTCTAGAACGAATAGGTATTGGTAATGAGCCTAAGTCGGTAGAACCACAAATATTCAATGGTCACTTGCGCCATGTCGGCAAGCGAGCAAGAAAAGTTGCCCGTAAGCAAAATCGAAGTCAGCAATTACAGATTAGACGGGTCAAGAAAAGTCATCGTGGCCCACCGCCAAATCTTTGGAGAATTGGTGCGCCGCCAGAAACTAGAGTGCGCCCTGCCATTGGAATGGAGGATGAAACCCGTCGTTCTGCGCGTGATTTAGACAATAAGCGCGGCAAATCAAAAAGGAAACGACGTTTGTTTAGACGATGAATATTCTACAAATCGTCAAAAAGGGTGACCTTCCCGCTTACCATGGTGAGGTTATGGATATCGCTAATCCTAGTGAAGAACACGCAATGTTACGCTCAATGGTAAGAGACTGGGTTAACGAGTTTGTCGAACCTCAAGCATTTGAGCACGACAAACATGAACGATTCAACTTAGATTTACTACGGTCAATGGGAGATATGGGACTGTTGGGCATCAGTGCACCGGAAGAACATGGCGGTGCAGGATTAGATGCGACTGCTTGTGCAATAGTTCACGAAGAACTTTCAGCATCAGATCCAGGCTTCGCACTAGCATATCTGGCTCATGCAATGTTATTTGTCAACAACTTAGCATACAATGGTAATGAAGACCAAAAAGCCCGAATCTTACCTAAGGTTTGCTCCGGTGAATGGATTGGTGCTATGGCTATGTCTGAACCAGATGCAGGTACTGATGTCTTGGGATTAACTACTAGTGCGGTACAACAGGATGATGGGACTTGGAAACTGAATGGTCGAAAGATGTGGATTACTAACGGTTGTTTAGACGAAACTGGAACTCCTGCTGATGTTGTTTGGGTTTATGCAAGAACTGGAACTGACGAAAAAGGTCGGGTTCAACTGTCCACTTTCTTAGTTGAGGCAGGTATGCCTGGATATTCAGTTGGCCAAAAGATCTACGATAAGACTGGTATGAGGGCTTCCAATACTGCTGAGTTAGTATTTGATGATTGTTTAGTTCCCGCTGAGAATCTAGTTGGCGGACTTGGTGAATCACTAATTCACATGATGTGTAACCTAGAAGTTGAGCGGCTAACTCTTGCTGCAATGTCTTTGGGAATCGGTCGAAGGTGTCTAGATGAGATGAACCGTTATGCTACGGACAGAACAGCATTCAGCAATAAAATACGCGACTTTGGTCAAATTCAAAAGCACATTGGCGATTCATGGGCTAAGTATCGTGCTATGAGATCCTATATCTATGACACTGCGGCAAATATGCAACTTGGTAAATCCGGTCACCGATTGGACTCTGATGGTGTCAAACTGTTTTCATCAACGGCTGCTAAAGAAATTGCTGATTCCGCAATTCAAGTAATGGGTGGTTACGGTTATGTTGGTGAATACCATGTTGAGCGATTGTGGCGTGACTCTAAATTGTTGGAGATTGGTGGTGGAACAATTGAATCCCATCAAAAGAATATCGTCAAAGACTTATTCAAGAATCCAGAATCAGTCAATCAATAATTTCTTCCTCATCGGTTATTCCTACTAGATTTTTGGTTGATTGCCAAACTGAAGCAATCATACTCGCAGCTAGCAATAGTCCAATCGCAATAATTGTGCCCCATACCCATATGTTAGAAACTGTAGTCATTGTTTCATCATAAACCATTAATCCAAGAGAGGTAGTAATTCCAACTGCTGCAGCGGTTTGAAACAATAGGATTTTTGGTAATCGAAGCATGTTAGATGACTGGCCTAGCCTTGATAACATGTACATTGACCAAGTCATAGCACCAATTCCCCAAATTGGTATTTCTGCAGGATAACTATCCATTATCAGTATTGCACGTTCAGAGATGATTTTGTCAGCCCCAAATAATATCACAATCCAAACCAGTGACGCTCCAAGTAGATGAATCACTTCTCCCATAACCGGTGAAGTTGTAGTATTAGGTTCTCTTTCTTGCTTTGGTTGAGTGTTGGTGACTTGGTGGACTTTTGAATTATTAGTTGATATTGCTTTATGTCGACGTTCTAGATGATCAATCCGTTGTGATAAACGCTGCATTTCTTCAACAATGGTAATCATTGTGTCATTTTGCTCTGAGGCAATTTCCATCCGCTCATTTTCAAATTCAGGCAAGGTGACCATTGACGGAACATCATCAAATAGTCCCGCTTCTGATAATTCGGTTTTAGTTTGAGCCAATTTCTCTTGTTTCTTATGTTGGCGTTTTTCCTTTTGCTCAGAAATCGTAGCCTTGATTGAATTATTGGTGTTTTCAACCATTGATTTGGTACTATTTGCTACCTTTTTGGATAGAATGCCAAGACGTTTTTTTGTCTTATCTAATTTTTCAGATAATGTCGATGGCTCACTATCTGTCATAGTCAGCCATTAGGGGTTTATTTGTTAATTATTTGCCCGCTTAGTATCCCACAGGAACTGGGTCAATCATTCTCCAGAGATACCATGATGCCGCAGTTCTGTATGGTGACCATCGCTTGGCGATTTCTTCTACATCATCTTTTGATTCTGCCTGTGGTGCTAATATTTTGACTGCCTTGACAAGTCCGATATCACCCACACTAAATACGTCAGGACGCATAAATGAGAACATCAACATCATTTCAGCAGTCCACGGGCCAATACCTTTGAATTGAATCAAATGCTGTTTTATTTCCTTATCAGTCATGTTTTCCCAATCCTGATTTAACAGCAAATCCGAATTAGCTGCTAAGCCATGAATATAGTTTGACTTAGGTCTAGTTAACCCGCAAGCAGCAATTTCTTCTTGACTAAATTTCATGACATTCTCTGGGGTAGCACTACCGAGCATTTTTACCAGTCGACCCCAAATAGCATCAGAGGCAATTACTGATATTTGTTGGCCGACAATCGATCTGACCGTAGTTTGAAACAAATCACCTTTCCCTTCTAGGCATCCATCAGGATATTTCTTGACTATTTCTCCAAGTAGTTCATCATTTGATAATGCTGTAATTGCGTCATCCCACCATGCTGGTTTCCCGGTCTGCATATCAAGCAATTAGGGGTGTAGGTTTTGACCTCTTGCATATAGGCACAAACATGCGAGACAACCTATTAGAGATGTTAGAGTTGAAACAATTGTCAAGAACTGGATGGGTTCGTTCCGGCGTTGAAAATCCAGAATCAGTAGCAGCACACTCTTGGGGCATGGCGATTCTGGCACTAAGACTTGCGCCAAAGGACCTCAATCTAGAGAGAGTATTATCGCTCTGCTTGGTGCATGACCTCCCAGAGGTCCGAGTCGGCGATTTAACTCCGCATGATGACACCTCGAATAAAGCAGAATTAGAGCATAAAGCCATGTCTGAAATTGCTCCACAATGGTTATCACTATTTGAGGAGTATGAAGCAGCAGAAACAGGAGAAGCAAAATTCGTCAAACAAATCGATAAATTGGATATGGGTCTTCAAGCAATAATGTATCAAACTAAGCAGGACATTGTTCTAGAGGAGTTTATTGCCAGTGCAAAGTCTAAGATAAGTGACAAGAATTTACTTAGATTTCTTGAGTGATGT
>JABJMO010000026.1 GCA_018659375.1 Methanobacteriota archaeon | reverse complement strand
GCAGGATATCGACTTTAGAGAAGCGATACTATCCAATATTCCGGTTGATGAGCGAAACGATCCGTGGAATATGTCTGGCCCAGTTATCACTACCTTAGTGATAAGCAACGACCCAGTGGTTCACGGAAAGGCAGCTACAGATTTTGATTCCACGCAAAATGACATCACTAAATGGTCTAATTCACTGGTGGAAAAACTTCAACAAGATACTGGTGATGACGAGATTAGAAGTTTTTCTTTTGCTCAATTTGGCGTTGGTTCAACTGAGACATTGGGTAAAGAGATTGGCATTCTTACCAGTTCAGCATTCTTTTTACTAGCCTTGATTCTTTGGTTTAATTTCCGTAGTAAGCGAGAGACTGCGTATGTGATGGTATTGACGATTTTCGCAATAGCTGCAACTTACGGTCTTTCTGGTTGGCTAGAATTCTTTGGAGTCAACATGATTTTCAATGCGGCGATGAACTCAATCCCGGTGCTATTATTGGCTATTGGTGTTGATTATGGTCTACACGTAGTGTTGAGGATACGGGAGGAATTGAAGAATTCTCCAGAGGGTGCGTCAGCTGAAACCATGAGGGATTTTTCTGTAGAAGCTAGAAAACTGGCAATTCGTAGAGGAACAATTTTCACCTCAATCGCTTTACTGATTGCAATATTTACCGATGTAGTCGGATTCCTTTCATTTAGATTTTCAGCACTTACTTTCCTGCAAGTATTTGGAACCGTTATTGCTATTGGGCTATTCTTCATTTACCTGTTGAGTATTTCAGCACTACCTGCATTAATGACTTTGATACCGCCTAAAAGATTGCCACTAGACAAGGCAAGTAAAATCGAAATAGGGCCGGTATCAAGGGCCCTAGGTCGTCTATCAATGCAACCTATGAAAGTAGGAATTATCGCGGTACTGCTGCTGATTCCAATGTTTATTGGTTTCCAGCAATTAGAAGTCGGGTTTGAGCAAAGAGATCAGTTTGACCAAAGTATACCAGTGGTTGCTGATTTTATCCTGTTGTCAGATGATTTCCAAAGTAGTCGCTCACCGCTATACATTGTTTATGATGGTGATGTGTTGAGTGATGTTGGCTGGGAATCGTGGAATTTGACGATGTCCGCATTAACTGCTAGTCCAGACATCACTGGTGTGCCAAACGGCCTTTGGGATTTGGTTGAGGAGTCTAGACCTCAATATGCTGCGCTAGATGAAATTATGATCTCAATTGAAGGTGGTGAAAGTGATGGTTGGAATGACCTTTCTGAATGGTTGTTGACCAATGAAACTGGCAGACAATTATCCAGTGCCTTATTACATTCAAACGGACAACAAACACTGATTTCCTTCCAGGCTAATACTTTGGATTGGCAAGCCACAGTTGATCTCAATGATAGAATCGAAGAGTTATTGTCTCAAGTTGAAGGAGAAATGCTTGATGATGGGACCTTGAAAATCAGCGGTCGAAGCTTAATCAATGCTCAAACTACATCAGATGTCGCCGCATCATCAATCCAATCAACGGCTATTGTCGCAATTGTCATCTTAGTAATGTTAGTCTCAATACATTCAGCACGTCAAAAGAATCTAGGTCAAGGCTTTGCCAGAGGAATAGTTTCGTGGATACCTTTGATGATGGTGGTCTGTTGGGTATATGGTATAATGGGCTTTACCGGATACAATATCAACCCCCAAACAGTAACTATCGGGGCCTTATCGCTTGGTTTAGGCGTTGATTATGCTGTTCACTTTACCACCAGATTAGAGGAAGAAGTCGAGCACAACCCAAGTGGAACTCAACAACAATGGGTGGAAAAAGCCTCAGCTACTACTGGAAGAGCAATGTTTGGTGCTGCACTTACCACGGCTGGTGGATTTGCCGTGCTAAATTTATCGGCTTTATTGCCGCTAAAACTATTCGGTCAAGCATTCGTTGTCGCCATTACCTTAGCGCTATTATCCAGCCTAATCCTACTTCCAGCATTTTACAGTAAATTCTTACAGTATGATGCTAAAAAGTATCTTGAGGAGGAATAAATATGGAAATAGAGAATGTGATGTTTTGGATATCTTCGATTTATATAATCCCAATTTGGGGTCTTATGTGGTTTGCTCCACGCCATAATATTACCAAAAAAATAGTTGGTGATTTGAGGATTGCAGTTTTACCCTTATTAATTCCATATGCAATACTTGCCATCCCCAGCCTTCCAGATATCTTCATTACTCTAGGTGCAGAAATGCCAACTCCAGAGATAATTGTTGAATTCTTTTCAGATGACAAAGTTATCATTGTTGGATGGCTACATTTCCTAGCTTTCGATGTGCTTGCTGGGCGTTATATTTGGCTTAGAATGCTGGCTTGTGACCGACCGATGTATGTGTCAACGCCTACTTTGGTACTTGGCATGATGGTCGCACCGCTAGGCTTCTTAGTTGGCATGTTGGCAACGTGGGAATACCAAGAACCAGCGGTTCCGATAATTGAATAATTTTCTAATCACGATTAGAGATGGATTATATACTAATGCAAGCCATTTTGTCTTCGTGGATACAAAAATTGCCGCCCTTTCAGGGATTTTAGTGATGATTCTTGTTGGTGGTGGATTACTTGTTGTAATAGATAATCCGACTGATGAAGATAATAATGATTCAGACAATGAAGTAGTAACAGAACCAGTAGTGGCTGTTAACCAGCCCCCAGTGGTAATGTTTTCTGAACAGAGCAAAGTATGGGATGGAACCAATATTTCCATCAGTGGATTTGCAATGGATGAATTCATTGAATCCTCAACAGTAACCATTAGGTTCATTCATTCACTTACTGCAGTCGAGATATTTAACCCTATATCGACTTATATCGATGCCTCAGGAAGCTGGTCCCTAGAGGTCCCTTTATCTGAACCAGGTAAATGGGTAGCAGAAGTTTTTGTCACCGATTCAGAAGGAGTAAATAGTGAATCTTCCTTTCGAAACGTAACTATTATTTCACCAATAGAGGACGATGTAGTAATCTCCTTTCAATGGGATGAACCGATTGAAGGCACTTCTGATGGGACACTAAATGGCGTTCTTATTCACCGATTTACTGAAACCTGTGCGGTAGAATACCGGCCAAAATATCAGAGCCCGACTTTGGATGTTATTGGAGTCGTGACCACAGAAACCGGTGAGTTCACCATGACTTTCGATACTGATAACGTTAACACAAATGGTACGATTTATGCTATATGCGGTTTATTTTCCACCTCTTCAGATATGGTAATGGTTAATCTTCCAGTACCTCCCGGGCCGGCGGGCGACAATGACTTAGACGGAATACTTGATGATGTAGACCAATGTAATGATACTCCACAAGGAGAGCCAGTGTATCAGAGTGGCTGTTCGGATTCTGAACTTGATGATGATATGGATAACGTCTACAATGACCAAGACCTGTGTCCAGATACTCCTTCAGGTGAGTTAGTAGACTCCAATGGTTGTGCGCTATCACAAAAAGACACAGATGGTGATGGAGTCAGTAATGCAGATGATAACTGTCCAAACACTCCTAGTGGCGAGAGTGTAGATCAAGATGGCTGCTCAAATTCTCAAAGAGATTCCGATCATGACGGAATCTTCAATGATGTTGATCAGTGTCCAAATACTCCACAAGGAGAATCTGTGGATGAGTTTGGATGTTCAGACTCGCAAAAAGAGGTACCTAATCCAACTAGGCCGAAAATATTGGCCTTACACGGTGGAGGAGAAACTGCATCTGGACTTGAGTTTCAGCAAGGGATGCAGGATTTAGTGGATGCTCTCCCGGGATTCGACTTTGTATTTGGTAGTACACCTGAAAGTGGCAACGTTTGGATAAAAGACCCACCTGGTGGAAAAGGAGAACCAACTACTGACCCTGATTGGGCAGATTTATCAATTTCATATCTAGACCAAATGGTTATTGACAATGGACCGTTTTATGGAATTCTAGGTTATTCTCAAGGGGCAGCAATGATTCCAGTTTACCTTGCCAATACTGCTAATAATTTTGATAAAGCTCTAATGTATACAGGTTATCTGCCAACCACTCATGAAGGTTTAATCGATACGATAGATGCAGTGGCACCATTTTCGATTTCAGCGATGATTTTTTCAGGAGAAAATGATGATAATTTCAAAAATTTGGCTCCAGCACTGGCAAATAAGTTCACTAATTCTTTAGATGTACATAGTCCAACAGCAGACCACCATTTGCCGTACCAAAGCGATTCAACATTTGATACAATTGTTGATTTCATATTAGATGGTTTGCAGCCCTTCGAAAAAGAAGACTCATGGCTGTGTCAAGATGGACAAGGGGATTGGGTAAAAGATCTCAATGGTGAAGGTAATTCTTACACCGCCAATACCAGAGGCGCAGGGCAATCTGGTGGTGGTGGAGGCTCTGGTCCATGGTTCCAATGCGATGTATCAGTGACAATGACCAACAGTGAAATGCAAATCAACTCTAATGCAATACCAAATCACAATTGGCTGTCCGCATTAGCCGCAAATGCAGACGAACAAGATATGGATTGGACAATCCCATTAAACCCCGTCGAGGATACCAACGGGGGACATAATTCTGCTAACTGCCCAGCAGCAAATGGAGCTTATGAGTGTGCTCCCGACAGAGGAGCAGTTGCTGTAGCGGTAAACGGTGTGCCAATTTTTGGTCCTGAAGAAGGACCTGGCGGGGATGCTGTTGCTCTTGAGTACCTTTACTTTAATGAAGACCGGCAACCAATCGATTTAGGTTATTGTGGTGCTCATAATGGCCCTGGCGGAGTTCACTATCACTATGATGCAATGTGTCAATTTTGGGACGACCCAAATGGTGAAACTATAGTAAATTATGACTATACTGACCTGGACTCAACAACCCATTCACCAATCATTGGTTGGGCATTTGATGGCTATCCTATCTATGCTATGTACGGCTGGGATGAAAATGGTCAAGTAATTCCACTAAAGTCATCATATGAAGTTGAAAGAACCTCTGAAGGCGGTGATCAAGGGTATAACGGAATTGATGATTGGAATTATGTCAACGGTATGGGTGATTTAGACCAATGTAATGGACGATTTGCTGCCACTCCAGAATACCCAGAAGGAACTTATTACTACGTCTCAACGCCGATAAGCGGTTCATCAAAGACTGTGGTAAATACCGACGGAGATACAGTACCAATGATTGGTTTCCCTTACTTCCTACTATGTTACCATGGTGTTGCAGATATGAGTAATGCTAACTCCGGCGGCGGCGGTGGCGGTGGTGGTGGTGGTCCACCAGGTGGCCAAGCAATGGTTTTGTACGAACATATGCCAGAATTATTGGATGAAACTAGGAAGTTAAATTTCGATTTCAAAAAGCTGATATGGAATTCAAGTTATCTGTGGCTTGCGATAATTGGTTTAGTTCTGTTCTTTCACAAGAGAAAGTGAGGAATCATAAGTGAATTACCGGATTTTAACCAGTTTGGTAACATTAAATTTGTTATTTGCTGGATGTGTCTCAACCGAAGACAATTTATTTGATGGCAACGAAATTGCATCAAATAAATCATTCACTCCGTTTACTTTGGTAGACTCAAATAATTCTACTTTCAACTCAACAAGTTTGGATGGCATGGTTATCGTGGTAAATTTCTTTTACAGCAATTGTCCAGATGTATGTTCAACAGTAACTGCAGAACTAAAAACGCTGTATCAAGAATATGAATCTGAGATTGGTAATAATCTCTCATTTGTCTCAATAACCGTTGATCCATGGCGTGATGGGCCTAATGATTTACTTGATTATATGACTTATTTCAACACCTCATGGACCTATCTCACGACCTTTGAGTTCATTGATGGAGACTTCTCATCAGTTGAACAAATATGGTCAGATTTTGGCATTGGTGTGGTACTAAAAGAAAGTGAAAATAGCACTTCAATCGAAGGAAGAGGTCATACTGTTTACTATGATGTAGAACATACAGAAGGAATAGTAATAGTTAGTAAAGATGGCTTACAGAAAGTTCGTTGGGATGCAGATAATTGGGCGCTCGATGGGATAAGAAACGATTTAGATAAAATTCTGTCAATGTGATGTTTGGTGATGTTATGGTATTACTGAATATCTGGTCTGTTGGTCATTTCCTACAATGGGCAGCAGTTGGACGTTTTTTACTAAATAATTGGTATATTTTCCTTGCACTCTCAGTTAGCTGGGAATGTTTAGAATTAGTATTGCCTTATGAGTTTGCTCAAGAAACATGGGATAACAAAATATCGGATATAGTCGTAAACTGTCTTGGTTATTATCTAGGTATATCGATTAGACAACACCAGTCAATAGACAAGTAATCAAAATGGATTCTTTGGTTCCTCTTGATTCCAAAAGCCTTCTTGTTGAGGCTGTTGCATGGTAGTTTGCGGTTGTACCGGGACGTCAGCATAGGACTTCTGATAAACGGGCTGAGTAACCGCAGTTTGATTCGCTTGCGTCATTGTGTTACCGGGCATTGCTCCGTTTTGGACGATGATAGTTTTTTGATTGTTATTGACTAGTAAGCCGAGAATCAAACCAAAGATTGAGATTACTCCACCACAGCAAATCATCATTACTCCAGCCGCACCTTGGAAAACTCCTTCAACTCCCTCACCTATACTTTCAAAAACCTCACCAATAATTTCATCTTCGTAAATGACCCAAACCTCGACATTTGATTCGAATGTCATTTCACCTTCATAGCAAGCAAGGCATGCTCCTCCAACCTTTACTAGGCCTTGACTTTGCTTAGTTTCATCTTTGTTGTCGTCTGTTGAGCGACATCCTTCGTATACTTCATAGTAAAAATCTCCATCTAATCCGGCATCCCAGTCTTGGTTAGTTTCTGGTGCTGAAGTGATATTTATGGTAGTAGATTGACAGTGATCCCAAGTGCCTTCACCATCATTGTCAGTGTAATCACCTTTGACCCAGAATGAAAACCCGAGGTCACCATATTCATCTGTATCCTCAACAGATAGTGTGGCCGAAGTAGAGTTTTCTAGGGTAAATTCCTCAAGACTTTCAAACCCTTCACCAGCATCTTCGATATTTCCACCACCAATTACCAGCATCAGAACTCCTCCTAAGAGAACAAAAACGCCGATTGCCATGAATACTTTACCTGCTGGGTGCATGATTGTAGGTAATTTCAATTACGCTATAATGCTATTGTACACTCAATAAATTAAGTATTTCAGACATTGTCCCAAAAATTTCCTTTATCAGGTTCGGGTTCTGATTTCTCTTTTTCAATCGGGACACCGCTGGTTTGGTCATAATTTGGTTTTGTAAATTTTGTATTAGTCACCGCGGCTGGAATTTCGTCTTGGTAAGAGTCTATTGTTTGTTGATATACTGGTTGAGGAATTGCAGCATAATTTGGTTTTGTCATTTCATATCCTGGTTGATAGCTAGTAACTTGAGGATTATTGTTGCCGTTGTTTATTGTAATTCCACCTGCAAATCCAAATATGGTGAAGCAAGTACCGCAGCAACCCATAATCACTCCCCCAATCACTCCAGCCCATGCATCATCAGCAATGCCATTGGTCTTTATCCACATAGAGACATTATCCTCAGCCACTATGGTTGTATTTCCTTTCATGCATCCTACACAAACTTTGCCAATTTGAGTCAACTCTCTATCCTCATACCATGCTGCTTCAGCACCATAAATCGTACTACATCCACTATTATCATAGTCTACTGTATAAGTAAACACCTCTCTTTGGGGGTTTGGATTTTGTATTTCTGAATATTCTGCACCGTAATCAGAAATCCACTTTCCGTCATGAGTGGCAGTAATTACGATATTCTCACAGAGATCATGAATTTGATTATTATTAAAATCGACAGGCGGGTAATCTACGTAAACTGTAAATCCTCCTTCTAAATCATCAACTATCAAAGTACCATTAGTGATTTCAACGTATTGAAAGTCATCAATGTCACTCACTTCCGAAAAACCAGAAATTGCGCTTAATCCGCCTATTATTAGGATTAACACGCCAATAGGGCCAATAATCTTCCCTTTGATGTGCATATTTACTCATCCCATTTTATCTATTGAGGTATTGGTTGTTGTTCCCACCATGGTGGTGCAAGGAACCAAGCATCATGGGAATCAGGTCGGTCAATTATTGGAAGGCCGAAATTACCACCATTGACCGTCAGTCCTCCAAGTGGGTTTGTGGCACATGGACTTGGCAAGTAATCTTCACCAGATTCGGTTAGTTCGAGCCGTAGTGTGTGACCAGCGGGGATTATTATGTCTAAGGGGTTGAATTCCATCAGCATGGTATAACTCGATAACGGTGCAGTTGCTTTAGCATCATGACCCCCGTCTCGGTATCTTACATCCATTGTGGCATGTCCAAGTCTTAAGTTGTCATCATTATCATACAAGGTCGCAAAGATTTGTCCGCCTTGGCAGGATTGTGTTGTAACGTCTAAATGCAGTGTTGGTAGCCCCGAAATGTGAGTTATTGCTTCAAGTGGTTGGCTAACTAGAGTTACTTCTCCGCCAAAGCCGGTTACTGAATCGCCAGTTTGAGTCCATAACGTGGATATATCTTGAATCTCCCATGTCATGTCTTCCGGTGGCCAAGTATCTTCAACATGCCATTTTCCATCATTAGTTTGAATTTGTACCATTGGTTCAGGCTCTTCTCCAATGTCTTTGAGATAATAATTAAACCAACCAAATAATTCAACCCCCCAATCCATTCTAGACATATTTGGATAGGCTTCTTCACCGTAACCGGAGGTTAGTTCTGAATGACGGTCTGGCTGGTCTGGGTAATTATGCGCCCACTGACCAGCAATTGCTCTGGCGTTTATTCCCGCATCAATCATCATTTGATAGGTTGGAAAGGCATGATATGGGTCAACATTCCAATCCTGTAAGCCCCAAACTAAGTAGACACTACCGCGATAGTTTTCTAACACATCTGGCAGATGTCTTCTCTCTTCCCAGTATTTACTCCACTTTGAGCCACCATACTCTGCACCAGCCCAAGTAGTAAGCGGATTTAGTGGACCAACAGCATCGTC
>JABJMO010000056.1 GCA_018659375.1 Methanobacteriota archaeon | reverse complement strand
GATACTCAACGAGCAGAGATCTATTGATTGGTGGCGAGCCCAATATAATCAAGTACCAAATTCCTATGTTGAATCGTTCATTAGTGGTCTAATTCTCACTACAATTTCTAGTCAAATATTCATTCAATCTGTGGACTACCGAATTATTATCATTGGCGGATTAATTTCACTTTTCACCACTGCATGTGTCAGATTCCTGCAACTAAGTACTATCAGACTTACTCGAAGCAACGCAGTTTTTATCCGATTATTGACTCCAATTCTAATTCTGCCCTGGGGTATTATCGTTGATTATTGTGCTAAATTATGACCTTCAAGTTCAATAAGGAGTCCACTGAGGAGTAATTATGCGAGTTAAGTCCGGTGATATGTTACTAATAGCCGGATTTTCCGGCTTGATGTTAACGCTTTACCTGGCCTTTAACTGGGCACCAAGCGTGAATATCAATGCTTTTCAGTCTCCCGAAGCTCAAAGAATATTTTACTGGCATGTTCCTGCTGCATGGGCTGCATTCATTGCCTTCGCAGTATTATTCATTGGCTCTGCGTTATGGTTTTTCAAGCGAAGCCCGCTAGGTTGGAAATTGCATGTCGCTGGGTCTGAGGCTGGGCTTGCATGTGGGCTAATGGCCGTGTGGTCTGGTTGTGTGTGGGGTGCTGCAGAATGGGGCACTCCGTGGGATTGGCAGGATTACCGACTCAACACCTTTGGCTTGCTGACTTTATTGGCACTATTCCTTGTTCTTGGAAGACAGAGTCAGCCTGATGGAGTGGAAAGCCGTGATACTTTCTCGACCTTTGGCCTGTATGGTTTTGTCTTGGTCCCGATAACTTACATTGCCACCAGAATTTGGGTAATTCGCCATCCTGGACCAGTTATTGCCGGAGATGACGATAGTTCAATCTCTGGTGACATGGCAATCGTTTTGATGATTGGCGCATTGTCATTTACTCTCCTAATTATCGGTCATATCATGACTTCCGTAGAGATAACTAAATTTGAGCAACGTATCGACCGCTTACAGAAAGAACTTGATGGTGAGTAAATGGAAGATAACACATACCTCTCAATTGCCTATTTAGGGATGATTCTAGGCCTGGCTATTTGGACTTGGACTACTATTTCTAGAAGCAGGAAGTTAGAACTTCGCATAATTGCCATGGAAGAAAGTTTGAACATCAAACAATCTGAAGCAGATTCTATTGCTGTGCTAAATGACAATACAACGGAATAATCCTGCCACAGTTTGAAGACTAGATACTTGTGCGAGAGATTGGTGAAGAGATGTCAGAGTTGGGCGCAGAATTTTGTCTAGTCTGTGGTTCTCCACCTCCATTATTTGGCGAACGAATGTGTGAATCATGCCTTAGGAAGCGAGTGAAGTTGGCTGATGTGCCGCAAAATGTCCCTTGGGTTAGGTGTGCAAGATGCGGTATTGTTGAGATTCAAGGCAAATGGGTGCATCTTAGTGAACAAGAAGTTTGGGATGAGTTGATACAACGAAATCTAAAATTCCATGCTGAAGCTGAAGATATTGCCATTGCTGTAGAGACAAGAACCATTTCCGACCGCCATACTATGATATATTTACAATTGGAAGGAGTAATTGAGTCTCTGTTATTTCAAGAAGAACACACTATGCGCGCTCGAATGGCCAATGGTGTTTGTTTGACATGCACAAGAAGAGCTGGAAATTATTACGAAGCCACCGTTCAACTACGTTCCAGTGGCAGGAAACTTAGCGAAACTGAATACAATAATCTACGAGCCACGCTGGATAATGTAATCGAAATGTTATCTAATGATCCAATGTTTTTCATTACCAGCGAAGGACCGGTAACAGGTGGTTATGATGTGGTAATGGGGAGTAAAGGACTGGCTCGAGCTTGGGGTCGACATTTGACTAAGGAACATGGCGGACAAGTGGTAGAAACCAACTCTACTGTTGGTCGAAAAGATGGCGTTGATGTGACAAGGCTCACTATGCTTTATCGAAAACCCGGCTATGATTTAGGCGATGTTATCAGATGGCGAGAAAATTTCTGGAGACCAGCATCTTGGACCAAGGATGGTGCTATTGTCGAGCGAGTAGATCGTCAAGAAAGGACTGGTGCTTCATGGCGTGACTTAGAATCTGCGCAAGTTGTATCTCAAATGTCTGAGCATTTGGCTGTTGACTTAATCAATCAAGATTCCTCAGTGGGAGAGTTTCTTGATCCAAATACTTGGGTGATGGCTTCTGTGAGGCTGCCTTGGGATCATAATGGCCGAGAATCGATTCGCATTGCTCGAGTTGATGGTGAGTGGATTTCACTACATAACATGGCTATTGATGAAAATGATAGCATAGAGTAAAAACTAGAAAGTCCAGCACCGCTTTATGGCGGACTTTGACATCAGTGATCTTGCGTCTACCCTTGATAGCGAAGATATGATTGGCTTCACTCGTGCCTTTGTCGAAGATATTCGAAGAGGATTAAACTCAGTGAATGTTGACCGCTACCCGTGGATTGAAGAAATTGGCAATGGGCAATGGCAAGGCGTGCTTGCTTTGGGGATGGGCGGTTCTGCTGCAGGAGGTGACTTCTTATCCACCATATGTGATTTGAAAGGCTCAATCCCAGTTATCGTTCAACGTGATTACGTAATCCCTGCATGGTGGGACGAACAATGGCTGGTCATTGCAACATCTCATAGCGGCAATACTGAGGAGGCAATTGAGGCCACAGAAATTGCACTAAAGTCAGGCGCTACAGTAATTGTCATCTCAACAGGTGGTATACTATCTGGGCTTGCAGAATTACATTACAACTGCTACCTAATTCCATCGATTGGTGGACAACCTCCAAGATCGGCATTTGGCCACATATTTGCTAGGCAACTTGCGTTGTTTAGATGTTTAGGAATCATGCCTAGTGATAATGATGACCAGGCCATGTTAACTCGTCTCCAATCCGTAGTTGAAGAATACGATTTCATCACCAACCAAGAATCTGATTTATTAGAATTAATAGCTTATATGGAAACCCAACCAATAGCCTTACTCGGCCCTTCTGAACTTTCTCCCGCCTTAAGTAGATTCAAAAATCAATTGAATGAAAACTCTGCGAGATTTGCAAGAATCGGAGTGTATCCTGAGATGAACCACAATGAAAGTGTGGCTTGGGGTGGAGTTGGTGATGATGCTGATTTTAATGTCGGCGAACAAGTAATATTATTCCTCACTTGGAATGGTATGCATTCAAGAGTTCTCAAACGGTTGGAATGGATGATTGCCCACACTCCAAGTGATATGGCATGGCGAATTCACGGTGAGGGCGAGACTCTGTTGGAATCCTTATTACATCTGTGTATCGTCATGGATTGGTTGAGTATTGCACTAGGGTTAATTCATGGGAAAGACCCTTCATCCATCAGCCCAATTATATCTCTCAAGAAGTTCTTGGCTGATCAAAATGAATAATTTGTATCGATTAATAAATTCGTCCAGTTATTAATCTAGGATCCGGATAGATCTTGAGAGCTGCTTCTCTATCTGCTAAATTAACCACACCCGGAAGATCATTATTCACTGGTTTTTCATACGAGATTTGTAAGTGAACATGGGGAGGCCACCCCCCATTCTCCTGTTGATTGCCAATTGTGGCAATTAATTCGCCTTTTTTTACGGTATTTCCAACTTTTACCATTTCCAGTGATTCAGTAGAAAGATGTCCATGTAGAACCCATAATGTCCTCATTGGGCCAAGTTCTGTTGAGTCCACCGTCCTCGGCAATTTCAACTCATGCTGGGTGATGATGGTTGGCCCGTATGAACCTGCTTCGGGATTTATCCCAACGCTGTGGACTACGCCGTCGGCAAAGGCGTAGATATCGGTATGTACCGGTGCACCAATATCTAGTCCAACATGTAAATCACGTTCGCCTGAAAACAAGTCAGTAGTATACATGCCGGGCCTGTATTCATCATAGCGTCCAATTTGATAATCAAACGGGCATTGCCAGTCGGTGTTTGGTCCCTTAGTAAAGTCAAATACCCAGTAATCATCAGGGAGTACAACTACTGGATGAAACAGTGATTCACTCCCGGCCATGGCTATGCTAACCGGTACATATTCTTGATTCTTGGCCGAAAAGTCAAGACCTAGTTACCTTAGGACAATCTATGCTTGTTGCCTACTGCGTCCTGTTAGCAATCAGTATTATTCCGGGATATGCACTATGTAAAGTGCTAGACGGGACCGCTGATAACCTCAGAAAATCAATGCTAAGCCCAGCCTTAGGCTTGTTGCTGATATACGGCACTTGCGGAATGGTTTTGATATCAGGGTTATGGACTTGGGAGCTCGCCTCAGCAGGTATTTTATTGTTGAACACCTTAGGAATTGCTCATATTAAGAGACGAGTAAGTGCCGATAAAGGTTTGACACAATGGCAAAAACTTGAGGCTGCAATGCACGGGATGATTTTACCTAGCGACGACCAAGAGATTACCGATGAAGTTACGACCCAGCAATGGTTTCAGTCACACCGTTCAAATTATAATTATCTAATCGGTGGAGTTTTAGTATTCAGCATTGCTATGTTGCCATTAATCCAAGAGTTACCGTTTGGTGTAGATTGGATCGGTTTTGCAGTACTAGCAGGGCAAATTGCCGAAAATGGTAGTTTGCTATTAACCGGAACAAATGAAGGGTTTTGGACTTATCCGCCTGGGTTCCCTGCCCTGGCAGCGTGGTTACAGGAAACTGTTGGGATTGATTCAGGCACTGCGGTATTTCATTTAGGTCATTATACTCTAGCAATATTAATTATTGGTCTTGCTGGGGCAATGGACCATCATGGTGCTGGAGGACATTGCTTTATTGCTGTGGCACTTGGTTTTGGGCTGTTTGCCAAAACTTATGATTCCGGATTCCCAACAATAGCCAGCCAGTTGGGACTAGTTGTTGGACTATTGGTGTTGCTTAGACCATCTTCAAATCGCGGAACACACCACACTCGAGGATTTATTGTTGCCGTTTCTTGTGTTGCTCTGATTCACCCTACCGGAGCAATATATCTCGGGATTTTAATGGCTGCCCACATAATTATTGGCCTTAGCTTGCGAGCAGATTACGGGGAAAACATCCAAAGATTATTGTTTGCTTGTTCAATTTTATTGACCATAGCTGTGGCTATTTCGGTTGTATTCTTAGCACCAAGGATGTTGAATGAAGCTGTTTTTGCGGAATACGGATGGCAAGGAGGTAAACCATTGCTCACCTATAACGGTTTATTACTGCTATTTGCCACCATTGCCGGAATTAAATTACGTCGAACAGTAGAGGCCCGATTACTTATCTTGTGTACTGCCATGTTATGGATGCTAAGTTCAATACATATAATTGAAGGATTACAAAGTATTCCAGTATTATCTCTGTTATCTTACACCTTGTATTCTATGGGACTACACGCCTTTCATGTACCACTAGCTGCACTAGTTGCGCTATGGATTAGCCCTTCAACAAAGTTGACTGGTGTAGATGAAGAGGTTGGATTATTATCTATTGGCTGGGACCCAACTATCAATGAAAAGTTAGCAAAAATACTCAGTGCATCAGTACTTGTTGGGATACTCTTAGCCAATGTAGTGGTTATTCAAATATCTCATCATGACGAATTAAGACCGATCACTAATGGCGACTTGACACTACGAGAGTACTTAGAAGAATTACCCAGTGGCAGCATAATATACACTGAAAATAATCATTGGGGGCATTTCTATGACACTCCGGCAAATATTGCTACAACCAGCATACCAACACTTGGTTTGGTTAATCTAGAATCAACAATTCATCAACTAGCAACATCTGGAATTTTATACGATAACATCACTAAAATTCAGCAATTAGGTATTGATTACGCAATAAGTTCACCAATCGGTACAATCGGTTGGACATTGGCAGAATCAAGATATTGGAGCGTACTTGAGGAAGTAGATGGCAGTAGATTATGGCAATTTAATTTACCAGGAGATTCCACGCAGGCAATGCTTGCTCCAGTAAATGAAGAGTCTTGCCTGGATGGGTGCGAAATGAGAGTAGACCCTTGGCGCGACCACCGATTCAAATCAATTACCAATATGAATCCAGATTACCGAGCATTTATTGAAGAGGGTTCGGATTCTTCGATTTCATTTGACTTACCTAGAACTGCTTTTATCAATTCAAATGCTTGCATGTTTTTTGAATCAGTTGGTAATATAGACGCTTTTTCTTTACAATTGCCTGCAGATAGTATCAACATTGATGCTACAGAATCTGGGTGGCACAGTGAATGTTTCATGATTAATCAAACAATAAATCAATTAACAGTACAAATTCAGTGGAACAGCGATACTAAATCAAGTTCATGGATAAACCCAACTGGGCTATCTGGGCGTGGTGACAGAGTATTTGATGTAACTGGAATAAGAATACATTGGATGGAAATAGACATTTAATGCCTAAAAACGTCGAAGGCATCAAAACTAACTTACCGGTGTCTAGGCTGATGAAGAGCCTTGTCGTCATGCTCCCTACCTTGGACGAGGAGTATGGGCTAGGCAGTGTGCTGCCGGAAATACCTATACAGAAACTAGAACAAATGGGTTGGGAGATTAACGTCTGGGTTGTAGATGGCGGAAGTAAAGATCAAACTATTGAGATTGCTAAGCAGCATGGTTGCGAGGTGGTCAATCAAGCAGGGACAGGAAAAGGTGCAGCAATGCGTACAGGGTTCACTAAATTTCTCTCATCAAAGCATGATGCCCTAGTAATGCTAGATGCGGATGGTACTTACGATGCTGGTGAAATTACCAACCTGCTGATTTCCCTTGAAGCAAATGATGTAGTTATTGGAGACCGGCTTAAAGGCCGTATTGAGCCAAATGCTATGACTAAATTAAATTATTTTGGCAACCACCTGCTCACTTGGATTGCTTCGGGATTGTATGGCGTTCCAGCCAATGACTTGTGTACAGGCTATTGGGCGTTTTCAAAGAAAGCCATATCTACAATGAAACTAAATTCAATGCGGTTTGAAATAGAGGCGGAAATGTTTGCATCTTGCGTTAAAGAGGAATTAATCCTTGGCGCAATTCCGATTACTTACCGAGCAAGACTTGGTGAAGCAAAATTAGGTTCTGTAGTTGATGGTTGGGCAATTTTCAAAAAATTGCTTATTCGAAGAATCTTTGGAGACCCTATTGAAGTTGTGACAGGAAAAGGCAATCTCGACATGAACTAAGCAAGGAATCAAATTTGATGACTAGAAGGCTGAATTATGACCCGTCGTAAATGCTTGGTATTGGGTGCGGGTGGGTTAGTCGGTCAAAGACTGCAACAGCGGCTTGTTCATCATCCGATGTTCAAGATTATGGCAATTGCCGGTAGTCCCTCATCTGCAGACCAACAATTGTCTTCAATTCCGTGGCGCTTAGACGAGGACCGGCCAAATTTACCAGACCTGCTTGTTATTGATGCTAATAGCCCAAACCTGGCTCAGCATTGCCAATCACTAGGTATCAAATTTGCATTTTCTGGCCTTCCCTCCTCGGTTGCTCAATCTGTAGAAAAAGTTCTTACTGATGCTGGAATCATGGTTTTTTCCAACTCGAGTGCGTATCGAAGAAAACCGAATGTACCAATGATAATACCTGAAATTAATCCTCACCACAATTACCCAAGTAAGCATTATTGTGCAACAAATTGCACATTGATTCCACTTGCTCTTCCGCTTGCTGCCATTAGCAAATTATCTAATATTGTGTCAGTTGAAATGCGCAGTGAACAAGCCCTTTCTGGTGCTGGTTGGCAACTATTATTCGAGCAGCAAGCTCTATCTGGAAAGGTAAATCCCAATATTGATGGAGAGGCGGAAAAGACTTCTGCAGAATTACTTCATATTCTTGGTGATGTGCAAAACCAATTAGTAACTCCTGCAGAATTTTTTCTCAATGTCCACTGCCAACGGATTGTGCGCCGGGACGGCCATCAAGTATTTGTCACAGTGAAGACTCAAAACCAACTTGAGTTAACTCAAATAATCCAACAATTGCAAACCTTAGAAATCGGTCAAGAGTTGCCAAGTAAGCCCAAACAAGCGATTCATTTAGTTGACAAAGTCAATCCCGAAAAACACTTATGGAGCGATGGAAAACACTTCTCAGACAATCCTGACCCATCTAGGGATTTGAAGACTGGTATGGCGGTTATTGTTGGAGATTTATCGGTTGAAGGAGAGACAATTTCGTTTAGTGCATACTCGCACAATACGATACGTGGTGCTGCTGGCGGATTAGTATATTTGGCTGAATTTTTGCTGCATGAAAATTCCTAACTACAATACGGTATGCCTAAAGTATTGTTCCTACTCCATCAGCACGGTGCGCTATGGGAATCACTGCATTGATACCAGACATGACCATTGGCCAATTATATGTCGAGGCGGAATCTCGCTGGGATGAGATTTGGGATCAGAACGCTGCTCGGCTACTTGTTTTACTGATGTTTCCTCGTAAACACCGCAAAATAATGGAACTGCATGGAGACATGATTGAACATGGTCAACCGGTAATGACTGTATTTCATCGCCCGAGAGATGAAGGCAAACTACTCGAAGAACAAAATTTTGACCCTCGCTCTGCTTCATACCAATTCGTCGACATTGCTAGTTCCGATTTAGGACCTTGGATGCAGCAGTTAATGTCCCAAGAAAAGTGGCTAAGGAGCACCATTGATGTAGTTCCTGTGCCTTTTTCTATGGGAGTTCCAGCACAGCGTGGGTTTGAACCGATCAATATGCTGTGCTTTAGACATCCCGACATTGATGCTCTTGAACGCTATTATTTACCATTCCCGCCAAAGTCTATTCCAGGCAAATGTTTTGTCTCATTACCAAGGCGACAAGCAGCAGAGTTGGCAAGACAACAAGCCGAAGTCCTAGGTGTTGGCCGGCTCGAAAAGAAAACTAAAATTATCGAGCAGGCAACACCAGTTGAAGCCCTACCACCGCAAGTTAAATCTCAAGATGAGGCCACCTTAGATGCGGTGATGGATAATTTTTCAGACCAGATGCTAGAAGAAATGGCGACAGAAGCCGAAGAAGTAATCAATGTCGAATTACCTTTTTCCCAATCAAAACCAGAGGTAGTAACCGAGACATTGAGCAGTACTCATACGGCTCTAGATACTCAGACAGTCCCAATCTCAAACGTACAAATTCCGGAAGTTGTAGAGGCTGAACCAGAAATCGAGATGTCCGATGTGGAGATAGAATTCCGTACATTGGTTACCGAACTGATGGAGGCTGGATTGGAGCCTTCTGATATGATGGATGATCCAAGATGGGAAGATATCAGCGAGCGTGCAATGGCAATTGGCTTTGAAACATGGCCAGTATTTTTGCAACTAACTGCAGTAGTGTAAAACGATTGACTCAAATATAACGGCAAAGAGGGAAAGACATGGGCTTCTGTATTAACTGCGGCAACCAACATCAGGACGGTGTTAGATTTTGCCGATTTTGCGGAACAAGTCAACCTAGTGAACAACTGTTGGCAAGGCTAAGAGCAGAAGCAGAACAAATACGCTTGCTTAGTATGCAAATGCAACAACGAAACAATCAGCAAAATGATGCTTATGCCCGCTTAGAAGCAATGCGTCAACAAGCCGAAGCAGCAGCCCGTCTAAATAATCAACAAAATCAAAATTACCGGCCCCCAGGTTGGTGATTTATGTTGCGGCCCAAACATTTGGCCATCGAGTTGTCTAAACTACAACAACATCCTCAACATTCTGTCGAGCTAGAGCAATATTCAACGGAAGGTGACTTGGCATCGTTCTTTGTCTTAGCAATCGATCAATTAGATTTGTTGGAACAGAAAACGGTGATTGATGTTGGCGCCGGAAATGGGGTGCTTGGGCTAGGCTGTGCAATGATTGGCGCAAGTAATGTTGTTTTGGTTGAAGCAGATGAAGAAGTTTTGTCTGTAGCATCTGCAAATGCCGATAAGGTCATGAATAAACATAATTGTAATATTGAAGCGGTTCGATGCATGATTGGTCAAGAGGCTGCACCTGAGTATTTGGATGTCGATATTGTAGTGATGAATCCCCCATGGGGTTTTCAAAGCCCAAGGGCAGACCGACCATTACTTGAATATGGTTTTAGTTTGCAGCCACAGTCAATGTATGTGCTCCATTCTCAACAAGCAGGACATCTCAAGGGGATTGCAAAATCTCACGGATATGATTGGGAAGTCGTATTTGAAAGCAATTTTCGATTACCCCCAAAGTATTCGCACCAAAGCCGCAAAATGGGTGAAACTCAAGTTAAATGCTGGAGATTCCATCTTCCGGGCGACGCTAAAATCCTTGATGAGGATGAATAACACATGCCAATTTCGTATGATGGATTGAAAAGGGATAAACTCGCCCGTCAACATAAGCGAAGGTTGTGCGACCTAAACCGGGCCACAATTGCTTAGGAATGATAAAAATGACGGCGAGCCTCGTCACCCCAGGAATGCAAGTATCAACCACCTCTGATTGTGAGGCTGGTGAAGGTACAATCGAAGTTGATGGACGTATCCTTGCGACCGCTGTTGGCAATTTTATCATTACTGATGGTTTTGCTACAGTTTCTGCTGTCAAACAAGTTTGCACTCCAGAAGTTGGAGACACTGTAATATGTCGGGTCGAAAAACTCAATGAGAAAAATGGTGAAGCCATGATTCTGTGCATTGAAGGTAAGCCTGGTAGTCTACTACCAGAACACCTGTACGGTCATTTCCATGTGACCGGACTAGTCGACAGATACATGCACCAAACTGCTGATGCAGTAAGACGCAGGGATGTATGTCGTGCCTTAGTTAAAGAAGTATCTCCCGTAGTGAGAATAGATTTCCGTGAGCGCAATGATTGTGGAGTATTACACGCCATCTGCCCGTCATGTGGCGACACTTTAGTTGCTGAACTTCAAGGCGATTGGAATGTAAATTGTAAAAGTTGTAATTACCGTTCTTTCAGAGCATTAGCTGATAATTTCGCAGCAGGATTTGCCCAATTAGATCAGGGCGCTAGTGCGTTAAACAATTCAGGCAAAAGATGGGGTAGTGAGGCAGAGACTTTGTTTGCCAAAGGACCATCTGGCAGAGCTACCTTCATTGCTGAAGACTTTCGTGAAGACGGCCGAGACCGAGAGTACTTTCGATTCGAAGGACAACAGTCTGCTGGCGGGAATCGACGTGAGAAAGCCAAGCCTGGCTGCAAATTATTCGTTGGCGGACTACCTCGTGAAATTGGTACCGATGAATTGCGTGACATGTTCGCTAAATTTGGTGAAATGAGTGACTGTTTCGTCCCTACTGATGATGGCGGCGCTAACCGAGGCTTTGGATTTGTCACCTTTGGCGACAAAGCAACTGCTGATACTGCCGCCAAAGAATTGGATGGACACAGAATTAACGGACGACGCATTGGAGTTCGAGATGCAGATAGCGATAACAAGAAGGGTCCGCGAGAAAAGCGCAAAGACCCTACTGGATTGAAGTTCTATGTTGGGAATCTTCCATTCAAGGCAGACGACAATACACTGACTAATCTATTCAAACAGCATGCAACTGTTGTCGATGTCAATATCATTTCTGACAACAGTGGCAAACCGAAAGGATTTGCCTTTATCACCGTCAAAGAGATGGACAAAGGCGATGAAATAATCAAACAACTGAATGGTACGGAGGTACTTGGACGTAAGATTAGAGTTGACTTGTCACAAAAGAAAGGCGGCGACAAGAAAGGTGGCAATAGCCCCGGTAAGACTTCAAGAGAGTTACGCGCTATGCGTGAGGAAGAAGAAGACGGAAAAAAGCGTAAGCCTAGACCTCGTAGCAAGAAGGATTGAAGTGTTGAACTTCAAGGATGGCTCATGGTCGAGCGCCAATCACCAAAATGGTTAGTTCTCGATGGTTATGAAGATGAGCCAGCGGCTTTTGGCGTCCCTCCATATGTTGGATTCCACATTCGTTACCTGTGCGGAGTATTAGAGCAGCACAATATCGAGTACCAATATATGACTATAGATCAATGGCGAGAACTTGTTAGAGAACAAGGCGAATCTGGCATTGAAAGTTTGATGACTAGTTTGGATGGTTTTGCTTGCATTGCCGGAGCGGTGGTTCCCGGAAAGTACCTTCGAGGCACACCTATTTCAGTTCGTGAAATGAAAGATGTTGTCCGTGGTTTACCCAGTGAAATTCCGGCAATCCTTGGTGGCTGGGCAATCAGAGGATGGCGGCAACAAGGTTGGAATCCATTGCGCAAAAATTTGTTTTTAGCAGTCCAAGATACCGACGCCACATTAGATAATTACCTCACTAATGGCGCTTGGAAGCATATGCGCAGAGACGCAGAGCAATGGACTAGATGGGCTCACTTAGGTGCACAGAGTAAAGCGGTTAAATTCCATCCTGATTTAGGTAATGACACCAATCCAGGACCACTAACCTATGAGGTAGAAGTCTACCAAGGCTGTGTCCGATACAAGCGTGGTTGTAAATTCTGTATTGAGCCGAAAAAGGGTGTACCGGTTTGGCGTAGTCCTGAAGATATTATTCAGGAGGTGAAACTAGCTCATGACCTTGGAGTAAAACACGTGAGGTTAGGCGGCATGACTGACACCTACACCTACATGGCCGAGGGAGTAAAGGAACTGGAGTATCCCATACCTAATCCTGAGCCAATAGCAAAACTATTGCATGGACTGCGGGAGGATGAACGGTTAGAAATCCTCCATACCGATAACGGAAACCCCTCTATTATTGCCGAAAACCTAGAACCTTCTGAAGAGATTACTAAGACTTTGGTGGAGACTTTATCTGATGGTGCAGTGTTATCGTTTGGTCTTGAATCAGCGGATACTGCAGTGCACGAGGCAAATTGGCTAAATTGTGATTCTGCCCAACTAAAAACAGCAATCCGACTAATCAATAAATATGGCGCAACACGTGGTCCAAGAGGACTACCAAAGTTGCTACCTGGATTGAATTTTATTGCTGGATTGAATGGTGAAACTAAACAAACTTATCACAAAAACTTCGCCTTATTACAGGATTTGCGTAGTGAAAATCTACTGCTTAGAAGAATCAACATAAGGCAAGTTGAAGGGGAAGGCTTCCAAGAAATCCCACAGCAAGAGTTCAATAATTTCAAACAAAATGTCAGAGATGAAATCGATAAACCATTACTGCAACAATTATTCCCACTAGGGCAAATATTACGCTCTGTTCATTGGGAATCTCACGGTGGCCGAACACGACTACCCGCACACTTAGGCCCTGAGCACACTGACCAAGGTTGCTATGGTAAAGCTGGAATTACCTTTGGCAGGCAAATAGGGGCTTATCCAATCCTCATTGGCACTGAATACCTGATACCATTAGAATCCTCATCAGACATATTGGTCACCGGTCACGGAGCAAGATCCATTACCGGCATGGAAATCGGTCTGGACCATGATAAAATCACTGAAAAGCAATTATCAGCAATACCAGGGATAGGTAGTAAAACCGCTTGGAAATTAATAAGCCAGCGTGCTAAACTAAAGCGTAAGGACTCAGATGAATCATATGATAGCACCCAGGCATGGTTCACCAAAGCTGGTGTTGATTGGCAAGACGATTTCCAAGTTTACTTTACCAAATGAGGGTTTAACTCTCGGAAGTATCATGTATCATCTGTCGTTACAAGCACTGTGGATACGGTTGGCAAACTAATCAAGGCTGCACAACAACTGTCCAGTATTTGTGACAAATCGATTGCCAAGATTGAACGAAAAACTCCAGTATGTCATGCCACTAATCCACTAGACTATGCATGGGCTCACCATGAACAATACCTCGCTAAGTGGGGTGGAATTGGTGCTACAACATTGCTGCTCGGAATGAATCCAGGACCGTGGGGGATGGCCCAAACTGGCGTCCCATTTGGTTCAACGGAAATGGCTAGAGATAAATTAGAAATTGAGCCGCATCAATTATTTACTCCGGCAAATGCTCACCCTAAACGACCAATTATTGGTTTAGCACTTGAGCGACAGGAAGTGTCAGGTCAACGCTTATGGTCGTTGATGTTCAACCATTTTGGTGATGGTGAAGCGGTATTTTCTAACATTTTTGTGGTTAATCACTGCCCCTTACTTTTACTTGGTGAAACAGGTAAAAATCTAACTCCGGATAATTTACCAAGCACAGTAATGAAACCGCTTCTTGAAGCCTGTGACGAGCATTTGAAGCAAGTGGTTGAAATCATGGGCATAACTAGAATAATCGGTGTGGGTAAGTATGCAGAAAAACGCGCAAGACTAGCATTTGATGCAGGTACATCTGGTGATGGTGTGACCCAAAGTGGGCGAACCATTGCTATTACTTCGTGTTGGCATCCAAGCCCTGCTAGCCCATTAGCCAACCGAAATGATGGTGCTGATTGGCGGGCAAATGTGATTTCAGTGTTGGAAAACCGTTGAAATAAGCCAAATTTCGCAGGCGCCGGATTTAAGTGCTTCCCACTACACTAGGTGTGTATGGCAGAAGAGAAGATGGCATGGGCCCGTCAGCCCGACGACCGACAATGGAAAGGACCTGAAGGAGAAGATCCTAGAACACTATACCAAATGCTAATGACTAGCGTTGAAAGATTTGGCAATGAACCTTGTTTTGGATATATACCTGAACCGGGCATGCCTAGACAACATTTGGACTACAACACATTTGGCGAATTAGCAACATCTGTTGCAAAGCGTCTAAACGACCTTGGAGTGAATACTGGTGATAGAGTTGCACTAATTCTTGACAACTCTGTTGAGTGGGCTGCGCTATCATATGGGGCTAACGCAATTGGTGCAGCATATACTGCTATGTACACACACCAGCATGGTTCCGAGTGGGCATATATTCTCAATGATTCAACCCCATCTCTACTAGCAGTTTCTAATACCGCAGTACTAGACAAGTTGGTCGATAACCTTCCAAGCGATGCAGCATCATGGCCTGATTGTGGCATCCTCTTGCTTGGTGATGAATCAGCCAACAAACTACCTCCTGAAGGTGTTGAAGTACACGCATGGAGCGAATTTGTGGCTGCTGGCAGAGCTAGTGAAAACACCTTTGAAATCGCTGATGACCCATTTGCCCTCAACACACTAATCTACACATCTGGAACTACCGGAAATCCAAAAGGAGTTATGTTGACTAACTGGAATACTCTATCCAACATTCTTTGTGTCCAATCGGCATTCAAAATTTATGTCGGCGACAAAAACGCCGCGTTCCTGCCTTGGGCTCACTCATTTGGTAGTACCTTTGACTTGCATTGGATGATTAGGTGTGGAGTTCACATCAACTTAATTTCAGATCTCACCAAGATTGCTGATGAATGTATTGAAATTAAACCAGCAGTACTACTTGCAGTACCTAGAGTTTGGAATAAATTCTATGACCGAGTTAACAGCCAATTTGAGGCCGCTACCGGAGTTAAGAAGATACTTATCGGCAAGGCTAAGAAACATGCATCTCGAAGAATCGCCAAAGCTGGCGTAGAATGTGATGCAGTACCTGCTAGTGGCTTCTTTGACAAACTCTATGACAAGTTGGTTTGGTCTAAGGTTAGAGCTCGATTTGGTGGTAATATCAGATTCTGTATGTCCGGTGCAGCAGCACTATCTCCTGACGTTGCAGCATTTATCCAACAAGTTGGCTTTAGTTGCTATGAAGGATACGGTCTGACTGAGACCGCCCCTCTAGTTGCCGCTAACGGCTGGTCTGGACCGGGTAAATCCAAGCTACGCTGTGTTGGCCAAGTTGCTAACGGCGTCAAGGTTACAATTGACACTGATGCATGGGACGACCCTGACCGACCTGATGAAGGCGAAATTATTGTTCACGGGCCTAACGTAATGAAGGGTTACTGGAATAACGAAGCGGCTACCAAGGAAGTTATTATCGAACCGGGTGTATTTAGAACCGGGGACCTTGGTAAATTGGACGAGGATGGTTTCCTTGCTATTACCGGACGTGTCAAGAGTCAATTCAAACTTGAAAACGGTAAGTATGTATCACCTGCACCTTTGGAGGAGAACCTCAAACTCTCCCCACTAGTTGAACAAGCAGTACTTGACGGTAAGGACATGTTGCGAACTTACCTAATTATCCACCCTAATATGGATGCCATGAAGGCTGCTATGAACACTGCAGGCATTGATGCTTCAGGTAGTAATGCAGAGATTTGCGGACGACAAAGCACCAACGATTGGTTACTTGCAGAACTAAAAGAGAAGAACATGAAATCACCAGTTTGGAAAGGCTATGAGGTTGCCGCCAACCTTATTCTTGATCATGAAGAGTGGACTACCGACAACGACATGTTGACCCCATCAATGAAGGTTAAACTACGTAATTTGTTGACCCATCACGAAGCCGAGATTACCAAAATCAAAGGCTGAATCTTGCCCTCAAAGCGGTAATCGCCTACCGGAAGACAGTCCCAACTATCGCTGTTTTCATGCAGTTCGGCCTTTAGTTTATTAACCGTCAACGAGTTTTTTAGTTAAATGACTATAGATGGTGAAGAAGGAGGTTCTGCTGATGAAACCCAATCAGCGCAGCATAACTCTTCACCGTCTCTATTTACTCGCACCTTGCAAAAGCCACTAGGGATTGGCATAATTGTGGGAACAATACTTGGAGTTTCCAACTCACTCATTCTTGGACTTCCACTACTATCCTCAATCGGCATTGGTGGGGCACTTGGAATGGCTGTGTGCTTATTTGGCTGTCCTGGCATGATGAAGGGGCAAATTGCTGCGCGGCGTGAACTGGAATCCAAACGAAGGGCAGAAAGAGCCCGGCGGCAAAGAATACTTAGGGCGTTTACTTCATTTGACTAAGCCTTTTGAGGACTTTGTTTATCAATCAGTTATCAGCCGATAGGCTTGGTGATAACATGGTTCGTGAGCTGATAACTGTCGAAGGCGTTGACCGAAGTTTCGGACCGGTTGATGTTCTCAAAGACATTAACATGATTGTCAACGATGGTGACAGAATTGGTATTGTGGGCCATAATGGCGCAGGCAAAACCACGCTACTCAACACCATAAGTGAACAAAAACAAGATGTGGGTGACATCGATTTTGCCCCTGGCATTAGGCTTGCTTACCTCACTCAAATTCGAGATATTGATTCAGATTCAACTATTGAAGAGGAACTAGGCCGTAAAGGTCGACAATTCCAAGAACTGGAGGAAGAAATTGCTGCTATTGAAGCACAAATGATCGACCCATCATTCTATGATGGTGATTGGGAACCAATTATCGAACGTTACAGCGAATTACAACAAATGCTAGCGAGCAGTGGTGGAGGCAATGTTGCCGGAATTGCTAAGGGAATTCTCGAAGAACTTGGACTTGACAAGCACCCTATGGACATGACAGTTAGTTCAATGTCTGGGGGAGAAAAAGCCAAACTTGCTCTAGCAAGACAACTTGTTGGGCTTGCTGGTGTGGATG
>JABJMO010000009.1 GCA_018659375.1 Methanobacteriota archaeon | reverse complement strand
GGGATGGTTGTTGTAACACTGATGAAAATGACCGAGGTCTGCATGTAGTATGCGGTATCTTGACCGAAAAGTTTCTTGAGTTTGCTAAATCAAAAGGGAATGATTTGATAACTCCAGCGCCACAATTTAATTTTCCCGGGCTCACACCAGGGGACCGCTGGTGTATTTGTGCTAGGACTTGGCTAGATGCAGCAAATCATGGCGTTGCATGTCCAGTTAACTTAGAGGCAACTCATGAAGAATCACTGAGGATTATTCCACTAGAACTACTGGAAATGTATGCAGAGTAGTGAACTATGTCCAATCAAGAAACATTTCTGATTACCGGTGCATCCAAGGGTCTTGGTCGGTCAATAGCAATATTACTGGCAAGGAAAGGCTATGTCGTTGTAGGGCTTGCCAGAGCATCAAATGAATTGACTTCACTAGATAAAATTCTAAAATCTTTCAATCCAAAATGCTCAGTTTTCGAGTGTGACTTGTCATCAGCAGCAGAGGTCAATAATATCGGTCATTTGATTGTAGGTCGCTACCCTTCTCTATCAGGTTTAGTACACAATGCAGGCATAATTGGGCCTGTGGATGATATGTTTGCGGTAAATGCTGATGAATGGGATGCTACATTACAAGTTAACTTGTCTTCAGTGCAACGATTAACTGGGATAATTTATGAGTCGCTAGCCTCTAATAATGGTTGTAGAGTTACCACGATTTCAAGCGGTGCAGCAATTACATCTCTGCCTTCATGGTCAGCCTATTGCACTTCGAAGGCAGCCCTCGAAATGTGGACCAAATGTTTGGCACAGGAAGGAATGGGTGATAATATCACTGCGATATCTTTCGCCCCTGGGATCGTTGATACAGGCATGCAAGCAACCATAAGGTCGGTATCAAAGCAAAAATTTCCCATGGTTGATCGATTTATTGGTTTTCATGAAAATGGTGACTTAACTAACCCTGACGATGTTGCAAGTGCCATGTTTGAACTAATTACTCAACACGATATGTCTGTTTCTGGTCAAAGGTTCGATGTTAGAGATTTGTGAAAATCAACTAATATTAGCGGCAATGGTCATAAGCCAACACACAGCCAGCAATATGAGGCAGACCCATGGTAGGAACTGATAGAGTAGAAATTAGAACATTGAAAGTAGGCAGATTTTGTGTCGTTGACGATGAGGCATACAAAATTTTGAGTATTTCTACATCCAAGCCTGGTAAGCACGGTTCTGCCAAAGCTCGTATTTCTTTAGAGAGCATCTTTACTGGTAAGAAAATATCTCACGTAGGCTCAGTAACTGATACGATAAATGTCCCCATGATTGAGAAAGGGACAGCAACTGTAACACACATGGATGGCAGTGAAGTTCATGCAATGAATGACCGAGACTACTCTATGATGATTCTCCCAATGCCTAGTTCTGGTGTTGGAATGACTATTGAAGCCGGTCAGAAGATAATGTGGCAAGAAGCCCTTGGCCGATACATCATTATCCGTGACCATTGAAATAAAATCTACAGGTAAGAAATACAACACTTACTGTGATTTGTAGGTGTCTAGTTCATAAACTAAACATAATTAATTAACAATATGGCTGGCGAAGCGGTAGCAATCGAGAATAGTAGTGCGAAAGAGATTCTCAACTCAATGAGTGATGACAAGAAGAAGGCATTGAAGAGTTGGTATTTCTATGATTGGGCAAACCAAGCATATGCTCTGACAGTAATGACGGTAATTGCTCCAGCCTTGATGGCAGCATTATACAATACTGCTACAGGTACTCAATCTGGAGATACATTTTATGCTTGGGTTTTGACCTTTTCAATGCTCTTTGTCGTGGTAACTGCCCCTGCACTTGGAGTAATTGCTGATAAGATGCCGATCAAGAAAAAGTTACTGAAATGGTATACAATAGTTGGGATTATATTTACTGCAATGATGGGTGCAGCCCCATATTTTGGTTCTCAAGGATATTTGGTTTTAGCACTAATGTATACCATTGGAACCATCGGTTTTACTGGAGGTAACGTAATTTACTATTCCTTTATGCCATATTTGGCACCAAGACAATGTCAGGACCATGTTTCTACTTGGGGTTATGCATATGGCTTCATTGGAGGTTCGATGATTCTAATTTTCCACTTGGTAATTTTATTGGGGACTAGTTGGGATACCAATTTCCAGATGGCCATAATATTCTCTACCTCCGCAATTTGGTGGTGGGGATTCGGCTTACAGATATTCAAGTGGACTCCTGAACCAGATATTCCATCTTCTATGGAATGGAAGGGTTTGAAAGATGCTACTAAGGTGGCTTATAGTCAGGTATTCCAAACATTCAAAGAGATAAAAAGATTCAAAGTTTTAGCATATTTCCTACTCGCCTATCTGCTCTTTTATGATGGTGTGAATACTATCGCCAGCATGGCTACTGCATTTGGTGAATCGGTTCTAAGGTTAAACCAAAGTATGAACGTCATGCTTCTTCTTACTGTCAACATTGTGGCAATACCTATGACTATCGTATTTGGCAAGTTGGCAGACATAAAAGGTACCAAATTCGCACTTATGACGGCTCTATTCATCTACTGTTTTGTTGCTATTGTAGCAGCAGGTTTTGCCCCTCTTGAACTAGAAGGTGAAGAAGATGCAGAACGTTATGATTTTACCTTTGAATGGGATAACGCTACACAAGAGTATGAACTAACTACTTTGTATGACCGTGGTTATGAGAGCTGGGTTGGAGAAACATCAGCAGGAGATTCAGAATTTAGAGATAATTTCCAAGAGTATTTCCCAGATAACTCGACAGATTACTCAAAGGAAAGTTCTGGGTCTTCTACCATAGGTACTGGTTTGCTCGTATGCTTAATGATACTGGCATTTGTTGCTATAATTGGTGGAGGAGTAATGTTCATTCAAAGTAAAGACCTTGGCAAGATGGGTGTTGTAGCAATGATTGTTATCGTCGTGGTTGGTATTCTTGGTGCATCACTTCTTGCTGGACAATCTGAAAAAGCTGAAGATGAATTACATAACATCGGAGTAACAGATGCAAATTCAATTGTTGCTAATTTCGACAATATTAGTGACCATAGATTTGCCATTATATTTATTGATGGACCCTTAGCAGGTGAAG
This sequence comes from Methanobacteriota archaeon, assembly GCA_018659375.1. Lineage (GTDB taxonomy): Archaea > Thermoplasmatota > Poseidoniia > Poseidoniales > Poseidoniaceae > MGIIa-L1. The sequence continues at coordinate 141,383 of JABJMO010000009.1, read as the reverse complement.
ACGAAATTGGCGATACTCATCCAACCGTTGTGGATCAAGGTGGCCCTGTTGATGGATGGGCTAAATTCATGCGCGACAATGTCTGGCAACCGTTTGGTATTAGTGTGGCATTGCAATGGATTATTCTTGGTATGTTTGTTGGTGTTGCGATGGGTTCAGCAGGTGCTCAAGCTCGTTCGATGTTCTCTCAATTAGTCCCAGAGACCAGAACCTCTGAATTCTTTGGATTCTTTGGTTTCCTCGGGAAATCTGCTGCAATGATAGGGACATTCTTGTATGGAATTACAAGTACAGCATTCGATAGCAGAGTAGCAATTCTGTCCATTACACTTGTGATTTTAGCCGGGACATATCTTACCAGTAAGGTAGATTTGGAAGAGGGAATAAGAGTCGCTGAAGAAGAAGATGCTAGAAACCGACTTGCGGTTAAAAATCAAGAAGCATGACCATAAACCTTGAGTCGAGGGGATAGCCATGAAGAACTTCGGGCTAGTCCAAACAGTTGGTACAATTTTATTACTGGTGTACACAATGATTCTGTGGGGTCTACCGTTAGCCCCAACACTTGCATTATTTGATATTGTGACTGATGCAACCTTGACAGATAATGATAATTTAAATTACATTATTTATGGATTGGCAGGAGGATTAGGCTTCATGACTTACATACTGAGTTTGTTAACTATGTCTGGTTTGTCGCAAAGATTGATTTATGTTCGATTTTCCGGCGATAAAATAGTTGCTAACCTAAATTCTTGGACAACAATTAGATGGGCTATTTGTGCACATCTTCATCGATGTACTCACCCGGTTTTAGTCCATACGATTCCATCTTTCATAAGTAATGCATATTACCGTTTAGCAGGTGCTAAAATTGGTAAGGGAGTTCAAATTAATACTATTAATCTAAATGACCCTTCAACGGTTACTATCGAAGATAACGTGGTCGTTGGTGGCGGATGCGTCCTAAATGGTCATCTAGTTGAAAAAGGGCAGATGATATTAGCAAGAATCACCCTAGAAGAAGGCTCATTGTTAGGATCTAGAGTTACTATTCAACCAGGTGTGACAGTCGGTAAAGGTGCGGTGATTGGAACAAGTGGTCTTGTTGGTAAGTACAAAACAATTCCTGCTGGAGAAGTGTGGGCTGGTTTGCCGGTCAAATGTATTAAAAAATCATCAGATAGGAATTAATTAATTTCCGTTCAGATTATGGATATTAAAGCGCAATAGTATTCAAGTGGGCGCGCATGGTTTGTTATGTGCGGAAGCACTTGCGGGTGGTTAAATAATGGGTGTTCAGAAATCTGCATATCGTCAACCAGTTACTCCTGAAGGTCTCAAAGCCATCGAAGAGGGTAAGTTAACTTGGCTTGATGATGAGATGTATAACAACCTTAACACAGGTGTTTTGGAGCAATACCTTGAGGAAAAGAACCTTCAAGAATCGTTCGAGGTATCTCACTGGAGTACTCCTAAAGTCCTGTACGGGATCGCAATCGGAGCGGTTTTTTCCGGAGTAACTGCATATATCGGTCTCAAACTTGGTTTGGCCATTTCTGCTGCCTGGTATATCGCCTATCTTTTGGGTATGGCATTAAAATGGTCACCTTCTGAAGTAAACATCGCTACATCTGCAACTACTGGAGCAACCCATGCTTCAACTGGATTTATTTTCACCTTCCCGGCAATTTTCCTACTAGCATCTGATCCACGGTATGAACTGGCCAGTGGTCCATTGATTACCCTTGGTAGTGGAGATGCGTTCAATTTGGCATTTATCGGCATTGTTGCTAGTATGTTTGCTGGTTTTCTCGGTGTCATGTACTTCATAATTTTTCGTAGGGTTTGGTTGGTTGAGGATCCATTGCCACTTCCCGGTTTTGAAGCTACGCTAAAGATGCTAGATATCGCCTCTGATGTCAACACAGGGGCAGTTGAACATGCACGTGATTCACTGAAAACAATTGGTATTTGGACCAGTTTCACTATGGTCGGTTTATTCCTAGTCGAATATCCACTTATTTGGGCTGGGGACAAGAAGTTAGCATTGCTAGATTGGATTGCTCAAACTCTTAGTATTGGAGATATAGGTCTAGCAACTATCTATTCCAAAGGAACAATTCACCAGCCATCAGGGACTGATGATGGTGTTTCGCTAAGTTATACTCAATGGACACCAGATACAGCATGGAATCCCTTTGCTTACACCTACATAGGCGTCTATCTGACTCCCTCAATGTTTGCTATTGGTTGGTTTATGAAGACTAGAGTGGCCTTCCTAGTCAACCTTGGGACATTAGTTGGATGGTTCTTTTTGGTACCTTTGGTGGTTTATTTCAATTTCCCAATTTACGATGCTGCGTCACAGTCAAATATACCAATTCAAGAATATGCAGGCAATACAGGTGAGGCATTACAAATGATTGCATTTGCTAAATCTGTTAGAACTATTGCTATTGGTTCGATTGTTGGTGGTGGAATGTTTGGTTTAGCAAAGATGTACAAGACTTTCCTCAATATATTTAGCGACATTGGAGGTGCGTTGAAGGGTGAAGGTAGTCAAGAGTATATGGAAGGTAAGGGATGGTATGAATGGCCATTGAAGCACATACCTATATTCATGGTACTCACATTTTTCTCAATGATACTGATTTTCACTTTAGGTGGCTTTTCAATTTTAGCCTCATTGATCTTCGCTACAGTACTAATCATGACCACCTTCTTACTTGGAGCAATTGCTGTTAGGGTAATGGGTGAAACTGGAATTGAGCCTGTTTCAGGAACATCTTTCATTGTACTATTGATGCTCTTGGGGGTATTCCTGAATGCTCAAGAACTATTGCAACTAAATACGCAAGATGCGGTGTTATTAGGGCTAGTAGGTACCACAGTATTTGGTTCAGCCATATCAATGTCAGGGACAGTAATTGGTGATTACAAAAATAGTTTGTATATTGGTAATCGTCCCTACCACATCTCCAAGGGGAATATTATGGGAGTTGTTCCTGGTGCAATAATCGGCGCAGGAGTTGCCATCTTCCTTTCGATCCAATTAGCTGATGGAAACATCGATTTATTAGCGCCTCAGGCAAACGCTTTCGCAACATTTTCAGTAATATTTGCTGAGAAAGAAGGTGATATGACCTTGTTACTACTTGGGTTCTTACTGGGTATGTTTGTCGAATGGGCTACGGGAATGGGGACTTCATTTGGACTTGGAATGTACTTGACTGTACCATACACTTTGCCAATGCTGATTGGTGGCTATGCAAGAGATAATTGGGAAGAAAAGAAATTGTCGCCAAGAATTGATAAAATCAAGCAAGAATCAGGTTCGAATGAAGCCGAAAAACAGCGTGCACTGATTTTACTCGGTACATTCATGGTGGCTGCAGGACTATTGACTGGCGAAGCATTCTTCGGCACAGAATCAAGTATTCTGTCCTTTATCGATTCTCTATGGACTCCTAATGACGATAACCCAACAGGAAAGTTCTTTGGAATTGATGAATTTGGTTTCTCAATGCAATGGTATATCGCTAGAATGATAGGCTTTATTGGACTCAATGTGTCTATTGGTTACCTAATTTATTGGCTATTCAAGAGAGCTGGAGTTATTGGTGGGGATTCTGAGTCACCTGATGCCAAGACAGCTTGAGTGTGAAGTCGATGCAGAGCAATAATTCCACCCCTAATTGGGTGTGGTTGTTACTTATTGCTGCAGTTTTCGGCGTCTCCAGCGCAGGCGCTTTATTCCAGCAAGTCGACGATGTGCCACCATTATTGCGTGCTTCATGGCGTCTTCAATTAACTTCAATTGTTCTATTCCCATTGGCGTTAATGCAATGGCGAGTACATGGGTCAGAGATTAGAGATAGAATGCTCGAACGTAATAGTTTGATGTGGCTATTTGGCGGCGGTTTATTCTTGGCTTTACACTTCGGTGCATGGGTGGCAAGTTTAGATGAAACTTCACTTACTCATTCACTACTATTTGTTACTGCTCACCCGTTAATTATAGTATTTGGAATGCTTCTGTTAGCTAGATTATTTCAAAAGCATAGAAGTCCAAATCGCTTAGAAATCATTGGTGCTTGTATTGGTTTTATTGGTGCAGCATTAGCATTAATTGATCTTGGAGATGAACAAGGCGGCAGGACTGTTACTATTTGGGGTGATTTCCTAGCATTTTTAGGTGCAATATTTGTTGTCGGCTATATTGTTAGCGGCAGAGTCCTCAGGAAATGGATGCCCATTTTCATTTACGCTTTCCCAGTGACGCTAATTGGCGCTGTCTTATTGATACCAGGGTCAATGCTACTGGAAGATGAATTCAGTAGTTTTGGAATATTTGGATGGCTAGGAGGTAATTATTTTTGGTGGTTCTTAGCCTTGGCTCTAATTGCTGGACTACTTGGCCACACTGGGCTTAATACCTGTCTTAGGTATATTCCACCATTAGTAGTTTCAACTAGCGTTACTATGGAGCCAATAATAGGTTCGATTATTGGTTACGCATTATTTGATTCAGGTTTGCCTGGTTTTTGGACATGGATTGGTGGCCCAGTCCTTATCTCAGGTATCGTATTAGTCGTAATTGGCACTCCACAACAAGATACGAACAATGAAACACTGGTTGGGGCGAGGCTGGAATAAGGATAGATATGACAGAAGACTCCACTCTAGGCTGGTTACTACTTACCAATGATGACGGAATTGAAGCCATTGGTATGAAAAAATTAGTTCAGAAATTAAATTCCCGTGGTCACAAAGTGGTGGTTTTTGCACCCAAAGATAATCATTCAGCAACTGGTATGCGAATTAATTTAATGAAGCCAATCGAATGGCGATATAGAGATGATTTATTCCATTCTTGGAATCTTTCTTCACCTGAAAATGTGAAGTTGTTAGAATTAGAAGGCTCACCATGTGATACTATGATTGTATCCTTAGATGGAGGCCTGCAACATATCTTGCCAGACATCGTCCCAAGGTTAGTCGTATCAGGGGTTAACCTTGGACCAAACATGTCACAAGATTCCTATCATAGCGGTACAATGGGGGCTGCAAGGGAGGCTGGGCTGTATGGTATGCCAGCAATTGCTTCATCACTAGCATCTTTTGATGACACAAATATGGACATTGCTATTGACTCAACTGTAGAATTTGTTGAAAGAGTTCTAGAGTTTTTACCAGTGGTTCCCCAAAATTTGCGTAGACCTAATCTTGATTTTGAACAAGAATACCTTAGCAATTGGCCATCACCAGATAGTCTCGAGTTTTCAAATGCTAATGAATCACTAAGGAGTGCATTTTTCCAAGGTGACTTAATGCTTAATCTGAATGTTCCAACAGATTGGTCGGGTCAATTCACTAGTACCAGGCTCGGTATGCGATGGTATCGTGATGCCATTAGTATCCAAAATGATGATTCACACTCTACTGCAACTTTCACTATTGGCGCTGCAAGTATAGATCACACTCCAATTGATAAGAGTGATTGTGATGCAGTAGAGGTTCAAAAAGCTAGTATTTCATGCTTGCCAACTTGGCCTCAAACTCATCCTTTAGCAGTTGACGGGCAAATCTTGAAACATGCTTTAGAGGAAGACCAGAAAGGTTTTCCTGCTTGGTTTAATCTAGATTAAGAGGTACGCTTTGGTCTAGTAAGAAATGGCATATTCCTATTGCTGTATGACCCTGTAACCACTGTTCACCAATTGAACGAGAAACGAAATGGTTATCCATTTCTATAGCTAATGGTTTGTCATCGCTCAAAATAAAAGTCAAGTCCAAATCGGTATTGCTAATTTGATCATTAGTTAGTTTAGCATCAAAAGACCACAATGATTCTTGCTCTGCATCTAGTACCACTATTTTGGATGATGAATGTTCTCTTATGGTATCCTGGATATCTCCACCAGATTCGTACAATCCGTCAGATTCTCGACGCCAAATCCCAATTGGTGGGGTTGGTTGTTTGATAATTTTAGCAATCAAACCTGCAACTGAGCGCTCTTCAGCGTGCATTCCTCTTATTTCATTGCCAACGAACTTTATTCTGCGATATGGTCCTGGTCCACCTTGTAAGTGGATAATTACTTCAGTGTCTTGGCGGATTCCGTGACTGGTTAATAATGACGACATAATCGCTCTAACCAAGACGTCTACTCTTCCTGCACCACTTGCCAAATCACTTATTGGCAGTTTTCCTTGGGACATTGCTCGATGCCCAATTATCACAAATCTGCGCATGAAAACACCTAGTTGCCTCGTTCAATCAAGGTTCGAACCGCTGTGCACATATCACCGATTGTTGGTAACATAAAATCTGAACCAGTTCTATCCACTAAGTACGCTCTTGGTTTACTTGAATCATTGATGTCTTCTAAGCGATTAGCCACTACAGCAGTCATATTGGCGTACTCTATTTGAGCTAATGCTCGTCTAACTAGTTCTTTTTGTTTGATTCCTGTTTCTAATTTAAATCCGATTCTGACTGAGCCGTGACATTTTTTAGTCAATTCTAAAATATGCTTTGGGCTTTCAATTAGTTTAACATCTAATGGACCCTGCTGGCTGGCTAATTTTCCTTCGGCACTATTTTCAACAACGTAATCCAATACTGCAGCAGAATGAACCCAAGCATCTATGTTATCATTGGTAAGGGCAAATAATTCTTTTAGCATTTCATTAGGCAACTCAGCTGGTATAATCAATGGTAACCAATTTGGAGTTACGACACTAGTAATCCCTTTAACACAAGTCACATCATGACCATGCCGAAATAAATCATCAGCAATAGAAAAACCAGTAGAGCCACTACTGGTGTTTTGAATAAATCGAATATCATCAATTGGTGAACGTGTAGCACCAAGGGTGATCACTACAGATTTTCGATGAGTTTTTCTGGAATTGACATAATTTGCAAATCTTGCCACAATTTCTTGATGAGGGGGGGTTTTTCTTTTTCCTTCGACTTCCTCGCCCCAGTGCACCTCAATTCCTTTGTGTCTAACTTCATCGACTAATTCCTGTGTGACCGGATCATTGGCTAAGTCGGCATGCATGCTTGGAATCATCATTACCGGACAATCTCTCGTTCTTGCCACACTAAGTGCCATCAGAATAGGTCCGTGTTGTAATCCATGTAGATAACTAGCCATCAGGTCTCTCGTAGTTGGTGCAATAAGAATCCCATCCACTTCTTCTAGGGCAGTCAAATCACTTTGCCAGTCAGTTATTACTGGCGTTTGGGTCGCCCATTCTATTGCTAACGGACTGATTATTTTCTGCGCAGAATGCGTCATCATAACACTTACAACCGCTCCATGACGTCTAAGTTCCCTAGCTAACCTAACTGTATCAACTGCAGCAATTCCCCCGCTCACGCCTAACAAAATACGCTTTTTGGCTAGGCTATCGCCACGAATTTCAACATCCGTATCGCGCATCGCCATGGTTGAGGCAACGGCTGTCCAAATTTGACACCTTCGTTGAATCTGTTTATGAGATTGTAAACCAATGGTTCAAGATTAGTGAATGGCCGCGGAGTTACATGGGCTCAAGTAGAGGTGACCAGTTGGTGGTAGCAGGTATGAGTCCTAACTCTCTGACCGCTAGCAATAGTGTATTTGATAGAATCCACCGCGGTACATCATTCATTGTTTTTATTGATGGCCTGATAGTGATGTATTTATTTTGGGCAATCTCATCAATGATTTCCTCTTCTGCATCAACTGCTATCCTAGGTTTTGTTGCAGTGGCTAATTTTGTTATATGGAGTTCTTACAGGAATCGCACAAAATGGGCATACTGGCCAGCAGCAACATTAATTTTAATCGCTGGACTGTTCTTTGGCATAAACGCAATCGATTCATTATTTATCGTTATGACTGGTAATATGGGTGGTCTTCTGTTCTTATTCTTGACTGGATGGGCTACTTTCGGTTCTTTTAGGAGATTTTTATATCACTTTAATCCAATGTATAAACTTGGATATTTTAACAGTGAATCAAGTTCCATGGATTTCCAACTAGAGCATGGGGAGATGCTAGCTGCATGTCCTAAATGTATGGCTGTGTTAGCCATAAGACCATCAATGCTGAGTTCTAGTGATAAATGCCCACACTGTCAAGCTTCTTTGATCGATCCAGAACTAGCAGCCAAGTATGGTACAGTTGAAGAAGAGTGATACTAATCAGCGTGATGCTAGAGTTAGGTTCTTCCACATCTCTTCTGGAACTTCCATAGCCAGTCTAAGACCACCCATTGCACCAAGGCGAACTGGGTCGTCTACAACGTGTACACTGACATCTCCAAGATCTGATAGTTTTCTCTCAATCATTGCGCCAAGTCCACTTATTCCTGAGCCACCGCCTGCTAGAATCATGTTTCTTCTGAAAGCGTCTTGATATTCTGGGTTAGAAGTTGCAATCAGTATCTTAACGTTCTCTACAATAGGGTCAACGATTGATTCACAGGCTTTTTGGACACAATCTGTGATGTCAAGAGTCATTGCTTTGCCTTCGATAGAAAAGTCAACCATGATTGGTCCATCAGGAGTTGAGGTGCTGACGAAGGAATGTTGCTCCTTCCATCTTCTTGCCATATCCTTGGTGATTTGAGCACCACTATACTTTGATTGAACTTCTTCAATAATTTTTCTATCAACATAGTCACCTGCGTACTCTGTATGCATTTGGTCATCAGGTGTAGGGATAGTTCCGTACACTCTGCACAAGTCAGTTGTACCTGCACCAATATCGATTACTAGAGTATGTTCTAACATGTCGAGGGCATATGCTACAGCAAATGGTTCTGATATGATCATAGCTGCATTGACTGTTCCTGCAGCGGCATCGAAGATGGCTGTTTTGTCAACATAACTTGCTTCAGCAGGAGCTCCGATAACAGCAACTACACGGTCGTAAGTTTCTGGGTCGGAAAGCGAGATTAGGTGGGTGATGAAATGAGCGATGAAATCTCTGTCTTCATTAGTGTCTTTGATTACCCCATGTTCTAGAGGTCTAAACAGATTTAACGCAAGTCTATTTTTTAGAGCTTCTTCTCCAAATAAAACATCTCTCTTCAAGAAATTTCGTGCAATCGGGTCTTTTGGTGTACCAATAACAGTTAATTCTTCTTCTTCGTGACTATCTGAAGAAACCATCACAGAGCGAAAGGTTCCTAAATCAATTCCAATATACAATACATCTCCAGCCATATGACTCACTCACCCATCCCATTGCGACATACCTTATGAATAATCCCTATGAAAATATGCGATTTTGGGTTCCTAAAAGCGCAATAATAAATCTATAGAACCGGTGTTTCTGGGGGTTTTTAGAAGTCAACACCACTCTTCGCATGAATGACAGTACCATGTGCCATATTCAACATATAATTCGGCCATTGCTGAACATGAGGTGCATTCTTTCAGGGTGTTTTCACCGCACATCTCAATTACCATTTGAATATAATATGCATCATCAATACCTAATTCCTGTCTAAGTGACCAGAGTAATTGGTCTTCACTTGGGGAAATAATACCATCTTCTAGGACCATCTCTACAACATTTCGATAATCTTCGAAATCACTGGCATTTCTAGCATCTAAGATTACACCATTCTTCTCAGCAACAATATCAGTGCCGCCTGGGTCATCAACAAACAAAACGAGAGATTCTGGCCTTAGGCTCTCATTTCTTAACTCAAAGGAAACTCTCGTTCCTTTGGAATTGGCAAAGACAAGATTTGATTTATTGTTTATCACATTGGCAATTGATCTGGCAGTCTCTTCAGCGTTAGCGCCCTTCTTCCAACCCATGCCATCATTGACGTTGTATGAATAAAATTCAGTACCTTTGGTAGGGTATTCTAAGCGTATCTCTTCACCACCATCAAAGCCATTTGATACAATGGTTAGTGCTGCAACTTCGGTAGATACGATGTTGTCTTCATCATCAAACATAATCATAAGTGGTTTTCTTTCTTCAGTTGCGGTATTGAATCTGCCTTGCATACCACTCATCCATTTGTCCTCCAAGCGTCCTAAACTGGCTTCTTGTTGTTCAGACAAATTACTCTCCACGCCAAGAACATTAGCCAAACCACCTGACTCGACATCTTTTTTGAATTGGTCTATTAATTCGGCATCCCTGTGATATGTTGGGATGTCACTTTTTGTCTGTTCCTCGACGTAATCTGGGTCAGCCCATTCATGTGAGCAAGTGACACATCGAAGGTAACCTGCCATAGAGGAATTTTCAGCCTCTCCACCGCAACGTGGGCATTCTCCACCTTCATTGTAGGATAAATTTTCAACAGCATCGCGCCGACCTTTCCGGAGTCCACCAAAACCCGCCATGTGGTTGCTAAAGGAGGCTTTTTCTATGAATGCTTTGCCTATCATTAACCGAAATGAATTCTTGCTTTAGTGCCATATCGTACAATTCCTTCTTGGCCGTACAGCATTCTTACCACGAATTCTACACTATCACCAATTTTTGGCTCCCTGTCTTCATCATCAACCATCAAGAACACACCCCTTGGGCCTTCATCAAATTCAACCATCACTGTGCTTAATCCTCCCAGAATAGGTGCTCGAATGGCAAACTCTGAAGGTGCGCCAGCGGCACTTAACTTGGTCCAAGTCAACACATTTGCCTTTGGTGATAAATTAGTACTTTCTTTTGACAAAGTGACTCCGTCACTATTCATTTGCCTTGGCGGCCATATTATCTTATCATCATTTTGTGCAATTAGAGATAATCTTGAGGACAAGCTTTCATCATATTGTTGCTTGGATACATACGCTCCTTGGGATATATTGCGAATATCTAATTCTGTTTTCCAAGCCATTTGCATTGATCGATATAAATTTACATCCATCAATGTGGAAGGAGTATTTTGAACTTCGATTGTTGAGTGTTCCGTGCTTGACAGATATACCGACGCATCATCTCCACACGCTAAATTTTGGCCATTTTCTACTAATTGGATGCCGGTAGCAATCTGTAATACTTCAAAATTGATTTTTTCATCGACACTGGCGATGGTAAATTCTATTTCATTGCTTACTAAGTATTTAATTATTGAAATTGCCATAGTTGTGTAATCACTATCATGTCCAAAAACGCGGTTACCATCGATTGTGTAAGGAGAAGATATTGTGAAAGAATTGGACTTTGATAGAATCAAATATCCGTGGAAATTTTGTACCTCACTCATTTCGATTTCTCCCATATACGTGAACTGCACAAGTGGCACCTGACCCGCCAACATTGTGCGATAGTGCATTTTCAGCATCTCTAACTTGTCGTGATTGCTCAACCTCGCCTCTTAACTGCTTGAAAATTTCAACAGTTTGTCCTGTTCCAGTAGCCCCAAGAGGATGGCCTTTTGACTTCAATCCGCCGCTAGGATTAATGCACACATCACCTTCATTTCTTCTTCCAGCACCGTCTCTAGCAAATTTACCGCCATTACCACGTTTGGCAAAACCAAGGTCTTCGGTTGCCAATAATTCAGCTATGGTAAAGCAATCATGTACTTCGGCTAAATCGATATTATGTGCTTCAATACCAGCCATCTGATAGGCTTTTTTTGCGGCATTTTGAGTGGCAATTAGTTGTGTTATTGATGGTCTGTCGTGGAGTGCAAGATAATCTGAAGCGGCAGCTGAGCCGTTAATCCATACTGGGTCATCAGTAAATTGTTTCACTACATGGTCTGCTGCTAAGATCACACATGATGCACCATCTGAGGTAGGGCAACAATCGTACAGTGTCAGGGGGTCAGCAACCATAAACCCGTTCTTGGCTTTGTCAAAACTAACATCTTTTCTGATGTGCGCCATTTCATTATCCAAGCCATGCCAATGGTTTTTGACGCTGATATTTACTAAATCGTCATGAGTTGATTCAAATTCATGGAAATACCTCCTAGCCATCAAGGCATAGGTTCCAGGAAAAGTTAGACCTGCCAATCTTTCCCATTCGGTGTCACCAGATACTCCTAACCAAAATCGTTTTCTTTCAGGAGTTAGATCGTTCATTTTTTCAATACCACCCGCAATCACAACATCTGCTTGACCACTTTTTATTGCCATCCAAGCGTCTCTAAGGGCGAAACCAGAGGATGCACAAGCATTCTCTACTCGCCTAACTGGTATTCCTTTCATGCCTGAATGTTCTGTTAACAACGCCGCAGTATTACCTAACTGTCCACCGCCAAAGGCTACACTTCCGATATATGCTTCATCAATTTGCTTCGGTTCAAAATCCTTGTCGACGCTTTGGAACGCATTGTAGGCAGCCTCTGCCCACATTCCTTTCATTCCTGATTGATGATTACCATATTTTGTTTGTCCTGCGCCGACAATGGCAACATCAACCATGTTAACCCCAAAGTGTCACAGCATTTGATTAAAGCGGTTGATTTTACTTATTCTAAATTAATATTGAAACAGCCAAAAATTCCGTAGATACTAAAAACAACCCCCAACCGGCTATAATCATGCTACGACAATGTAGAGAACGGTCCTGCTCGATTAACAACGGACACTTCAATGGTTCTAACTGCCCGGTATGTAATGAAGAAGGGAAATTCATCATGAGTGATAGGGAAGCTAACTCCCTTGGAAGAATCCTTGCACTGGTACTTCGTCATGCTCCAGAGAAATTCGGAGTGGATATGGATATCAATGGATGGGTAAACACAATAGAACTTTCTGAATCTATTTCAAAGCAAAGAAAACACTACCACTGGCTTAGAGGATGGCATTTTTCGGCAATAGCAAATTCTGATGAAAAAGGCCGATATCAAGTGGAAGGAGAAATGATTAGGGCTACATATGGCCATTCTATAGAATTAGAATTGGATCTTCCTACCGATGATATACCTGAAGCACTCTACTGGCCATGTGAAGAAGAACAAGTCAAAGCAATTCTAGAATTGGGAATAACCGCTGGTGACAGACAACACGTTCACCTTTCCAAGACAATCAACAAGGCAATGGAAGCTGGACATGTTAGAATCGCTAGGCCTGCAATTATGGAAGTTGATACAACTAGAGCAATTGCTGATGGCAACATAATTTATCGTGCAGGAAAATCAGTTTATCTGACTACAGATATGCCTGCTGATTACCTTTACCAGGTTGAAGCAGACGACCCAGTAATCTCCGAAATGGTTGCTAGATGGGAAGCTGAAGAAGAAGAGTAATTCGATTACTTTTCAATTGCCCCGCAAGCGGGGCAGAATCCTAGGTCAAGATCTAATGTACTACCACACTTAGAACAATTGGACAACCCAAGAGTTAGGGCTTGAGACTTTGTTGCAGGTGGTGGGGTCTCCAAACCTTCTTTCTGACTAACTAATAGCAATGGGTCTATTCCATGACTGACCAATTCAGCATACCGGTTCTTGAAAATAATCGCCTCCTGTATGGCTATTTCTAATTGCAGAATCCGATCATACCGCTCGATTTTATCATCAATCTCCATAGTTTCATCAAGACAAGCTTGTAAATGTCTCATGAATTCATCAAGTAGAGGTCCTTCTGCCATGTATTGCCACACAAGGACCATGTTCATCAAACCTTGTAAGTAATATATTTCCTTAGATGACTCCATGATGCGTGATTAAACTCAGTTTCAGTGACAATGCTATTGAGTGTTCCCCTCATCGCATTGACATGGATGATTGTATAGTCATAAAATTCGGAGGTGGTCTGATTACCGATAAATCAATGATGTGTACTCCAAACCATGCTGTCATTGATTCATTAGTAAATGTTGTAAGAGATTGCCTAGAAGATAATTTACGGGTAATTGTTGTACATGGAGCAGGTTCATTTGGTCATTTAAGATCTAAGCACTGGAAACTTAATCATGGTTACTTACCAGACTATGATTTCCTCTCGCAAGATGATTGTAAATCACAACAACATGCAGTTAGCCTAGTGCGTAAAGAAATGCTCACTTTGAATAAAATAGTTTTAGATGCATTTTCTAAGAGGGGTATTGCTACTACAAAATTACCACCTCATGAATGGGCTAGGAACACAGGTAGCAACTTCGATGGAAACATTACAAAATTATTCAATAATAATAAATCGGTTGAGATTACATTCGGAGATATCGTCGATTGTGATGAAGGGGTTTTCGGTATACTTTCAGGTGATGATCTAGTGGTCAGAATCTGTCAGGATATTCCCAATGTAAAGCGATTAATATTCGCAGTGAAAGGTGTCGACGGGATTCTAAAGCGGCCTCCTGAACTGGCTGATGAGAGTGATTTGATTGAACATTGGTCACCCAGTACCGAGTATAGTGGAGTTCACAATAGCGAGATTGATGTTACAGGGGGAATTGGTCTAAAAGCAATAAGGGGTTCTGAAGTAGCAGCTAGCGGTGTTGATGTTTTCATTATCAATGGAGAAGAACCACAACGTCTGCTGGACGCCTGTAAGGGTATTTCAACCCGTGGTACTCAAATTTTTGCCGAATAATCTAATATGATAGGGGAACTATTCATTTATCGAGTTCTTGTGCAATGTATGGTGATGACTTGACAGGATACCAAATAGATGATGTTCCGTCGGTGGAAATCGATACTGAATTGCAACAGGTTTTGCAGCAGAATTCAGCAGATGAAGAACAGATTACTTTGATGTCTGAAGCAGTTATCGCAGTTGATGAACTGGATAATGAAATAGGTATGGCTTCAAAAGTGGCAGCACATTATGATGCGGGACAATTACATCGTGCTTTTAGTGTTCTTCTATTTAACCAAGAAAATAAGTTGTTGCTGCAAAAAAGAGCGAGTCACAAAGTTACATTCCCTAGCGTGTGGGCAAATTCTTGTTGCTCGCATCCGCTTTACTCTGAAAGCGAAAGAGACTTGACTAATGCAATGGGAGTAAAGCGAGCAGCAATTAGGAAATTACACCAAGAATTAGGTATTGATCCTAATTCAATCTCAACAGACGATTTTCACTTTATCACCAAAATGATGTATTCTGCGAGGATGAATAATGAATGGATTGAAAGAGAAATTGACCATATTCTAATAATTAAGGCAGATGTAGAATTAAACATCAATGAGAATGAAGTTTCTGATGTAAAATGGGTTTCTGAAGAGGAACTTGAATCGATGCTGGTAAGCAATGATTTGTCAGATGGTGAAATCGCTCCATGGTTCAGATGTATTGCATCAAGAATAATGACCGATGAGTGGTGGTCAAGTCAAGGTGACTTGGCCGAAATTGCCAAACTAAAAGATGACTTGATCCATGATATGGGTGATGTCTCACACATGCTAACCTATGCTACTGGTGCAGGTTTATCGACATCAATTATGGAAGTAAAAGAATTGGTGGAAAAGAGAATTTCTGATAGCCTGCGTGCCTCAAAGCACTCAAGGCTTTCTGATGCAATGATGCATTTGATTGGAGGTGGTGGAAAGCGCTTGAGGGCAACCCTCCCTTGGTTAGTTGGTAAAGCGGTTGGAGATTCCCATTCAGGTTTACTAGATATTGGAGCGGCAATCGAAATTGTGCATAATTTCACATTGGTTCATGACGATATTATGGATGATGATGACACTCGTCGCGGACTCAATGCGGTTCACATTGAGTATGGACTACCAACGGCAATAAATGCCGGCGATGCAATGTTAGCCATTGCTTTTGAAAGATTAGTTGGAGCGAAGGGTCTTGATCACAAGGACGTTGGTGCTATGGTAAATCGTTTGGCTTGGATGGTAAGAAGAGTAAGTGAAGGCCAACAATTAGATATTGAGTTTGAAGATAGAATCGCAGTATCTGAAGAAGATTATTTTGAAATGATTGAAGGTAAAACCGCGGTGATGTTTTTGACTTGTGCTGAGGTAGGTTCTCGAATGGCTGGAGCCGACGGTGACACCATTCAATGTATGGCGGATTGGGGTCTAGCGGTAGGGCTATGTTTCCAATTGATGGATGATTTAATCGATGTTCTTTCAGATTCGGCTACCTTAGGTAAGCCTGCAGGTTCAGATTTAGCTCAGGGTAAAAGGACATTAATGGTCATTCATGCTCTTTCCCAAAGTGATTCTAGCGAATTAGACAACTTAAAGTCTGTATTAGGTAAAGGTGAAGATGCAAGCCAAGAAGAAATAGATTTAGGCTTACTTGCCTTAAACAAAATGGGTTCTGTAGATTATGCTAGGGAAAAAGCTGAGATGTACCATTCAAAAGCCCATGCATGTTTAGACCGTTTACCAGATTCTCCCGCTATCTTAGCACTAAGAGAATTAACCGATTATCAATTGAAACGTATTAGTTGATTAACTCAACAATATCGCCGACATTGACATTGCCAGTAGATATTACTGATGCATACCATCTGGTGAAGTTGGGGTTTTTGCGATGAGAAATTTTGTTAAACTCACCATTAGCGAATGAATTTCTGATGGTTTTACATGGTGGTGCATCTTGAGTAACCACGATCTCTATTTCACCAATCTTTAAACACGTTCCAACTTCTATTGAACCTATTTCAATCCCTTCAATGAGGATATTTTCTCCTGTACTACCTGGTGAAATTGGATGTCCGTTAGAAGATAATGATTCCAATATTTCTTGTTGAAACAAACAAATCGCTTTATTTTTACCACCATGATGTTTCTTGTCATCTTGGTCATCGCCCTGGCAACCATTTAGTGTCACGCTAAGGGTATTGACTGGAGCTTTTGGGACTCCACCACTTGAGATATGTAAGCCAGTAACTTTGGCAGACATGTTGCTCAATCTGAATAGTATGATTCTGGATTTGGTTCGGGCTTAAGTCCTTTCCTGGTTCTTATTTCACCGACCACTTTCTCAAATAATTGAGGTGGTAGTGGTTCAAATCCGAGGTTCTCAGTATTCCAAACTGCTCGTCCTTGGGATGCAGCTCTAATGTCGTTGGAGAAACCGAATGTTTCTGCAATTGGTATAATTCCTACAACAGTGGTGACTTCTCCATCAGATGGCATATCTTCAATGATACCTCTTCTGTTAGTAACTTCTCTAGTGACTTGTCCAAGCCAGTCATTTGGTACCGAGACAAACGCTTTTTGCATTGGTTCTAGAATAATTGTTCTTGCTCTAACCATTGCACCCTTGATTCCATTTCTTACGGCAGGAATAGTTTGAGCAGGTCCACGATGAATAGCGTCTTCGTGCAACTTTGCATCAACTAATCTTACCATCATACCTTGAACAGGTTCATCAGCAATAGGTCCTTTGACACAGACTTCATTGAACGCTTCAATAATCAATTCACGTGTTTCGTGGAGGTTTTGAATACCTTTTGTGTCATTAACCAGTACATTAGTGCCCTTGATTGCGTATATTTTACGCATCAAGTCTTTGTCCATACCATGTTCACCGAATTTGTTACCAACTTCTTTGGAATCTTTGTTTCGAACAGGTCCATCTCCTAAACTTCCAGCCTTCATTGCCTCAACAACATTAACTGGTAGTGGTTCAATTTCAAAGTAAAATTTGTTGTGTCTGTTTGGTGATTTACCTTCGAATGGGCGCTTATGATTATTACCTTGAATACCTTCACGATAAACCACAATAGGTGGGCTTACACTGACTTTGATATTCTGTTCTTCTTCGATACGATAAACGGTAATTTCTAAGTGCAATTCACCCATTCCAGCAAGTAATGCTTCTCCAGTCTCTTGGTTTGTGGTTACTTGTAATGAAGCATCTGACTTAGCAAGTGATCTGAGGGCATCAATGAATTTTGGCAGGTCTTTCATACTCTTTGGCTCTACTGCCACTGTAACTACAGGGTCAGAGTAGTGACGAATAGCTTCGAATGGTGTGAATTCTTTATCATGTGATAGTGTAACACCAGCAGCCGCAGATCTGATTCCAGTTAGCGCAGCAATATTTCCTGCTACTACCTTTGGAACAGTGATTCTATCGCCGCCAACCATCATACTAACTTGTTGAACACGCTCTGGTTTAGCTGCGCCAATTGCATAAACCGACTCTCCTTGTGCTATTGCTCCAGAATAAATTCTTCCAACTGCAACCTCACCTGCATGCGGGTCCATCCAGATTTTGGTAATCATCATGGCTAATTCGGCTTCAGGATCGCAGTTCATCATAGATTTACCAATTTCCGATTCAAGATCGCCAGTCCAAATATTTGGTACACGGTACGGTTGTGCTTCGACAGGTCCCGGTAACTTACTTACCGCCATGTCTAGGAGAACTTCGTGAACTGGTGCTTTTTCAGCAAGCGTCTTTTGGTCTTCGTTGTTACAGTATTCAAAAATTTCCTTGAAGGATATGTTTGATTTAGCCATGTATGGGACAGTAATACCCCAGTTGTGGTAAGCAGATCCGAAAGCGACTGTACCATCACCAACTGAAACTTGCCAGCTTTTCTTGAATTCCTCAGGAGCGAATTGCTTGATTAATTGGTTGACTTTCTTGATAGTCTCAGTAAATCTTTCCATCATATCTTCAGGAGTTACTTGAAGTTCGTTGATAAGTCGGTCAACTTTATTGATGAAAAGTACCGGCTTAACTTTCTCTTTGAGTGCTTGCCTAACTACAGTTTCAGTCTGTGGCATTGGTCCTTCCACAGCACATGCTAGAATGAAACATCCATCAACAGCACGCATTGCTCTTGTTACGTCTCCACCAAAGTCAACGTGACCAGGTGTGTCGATTAGATTAATCAAGTAATCTGTACCTTCAACTTCGTGAACCATTGAAGCAGAAGCCGCATTGATAGTAATTCCACGGGCTGATTCCTGCTCGTCAAAATCCAAAACCCTTGCAGCACCTGCTAATTCTGATGACATCATTCCTGCACCAGCGATAAGGTTGTCAGACAAAGTTGTCTTTCCGTGGTCAATGTGTGCAGCGATACATAGATTACGAATCTGAGGTAGTATATGCATTACTTCTGTTGCTTTCTTGATATTGTCTTCTTTTCGGCCCATGTGTTCACCACTTCTCGATGTACCACCCACCAAAAAGGGGTTCTTAAGCAACTCGGATGTAGTTTAACATTTAATCAACTGTTTAGAGTTCACCAAATGCCATTAGAAATAGCAGGATAGTTGGTTAAATCTTGGGAAAAAAAGTAACAATGGCCCCAAATAATTTTGTCATCACCGTACTTTGCGGGGGTGATTTTTCTAATATAATATGGTGGAGTCATGTCAGCCCCTTCTATTCGGTCTAATTTTATTAAATCGTTTTTCAGGTCTTCGCTGAAATATATCTCGCACATGATTTCATTATTTCCATCCACTAATGCTGGATATTGTCCTAAATCATACAATTCCCCGAAAATTATGCCATCAGAAATGTATTTGCCAGTCATTACACTCTCTCGACTGTTATTCCTCTTCAATGTCCCATAAACAATAATATAGCCCTGATTAGTATTTTCCTCATTGCTTCTCGCTTTGGCTATGTCGGTAGTTGGCATTCCTCTGCGGCTTAGTCCATTTACCACTAATTCGTGATATTTATCTGTGGGATTATAAAATTCATCACCAGAATACTTTACCGAAATATATGTTAAAGCCTCAATTATATCACCGGTTTCGGTAATTACTTTTACTATCTTTCGGCCGTAATGTTTTGGATATCCTTCTTTGTCATCTAGGATTTCAATACTTTCATGGTCAACAATAAATAAACTTCCATATACTCCGTTTAAACCAAAATCTGCCTCTCGCAAATTAGCAGCACCGCCATTTCGGCCTGTAGAATAATGACTGTAATTGGTGACATAACCTGGCAAAAATGCTCGACAGTGTTCAACCAGTCCACTAGCTTGGTGGTTATTTGCAATACACCACTTTTTCCAATCAGCTAAATCTAAATTGGAGCCATAGGCGAAGTAATAGTTCATAGTTAG
This sequence comes from Methanobacteriota archaeon, assembly GCA_018659375.1. Taxonomy (GTDB): domain Archaea; phylum Thermoplasmatota; class Poseidoniia; order Poseidoniales; family Poseidoniaceae; genus MGIIa-L1. The sequence continues at coordinate 121,452 of JABJMO010000009.1, read as the reverse complement.
ACAATAACTAACACCTAAATAAATCCAGTAGGCTAGCAGAACTGTAATGAATCATCTAGCAGATGATGCGATTCTCTCTAACTCTTCTTTCTTAGAAACAGCATACGAAGTAACATCGCCTGCTGAGGCTTTATTCAATTCGTTGATGATACAACTGGTTAATGTTCTCTTAGATTTGTGGGTTCCTTGTTGTGCACCCTTAGCAAGGTTTCTTAGCGCAACGTCAAGTCTTCTTGATGGTGATGAGTCAACAGCTTTAGGTTGTGATACCGCGCCAAATTTGATTCTTGTAATTTCTTCCATTGGTGCCCCGTTACAGATTGCATCAACAAAAGTTTGTAGTGGATTATTTCCTGATCTTTCAGCGATGTTGTCAAGAGCGGCCTCGAATGCTTTCATGGCTCCTTGTTTCTTCCCGGTGTATGGACCAGTACGCATCAGTTTGTTGATATATCTTTCAACAACTGATAACTTAGCTTTTCCAAACCAAGCATTTGCGTGTCTGCCGCCAGTATGCGGAACGCCTACTGTTGTCAAATTAATGTATGGTGCAAGACCTGGGTCTTTGCAAGTTACTTCAGAAGCATCCCACTTGCCAAAGACAAGGGTGCCAATTCCTGCAATTGGTCTAATTTCTTCCTCTACCGGAGCGGTTTCTTCAACAATTTCTGCTTCTGACAATTAATCACCTCATCTAATTGGCTTCTCTTTTCTGCCACGTACCATTTCGTTCAGAGATACGCCGTTAACTTGAATGACTTTGTATCTGACTCCGGGGATGTCTCCGTAAGAACGACCCATGCGCCCACCGATACCTTCTACCATGACTTCATCGTGTTCATCGATGAAGTTAATTGCTCCATCTCCGGGAGCGAAGGCGGTAAGTTTGTTACCGTTTTTAATTAATGAAATCTTTACTGCTTTTCTAATCCCAGAGTTAGGTTGTTTGGCTTCGATGCCCACCTTTTCTATGACAATTCCCTTGGCTTGAGTAGAGCCTGCAAGGGGGTCATGTTTCGCTCTGGATTTGAGCATACGCTTCTTGTATCTACGGTCAGACCAACGGAATTTTTGTCGGTCTTTAGCCATCTTTGCACCAGCGAATAATCCTCTACCCATCATAATCACCTCATTGAAGCAATTCGCCGACTTGAAGCCCCTATTTAACAACGACCCTTGCTATGCGAGTTTTCGATAGACTGATTATCATAATTCAGGTGTTATTTACCATGGTTTTACCACATTCAGTATGAAAGGTTAAGCCATTGGTTCCTTTGGGTATAATATGGCCTTCAGAGACCATCTTGCCGCGGCAGAACAAATATCAGAACCAATCAGCCTAATTCACGGTATGTGGGAATATTCTAGAAGCCGTAACAACCCTATGTTATTGTTTGAAAACATTTCTGAAACTCCCGGCCATAGAGCTGCAGTTAATTTGTTAACGCGGGAAAGATTATGCGCAGCAATCGGGATCACACCCGAAGCATATATCGACACATTGGCTTGGGCTATGGAAAATCCATCCACACCGATACTAGTTGAACCGTCACAGTCTGAATGCTTTGAAAATCAACAAAGTCAAGTAAATCTGCTCGAAATACCAATACCGCATCACTGGCCACAAGACCGTGGGCGATATTCTTCCGCTAGTGTAATCATCGCTGAATATGACGGAATTAGAAATATGTCATTTCATCGTCAATTCCTACGCGATGAGAATCACACAGTTGTTCGATTAGTGCCTAGGCATCTAAGGACTATGATGACAACTGCAAGAGCAAATGGTGATACCGTGAAGGTCGCAGTGGTAAATGCGCCTGACCCAGTAGTATTACTGGCAGCTGCTATGTCGTTTGATGAAAATATCGATGAATTGACCATCGCTGCAGCATTGCATGAAAAACTGTACAATAAGCCGCTCAAACTTACTACTATGCCTAACGGCGTTGAAGTTCCAGCAGAATCAGAATACGTGTTTTGGGGCAATATTACTCTTGAAAACGATGACGAAGGTCCATATGTCGATATTACTGGTACTGTTGATGATGTTAGGCAAGAACCGGTGATTGAGTTTGAAGGTCTGGTTCATAGAAATAATCCTATCTTCCACGCACTAATTCCAGGTGAGGCTGAACACAAAACTTTGATGGGTCTACCAAGATCTCCAACCATCAAAGATGCGGTTTCGAAAGTTTGTGAATGCCTAGATGTTCACATGACTGAAGGCGGCTGTGGGTGGCTTGCAGCGGTGGTGAAAATACGTAAAAACAATCCTGATGATGCGCTGAAAGCCATTGAAGCAGCACTTGCTGGACATCGTAGCATGAAGATGGTAACAGTTGTGGACGAAGATATCGATATTGCAGACCCAGTTCGAGTTGAATGGGCAATGGTCACAAGATGGCAACCTGACCGTGATACAGTCATTTTATCCAATCAAAAAGGTAGTTCTTTGGACCCTTCAAGATATGAGGATGGTACAACTTCTAAAGTTGGATTTGATGCCACAATTGCTTTTGATGCTGATAAATCAGGATTTATGTCTGTACAATGAGGTGTTTAATTGGAAGGTGGCAGTAATAATCTGTTGCAACACCCAAGGCGTAACCTCGGAAACCGATACAGATCACAGGCAAGAAAATTTGCCAAATTAGCATCATTAGATGAATCAAGGTTTGATGACAACATCTCATGGGCTGAACAAAGTGCTCGTCAAGCAATATTATATGACTTCACAGAAGAGGATAATTGGCGCTGTTTGGCAGATATTAAGGTGATTTTAGGGGATGCAGTTGGACTAAGTTCAGTCCTAGAAGATGTGTTTTTAATCCTGGGCAGAGATCCTGAGCAGGTGGATCAGTTAACAGGAATAGATTTCTTGAAGTTAGGGCTTGAATTATTAGAGGCAGCCTTCGCAAGAGATCCACTCAACCCTGACATTTGGTGGGAACGGATTAACTCCAAAGAACTGAAAACAGATAGTCTTGAATCATTTGTTGTAAGATGTGGTAGATTGGATTTCAGGGATCAGCGAGCTAATATCATATTTGGTCGTAGAATTGAGCGAATACGAGATTCCGGGCAAATTGATTTATTCATTACTCTAGCAAGAAATCTTTTGGCTCACAGGCCACAAAACCATGAACTATGGATGGAACTTGGTAGGCTGTATGAGCGAAGGAATGAAGCAGAAGACGCTTGGATTTGTTATGACCATGTGCAGGACCTGAGACCCCATCAAACTCCTCGAGATGACTTCATGCAACGCTTGCATTCTCGAATGGATGGTCATGATAAGCAACAGTGGACTAAACCTCCAGTCTCCAAGCGACAGGAATTTTTAGACCAAATGGTGATCTTATCTGGTAGAGTTTCTGAACCGGTTGCAGATTATGTTGCTGATGAGACTATGAAGCAAATCATCAATAAAGATGAACAAAAATTAATTCAGTTAATTCAGCAGAGCAGTTTTTCAGAGGCTTTTTTTGTTGCCAGAAGACTTGTTGCCTCTGGTGAAGAGTGGGCTCTTGAATACTTAGAGCAAGCAAAACAGGGTTTGGATTAGTATGGCTCCTGATTTTGTTTTAGCTTGGATTACATCATCTGGGGAGAATAAACCATCCTTAACAAATGGGGGTCACGTAGTTTTTGTCAAACACCCTACTAGGGGTTGGGAAATACCTGGTGGCCACTTAGAGGCGGGAGAATCTCCAGAGCAAGCTCTTCTTCGGGAGGTATTAGAAGAAACGGGTCTCCATGTCTCCATTATCGAATGGAATAAAGAATATTATCAGAACGGTTGGGTAGCAAGTGTGGTCACCATAGAAAAGCCACATCAAAAATCTTGGCAGGTAAACGATTTAAAAGTGGAAGAAATTAAGTGGTGGGACTCAGTTCCTCCAGTCATCACTTGGACCAAACAAGAATTCATCGATTTAGATAACTGGTATTCTAATCTATGAGGGTTAGCACAGACAAGCGTTCTCCCCAAATTTTGGTGTGGACACTATCATCATTACAAACTTGAATCATGGCGGCTAATGTGGCGTCTTCCACTGCATCTGGTTCAGCAAATAGTTCTGAAAATTGTTCCAACTTTGCCAAATTTTTAGCAATACTTACCATCGCACGCAGATCGGGTCTATGCTCTCCAGAATTTGATTTTGGAAGGTTGTTAAAACACCAATCAAATACACCTTCAATATCTTTTGGATTAACCGATAATGTTGGCTCGTCTTCCTCAACAGTTCTTGGTTTAGCATTATCAACTTGTAATTGCATACGTTCCGCAGATTCATCCATATTTTCTAGTGATAGTTCGATAAACAATGTGCCTGCTTCAATCGCCATATTGGTTTGAAACGCTCGAATTGCGTGTTCATGTGCGTTCCATGCATGCCTTGCAGCATCAAACATATGGCCAAGAGAGGATCTTATTCTCGATGCACCTAATCTAGATATTGCGATTGTTTCTTGGGCGTGATTTCCATTTCTCGAGATTTCAGCGTACACATGTAATGCCATCAATGGAGCCCCTGTAGATAACAATAGTGCGGCTTTGTTTAACAACGACAAATCATGGTCTCTGCTAGCTTTGGCAACAGATTTAAGACGCAATTCTGCCCATTCAAGGTCATCTTTAGCCCCTTCAAAATCACCATTTTCAAACCGAGTCAAACCCCTTTCCATTCTAAGTCGACCTTCTAATTTCAAATCACGGGTCTCAGGTTTTTTCGCAATAGATATTGCATCATTTATTGCCTGTTCAAGCATATTATCCCCAAGCATTCTTCTTCTAACCAGGCCAATAGTCGCTTGTTCAGCCGGACTTAATTGTTCATTTATTATCTCAAATAATTCTGCAGCGTCTAAGAATAAAGCTGCTTCAGCGATCATCAACCATGATTCTAGTTCCATTTCGATTTTCCATTCATCCAATGTTGAAAAATCAACAGGTCCTTGTTCTCGCCATCTAGAAATAAATTTACCTGGAGTGTTAGGTACATCAATTTGTGTCACGATTATTCACCATTCCTCTTTAATTTTGCAATGTGGGCAATGAAGGAACTTTCTGCAGTTATACGGTCAGTGGTTCCAGTCCAGCCAGCTGCACCGTCATGGCCACCACCCTCGCCACCTAGTTGCTTGGCAATATCTTGCATGATTTTCCCTAAACTTAAGCCATCCGAGGTGGCGATTTTAGAGGCTCTTGCGGTAAGTCTTGTTTCACCATCTTTATTCCTACTAACCAAACTAATGTCTTGGCCTAGGCCAAGTAAAAGGGAGGCTAGTCTTCCTTCTAAGGTTCCGCAGTAGGAATGTATGATGCTCCATTCACCGGAATTTGTTGAATTTGCTCTTTGCATACCTCTTAACAAACTACCTCGCTCACTCGAATTAATTTTGGAGGTTTCCAACCATTCGACAAATTTTGCATAATCAATATTTGAGCCATTAAGAATTAGTGAAGCAGTAGTGAAAGATTCCTTACTGGAATGCTTGAATCGTCCACTATCGGTAATCAGTCCAGCCAATAATAGCTTTCGAACAGGTTCTGTAAGGCTATCAGGAGAATGTTTTGATAAATAGTTGGCGACTATTTCAGTAGTTGCAGATACAGGTAACTTAACCGATAAGTCAGTATCAGATAATACCCAATCATCAGTGATGTGGTGGTCTAATATGCATTTTGGAATGTGATCTGGTAAGTCAATGCCGACTTGGTTTGGAGCAGCAGCATCAACGATTATAATACCACCTAGATTTTTTGGCAAATCTGCTAATCCATTAGACAGTTTCCTAAACGGGGCAGACAGTTCTTGACATACCTTTTTGGAAACTCTGCCTAGGTGGAGTCCGCAAGCCAGCATGTTAGGGTTTGATGCTGCTAGAGATATCGCCGAACCTACCGTATCCATGTCTCCATTCATTCCAGTTAAGACCGGTACTGCGCCACGTTTGCAAGCACTATCTATCCATTTGTGTAATTCAACCAGCTGGCTGGTTACATCGATTTCGGATTGACTCAATTAGATCCCTCTAGAACCTTTTTTAGTTCTTCATATGAATTAACTAAATCAACTTCACGGGTTTGTAATCTTTCTAAATGCTCAGTTAAGGTGCTTACATCTTTATTGAGGACTTCGATTAGTGTTTGTCTATCTGCAACTTCAATCAAGACGCCACCAAGTTGTTGGTGTAGTGAAAGTTCTGCTGGTTGGTTGGTGACTGCTTCTGAGGTGGCTTTTAGTTCCATAATTTGAGCACTTAGGCTAGCCATTTGTTGTCGAACTGATTGAATTTCAGAGACCACTATCTGGAACTGTTCCATATCACTCATATGCTCACCATTTAGGCTCAAACGTTACTGGTTGATGAATCCTCGCTATGGTCCAATCCATCTAATACTATCATTAATGAATCAACAGCAATCAATCCACGTATTCTGGTATTCCACATGGCGCGTAAATCTTTTGCTTTGTGTTCAATAATTTCGATAGAGAACGATTTTTCATTGTTAATTATCTCGCAATCTGTAATCATAGCAGCCTTAAGCGACGAAGTGTTTTCACTAGAAGTTGATTGAACTTCTAGAGTCAATTTCCATGTGGCGGACATGTAGGTCCTCCGGATTGATTATTCTTCTTCGGATTCTAGAAGACTTCTTTCGTAGTCCATTGCAGCTTGCTGAGCGATGAATGCCATATCAGCAGTAGTCGCCCCTTCAACAGATCTTCTTAGAATTCTACTGTTAGCATCAGATGCTCTGGTGAATGGTTCCCAAGCGCCGCCGGCGAATGTGTAGTCGCATTTGTTACAATGCCAAATACCCACAGACTTTCTAGTGACTTTCTTGTATTGACAAACCGGGCAAGTATATTTCTTGCTTTTCTTTGCCATAGCAGAACCTGCATTTCTTCTTACCGATACACCATATCTTGCGCCAAATTTGGCGGTTGCTCCTGCTTTTTGGGTTCTCTTAGCCAATCAGTTCGCCTCCTTTTCTGCTACAACTTTTCTTAGTTCCGCACACTTGTTTTGCGCCACCTTGAATATCTCTGCGAATTCTGCGGGCGTGAATACCCCTCTTAACCCCTTTTGTAGGGAGTGGAGATGTCCTTCATCGCCAATTGTGATGTGAATTCGCTCGTCTCCGCCCAATTCTTCCTCTTCACAAGGGTCGTAAATGTAGCGTCCACCGACTCTGGTGAACGAAGCCATAATTGGGGTGCCTTTAACAGGAAGTGTGTAATCTTCACCGACATCAAATCGTTCTGCTGGAACTACTGCTGTCCTAAGTGCTGCTATTGCGGCAAGTCCACAAGCATCGAAAATATTACCACCGTCAGAAAGAACGTGAATGTCTATCATTACTCCCCAAACTTTCTCGCCAGGAATAATACACAGGCTGTTCATATCAATACATCCGGATTCCCTAATGCCTCTATCAACTACTCTACCAAGTTCTATCGATTCAGGTGATGGAGGTCCCGGTTCGTATTTTCTGTGTGCTACTGGTCTAAGTTCAGCCCCACACATCAGGGAACCCTCTGCTGGCCGGTCAGGCCAAGGTGTTCTGATTTCAAATTTGACACCTGCATAAACAACAGTCTTACCCATGGTTACTTTTGCTGAGCCTTCAGCATTGTACAGACAGTCTGTTTCTAAAGTAAAATCTCGGCCCTCAAATCTTTCTCGACCATCAATTCTAGCATCTTGTTCGGCTAATCTTGCGACTTCTTGACGCAGTAAGTTTGGTACTAGTTGAGCCATTAGTTCTCACTCTCCTCGTATCGTGCTCTTAAAGCCTCAACCATAATCTCATGAATTTCTCCAGCGGCTTTGAAATTGTATTCCATTGCTAGGTCATATTCCTCAGGTGATAAATCTCCATCCATTTGTAAGAACGCAATTTCTCCTGTGTTTGGTAGAATTCCTACTGGAAGGTCTGCTTGTCCATAATTGTCTTCTGCTTTGTCCAAATCTAGTACGACAGTCCCTTCGATCTTACCAGAGGCGACACCAACAATCATGTCACGCATTGGGATTCCAGCATCAGCAAGAGCTACAGATGCAGCGGTTATTCCAGCACATCTGGTTCCTGCTTCAGCGGCTAATATCTCTATTTCTACTCGGATTTTAGCACGTGGATAGCGCTCTACTAAAACAACAGATTCTAGTGACTCTGCAGTAACCTTGGAAATTTCCCTAGACCTTCGATTGAATCCGGGCCTAATTCTGTCGCTAGTTGAGAATGGTGCCATATTATATCTAACATCAATAACAGCTCTATCTTGTCGCTGAATCTTCCTCGGGTGGGCTTCCATTGGTCCATAAACGGCTGCTACTGCAACGTTTAGTCCATGAGTCACCATTGCAGAACCATCTGCTGCTGGTAAAATCCCCGCTTGGATTGAAACAGGTCGCATCTCATCGACCTTTCTACCGTCTAATCTTAGTCCGTCTTCTCGTAATAATTGTACATCTCCGTATCCGCCCATTAAGCATCACCTTTTTTATTGAATTTTTTCTCGTGTTTTTTCATTGCAGAATCAAATGAAGATTTATGTCCATGTTGTTTTGCAATATCTAGTGCTTCTCTTACCCAGTCGATGCCATTTTCATTCCCATCAACCCAAACTCTGCCGTTTTCACCAACAATGATTCTACAATCACTGGTTTCTTTCATACGGTCTAGGTTTGCATTTCCTTCACCACGGATTCGATCCAAGTGGTTTACTGGTACATCAATTACAGCACCTTGTGATAATCTTCTAAGTCCAACGCCTTTCATAGTTAACACTACATTGTGGCATTCATCAACTTCCTGAACTCTAGCAAGAGAGCTGTCTCCAACATTCATGTGTTGTCTTGCTTGACCATATTCTACTTTCCATGGTGCTAGTGACATAGGAAGTAAGCCTTGGAATGAACCATTAATGTCCATAAACCATAGATTATTTCTAACCTCTGCAACATTGCCGATTACCAGATCTCCTGAACGTGGTATGTATGGGCTATTGATTGGGTCAACGGATATGGTTCCGTTATTTTCTCGGACCCAACCGAGTTTAGTTGCTATGATTTCGTCGTTGTGGACGATTGCGCCACTTCCGACACGCATCCCGGTCAATGACCCAATGGTCATTCCCGGGGTCACTAGGCGCTGCTCGGCGCCGCTAAGACCTTGGGACATTTCTTTCTCTCCGAACCGGCGACTGGCCAACCCATGATAAACTCAACCCTTGACGAACGGTAATTGCAATCACATTTCTTTGACTTCAGTTTGTGAAGAGACTTTCATTATTTGGCCGATAATTTCCCCTTTCATTCCAGCAGGTATTTCGATTACACAAGCCCAGGTTCCATCTTCTAGCCAACCATCTTTGACGTGATAACTACGCAGAACTCTCATAGCACCACCATATCCAGAACCGGGCACTTTGAAAGCAAGCCTCATTGTCTCAAAAGATAAGGGGATTAACACCTTTAATTTATCAACGGCATCTTTAATCTGCAGTTCCAACTTTTTGAACGGATCTACAGAATAGCGAGATTCTTCTAATGCTAGTTCAATTCTAGTGACTGGGTGAGGACTTTTTGTTCTTGGATCGACAGCCTGGCTATGTATGTGATGGATGATTTTCTGGCGCATTTTCTCAACAATCGCTTTGCGTTGAATAGTGGTTAATTGGATACTGCCTTTATTTAGAATTGTCTTAGCAATTTCCAAAATATCTTGGGTGCCGAAGGTATTCTCTATCGCTTCTTCGGTAGGTCTTTCTCCACCTCTTGCGTCGTGAAATACCTCATCCATGGCAAGAAAGTCATCGATATTTATTGAGTCCGGATCATTTTTGAAATCGTCGACCATTTCAGGGTCGACTAGTAATTCGTAGCGCTTGCCACCCTTTTCCATCCTTGCTAGCACTGAGTTATCTAGGCTGACCATGTATCTCCCTCATGTTGTCCATGTGGAAGGTGTCACTTCATCTTGACGGTTACTCTTCAAGAGGCTTTAGACGGTCAATTTGCTTATTGACATCATCTCTATCGAGGAATCTGTAGCCAGATGAATCAATCACTGCGACTTCTACAGCGTCACGGTTAAGTTCTGCATCATTGGCATTTCTCAATGCTTCTAGGCCTAATTTCATAGCAGCGTTTAGAGTTAGGGTATCTTTCCAGTTCTTTTCGAAGTATTCGATTACTGTATTTCTTCCGCTACCAATTGCCCCAGCATGATAGGATTGATATGCACCACTCGGGTCTGTTTCAAACAGGTGAATTCCGTTATCATCAACTCCACCAATTAGTAGTGCTGTACCAAATGGTCTTGAACCACCATATTGGGTAAATGATTGCTTAAAATCACAGATTTTCTTCACCAAGACGTCAACAGGAACTGTAGCGCCGTAGGTGATTCTGTTGATTTGAGCCTCAACCCTTGAGCGAGCGACAAGTTGCCTTGCATCTGCCATCAATCCTGATGTTGCGACACCGACATGGTTGTCAATTTTGAACATTTTTTCAATAGATTCAGGGATGATTAATCGGCTGATAATTCTTTTGTCACAAACTAGAACTACGCCATCTTTGAATTTTAATCCTGCGGTAGTAGTACCACGTTTTACTGATTCTCTTGCGTATTCAACTTGAAATAATCTTCCGTCAGGGCTGAATGTTGTGATTCCATGATCATATCCTCTTCCACTTGGTTGCATCTTCTCACCTATCTATTCCTCGAGTCGACACTTTATGAGCATGAGGGTCACATAGCCCTGTGTCTAGTCGAAGTAATGAGCAATTTTCTTCGACCCATATAACTCCTACGAATAGATAATCAATTTCATCAGTAGTTAGTTTCTGGAATGCAATATGCGAGTAGCAATTCTGTCATCAGGTGGTAAGGATTCTTCAGCGGCATGGTGGTGGGCAACTTGTCGAGGTTGGGAGGTGACTCACCTAGTGACGATGATTGTTGAAGGTAATGATTCAATGATGTTTCAAATTCCAGGAACAGAAATAGTCGGTCATCAAGCAAAATTATCTGGCACGACATGGGTCTCAATAAAAACTCAAGGAATTGAAGATTTAGAAGTAGATGAACTGGAGCAATCCCTCAGCAATTTGTCAATCGACGCTCTAGTATGTGGTGCTCTACGTTCGGATTATCAAAAAAGTCGAATAGAGCGAATGTGTCATCGATTAGGAATTATTAGTTACACACCTCTTTGGCATCAATCGTCACTGGGTCACATAACTGGATTGGTGGAACACGGTTTTGGAGTAGTTATCACAAGTGTAGCATGCGATGGACTTGATGAATCATGGTTGGGTGAACTCTTAACAGAACAATCGTTGGCCAAACTAATTGAGTTATCAAATAAGTTTAGGTTCAATGTTGATGGCGAAGGTGGAGAATATGAAACTCTAGTTGTATATGGGCCTCACTTTTCAGGCTCGATAAAAATTGAGGGTGAAAAGCAGTGGTTAGGTCGTAGAGGCCACTATAATATCAACAAAATTTTGAATTCACTTGATGGCTTCTCTAGCTAACTGAACACACTCGTCAACAATCTCTCCAGACACGCCGATGTGATTCATAGGGTCGAACATTTCTTCTAATTCCTCAGCAGAAAATGCTGCAGCTATTGCAGGTGTTCTACTACAAATATCGATCAGTTCAATTTTTTTGTCGACCGCTTCAAACGATGCTGCTCTTAATATTTCATGGGCTTCATCTCTTGGAATTCCATGTTCAACTAATTCAATCATTACCTTCTCAGCCATCACTAGCCCACGCTGCGATTTGATGTTCTCCATACAACGCTCAGCATCAACCCACATATTCTTCAAAACATCAGTCGTTTTGGCCATGACGTCATCACATAATGCTGAAGCATGGGAGAGAGTAAATCTTTCACTAGATGAATTAGCTAAATCTCTTTCGTGCCAAAGAAGGGCATTTTCGTAAGTTGGTATTATCATAGAGCGAACTATTCTTGCAAGTCCACTAGCATTTTCAGATTTAATGGGGTTTTTCTTGTGCGCCATTGTTGATGAACCAACTTGTTTCTCAACATCAAATCCTTCACCAGCCTCAGCAATTTCAGAGCGCTGCAAGTTACGCACTTCTTGTAATATCTTTTCACATGTAGTTGCGACATTGGCTAACCATGAGACATATTCCACATATCGGTCCCGTCCAACAACTTGGGTAGTTGCCAGCGGTACCCCAAGCCCTAGATGGGTCAAAATCAATTCCTGTAACTTTCTAGCATGCACACCTTGTGCTGCACCGGTTCCAACAGCCCCGAGGAATTTACCAACAGCAATTCTTGGACTTCTCTCATCAAGTCTAATCAATTGTCTTCTTAGTTCATCCAGCCATACTGCTGCTTTTAGTCCAAAAGTAATTGGAACAGCCGCTTGACCATGAGTTCTACCTAGCATCACAGTGTCCCTTTCTCGCTCTGCTACTTCAGCACATATACTGATGAGTCCACATATTCTAGACCGTAACATAACCATACTGTCTCTCAACTGTAATCCTACAGCAGTATCGACTATGTCATTGGATGTGGCTCCTAAATGGATACACCAACCAGCATCACCTGCTGCTTCAGCCATCGCTTTAGTCAAAGCCATAATGTCGTGCCGAGTTTCTGCTTCGATTTCTGACACCCGTTCTTTGGTAACCGATGTAGGGTTAGAAATTGCTGCAACAGCCTCATAGTCTTCTTTAGAAACTCTACCAAGTTGCATGTGTGCCCAAATTAGGGCCCTCTCAACTTCTAATTGTCTTTCATGTCTTCCAAGCTCAGACCATATATGTTTGAACTCTTGCGACCCGTACCGGTAATCTAGTGGACAGAATGCCATGGTAAGGGGTCTTGGACAACATCCTATAACATTTCGATTAAAATCTTATTTAGATTATCTCCGAAAACACCCGACAACCGGTAAAAGTTATCCAATTGCATTAACTTGCCAAAATGTTGAAACCCTTGTTGATGAATTTAGCCTCAATGTCCGATAAGTCTGTCAATGTGGAGAGTAGAACATCCTCTCAGGATAAAAGATGGACAATAATGGCTGCATTGTTGGGTACTAATACAGCAGTAATGTTGTTTCAAGGAATAGAACAAGAATCAAATCCAAAATTTATTCGAGAAATTGCTTTAGCAATAATTGCTGCAACTTTACCATTTCAAGGGATATATTTCCTTATCTATACATTTTTGATGGAAAATTCTGGCAAACTTAGCGATGAGATGAAAGATCGTTTAAATCGAGCATCGGCTGTTTGTCAATTAGTAGCTTACATATCACTGGTCGGTGTCTGTATGATGTGGTATAATATCTCTAATTATGTCGGAGTATTTTTCATTATATCATCACTGCTGGCAATAATTTTCATTCGAATTGCCATGAATCCAGCCAGCATCGAAGCGTCAAGAAAAATTGAATCAACTGAGTAATTTTAACGCTAAGCCGGTAATTGTTGCTACAATAAGCAGCAAAATCATCATAGTTAACGGTCCATATTGATTCTTATCATCCATGGCAGTTCCAAGGAATCCATCTCGAGATATTGCGTGTCGCAGACTATCAGCCTCTGCATATTCTCCTTGAGGTTTACGAGGAATTCGTTCTCCCTTCTTAACCACGAAACTAACTTCCGTTTTGTCCACTTTTTCGTCCTCAGACATAGATGATGGTCGAGGGGGTAGGTCAATAGTATTTCCATCATTTAGCCAAAATAGTCATTCACTTTAGGCAACACACCGTAGTACATGCGATGGGATGCTCGTCACTCAGGAAATAGGATTCATTTAGCAATCGAGGGCAGTTGTGGCGGCACATCAATTGGCTTACATATGGCTGCAGATGAGATAAATGACGGTAATAGAGTACTTTGGGTGGGTCTTGAAATGCCAAATCCTAATCGATTTCCGCAATTATTTGCCCACCTATCACCAGTTGCATCCTCAAAATTTCATGCTATGATGATGTCTGGGACTCTGGATAAGGCTGTTGATGCAGTAATTTCTGCTGCCAATAATTTACCTTCAGTTTCGTTAATAATTTTGGATGATTGGTGTGAAAAAAGTGGGAAAATTACTAAACAAGAGCTCGTTGAAATACAGCGTTGTTCGGATAATGTCAGCAAAGAAATAAAGATAATTTTGATTAGTAAAGGTACTGTTGACGCTAGTGGTAAAAGAATTGGCGCTATTTTTGCCAGAAGTGAAATTTATTTCAAAGAGAATGATTTTGAAATTTGGACTTTGGCTAAAAGTCAAGATGGTCACTACAGAAACCTATCTATTGATGAAGAAGTGACTAAATTGAGGATTGTAGACGAAGGATTAGAATTAGTTGCTTAATCATCCATTTCGCCTAATAACTCAGCCATTTCTTCTAGTGCGTCATCATCTGGTTCCTCAAATGCAGTAGGGTCCTTGGCCCCACCACCCATTTGATCTGAACCAGCTACCTTTGGGGCATTTACCTCAACAGAAGACTTACGGTTATGTCTTGCCTGGTTTAGGATAAAGTAAACCATGACAAAAAATGAGATAATGAATATAAAGTAAGCAATATTCTTGGTAGTTGATTCATCAACCATGTCGCTACTAAGAGGGTTCGATTATTGTACCTTGCCCTGATGATAATTGATAATCCTTAATTCCAATCTAACGGTTTAGCCAAATGTCTTCTAGCATCATTAGGTGGTTGAACCCAGTTGTCAAAAGGAGGTTTCCGTTCAATTTCACACCACAGTATTTGTGAGGTTCTACGACATTTCGGGCACCTTACTGCCTGATTTTTCCCCATTGATTTCATTGTTACCTGGCAATCATCGCATAATGGGCGTTGACGATTAGGTTTGGCCTTGAGTACACGTAGTTTTTCTAAATGAACAGATTGATCAATCGCTTTTAACCCGTTAAATTCTATTAAATCTCCTTCTTGTAACCACTGAGATAGAAGTTTAACTTCTCCTGATTCACCAAAGGCTAATAATTTCCCTTGATGTTGGGTTTCAATCACAACAGTACCTCGTTTCAGAACATTAATCTTAGTAACAATACCAGTCTTACTTTCAGTTAAGTGATCATCTGTTGCTTGGTTAGTTTTGAAAATCATGTACCCTTCGACTTGTTCAGTTTTGGCAGCAGAAATTAAAATTTCACAGTTTTTTTCTGCTGCGGAATGTGTTTTCGCTCTTAATCCAAATAAAACAGGACAGTTACCCCTAGGAGCGATTAGAATATTTTTTGACCGCATATCTCGAGACATAAATGTCTCTGGGTCACTGTCAACAAGCTCTAGAGCAGCAATATCAATATCTCGCCTTGTTGAATTGACAATACATTTGTTCTCACGCCAAGATATTGCTTCATATGTATGATTCACTCCAGGCCAAGTTGCTGCCGCAGAAGCACCAATTACTCCATGTCCACCCCAGGAGAAGTCTGCCTTTGGCACTTCGTTTATTGTTACTTCCCTAGTGACCGCAGACCAATAAAAATCATCTTGTGGCTGAGTGTTATACCATACCATTCCAGGGTCTGCCGGATACTGTTTTCTTTGATAGTCTTGCGAAATTGATATTTGGTCCTTGAGTGGCAGTATGTTTTCATTCCACCAGTTGTTCAAAAATGAGATCAATTCATCTTCATTATCTTCGGTTAAAATTTCAATAGCTACTGCGGCATTACCGCGAGTTCGTTGTGCTGCAAATGGCCATAATCTGACAAGTCGGGGGTTTTGATAGGCGTACTTTGTCGGCAAATCACAAATTAATCGATACAATGTATGTGTTGTGCAACCACCGTTGATGTGGTCTGTATCATCAATTCCTAGCCAGCCCATATTATCACCTTACAGGTTGGAAAACATCTCCAGAGTCCAATGGGTTTAGCAATCTATCTTTTACCTCAACAATCCCAATATCTGCTCTCACTTTGAATAATCTGGTCCCAAAACCCCAACCTGCTCCTAAATCACTTTTCCTGTCACCAACCATAATATCAAGTGTGTTAACCGGTTTTGGCTTATCCTTCCACCAATTTATGTTTGTTGCCACCTTGGGAATGGGCACGTTTTTGTTCAATTTCAATGGTAATACTAGATTGCTACGTAGGATTTGGTCTCCTAAATACAACATTCCTGGCATTGGTTTGCGGCATGAGCAACGGTCAAATTGTCGATGTGGGCAGGTTATAATCAGATCGACAAATGCATCGCTATCAATTGATAGCATAATTCTAGATAACTCACTGTGAATTTCATGGAGCCTATCTTCATCCCATAGTTCTCTGAATATAGCTGACTGGTTAGTGACTATACATATTTTGAAACCTAATCTTTTGAGATCGCCAATTGTTTCTGCTGCCCCGTCTAAAAGAATTAATTCCTCTGGATTGTTGATATAATTAGGGCTACCAATGTTGAGTACACCATCTCTATCGACAAATGCGATAGCGCCATTTGGTTCTACACCTTCTGGCCACTTGTTGGGATATACCTCCACTACCGCTCCCAACATGTCTACCCCTGGGTAATTATGTAGATGTTATTTTGCATTCAATGCAAGTTTTCAAATCGACTGAGTGAGTCGGCCTAGCATGGAGGCTCAATCATTAGTTGCACTTATTGGAGCAATTGGCTTGATCTCCCTAGCCCTCTCATGGCACCTTAGAGGCGGTAATTCAGTAAGGCTGGCGCAATTAGGATGGATATTAGTTGGTATCTATTTCTTCTTTGGTGCATGGAAGTATCAAGAAAAGGGCGATCTATTACTGACAATGATGAGTTTGATTGCTTTGCCTTTAACTATCGGGTTAGCCTATTGGGAGTCTAATACTACTGATAAAAAGTCAAGAAGTGCCCTAAATTGGGCTAGAGGAGCAATGGCTTATGCTGGTGGACCTTATCTGTTAATTTCACACATCCCTTGGTTGAATGTTTTAGCAATTTGGTTCGTTGCATCCCAAGTCTCCCTATTCTATCGATTATCAGGAACGGGCGATATCGAACTTGGTGAAACATGGGTTGAAACTACCTCTGGAAAGGTTACTTGGGACGAATGGGGTGGGAATCGATGGTTTAGTGCTGAAACTATTGGTGAGTTTCCATTTCAGACTGAACTTGTCATGGCTGATGGTTCATTTATTGGAATAAATTTCGTACTAGCCTGTACTGCTCTACAATCCATGGTTATATTCATTGGAGCAATTTCTGTTTTGGACCTTGGATGGAAACGCAGAGTTCGTGCTATCTTGTTTACTATACCAGTAATTCACATTTTGAATGTGTTTAGAAATGTAGGTCTAATTTGGATGCATCAAACCTACACTGCATGGTCATTTTATGGAATGAACGTATTTGAATTTGGGCATAATTATGCTTCAAGATTCGTATCACTATTCGCCATGTTTTTTATGGCTTTAATTATGTTTGAGATTTTACCAGAACTACATCGGCACATAGTCAGACTTCTCAAACCACTTGGCATAATGCAGCCAAACAAGAAAAAAACCTAATTCTTAGACCATGGATGGGTTGAATCTTTTCTCTGCCACTTGTTGCCAGTCCCTATTGGATACTCTAATACTTCCATACCATTTGAATCAATCATTCCTAACAATTGGTTTGGAGGTGCTGATGGTTCAGCAATTAATTGTTCGAATAAATTTTCTTCGACCACAGCGTTTAGTGGTGTTTCTATTAAATTATTATCGGGTTGACTAATTTGGGTGTAATCTAGGTTTTGCTTGGGCAAATCTGGAGTTTCCTTGAATATCTCTTGGTTATTATTTTCCATTTGCATCATTCGATCAGACATGTCAAATTGTTGCTCAGAATCCCAAGTAATTTGGTTATCCTTATTGCGTGAATTTCTGGATACTAAGACTAGCATTGCTAGCAAACCAATAGCCATAATTGCTCCAGCAGAATAAATCAAATCATTGGCAACACTAGGTGCTAAATCGGCATTATCTCCAACACCATCACCATCAGAATCTTTGGATTCATCAGGGTCATTAGGGAACAAGTCATCAACATCGGGAACTCCATCACCATCACCATCAAATGCATCAAATGTTGTTGAACACAAGAGGGCTAAAATTTCTATTTCAGATTGGGAAATACGTAAGTTAGAGTCGGTATCAGTTTCAAAGAAGTTAAATTTATTTTCATAAACTTGAGATGATAATATTTCGATACTTACTTCTCTATTATCTGGAGACAACTGATTAAAAATAAACTCTATTTCATTGTCACAATTACAAGATATTTGTAAAACTTCGGCAAATTCTACCTCGGAATCTTGGTTTAAGTCTAGTTCTGAAAATTGTAATGATTGACCATTTATCACAACTGTTTTGGCTTCAGCTTCACTCAGCAAACCATCTCCGTCGATGTCTTTACTAGTCATTTCCTTAGTTGCTAAATCTCGACAATCCTCGGTTACCATCGGTTCTTTTGGTTCGTCTACAGGATCGATAAACTCCGAGTAAACCCATGAAGCAATTATACTCACTTCACTGATGTCTTCCAATGCATTTAGTGTGATTTCAAATCGGCCATTAGCCGGTAAATTAATCAATATATTTTGTTCTGTACCATCTCCATTTGAGGTTACCGATACTTGTTCTGCTACGGGGTCGGCGCTAGGTCGCTGTCTACCTGATTCACCAAAACCATCCTCAAAGAAATCAAAGAAGTCATCAAATCCAAAATCGATTACGTTGCCAATGGCTTCTAATTGTAAACTTCCACTTCCACCATATGTTGAAATGGATAAGTAATCGCCAGGCTTCTCTAAATCTATGAAGAAATTCAGTGACTCACCAGCGGGTGCTTCTATGCCTGACACTTCGTCTTCGTTGAATAATTGTATTGGCGTTCCGTCGTATTGCCAAACATATCTGTCTTCAAATGAAGCTGTTATTTTCACCTCACCAAAGACCATATCGGTCTCTAACAGAATGTACCACATTCCGGGTGTTGGGTCATTAAATCCGATCTTATCACCAGCCCCTGGACTGTTGCTGTTGTGAGTGAAATCTGAATAGGTGGGTGCTTCGGCCAGTTTCATGAATAAAGAGGCTTCACCAAACCCGGGATTAAGGTCAACTTCAAGACGTTCTGTACCTTGAGGGACATTTATTTTGAAGTATTGCAATAATCCATCATATCCACTTAGCGGACCGTATGGGATTCCGGGCGTCAGTTCAATAGCATCCTCTGGCTCGATATTTTCTGGTTCATAAGTCAAGGATGCTGCTATAGTGAAGTCATTTGCTCTGCCAAATGTATATGCTGCAACATAATATATGGCTGGTTCTAAATCATACAGCGTTACTTGATGCTCATTGCCAGGTCCACCATCCCAAGCAGATTTTTGCTCTTCCATGCCCATTTCCTCATCTTCAAAAAACGGATCTTCAAATCCAAAGAAAACTCCAAACGGGTCAGGGACAGTTCCCCAAGATATTGCTAAATCTACATTGCCGTTACCGTTGTAAGTCTTGACAGTTAGTGTAGACAAATTTTCTGTAACATCAACATAGTAATACAATATGCGTTCTTCTTGAGGTGTTCCTCTGCCACCTTCAATAGTTTGGTCAGTGACCGGGATGCCGTTAATCAGTTCAGTCATCTCATCAAGTTCTGGAGGAGGGTCGGCAACTTCCATGTAAGAATAGATTACTAAATTTTCAAGATCTTCTTTTGGCACTATCACCATCCAAAGTATACCTTCATCAGGCCACGACCATTGTTCAAACATAAATCCCCATTCCATGGTTGCATGACGATCATGGTTCCAAGAATTTGGGATATATCCGTGGCCAAAGTAGGCATCGAATTTTTCTCCTTCATCCCAGAAAAAGTCCTCAGATTCATGGTATGCATCAATCATTAGACTGCTTGTAAGTGGTCCAATTTCTATGAAAAATAGTAACTGGTCACCAACTTGTCCTGAAATACCACTCAATTCTTGCTCGCTGAATAATTCTACTGCTTGAGCAACGATAGTCCCGTCAGGCATAACCCATGATGCGCCATCAATTTCACCAGTCCTATTTTCATATACACCAGCAGTTAAACTTCCTTCTCCTTCAGGGAATTGCCAAGATGTCGACTCCGTTGAGTTACTTATTGTCACATTGTCAATCATACCACTAAAGTAATTACAATCACAACCAGCACCCATTTTACCGATGAATAATTCATCACAGTCTGCTCCAGATTGATAACAATCATTGGAACCAAAATCCCCCCGTGGAATGTTCGTATCCTCAATAGCAATAAGACCAGCAGGCTCGCCATTTATGAAAAATTCACCATATATTCCAGCTTCTATTATGACACTTACATGAGTCCATTCGTCGGTATTTATGCTGACATTGGAAGTCGGGTGTCGAGAAATTGAATATTCACTGGAATATCCTAAGTTGCCGTTGTTGATATAGAGGCCCCAACCATAATCTCCTAGCATAGTGATGAAATTTAATCCAGACGTATCAACCATGTTTACCATTGCTGAAATCTCAATGACTTCTGAGTAATTTGGTAAATCTTCATCAATGACAATTTTATCATCAATTCCATCAAACCTAAGTGCATAATCTGCACCTGGACCAACTTCTACTACTCCATATACCGGGAAATATTGTGGGTCGTCTTCTAAATCGTTCCAATAGCCTGGCATGATGTTACCCATGTTGGTACTTGCAATGTGGACATAATCTTCTTCTCCATTGGCGGATGGTTGCTCAGCCCCCCAGTTTCGATACAAAAAGGGGGTGCCATCATGCCATCGATAGTCCCCTTCAGAATTAAAGTCTGACAGACCTATCCACAAATGTCTAGAAAGGTTATCAAAATTAGCAAATGTGTCCATTAACCATTGATTTTCTTGCTGATCATCTACCGTTACTAGGAACCCATCTAGACCTAAAGCGACTTGTGCAGATTCACCCCAAGATGCTTCGCTCAGCAAATGGTATGTATTGTTGTTGTAGGGATTTATGGCAGTGTGTAAAACTGCAATGTCTGATACATCTTCTGCCTCAACATTAGTGGATAGCAATGGTGCAGAAAGGGAAATCAGGAAAATACTGACCAAAAGGAGAGATTTCGAATATTGGTTCATGTTATCGTTTCTGTCATGTAACGGTCCCATTAAAAACTAGTGGTTGGCTGATTGCGGTTCATCTCTTCATTTTTTTGCCACCAATTCTTAGTTCAGTCTGAAGTGGCATTTGGTGCTCCCAAGCAAATTCTTTGACTATTCTCCAACCTTTTTCTGAACCTTCATAGTCTTTAACTTCGATTATTTTGTTTCTAGTATTAGCTTTAAAAGCCGCTACTGGCTCTGCATTTTTGAAAACTAAGTAGGCAGAACCAAAGCCAAACCGCTCTTTCATTACATCTGCAAAATATGGTGCTATTGGGTCACTTGGCGGCAAAACGAAATCCCTTATGGGTTTGATATCTTTGGCTTCTTCAAGTAATTCTTTTCTACCCCAGCATACTTCATGCAAATCCTCAATCAAAAATCCTTTAATGAGTGTCTCATCTTGTTCAAATTCGTTTAACACTGATTTGATTTCTTCAGGCTTAAATGGCGTTCCTGCTAATCTCATAAATTGTTTAAGGGTAATGATTGGGTAATCTGTAACCATTTTCCTTAGATATTCTTTTCTAAGTTCTACCCTGTCTAATGATTGGTTTGGTTTGACAGTTCTAAAGCCTCCTCTAAAGTCCTGAACGATATGTCCAGTCCTAATGAGTGGTTGAACTAATTTACGGAATTCAGATTGGGACAAAGCATGTCTTTCTTTGAAAATATTTGGGTCAGAATTTGTCGAGAAAAAGTCTACTATGTCAAGTAAATCTTCATCTGCAGGTTCTCCTCGAATGACTTGGAGGTCCTGAAAGTGTTCGTATGTAGCCCAAACTTGATGACCCCTTAGGTTGACTCCTTGGTGTAATCTGTTGGCACTTGCCATACTCTTAATATCGGCACGATAAACTTCACAGCGTCCCCTCAATGCAAAATCATCTCTTACCTCAGGAATCTTTTTCATAGCAATTACTTCATTTTCTAGTCGTGTATTTTGATGAAGGAAATGACGATGGAAAAGTGCTCTTTCAGCAATTTCTCTTGGTTGTGGATCAACGATTCCCCCACGAATCATTCGCTCCCCTGTGAGTTTAAACCCAATATTTTCGAAATGTATCCTAGTTTCGGGATCCAGTTGAGATACTGGCTCACTGTTGAAGTTTGTTAATACTGCGACATCGACTAATTGGTCTGAATGGTTATCTAGTAACACAGAGAAAGCTTCACAAAATTCTTCGATATATGCGTTGGGTATTTGTAAGTCTTTTACCTCAAGGTAATCATTTACTTTGAACATTAATACCTTGCCGATAGGGTCGACTCCTTTGAACACTGGAAGATACCAACCCCGGTCTAAAATACTTCGAACTTCCCAAATGAATCTTGATACATATGGGTCAGATTGCGTCAAAATCCTCAATTCTCCGTCTTCTCTGCTAGCCCTACTTAGCTTATCGACCTCGTCTGGCATACAATAGAATGCTTCAGGTTCTGGTACCAAAGATACAACCTTAGCAATCCTACCAGATTTCTCTAAATTCATCAAGGCAATAGTCAAGTCTTCGTAGGACCTGGTGACAAAGAATCGCAATGTATGTGATTTAATTGGTCCTAATCTTTTCACCACATCAACCAATGAATCTTCGAAACTCATCGGCTTGTAGACACCCAATACACGATGGAATAATGATAATTTTCTTCGCCTTCCAACAACATCTTCAAATTGTTTTACTACTAACATTTGGCGTTCTAAATTATCCAAAGCCCTCTTCAAATCCCGATGTAGTGACTTGAATTCATCACCTTTGGGGAAATCTTGCATAATTTCCTGTCGAGTAACATTTATTCCAGGGGGTATTTTTTGCAATAATTGTTCCTCCATTGCACCAATCCAAGGTTCCGGTTTTAGTCCAAGAAGCATAGGAATATTCTTTCTCGTAGTATAACCAATTCGATTATGAAGTAATCTTCCCATGATTACGTCAGAATCCATTTGAAGATCTTTCCAATCTTTGAATCTGAACTGTCCTACTCTGTACATTAATTCCTGTTGCTTTTGGAATATCACATGTGAATCAAATGCTGAAAAACCATCATCATACTGGGCGAATGATTTATCAAAAACCATATTCTGTACCCAGCGATATTCTACAACTTCTTCCTCACCGCCTGTTAGCCTATGTTCATCAATTTTCAAGATGTATTCAGCATCATCGGTTTGTTTGTAAAAGCCTACTGATATTACATTTCTTGATTCAAGTTCGAGTAAAATACGATCTACTAATGTCTTTGAGAATGGCAGTCGTTGTTCAATCTCATCTGCCATCTTAGGCCCTTCACTGCCTAACATTTCGATTATTTTCACACGCATAGCAACGTGAGGATCGCTTACTTTCATATCCTTCCATTTGGTCGGCTTTAAACCATCATATTCATCAGCGATTTGGTATTGTAGCCCATCAACATGTAATTCTCTAAGATCCTTGGCATCTTTGCCACCGTTGGACGCAAGGCAGCCCAAAGTACCATGAATCTCTGCCATGTAAGGGGTAAACCATTTTTCATCTAGCTCAGGGGAACCAGTATTCCTGATCTTGACTATATCGCCATTCTGACATAGACTTTTTACCCAACCTCGTAGAATTTCAATATCAATATTTTGAAGTTTTTCTTTGTATAGTGGATTTTTGAATGACTTATCTAGACCCCCTCCCTGAGACATTAATTTCAATAATTCTGCAGGGTTTTTCGGAATAGGTGCCTTGTTTAGATAGTAATTAACCAATTCCTGAGCAGATAGTTCAGTTGCCAGAGATCTTGTTCCAAGTAATCTCGCCAATATTGTGGGGTCAATATCCTTGACCAAGAACGCTCTAGTTTTCATCGACATTAAATCTTCAAAGGCCGACATAAACAACGACATACCAAGTCTTGAGGGGATAGTCATTTTTTGATGAACAATCCTTGCTTCGCCTTGAACACATAAACTTAGGAAATCATTCAAACTATTGAGATCTATGTCACCAAACATGATTTCATTTTTTGCCTCTCGCATCAATAAACTGTCTTCAATAGTTCTATGTTTATTCAGCAACAAATCTGCTTTTTGTTGGAATTGCTGAGGACTTATTTCTTCGGCCCCAATTCTTTTTGGAATTATTAGCGAACGTCCTGCAACTTCCTTGAATCTCTTAGAAAATATCTGAGTGCTAATGATGTATCTTTCAATAACTTCAATATGATTTTGGTTTTTGAAAGAGTCATACATCTCTCGTGGTTCAATTTCCTGGGAGGTTCTAAGCAATAACCCATTTTCATCAAATGACATTTCGATGACGCTAATCCCTTTGGTTTCAGCAAGACCTGCTAAGAAATAACCAAGCGCAGTATTGAATCCTCTTCCCCGACATGTGGTGATCATGTAGGTTGGATGCCCACTACTGATTATTTGTTCAACTAATATTCTGTTAGGGTCGGGTACTTGGAAAGAATCAATTGAATGTTCCTCCAAATGTCGAGCAATTGCATTAGCCACAATATTTGACAAACCATAAGCATCGCGTAGTATCATTCGTGGATCTATTTCTTTTCTAAGCGCCACAATACAGTGACCGATAAGATCTAGTAAAGCGCTAGATAATTCTCTTGAACGAGATCTAGCTTCACCAGACCATGATGGAACAGTAGGGCGGTATCCTGTGACTGCAGTCACGTTCACTCTTGTGCCTTGAATATTGGTGACTCGATAGGTTGAACCACCAAGTAGGATAACATCACCGCCACGCAGATTTGACACGAATGAACCACTTAGTTTTCCAAGTACAGAACCTTCAGCATTTAGCACTAGGTATGAATTATCTGGGGCAATTGTACCGATATTGGTGTAGTAAATCATTCTTGAATAACCACGTTTTCCGTAGATGTTTTCTTCCCAATCTACCCAAACTCGTCTTTCTTCTTCAAGCATGTCTAGAACTTCAATAAAATCATCATACTCAAAATTTCTGTAGGACCATGCATTAACTATGACTTCATATGCCTCATCTATGTCTAACTGATTGATAATGACCAGTCCAATCATAAACTGAGCAACCACATCAAGACTATTTTCCGGGAAATGTAATATGTCCATTTCACCCTTTTGAATTGCCGATTGTAATGCTGCAAGTTCGAGTAAATCGTCAACGCTAGTCGGTAAGAATCTCGCTCTTGGAATTCCTCCAACATGGTGCCCAGCACGACCGATTCTCTGTAGTGCAGTAGCGATATCACCTGGGCTACCTACTTGTATTACTAAATCAACAGAACCAATGTCGATTCCCATTTCCAATGATGAGGATGTGACAACTGCGCGTAAATGACCGTGTTTGAGTTTCCTCTCCACATCAAGTCGTATTTTCTTATCCATTGATCCGTGGTGTCCGGCAATTAATTCACCAAGGTGTGGTCTTAACCTTTGAACTAAGGTTTCTGTCATTTTTCTAGTATTGGCAAAAACTAATGTTGTGGTGTGGGCAGATATTAAATCAGCCATTACATCAATATTTTTCTCCAGTACTTTCATCACTGACAAATCACTAAATCGATTATCGGGAATTATTATGTCTAAATCTAGTTCTCGAGACCCAGATACCTTAGCTATGCTAACTTTGCTTGCTCCACTTCTTGATTCTCTATCGTCACTAGATACAAGATATTCAGCAACTTTTTCTAAAGGTTCCATGGTTGCCGAAATACCAATTCTCTGGACCGGTGTTTTTAGTAATGTATCTAAGTAAGATAATGTAAGCCCAAGGTGTACTCCTCTCTTAGTGGGTACTAAAGAGTGGAGTTCGTCAATAATAATGTATTCCAATTCACTAACAATGGGTTGAAATCGAGGGGAAGTAATTGCAATAGCTAAACTTTCAGGGGTGGTAATCAAGATATGCGGTGGATGTTTTAGCATCCTTTGCCTTTCAGACTGAGGCGTGTCTCCAGTTCTCAGCCCAACTTTGATTTCTTGGGCGCGGTCAGGTAAATATCGTTCAGAAATTTCGGTAAGCGGTCCAATCAAATTTCTCTGGATGTCATTGGCCAAGGCTTTGATGGGAGAGATGTAAGCACAGTGGACCTTTTTCTCCAATTTCCCATCAAGTGCTAGTCTAACTAATTTATCGATGATAGTCAAAAATGCTGTTAGAGTTTTACCAGATCCAGTTGGTGAGCAAAGTAGTAAGTGTTTTCGCTCCAATATCGCTGGAATAGCCAATTTCTGAGGCCTAGTAAAATCAGGGAATTTGTCCTTGAACCAGTTTCTAACCGGAGGGCACAACATTTCTAGTAAACTCTCAGTATCTTGAGGATTATCTAGGTATTCAATGTCAACCACTTTATTTACACTATCCCAGTGATTCACAGTGAATGCAACAACTACTTGAAAACTTCGCCTTTAATTATCAAATTGCATGCGGCAGCATGACCAATCCTTGTCGTGGATTAAAAGATGAAAAACATTCTGCGACAGGTCACTGCTCGCCATACAATAGCTTTGGTCAATCTGTTAAAGAATAAATCTAGTAATTTGTCAGGCATCCTAAACATTATACTACCAATCTTGAAAGAACGTTTTGAATTTTTCATGACTTTACCCATTTGTTTTTTCCAAATTTTTTCATAATTAGTTAACTCGACATCGTTAGTAATGTGATCGGCTATTACCTGGCCAGCGATTCTTCCACCGATCATGGCAATGGTGATTCCTGCACCGTTGGAGGGTAGTACCATTCCAGCCGAATCTCCAACCAAGAGGTAATTGCCTTTGACAAATGTTTTGATAGTTCCAGACATTGGTAGGGCGCCAGCACCTTTGAATGTAGTTTCACCATCGTACTGGTCAATAAAATCAGCAGCATATTTGTTGAATGGAACGCCTTTAGCAAAACTCTTTTGAATCCCTATGCCAATGTTCGCGCCAGAGGATTTGGGGAACATCCAAGCATATCCGCCAGGTGCCATTGAGCCGAAATGTAACTCAACAGCATCGCCATAATCGCCATCTTTCAACTGGAATTTGACAGGTATATTTATTGATTTTTCCGACCAAAACTTTCTCCTAACAGGATCCTTATGACCTCCTGCTCCAACAATTACCTTTGCCGTGATAGAATCTCCATTTCTTAAAGTTACAGTATTTTCATCAATCTCTTTGACATATGAATTTACTAAATATTTAGCCCCTGCTTGTTTTGCCATTAACACTAATTGTTCATCATGTGCTACTCGGTTTAGAATAAGACCTTCAAAATTATAGGACAATGATTTCCCTGATGGTGTGATAATATTCATGGTGTCACATCTACGAGATATTGCGTTTTCTGGAGTCTGGAATAAATCATCCATATCGGGAACATCTGGGCATAATCTACGCATTTCATCGTTGGTCGGAACTAATTCACCGCATTGAAGTGGGGTGCCAATTGAACTACGGGCATCTAAAACTAATACACGTATTCCTGCTTTTGCAGCATATCGTGCTACGGTACTACCTGCAGGACCTCCTCCAATTACGATTACATCATAATCATAACTTTGTCCCATGTTATGGCGTGCGCCTTGGTATTCTTAACCATGCGTATTGGTACATATTCTTGGTTAAACAACGGTCAATTTCAAAGGTATGACTCTCTACGAGTGGTTGGGGTTGAACATGTCTAATGAAGTTAATAGCAGACTGGAACGGATGTCTGGCATGCTTAAGAGAAGAGGATTTATTCTACCGGCTTTCGAGATTCATGGTGGAGCAAAGGGTCTTTACGACTTTGGTCCAAATGGTGGAAGATTAAAAAATCGAGTCAATCAACTATGGTTAGAACATTGGACATCTTTGGGTAACATAGTGGAAATATCATCTCCAACAATCACTCCATACGAGGTATTGGAAGCAAGCGGACACGTAGGGGAATTCTCTGATTTCATGACTACATGCCTTTCTTGTCAAGAGGTGAGCAGGGCTGACACATTGTTAGAACAAGACCATCCTAACCCCGATTCTTTGAGTTCTAATGAACTGGATACATTATTGGAAAAAATCCAGCCACCATGCCCAAGTTGCTCTACTAGCGAATGGAGTAAAGTAGTCGCACAAAATTTGATGTTCAATACAACAATTGGAGCAGGGAATTCAGGTCGACCAGGATTCTTGCGACCAGAAACAGCCCAAGGTATGTTCACATCTTTCACTAGTTTGTATAGACATTTTAGGGAGAAACTACCTTTTGGAGCAGTACAAGTTGGTAAAGGCTACAGGAATGAGATTTCTCCACGACAAGGAATGATACGTCTGAGAGAATTTAATATGGCTGAATTAGAATATTTCATCGATCCTGAAACCGATATAACACATGATTTTGGCCAGTGGGATAAACTTAGTTTTGAATTGCTAAGCGAAGATAACGGGCGAATTAAAATGACAATCAGAGAAGCTGTTTCCAAAGGAATAGTTAGGCATCCTACGGTTGGCTATTTCATGGCAATGACCCATGATTTCTTGGTCGCTGTTGGAATTAATGCTGATAAGATAAGATTTAGACAACATGAGTCGAAAGAGATGGCTCATTATGCCACAGACTGCTGGGACGCTGAAATTGAGGGTTCGTATGGCTGGATTGAGTGCGTAGGGATTGCTCACCGTGGTTGTTATGACCTTGAATCACATGAAAAATACACCGGTAAAACTCTGAGAGCCCGTCGAGAATTTACCATACCTCAAGAAATTGTAATCGATGGTTGGACTATTGATGGTTCCATTGCTGGGCCAGCCTTTAGATCACTTGCAGGAAAAGTAAAAACGGCAGTAGAACAATTACCATTAGCAACAGATTTCCCAATTTCTCTAAATATTGATGAACAAATAGTTTCTGTTGAATCAACTCATGTTAAGCGTTTACAAAAAACTGAAACTTTAACCGGTGAATGGTTTATTCCTCACGTAGTTGAACCAGCATTTGGAATTGACCGCATTATATGGCATGTTCTTGACCACGCATATACCGAAACGACAAAACAAGAGGACAGTTACACGATGATGAAATTGAGTCCAAATGTAGTTCCTATCGATTATTGTGTATTTCCATTATTTGAAAAAGATGGAATGGGTGAACTTGCTAAAACGGTAAATCACAAATTTAACAGTAAGCGTGGAATAGTTTCTAGTTATGATTCTAGTGGTTCGATTGGTCGAAGATATGCAAGAGCCGATGAAATTGGTGTACCAATATGTGTTACCATCGACCATCAATCCTTAGAAGACAATACAGTAACTGTAAGAGAACGCAACACAGGGACACAAACTAGAGTGCACATTGATGAATTGTGATAAAATAAATATTTCTCAGCAAGTTATTCATCAATATTGAATAACCTTCAACTAATGCACGCTACATGGCAAAAATAAGTGATTGGACAGAGAGGCACAGACCTTCTTCCGAAAGTCACTTAGAAGGTAATGAGTCACAAAGACAAAAAATTAGAAAATGGTTAGATGATTGGAAAAATGGTTCTCCCAAAAATAAAGCGATATTGTTAGTTGGCCCTCCAGGTGTTGGGAAAACCTCAGTCGCGAGGGCAATTGCTCAAGATATGGGGTGGAATGTCATTGAACTCAATGCATCAGACGCTCGTAATGCCGCTTCGATTAGAAAGGCGGCTACAAAGGGTGCTACCCATCGTTCTTTGTTCTACGATCCTAATGAAGAACCGAAAAGGACTTTGATTCTAATAGATGAGGTTGACCATCTTTCTGGTGGTTTGAGAGCAGTTAGTGAAAATAGGATAAATAAAGCCATAACCTTCAATTCCGAGTCTACAGAAAATCATAATTTATCTGGTGATACAGGTGGAAAAGCGGAGTTATTGAATTTATTGAAAAATACCAAACAACCCGTAATTCTTGCTTGTAATGAAGTAATGGGGCTGTGGGGTAAATCTTCGAATTGGCGCTCTACAAGGGAACGTTTTCAAAGACTATTAGTGACAATTAATTTCGAACGAGCCAGTAAGGAGGCCTTACGCAATATTGCTCGGCGTGTGCTGAAATCAGAGGGTGTCTCATATAATATTGAAGCAATCGAATTGATTGTGAATAATAATCCAGGAGATT
This sequence comes from Methanobacteriota archaeon, assembly GCA_018659375.1. GTDB lineage: Archaea > Thermoplasmatota > Poseidoniia > Poseidoniales > Poseidoniaceae > MGIIa-L1. The sequence goes on along the minus strand of JABJMO010000009.1, from coordinate 91,159 downwards.
TAAGAGCCTTGGTAAGAGATTTACAAGTAATATGTTCTTCAAACACCAAATCTATCGATGAAGATTCAGTTAGTAATTTCATCAATTCTGGCGAACGGGATGTCTCCATTGAAGTATTTCCTGGTCTTGCACAACTCTACAAAACTAATCAAGCAATAGATGCCATAAAATTAGGTGTTTCAATTGACAAATCCCCTTCAGATCTGCTAAACTGGATACATTGGAATAATCCATCGATTTTCACCAACAAGGCTGCGATAAATCGAGGCAATAAAGCTCTATGTACTTCTTCGAAAATGCTCATGGCTATGTATGAAAACACCGCACATCGTTCTTGGTATTGGAGTTCTCAAATTTCCGGTTTGGCTGCTTCCGTGGTAAATCAACAAACCAATCAAGGTAAACTATACCCTGGTTATCCAAATTTCTTACGTCGGTCTGGGTTGACAACTCGAACCACAGTAGTCAACAGGTTGGCTGAAATCTCTGGCGCCAGTAAATCAACTGTAAGAGATGAATTACTACCTATACTATCAACCCTTCATTCTGAAACATCATCTCTTGGAAATATTGAAGATTTTTCAATTTCTATGAGTCTAGGATTGACAGGTGATGAGCATGCGGCTTTGTGTGGCTTAACAAAATCAAGAAAGTCGACTAAAGAATTAGTTGCACGATATAATCTAATAGAATCTGAACGTACTATAACTTCCCCAATTATCGTAAATGATGAAGAATCCGAAAGTCAATTGATAGAAAAAGTGACCGAAGAAAAAGCCAACCAAGGGCAAAGAACACTATTTTAACTGATCATTTTCGTCCAGGTATTAACTTGCGAAATAATGCCATCGCAGATCTGTCATTATGTTCCTTATGCTCATCCTGCCAGGTTTTTGGATGAAGTAATATAATTACCGTCAATAATTCTAATCTGCCAAACCACATCAAAATAGAAGTTAAAATTAGTACACCGGAGTTTAACGGTGACCATGTGCTACTGGGTCCATAATCACCTAATGCAGTACCTGTATTTCCAAGTGAAGATGCTGTAATTCCAATGATGCTTTCAAATGTTTCATCATACATTAGAATTGAAAGTAAAATACTGGAAATACCAAACAAACCAATCCAAACAAACAACATTCCAACAATCTTGTCAATTTGTTGAGGTTCAACAACTCCACCATTCATCCGGATTTGTTTAATTTTCCTTGGCTGTGCAATTCTTACTAATTCTCTCATAGCCACCTTGAATGCTAGTATGATTCTCATTAATTTTAATCCACCACTAATGGAACCTGCACAAGCACCAACAATCATTAAGATCATCAAAATGAATTGTGTTACCGCTGGCCAAGCCATGTAATCTTGTGTTGTATAACCGGTAGATGTCCCAATTGATATGGTCTGGAATAAACTCTGCCGGAATGAATCTCCTAGATTGACGTTTGTCGTTACTAGTGCAACCATCATGACAGAAACGGCTACAAATAAATACACTAAGTATGTTTTAAATTCTTCATCTTTGAATGCTTTGACGTACTCTCTGGCCAGTAAAAACCAAATTAACGTGAAGTTGACGCCTCCAATAAACATGAATGTTATTATTATCGCTTCAACAGCTAAAGAATCGTAATATCCAATGCTGGCATCTCTAGTTGAAAATCCTCCAGTTGCCATAGTTGTAAAGCCATGATTGACCGAATCAAATAATGACATCCCACCAAAAGTGCCAAGTAGAAATATTTCGATGAAAGTAAAACCAATGTATATTTTCCACAATGTGAACGCAGTTTCTTTAACTTTAGGTCTCAAACGCGATAGGGAAGGGCCAGTTAATTCAGCTCGAGCCAGAGCCATTCCTCCACCCATTACTCGTGAAAGAATCATCATTCCTAGCATAATTATCCCCATGCCACCTAGCCATTGGGTTAACGACCGCCACAGCAGGATTCCTCTTGGTTGCGCATTGATACAATCAGCAGTTTGCTCAGGGATACAGTTTGGACTCATATCATGAGAAATAACTGTAGCGCCAGTGGTGGTAAATCCAGACATTGACTCAAACCATGAGTTGACCGCTCCTCTTACCATATCAATTAGAGCAGCATCAGCCGCAAATGGCCCCACAAATACTCCGCCTAGCCAGTAAGGAAACAAACCAATGAACACGACAATCGGATAAATTAACGCAACTGCAGCAAACGCCTCTCTGTCTCTTAATCGTTCTGCGGTATCACTTCTTGTGCCGAACTTAAGCATCAAAAATCCAATCAAAGGTGATAGTATCAATGGAATTAAAAATGCCCTTAATGCCATCTCCAGGTCATCTAACCAAACTGTAATAATCCCACAAATCACTAGTGGTATGCTTATCACAATTAGTGTCCAGCCAAGAATTAGGCTCAATACATCGAAACGCATGTTTACACCTGGAATTTCTTTTCAAGTTCTGCTACTCTGTCAGGTCTGGTGAAAATTATCAGATTATCCTCTGGTAGCAGTACTTTATCTGGTGCAGGTCGTAAATTTTCCCAATTACCGTCTACAGTTCTTCGTTGAATAAATGCGATTCTCATCCAATCAGTAAAACCCGCCTCTGATATTCGCATGTTTGAAAATTTATGCTTCACATCGACTTTCATACTTATTCCAACAATGTTTGGCACATTTGACAAAACAGCATAAGCACCAGCAGCCTTGGTGTGTATGTGGGCTAGGATATTGTCTACAGCTACCCTCTTTCTGTCAACTGCAAAGGTAATTCCCATTCTTTGAGTAACTTTGACCAAATCAGCATCATAAAGCAACAACCCAGTTCGATTAACACCCATGTCACTAGCAAGTAATGCCGCTGCGATACTGTCATGGTCGGACTCTAAAGCAGCAATAGCGATATGATGTTCTGGTATTCCTACCTCGGTTAGAATGTCTCGATCTAAGTGATCACCATGAATTACTTCTAAGTTGGGATGAGATCCAATATCGGTTGCTGATAACTCGTTTGCAGTTTGCAAGTCCCTTTCAATAACCGTCACTTTAGCATCATTGAGCAACCAATTTTCAGCGATCATTTGACCAATTCTATTTGCACCGATAATGGCTACCTTTGGAGCGATAGGGAAATCTGTTGCCTCGTGGCCAAAAATGTTCAATATTCGATTGAAACTAGACAAGCCATTAGTTGCTACGGCAATTTTATCATTGGGCATTAGAATAAAATCACCATCAGGTACCACACTTTTCTCACCACTTCGTTTGACTCCTACAATTAGAGGCAACTCTCCATCGATGCTAGAATTGGCTTCTTTTAGCGTTTTGAACACGATATTTTCGGCATTTTTAGTTACATCAAACTCAATGATATAAGAATCATGGCCGAATGGTATTACCTCTTCTATCGATGAAGACCGCAAACCAGTATGCAGGCGTTTTATTGCACTTTCAAGGGGATTGACTACATGGTTTACTTTAGCCCATCCAGTAAGGTGCCCTTGCTTTTGTTCTTGCATAAAATTCATGCTTCTAACTCTTGATATAGACAATAATGGCTTTGCTTTGGCTCCACCATATTGGTAGTGTGCATGTTCAGCAAGTGCACACGCAAGTAAATTTCTTTCATCAGAATTAGTTGCTGCTACAAATATTTCAGCCTCGCCGATTCCAGCTTCATGTAATTTCTCCCTAGTTGTTAAATCTCCATGAATAACTAGTACATCCAGATTTTGAGCATTCTTGACCGCCCTTGAGTCTGAATCAACTAACACAACGTCCATTTCTTCGGCTCTTAGTGCTCTGGCAAGTTCTGTTCCAACCCTTCCTGCACCACCAATTATTATTCGCAATCCATCACCTCAAATTTTCTGGGAGTTTCTTTACTTGGTATGTTCCACCATTTGTATCTGGCGTATCCAATGTGCTAAATGAGCGCTGTCTATCGATATTATTACTATAAACTCCCGGCTTATAATAAGAGTTAATTAAATTTCCACTTGCATCAGCAATCTCAATCCAATCGATATATGCAGTTGGTGTGTGAAGTAGCCATTTATTATTTACAACATCAACAGATCCTTCAACATAACAGTCATCAATAACAATATTTCTTGCTTCACACCATTCATCATCCATTGGCAGCAAAATGTAGCCCCATGCATGGGCTTCCCAGTAAGTAAATGTGGAATCAGTCAAGGCTCCAAAGACATACCAACCAGGAATCATTTTTGTCCTAAGTAAGGAAAAGAAAGCATTAGTTTGTTCATCACAATCGCCCACACCAGCGCTTAAGCAAGCAGGACCGCTTCTGGCAACTACTGGAGCATTCTTGTCATACAAAACATTCAATTGTAAATAATCAAAGGTAGCCCTAGCAAATGCGTATGCATTTGTTGAACGCCCTTCGGGCAATGAAGCAGATATTGTTTCTGCGGTTGAAACTACCACTGCATCTTGTGCATTAATTGCGTAATCTAGTCTACCTTTGTTGTACCATGAAGCAGTGGTAAATTGTGCCGCCTTGGTTCCATCTCCGCGGTCAACAATGTCTGAAAACGAACCGCTTCGATCAACGTTAATCCCATTTGAAATCCCATCCACTCTAGAATCTACTCTAGAGGAAGACCACCACGAATAAGAAGTGCTGGTTAGGGTTACGGCAAATGTAAAGGATGCTTGCTCTCCAGGGTCAAGATTTAATTTTATTTTAACACATATATCTACGCTGCACATATCATCGCCAATACCTACACCTGGCCACCAAATTTCGTGACCATCTGAGGTGATTAACTTATCATTTGGGTCCCTAGCAGGTTCACCAAGTAACGGTACTGCATAGGATATACCATTGACAATCAGTGCTATGGAATTTATTTTCTGAATTTGTTGAGTAGCAACAGCAGAATCACCGTTGGTATACTCAAACATATTTTCATGACCATTTAGAGTTGAAACATCTCGAGGGATTGCCAGATTTTCTCTTAGGTATCCTGTATCTCCGTTATTTACTACATCAATTGTTTTACCAACTGTGTAGGTTGCGTCTACAGGATACAAGTGATATGGGGCGACTGCAAGTTGAATATATTCGTTTATTCCAGCCCATTTATTGAACACGAGTTCTCTTGCTTGGGGTGATAACATGATGAACGCAACAAGTCCTAACATGACGACGCTGCGAAATTTATTTTTCCTTCGTTTTAGAATATTCCTTCTGCGACCTGTGTGGGTTTCAACAACACCTGATTTTGATGGTTTTTTGGTTTTCTTGTAAGTAGTCTCTATGCTACCTTGATTGAATTGTTGCTCCGCAGCAAATTGTTTTGATTTTATGTTGGCTAGCACTCTGCCACAGGTATAACAAATTGTGTCACCCGGTAAGGTGGCACTCCTACAATAAGGGCAGTTACCCATGATACCCGGCTTTGACGGCATTGTATAACGCTTGCCTGCGGATATCCACCAAAGACCTTATTTTGGATGAAAATCAAATATGGCCGTAACATAGGACAAGAGTACTAAGTAAGTAGTCATTCACTTTCGTTAGCTTGAAAATTGTTTTTCATATTCCGACCCATCTTGGTCAATTTACGTTCTCTAGCTTGTCTGGCCCAAATTTTCCGCAGTTGTTTTTTCCCTTCCTTTGGTATTGAATCCCATATCCAGTTTTCTGACGCTCTATCAGCAATCAACATAACTGGTAGGATAAATATCCATCCAATCGGGGCAGATAAAACATAAGCGAACATTACCACATATCCAGAACGCCACATAGTTGCACGTAGTATCGCGCCCCACTTTTTGCCTACTAACATTAAATGTCCTTGATATGAGGTAATTATTGCTTCACTCCTTGGTGCTAGCAGACAAATCAATAGAATAGAAATAACTAATATCGGACTGAAATCATACCACTGCAATATGGCAAATATGACTACCATGGCAAACATTCCCCCGATAGCAAGTCCTAGAGCCCATCCGCTGGTCGTTTGTGATGAGCCTGAACGGACACGAGTTCTTCTCAGTAAAAAATGAACAATGATTGACATTATTAAGCAGTACAAAATCAAATTAATTGGATTAACTACAGTATCTTGTGTTGCTTCAAATTCAAGATTTGGCAGAATAATGTTATTATGTATCTGTGATGCGTAAAGGCCACCTAGAAGAATGCCCCAGAACACATTGCTCCAAGCAGTTGGCAGATCATAGAAACCAGAGTATCGCGTCATTACTCCCCTCCAGCCAAGCGTCATGCCAATTAAAGCGGAAACACTGGCTAACTGAAATAACAACAATTGGTTTGCCATTAAATGACCGTCGAAGTATTAGTTCATGAAATGAGTGTAAGAATAAAGTTCATCCGTTGGATTCAAAGACCTCTTGATGTGTGCCACCACTATGGCAAGGCTACTATTGTTCGGGGGCAAGGGTGGTGTTGGCAAAACAACAACCTCTACCGCAACAGCAGTACATCTTGCAGATTGTGGTCTAAAAGTCCTGCTTGTTTCTAGTGATCCAGCCCATTCGACTTCAGACTCTTTAGGAGTGGAAATAGGTACTGAACCTACACCAATCGACGGGGTCGAGGGACTATACGGTTTAGAAATGGATCCCGAATCAAAATTATCTAGTTTATTGCCAAAACTTGGAAACATGGTTGATGGAATGAACACTAGCGGTGGCTTACCAGGACTTGGAGGCCTCAGTATGATGTTAGATTCTGGGGCGAAAGAGGAATTTGATGACATAAAGTCAGATGTAAAAACTTCTGAAATGATTTTACCCGGACTGGATGAGGCCCTAGCGTTTGATGAATTACTAAAGCATGTAGAAGACCCTAATTGGGATGTTATCGTCTTTGACACTGCTCCTACCGGGCATACTCTTAGATTCCTATCTTTGCCAGAAATTATTGAGGCATGGTCTGGCAGGTTGCTTAGATTGATGAGAGTTTCTGGTGGAATTAGGTCAATGTTATTTGGCCGTAAAGAAAGCCAAGAAATGAAACAAGAACTGGAAAAATTCAGAAATCGTGTGTTACATGTAAGAAGAGTAATGAGTGATCCTGAACTTACTACCTTTACCCTAGTTACTATTCCAGAAAAAATGGGCGTCAATGAAACAGTGAGAGCTTACAATTCGTTATTAGAATACAAGTTACCAGTTAACTCTTGCATAGTCAATCGAGTTACACCCGAGTTTGACCATCCATTTTTAGCAAAGAGGCGGCAAGCAGAACTTACTAGAATTGATGAATTGAAAGAACTATTGACAGAGGTCGAGGTTAATTCAATGGAATTATTAGATCAAGAAGTGGTTGGGGTTGACAACCTTAGAATTGTGGCTGAAAAGTTATACGGTTCGGTTAATCAAGTAGATGAATCTCTTGGTCCTCACGAAGTTGGGGGTCTTGTCAAACATCAAATACACAGGGGTATGCACAGGGAATTTACCGATGAATATGAAGTAATTAAGCTTCATTTTCCCGGAATAAAGCGTGAGGAACTATCACTTCGCAGCGATGATGGAGTATTGTTTGTAGGACTAAATGGCCGTGAGCGATCTATCTCAACAAGCGTCCCAGTTAAGGCAAATCAAGTTGATGCTAAATTAGAAGAAGATGTTCTTAGACTAAACATTCCTCTATTCAAGGAATGAATTCAAAGAGGAAAACCTTGACGGGTTGACATGGCACTCGAAGGTCTCTCGCGCGGAATCTTTCGTTCTCTTGGTTTTCTTAAAAACCGTAGGAAACTCGATGAAGATGAATTGCGTGAGATGACTAGAAGTCTGAGAAGAGCTTTACAAGAAGCTGATTTTAACGTAAGACAAACCAAAGAAATCGTTGAACGCATGGAATCAAAGTTACGTGAAGAGGAGCCAAGGCCTGGTTTGACATTTCAAACACATGCCATGAATATTCTTTATACAGAACTAGTTAGAATTCTAGGTCCTGCCCATGAATTCCAACCTAGAGGTGCAACTCTATTGCTAGTTGGTTTGTATGGTCAAGGTAAAACCACGACTACTGCAAAGTTAGCAGAATGGTATCGTAAAAAGCACGGTCTGAGAGTGGCGGTAATAGAAGCCGATGTTCACCGACCAGGTGCCTATGCTCAATTATCACAATTGCTAGAAGACAGCACAGTCATTGTTTATGGTGAGCCAGATAATAAAAATGCCTCAGAAATTGTCCGTAACGGTCTAGCAGAATGTGCTTCAGCAGATTTAGTGATTGTCGATACAGCAGGTAGACATCAACTAGACCAAGAATTAGTCGAAGAGTTAGAAAATATTGCATCTTTGACAAGAGCTACGGAAAGATGGTTGGTAATTGATGCCCAAGTTGGCCAAGCAGCAGGACCAGTAGCAGCATCATTTCACCAATTGGCCGGTGTAACTGGAATAGTTGTTACAAAGTTGGACGGTACTGCTAGAGGTGGAGGTGCACTTTCTGCAGTGGCTGCAACAGGTGCACCAATTGTTCATATTGGTGTTGGAGAAAAAGTAACTGATTTAGAAAAATTTGAATCTGATAGATTTATTTCAAGATTATTAGGGATGGGAGATATTCAAGGATTGATCGACCTTGCTCCAGAAGATTTAGATGAAGAAGAAGCAATGAGATTGACTCAACGTATGATGAGTGGTCGATTCACCTTGAATGACATGTACAAACAAATGGAAATGATGTCCAAGGTAGGCACTATTGACAAGTTGATGTCGTTCTTACCTGGTAATATGCTTGGAGGATTAGGTGGCATGTCTAAATCACAAAAGCAAGCCATGCAGGGTAATTTGGATCGTTATCGTACGATCATGGATAGTATGACTGCTTGGGAGAAAAATGAGCCAGCCAAAATAAAGGCGGATAGAATCAAGCGTATTGCCCGAGGCTCAGGCGTCCGTGAAAAAGATGTTAGAGAGTTGATTGGGCAATGGAACCGTTCTAGAAAGATGATGAAAGGTATGGGTGGCAATAGGAAACTCAACAAACAAATGCGTAAGATGATGAAAGAAGGCGATATGGATATCGATCCATCCTCTTTTGGTATGTAAACTAATCATCTAATGGTGGCAAATCGGGAATATCCTTTGAATTAGCGGCATCTTCTGCTTCTTTGGCGGCCAGTGCTGCTTCTTCTTCAGCAAGTTTGGAGTTTTTCTCAGCCAATTTTTGGGCTGCTTCTCGTTCAGACATCATTCTTACTTTCTCAATTTCAGTATCAATTTTTGCTTGCTCTAGTTGACGTTCTTCTTCAGCAATTCTTCTAGCATCATCTACTTGAGCATCAATTTTTGCTTGCTCAACCAAACGCTCTTGGTTAGAAATTCTAATAGATTCTTCAACCATCTGTAAATGTGCTTCGGTCGCAATTCTTAGTTTTTCATCTTCCTCGAATTTAATCTTGTCCTGAATAATTTTGAGTTCAGCCTCTTCTTCAGCTTTGATTCTAGCCTCTTCTTCGGCTTTAATCTTGGCTTCTTGTTCAACTTTCATAGAAGCCTCTATTTCGGCTTTGATTCTAGCCTCTTCCTCTAACCGAATACTTTCTTCATGTACTAGTTTCGCATTTGCTTCAGCTTGTAGTCTAGTTGCTTCTTTTAATTTAGCAATTTCTTCAGCTTGTAGTCTTGCCTCTTCTTCTAACCTAATTTTCTCTTCAGCTTCTTTTTGAGCATTTTCTTCAGCTAAAATTCTTTGCTGGGCTTCTGCCATTAACCGCTCTTCGACTTCAATTTGAGCCTTAAGTTCAGCTTCGGCTTTGGCTTTTGCTTCAGCAATTGCCTTTTCTTTAGTAATTGCTTCAGCTTTGGCTTTTTGCTCAGCCTCTTTTCTAAGTCTCACTTTAATGGCCAATTCCTGCCTAAGTTGATCTTCCTCTTCCAATCGTTTGGTTAACCCGAATCTGTCCATTATTATATTATAGATAGCAGTATAATCCTCATCGGTTAACTCCAAAACTTCTAACCTTGTTTCTAGCAGCAGAGATCCAACTTCGGCTTCATTAAACAAGCCATTATGATTATTCATCTTAACCCTAAGATTTTGATAAAAATTACGTTGTGCAGGAACTATTTGTCCATCTGCAGTGATGAAGTTTTGAACCTCTGTCAAAATCTCAGTTAATTTCAGTAGTTCAGTCATTTTGCACCCTCAACCCTTGCTCAATATGTCTTTGCCAATATCACTCTACGCTTAGTCATTTTGCCGGTCATATGGCATGGTACTTCCTTGTCATAGTCATCTGTTGCATCACCTAAGAATGTCAACCCAGTTGCTTTTTCAATAACTTCAGCGTGGGCATCAGTACCTTCGAACGGTATTTGGTAAATCTTACCATCTTGGATTTCTCCATTCATCGACCAAGTTCCGTTTTCTTCCGAGAATGGAGGTAGTTCATTGATAACTCCATCCATGTGTGCTGCTGAACGTTTTCTGAGTTCATCAGATATTTCAGATAACTTTTCTTGGCATAATTCGGCAATATTATCCATTGCGAGTGGTTCTTTTCCACCAGTCCTCAATGCGCCAAATGCTGTTCCTTGGGCGATGTCCCTGGGTCCGATATCTAATCTAAGAGGGACACCTTTTATTTCCCAATCATAATATTTTTGACCGGCATGAATGTCTCTTGAATCAACTTTAACCCGCAGTCCAGAATTACGTAAAATAGTTGCGATTTTGTTGGCTTCCCCGATAGTATCTACTTCTGAGTTTTTCCTTATCATTGGGCATATTACTACTTGGAATGGGGCTACATCGGGTGGCATAATCAAACCATTTTCATCACCGTGCATCCCAACTATTGCCCCTAGTAACCTTTCAGACATTCCGTAAGTTGTTTGATGACAATATTCTTGTTTTGCCTCCTTGTTTTCATATTTGATATCAAATGCTTTTGCCCATTGGTCTCTGTAATGGTGACATGAAGCAACTTGTAGTGTTCTTCCATTGGGCATTATAGCGTCAATTCCAATGGTATACCAAGCGCCAGGGAATGTATCCCAAATTGGGCGTTTCGCTTTTATGATTGGCAAACATAATTTATGCATCAAATTATCAACGATTTCTAAATCCTCAGCAATTTGTCTTGTTGCACAATCTTCGTCTGCATGAGCGGTATGGGCTTCAAAGAAATGGATTTCTCTTACTCGAATAAATGACCGCGTTTGTTTTGTTTCATACCTAAATGTGTTAACCATTTGATATATTTTCATTGGCAAATCTTTGTGAGATCTTATCCATAACGGAAACATGGTATACATAGCAGTTTCAGATGTTGGTCTTAGGAACATAGGCATATCTAGCTCATTATCACCTGCATGTTTTACCCAATAGACCTCTTTCTTGAAGCCACCTTCTTCTTCTTCATCACGTAGTTCGTCAGGGTCCACACCCTCTTCTCGAGCACGTTTGAGCTTAGCGACAAGACTATTCTCTTTGTCGAGTAAATTTTCTGGAATTAATAGGGGGAAATTTACTTCTTCATGTTCGGTACGTTCCATTTCGTGATGGGTTAAACCATCAATTAGTTTCATCGTCTTCCAGCCGTATGGTCGCCAAACGTCCATGCCTTTGATTGGATAGCGCTTGTCAACTAAATCTGAGGCTTCGACTATAAACGGGTACCATTCGTTGAAATTATCAACTTTGGATGGTATTCCTCGCTTCGCCTTAGCAGGACCTTTGCTCATAGTGTTAAGTCGATGGTTTATCACTCATGAAGATGTTGATTCATCATGGCTAGTTTTTCTTGTTATCCCATAGATGGCAACTATTGCGGCAAAACACCATACGACTTCAAGAATAAAAAAAGCCCACTCCTCAACTAAAAAGGCTCTAATGCCCAATAATCCGGAACCTGTTGCCATCATCAAAAGATATATGCCATTTTTACTATCAAGTATGTCTCTTGTTTCTAGAATAAATGCTCCAAGAATCAACAGCATTCCGCCATAAGCAATAGCCTCAGATAAGAGTCCATCAGGTGACATATTAATCACTTTCTTTTGAAGTAAAAAATAATTATACCAGTTAGTCCGATAAGGGCTGCTAAGTCAGGTATTCCTATTCCTCCTGCTTCGCCTCCAAGGCCACTCATGTCATCTGACATTAAAGAATAAGACCAGCCATCAGATTCACCAAATTTATAGAAATCCATGAGGTTAATTCTAGTTTGACCATCTCCTCGACATGAACCAATTTCACATGATGATTCAAACAACGACGAAAACATGCCAAATAAGTTTAACATGACAAATAGTAATCCAGAGATAGATAGTAAAGACATAGGGGATAATTTAGACTTTTTACTTGGTAGCTTAGGCATAGCTAAGTGTGGTAAATCTGGCAAAGGTGCAGATGCAGGCTCTATTACTTCCACCATTAAGCTAGGAGTTTGACCAAACTGTTGTGGTTGTTGATTAACACCACTAACTTGGTTTTCCAAATCTCTCGCTTTCACGGGTTTAACATTAGCAATTTTAATTCCGTAAAGGCGGTCTGCTAGGCTCACCAATGCAGCATCTTCCGCAATGTCGGATGCTTCTAAGTCACCATCTAGTAACTTTTTCAAGCGTTCCTTGACATCGCTCATGAGTCTTCCCCGGTAAACCTATGTGGACACTTCTTATTCAATAATTCTCTTATTGAACAATTATGCTTTTCCAGCCGCTTCAACCTCTGCCCAATCTTTCATGAACCCATCAATACCTTTGTCGGTTAGTGGGTGTTTCATCAGTTGGCGGAAAATCTTTGCCGGCATAGTGGCAGTATGTGCTCCAAGTTGGATGCATTGTAGAACGTGGGTTGGATGTCTTATAGAGGCGGCTAGAACTTTAGTAGAAAGACCGTAATTATTCCAAGTATCCATTATTTCAGCAATAAGAGTCATTCCATCATGGCCAGTATCATCAATTCTACCAATAAATGGAGATACGTAGGTTGCTCCAGCTTTTGCGGCCATCAACGCTTGTGCGGCAGAAAAAATCAATGTGACATTGGTTTTGATTCCTTTATCGGTAAGTATTTTTGTCGCTGCTAGCCCTTCGGGGACACATGGTATTTTGATAATTACGTTATCTGGTAACTCGTCCTTCAATTCCAAAGCCTGTGCGACCATGCCATCAGTATCCATAGCTGTTACCTCGGCTGAAATTGGTCCATCACAGATTGATGCAATTTCTGCAACTACTTGCTTGAAATCGCGACCACTTTTCTTGATGAGTGACGGATTGGTTGTAACTCCGTCCAATATCCCCCAAGATGCTATTTCCCTTATTTCGTCTACGTCTGCGGTGTCTAAGAAGAACTCCATGTGGCTCTGTGTGCGAAGGCACTCTTTGAATTATCCGCTACACTTTTTTCCTTGCTAACAAACCAACAATGAAGAGTATAATTACTGTAAGTAATATTATTTGATATTCTAAATCATTATTCATACCTTGATCATCATTTGTCTGCTTTACATCAATTTCGATACTTTCGTCACAACCGTCAATAATTCGATCATTATCGAGATCTATTCTATCATCAAAACCTTCACATAGGTCCCAATAATCTTCAACACCATCTAAATCTGAATCTATTTGGTGAGTACTACAACCGTTACTGTCAACAACCTCTTCTCCAAATCTAATTAAGCTATTTGGACATAAGTCAATATCATTTGCAACCCCATCAAAATCTGAATCTACTAATTCATCACAAGCATCTGGAATTAAATCATTATCAATGTCTATTCTGTCATTATATCCATCACATAAGTCTTCATCGTTATCTATACCATCATTGTCGTTATCAATAATCAAATCACAACCATCCGGTATAGTATCTAGGTCTTCATCAATACTGTCATTATAGCCAGGGCAAATATCAACAAAATCATTGTATCCGTCACTATCGCTATCATCAATACATCCGTCTCCATCCACATCATAAGGTATAGATTCTTGCTCAGGACATTGATTATTCCAATTCTCAATGTAGTCAATTGGGATTAATTCTCTACCTTTTAAGCCAGGATAGTTTGCATCATAGCGAGTGATTTTGAATACTTTATTTCCATTTCCATCATAAATGGAATCACCTTGGTTCATTATACCAAGATTATTCACAGGACTGATGTATTTCCACACTATCTCTCCATTATAATTTACTTCAATAAAGGTCCCTTCTACTCCAAAGGTGATTAGAGTATTACCATTTGCTAATCGAGTACTACCTGATATTATTGGGGAATACATATCAGTACCAATATCCCATCCCCATGAAAGATTATTTGGGCCAAATGGTTGGTTGTTTTCGATAAGATACTTGCTGCCATTAACTGGAAGAGTTATGACATCGACAGAAGAATAAGATACATTTCTACCATTCCCATTATTGAAAATCATTAGTTTTCCTTCATCAGGGTAACCATCTTCAATCCATCTAGCATCATGTTGGGAAAATAATACTCGGTCAGAAGAATCCCCTCTGTCATAGCTTTCAGGGTTGCCGTAGCGGTACAATAAATCTCCACCCATCCCGCTATTTCCTCCTGTGTGACCTTTTGCTTCCTCAGTGGTTGTACTATGGTCAATGATGTATACTTCATTGGTATTTTTGCATGAAATTGCTATCTGGTCTGACAAATGATTGTAGTCGATTCCATTACAATGTAACCAGTCTTGGCCAGAATCACCAAAATTTATGTCTAATAATTCAGGATGCTCAGATATATTGCCAAAGTTATCTTTGGTATTATCGACATTTTGTATTGTGTGGTCCCAAAAACTCCATTCCCAAACAATCTCAGCATCATCAATTCCTACAGGTTTTATTTCCACTACTTTATCTGGCCACACAGATTTAGTTCCAATTGCTTTTGACGATTCATTGCCTAGGATTTTTCCTTTTTCCAAAGCTTCAGTGGAATTTTTATATTCCCATGCAATTATCAAAATGTTTCCGTTTGGTAGTGGCTCAATGTCATGATGACTACGATATTGGTCAGAGGAGTATGTCCAAAACCATTCCAATTCCCCATCCCATGATATTCTTTCAAACCCGCCCATGCTGCCGCCTGCTGCAAATTCTCCAGGCTGATTACTGCCAAGATTTACCGGTCTTAGCAAATCCCCGTTATCTAATAAGTAACTTGATAATCCGGAATATCCGTTAGGTGATGTCCAAGAGTGTACTTCTCGACCATATTGGTCGATTAGGTAAGATGTTTCAGAAGCCATTGGAGAAAATAGCGTGTAACCAGGTTGAATGTGACCATCACAATAAATTAAGCCAATTGTCCACGTTTCATTTCTGTTAGCATCGCAGGTTTGTTGTGCTGTGTGCGAAACACTTTCAGTTTGTGTCAAATGATTGGAAAACTGTATGGTTGAAGATAGTATTAGGACCAAGCACAAGAGTATGGCTTTGCTCCTCATGGATGCCCTGTAAGCACAATGGTATTCATTTCTTGCGATTAATTGCTCTAATCGCTGCAGATGCTATATGAGGTGATGATATTTCCATCAAATCAAGCATTTCATCCGCTTGACCAGATTCACCAAATCTATCTTTTACTCCAACCCTTTCTAACGGCGTAGGAATATTTGAGCTTAGATATTCTGCTACTGCGCCACCTAAACCACCGATGATGTTGTGATCTTCTGCCGTTACAATCGCCCCACATGATTTTGCCATTGTTTCGATTAATTCTTCATCGAGTGGCTTGATGGTGTGCATATCAATCACGGTTGCAGAAATTCCTTCGGAGATCAATTGTTCAGCAGCCTTGATAGACTCGGATACCATAACTCCACAAGCAATTATGGCCACATCTGTGCCCTGTTTAATTATTACACCTTTGCCAATTTCTATCTCAGATTCTCTGCCGTCGTACATTACTGGGGTTTTATTTCTTGCAGTTCTTGTGTATGATGGTTGAGATAAATCAGCCAATTGCATGGTTAACAACCGAGTGCTTACATCATCACAAGGGTGCAGTACTACCACGTTAGGTAGTGTTCTAAATATCGCTAAATCTTCAATCGATTGTGCAGATGACCCATCGGTTCCAGTATGTGTTCCGCCATGACTGCCACACAAGTGTACAGCTAGGTTTGGTCTGGCAACACCATTTCTCATTTGTTCGAATGCACGTTCGGTAAATATTGCAAATGTACTGGCAAATGGTATGAATCCAGATGACGCTAATCCCGCTGCGGTCAGCAACATGTTTTGTTCACCTATACCGCAGGAAATTGTCCTCTCAGGATATTGCTTCCTGAAGTGTAGTGATTTAGTAGACTTACCTAAATCAGCTTCCAGAACCACTACTTTTTCATTGTCTGCCAAATCTAGTAAGGCTTGGCCGTAGCCGTCTCTAGTTGCCGCCATTCTAGTCAATTTACCACCTCACCTAGTTCAGCCATAGCAATGGCAAATTGTTCATCATTTGGCGCTGCCCCGTGGAAAGAAGGATTATCTTCCATGTAAGAAACACCTTTGCCTTTGACTGTATGTGCTATGAGAATTGCCGGATTATCATTGGTATTTTTTAGGAAATCCAATCCTTCAACAACTTCCTCCATATCATGCCCGTTGATTTCTTTGACAGACCAACCAAATGCTTGCCACTTTGCCGGAATATCAAACATTCGCATTTGAGTTTCACAAAAATCATCATTTTGAATTCTGTTCCTGTCTAATATTACTTTTAGGTTGCCCAATTCGTGATGCTTTGCAGCCATTGCTGCTTCCCAGATACTACCTTCTTGGATTTCTCCGTCACCAAGCATGACAAATATTTGCCTCTCACTGTTTTTCAGCCTACCTGAAATTGCACAACCCATCCCAAAAGACAAACCCATGCCTAGTGAACCAGCAGAAAAATCGACACCTGGACACCATTTCATGTCAACGTGACCTTGACAAACCCCGCCAAGTACGCGATATGATTCTAGGTCCTGTTTTGAGATAAATCCCATCTCGGCTAATATTGCGTACATTCCTGGTGAAGCATGGCCTTTTGACAGAATAAACCGATCTCTATCTTCCCAATCTGGGGAGTCCGGTTTAACTCTCAAATAATTAGCATATAATGCCGCAATTAAATCAATTTCAGAAAGTGAACCTCCAGGATGACCTGCTTGAGCCCGGTATACCATTTTGACGATTTCTACCCGGCATTTTCTAGCTAGTTCTTGAAGTTCTGTTGACGACATTGACATAGTACGACCGATTATTGGTCATTCAAGACATCCTTTGATGGTTGTGTATGAAAATTTACTATGATTTTCCAATTTTCATCATGTTGACGACTTTCTTTAAAACATCTTTTAGCACAGTATAAAACTCAGCTAACAAGTTGCCATGGTTAGGTAATGAACGTGTTGCAAGCCATATGAAGACCAAGGTGAACCAACCGAAGAAAATTAATGATAGAGAATTGTTCAAAGTTCCAGTACTAAACATAACCGCAAGATCAATTTCTAAGACAATAAGAAGTGCCACAAGTACTCCAAGTATCGATTCACCAGCAATAAATCCAGCACCAATTAACACACCCCTATTTTCCACATCCTTTGCCGCACTTATCGCTGCTTTAGATGGTTTATCTCTTAGTTCACCGTCAATTCTTAAATGTGCACTCCTAAAAGCAAAATATGACAAAATTCCACCAAGCATGATTGGAACTGATAGGCTTAGTGGAAGATATATTCCAATTGCTACACTCATTACCGGCATTTTAAGCCAAATTAAGACACACGCTATTACTACGCCAAGTAGAATCATTTGGACATTCATATCTCCGACAAAAGCCCCTCTAACAATGTCACCGATTAATTCTGCTTGGGGTGCTAATAAGGCGTTTTCACAACTTCTGCCGGTCACTTCAGCTTCTCTAAGACAAGCAGTCTTAGTAATTCCAAATGCATCATGTAATAATTTTAAAGTTGGCCCAATCACTAGAGCCCCAGTTATCACTCCAATTATTTCTGCAGTTTGTTGAACCTTTGGTGTTGCACCAACCATGTGACCGGTTTTCAAATCTTGCATAACATCTCCAGCAATTGCCGCTGACGAGGCAACAATTGATGCGATTAGCATCGTTGACAGCATCAGTGTTGGAGTTGAAAGACCAAGCATGAGATCTCCAATGACCCAGACAAGTGCCACAGTAAATAACAGCGTGGCAATTGTCATCCCCGATACTGGGGAGTTTGATGAACCTACAACACCTGCGATATAACCAGCCACAGCAGCAAAAAAGAATGCGGCAACGGCTAAAAATGCAGCCCCTGCTATTGCCAATACCAAAGATTCAGTTTGCCACCAGTAAAATAGCATAGTCACAAGTACAATGACGCCGCAAAATGACAATACGAAATTCATTGGAAGGTCAATTTCAGTTCTCAGCAACTCTTCATCTTTATTTGCTGAAGGCTTAATGGCTTTGGAAATACCATTCATTATGCTCTTGCGCATTGACCATAGTGTGTAAAGCCCTCCAATGACCATTGCACCGACTCCAGCGTAACGAATCTGAGTTGCCCAAAGATTCTTGAATTGGTCTAATGTTGACGCTTCTGGACCCCATCCATTGATCAGCCCGTAAAGAGGTGTTAAAATACCGAAACCTAGAATTCCACCAAGGAATATGAATGAAGCAATTCTTATGCCAACAATGTATCCTACAGATAGTAAAGCAACAGATAAGTCCACACCGGCATAGAGTTTTGTTCCGATAAAATCAACCACAACCTCTACAGTATGGTGAGTGGCTTGGAACCCTTTTACTACCAAACCATATATTGCTCCTATTCCTAACGCATACAGAATCGCTTGGGAACCTTCTCCTCCTTCTTCTCCCGCGACTAGAACTTCCCGGCAAGCCACTCCTTCTGGATAAGGCAACGCTTCTTCTACGATGAACAATCTTCTAAGTGCTATGGTAAACATAGTACCCATTAATCCACCGAGTAACGCGATAATCGTAGTTTCTAGTAGTTGAATCTCATCCCAAAGATTTGGTATCACTAGCAATGCAGGTACGGTAAATATGATACCAGCCGCCAAGGACTCTCCTGCACTTGCCATAGTTTGAACGGCGTTATTTTCTAAAATAGTAACTTCTTTGAATAGCGAACGAAGAATAATCATTGACATAACTGCTGCAGGAATACTTGCTGAAACTGTCATACCGGCGTACAAACCTAGATACGCATTTGCCGCAGTCATTAATATGCCGAGAAGAATTCCTACTACAACGACTCTTACCGTCAATTCCAGTGGCGATTCTGACGCCGGAATGTATGGCTCACCGTGCACTGACATGGCCCGGCTAAATATTTCTAATTGTTGAAAACATCGCTTATTTTATTGGGATAACCACCATCATAATGATAAGTTGTATAATCGTGGTTGAAGAACGGTAGGGCTTATTTTGGACGAAAATCACCATTCTATGTCGACAGATGATGTCATGAAAAAATTTGAAGTTGACCGTTCCGGGTTAACAGAATCAGAAGTTCTCAAAAGACGAAATATTCACGGGGAAAATAAATTATCGGAACCTGACAGAGTTCCCGGCTGGAAGAGATTTTTATCTCAGTATAATGATCCGTTAAATTATTTACTTATTGGGGCAGCAATAGTTGCCTTATTGATACATCCCGATGAACCAGGTGATGCTATTTTTATCTTCATGGTCTTGACTGCTAATGCATACTTCGGTTATTGGCAGGAAGGTCAAGCAGAGCAAGCTATGGATTCATTGAAAAAAATGTCTGTTTCACAATGTGTAGTTGTAAGAGGTAAGACTGATATTGAAATCCCCACTAAAGAATTAGTTCCGGGGGATATCGTCAATTTGTATGAGGGTTTGAACGTCCCCGCAGACATACGTATTTTAGATTCTTATCAATGCAAAATAGATGAGTCAGCGTTAACTGGAGAGTCATTGACAGTTCAGAAAAAACCTGCATCACTAGATATTACAACTCTGTTAGCAGACCGTAAAAACATGGCATTCATGGGCACATGTGTCGCTTCTGGCAGGGCTATTGGGATAGTGGTGGCAACGGGGATGAATACCCAACTAGGTAGGATTGCTAGTGATATTGCCGAGTCAGAAACTCCAAAAACTCCACTAGAACTAAAATTAGAATCTCTTGGTAAATTTTTAGGTTTCGTCGCCCTAATAGTCGCATTTTTACTCGTATCCATTGAAATGATCATCGCTTATGGTGACGCTGATACAGATATTTGGGAAGCAGCAGTCGACCAGTTCATTATCGCTATTGCCATATTTGTTGCCATTGTTCCCGAAGGTCTGCCAATTATACTAGTGATAACTCTTGCTCTTGGTATGCGGAATATGGCTCAACATAAAGCTATAATTCGTCGAATGAAGGCCGTAGAAACACTAGGCTCAACAACAGTAATTTGTTCCGATAAAACAGGTACTTTAACCAAGAACCAAATGACGGCCAGACAAATTTCTACTACTGAAGGTAATTTTCAAATTACTGGAGAGGGATTTAAGCCTAAAGGTGAGGTTTTGTTTGAAGGTAAACCTCTTGGTGACGATGGATTTTCGCAACATCAAAACAATCTTGGTTTTAGACTTGCAGCAGCTTGTTTGAGTCTTTGCCATAATTCAACAATATCTAAAATTGATGGTCAATGGGAGGCACTTGGCGACCCCACAGACTCAGCATGTGCAGTAGCAGGTTGGAAAATTAACGGAGATGTCCAAAAGTTTGCCCAAAGACATAGCAGAATACATGAATTTTTCTTTGACACTAAACGTAAAAGAATGTCTGTCATACATGAATATGAAGGTGAAAAGTGGATATTCTCCAAAGGTGGTGCTGGAGGGTTTATCGATTTGGTAGATTGGAAAATTAAAGATGACGAAATTGTCCCTATTGAAGAATTAGATTTCAATATTGCAGAAGTTGCTAACAGAGATATGGCTGGTAAAGCCATGCGAGTTTTGGCATTATGTGCTCGTCGATTAGATGATGGTGAAGATATCTATGACGTTGAGAAGATTGAATCAGGATTAATTTTCCTTGGTTTAGTTGGTATAATGGACCCACCAAGGCCAGAAGTAAAAGATGCTATTGCGATTTGTCAAAAGGCTGGCATTAAAGTCAAAATGATTACTGGGGACCAACAATTTACTGCAACAGCAATTGGTAAGGAATTAGGTATTACCGATGGTGGTATACCTGCTGTTAACGGTAGTTCTATAGTCAAATTTAATGATGCTGAAATGGATGAGGCAGCCGCTAATTCTACAATTTTCTCTCGTGTTGCACCAGATCAAAAAATGCGCATTGTAAGTTCTTTACAAAGCCAAGGAGAAATTGTCGCTATGACTGGAGATGGAGTAAATGATGCTCCAGCATTATCAAGGGCTAATATCGGAATTGCCATGGGTATATCTGGCACTGATGTGGCCAAAGATGCTGCAGATATGGTTTTGCAAGATGATAATTTTGCTAACATAGTCCATGCGGTTGAAGAAGGTAGAAAAATCTATCAAAACATTCGTAATTTCGTGAGGTACCAAGTTTCTACTAACGTGGCAGCAGTTTCCTTGATAGTTATCTCAACACTGGTATTTGGATGGAATTTACCACTTACAGCAACTCAAATTTTGGTGATAAATATCCTAATGGACGGCCCACCTGCTGTCGCTCTTGGAGTAGAGAAAAAACATGGGAATGTTATGAGTAGACCTCCAAGACCCGTCAATGAAGGTTTACCCAGCAAGAGTGATATTTGGTTGATATTTTACCTTGGTTCAGTTATGGTAATCGGAACACTGCTAGTATTTTTCCTTGCAGGAGGCGGTATAGAAACTTGTAACGGCTTACCACTGGCTGATGAGAATAATCTACCATTTGATAAGGCAGCATGTGATTCTGGTGACCTTGAAGCAATAGCTGAATGGTCCAATTATGCTGACGATAGATTTGTTCATGCACAAACAATGACTCTTTCAGTATTCATAATGTTTCAACTGTTTAATGTAATGAATTGTCGGTCTCAAGAAGAGAGTATATTTTCACTGGGTGCTTTTTCAAATAAAGCGATCAACATAGCCTTTTTGGTATCTTTTGGACTGTTACTCTTCTTTGTCCAATTAGCCAATATCTCCATTCCGCTAATTGGAATAGAAATTGGTGGCTTACTATCCACAAAAGTACTTTCATCATCAGATTGGTTGATAATTATAGCAGTATCCTTTTCAGTCTTAGTTATTGAAGAATTTAGAAAATTCATAGTCAATTCAAAACTATTTGCTATCAAGAATATACCTTAGATGATGTACATATATATTTGAAGTATGGGTTATACCAAGGAGTCATGACTGAGTGGTCAGCATCAATACAGAATGCTGGAAGTTCAGCCAATTGGAAAGAAAAACTTAGCATATCTCTGCAGGATATGCAATGGTCGAAAATAATCGAACCTATTGCCGATAAACTTGCAAACGGTGACAGACTTAGTATTGATGACGGTATAATACTGTACAACCACAGTAACCTCAGTGAAGTTGGAATGCTTGCTAGTATTGTTAAACAGTCTAGGTTTGACAAAAACGTTTTTTTCAACTCGAACGTTCACATAAACCAAACCAATATCTGTGTTCTTGCGTGTCGTTTTTGTGCATTTAGAAGAAGTAAAAAACAATCAGATGCATATGCGTTGACCATCGAAGAGTACATCAAAGAAATGGACAAGTTTGCTGAACATATCGATGAGGTACATTCAGTTGGCGGTCTTCATCCAGACTGGGATGTTGAATTTTATGTTAGTTTAATCGCCGCAGCGAAAGAAAAATATCCTGAAATTTCTGTAAAGGCCTTGACAGCTGTCGAAATAAAACATTTATCAAATCAATCAAATATCAGCTTCAGTGAAACTCTCGAGAGATTAAAAAATGCTGGATTAGACTCCCTTCCGGGTGGCGGGGCCGAAATACTAAATGATGAAATACGTGAAATAATCTGCAAAGGTAAGGAAAGTTCTGAAGAATATCTAGAAATACATCGTCAAGCACATCTACTAGGCATACCATCAAATTGTACTATGTTGTTTGGCACTATTGAGAAAATAGAAGATCGACTAGAGCACATGGATCAATTACGTAAATTAGCCGACGAATCATTAATGCTGCAATGCTTTGTACCCTACCCATTTTTGCCTGACTCTTCTAGATTGCCACAAGCCCAGTTATCAACTGCCAACGAAATTTTACGTACCATCGCAGTATCCAGATTAATGTTAGATTCTATACCACATATCAAAGCCTATCGAATGAACATTGGAGATGAAGTTGCTGAGTTAGCACTCCACTACGGGGCCGACGACATTGATGGGACAGTACGTCAAGAATCGATAATGCATTTAGCTGGAGCAAAATCAAGTTTGAATTACGGCAGTTATCAACTTGCCAAATTAGTCAAAGATGCGGGGTTTTCTCCTGTAAAAAGAAATACCATCTACACTAAGTTCAGCGAATTTGAAATTGTTCCTCCAAAACCTGTTAGGCGCTTGTCTGTTATTCAAAATTAGGTGATAATATGATTGGCCAGGATACTAATGAAACGAGCTCAAAATTCCTTAATTGGAAAAAAACAATTGGCCGAGTAGCGTTCATGAATTGTGATCCTTTGTTTCTAAAACTAAGTAATCAGTGGGATGTTCTACCCGCACCGCCATCTTGGCTTACTGGACATTTACTGAGAAGCGACTGTATTTTAGCACCAATTCCGGCTGCAGATTATGCTAGAAACTCAGACGAATTAGTACTAGTCCCTGACTTAGGTATTTGTTCCAAAGGTGAAGTTGGAAGCGTTCTTTTATTTGGTAATGGCAGTATATCAGAGATGAAAACAATCGCATTGCCATCTGATTCTTCTTCATCTGTGGCTCTATTGAAGTATATTGCTAAACAACAAGGTTTAGAACCAAATTATATCGTAATGGGACCAGATATAGATGCGATGTTAGATAATTGCGATGGTGCCTTGATTATTGGCGATAGAGCCCTAGATGCATCTAAATTGTATCCAGAAAAAATAGTTTTGGACCTAGGTTTGGAGTGGCGTGAGATAACTGGTAAACCAATGGTCTTTGGCGTGTTTGCTGCTAGAAGAGATACTCCTGTTGCTGATATAAAAAAAGCATACAATTCATTGATAGAACAATTAGAAATGTTCGAAAATTCTGTTGTTCGCCGGAATGAAATAATCCAGATTTCTGCTGAAAAGTCTGGTCTAACAAGAGAGAGGTTGAATAAATATTTTGGGGAAGTTTTCAATCGCTTAGATCAACAACATATTGATGGCTTGAATTTGTTTCTAACCGAAGCATGTGGGAAAACTGAGTTTGCTGAATTTCTTTGGTAAATCTATTACAATTCGTCATCTGACTTTACCCGTCTAACCTTCCGTTGTTTGGGTTTTGCGACCCTCTTCTTGGTGATTATCTTTTCACCCGGTATATCGAGTTTACCGTCCAGTCGCTGTCTCTTTGTTGACATAACAGGTCCCTGTTTATTTCGGTCTATTTTACCTGACCTACGTTTTACTTTGCTATCATCATTTGATTGTGAATCATCATCTAGACTAAACGCCGCCCGTTTTTTAGGATTGTTCACTTCTTGAATTTTCATATTATTTGTTTCTTCGTAATCCAAATCGTCTGTATAAGTCATTATTGGTTCTGGTTTGTTAGTTTGAAGGACATCGTCAAGGATATCATCAAATTCTTCGACATATTCGGGGTGTTCAATGTCCTCATCCTCATCTTCCTCATCAGATTCATCTTCACCAAAGTCAATCTCATGAAGAATCGTAGAGTTGAGATTGTTCCTTCTAATCAAGAACCATGTGGATAATATGCATGCCAACACTACAGCCAAAATCAGTGCAATATTATCCACTATCTTGCCTAATATTGACTCTATTTGATTATCGCTTTTTTCAGCGGTTGAATAATTCAATACGGGGTTTTCTCCATAGTTGTACCAAACGGATGACTCCACAATCCCATCTAACTTTACCTGTGTGATGTAGACTGGATGATTTTCCACAATATGAGTTATAGAAGAGCCAATAACTGAGATTTGATCAACTATCTCAATGGTAAATGGTAGAGAGGCATTTGGAATAATATCAAAAGTGGTCCTGAATGCAAATTTTATTTGTCCTTTATCATCCCATTTAGTAAAAGATAGCCCTTCTATAATTCGACACTCTAGCGAGCCATTATTTATTTGACCAATCGAAAGTTCGATAGAAGAACGGAGTTTAGTGATGTAGTCATTCTTATCCATATTATGGCAGATTGCACCCTCAATCAAATTTGTTTCTTCATAACTAATTCTTTGGTCAGAAATTATTGAACGCCTTGATAAATTTCTGAATGTGTAAGTGTCAATTGTGTTCATTGTGTAAACGTCATCAATTACCAAGGTGTCACCAACAAGGTTGATTTGGTAAGATCTCAAGGTAGATATGTCGGGAGTTCTACTACATACAGTCTCATTTAGGCAATTAAAATCCCAATCATCCAAATGTGAATCACCATCGTCATCATCATCTAATATATCTGGAATATTATCACCATCTAAATCCGAACCTATCGAGCCAAATCCTTCGGGAAGTGTTGGTGTTCCATAAGCAGCAATATGGTTGGAATCAGTTGCCACAAACAAATCCATAATCACCCCTTGGTTTTCTATCAATGCAAAATCTAGAGACTTGTGCATTAGGCGCACAGAAGAAATTTGCTCAAATGTAGAGCCGTCAATTACTATTAATTCAGGACTATTGTCAGATTCTAGTATGAATATTCTGTCCGAATTTAACGACCATTTCATCTCATGTGAATCTCCTAGGTCTAAACTTTGTAATTGGGAACCACTCAATGAAAAAGTGTATAGATTTCCTGTTACGGTGACGACTGCTAATTTGGCATCAGATTGACTAAAATCACAACCAATGATTTCCTCTTGGACCTCAAAACTGATTTCTTGATATTCGCCTAAACTATCCCAAATATTAACGCGACCAAGTTCATCCCCAGTTACAATATAATTTCCAGACTTAGAATATTTTACACATGTTACATCTGAAACATGCTGTCCTGAGATTTGATTAGCAATAGACATGGTTTCCGTATTGTATATGTCTGCACCGTTGTTCATATTTGGCGTGATTATGTTCTCACTATTGGGCGACCAATCAATATTGCCGTAGCGATCATTACCTCTGCCTTTTTCCGGTTTTATTTCACCGGTTTCTAAATTCATAATCTGGATTGAATCAGGGATTGATTGCTCTGCCCTTAGGCTAATGGCTATGTCTTCTCCATTCGGTGAAAATTGTATGTCATAAATTTCTCTTACAAAATCAATAGAATTTATTATTTCTAAAGTGTCCATATCATGGAATTCGAGCGTTTTTCCGTATGAGCTGGCCACTAAATCATGCTCGGCATCCAAAGCAACTGATTTAGTGTAAGCATCATTTGAGTCTGCAAGTGTTACCCCGACAAAATTGATACCCGATGAATTTGCAGCCGCACTGGGTATTACTAATGAAATAAATAGTGTGCATAAAATTACACTAACATAATTAGATTTCATCGGGTTCATTATTTCCTAGGTTTTGAACTACTTGAATTTATAGCCGAAACATTACTTTAACTTGTGATTTCATTAGTTTGACACTTACTTCAAACGGATGGTTATTGAAGGACTTAATTTTCGGATTGTCATGGACACAACACTAGACCAAGATGAAAACGGCGACTACTTAGTCAGAATCGGCCATTCTCCAGACCCAGATGATGCATTTATGTTTCATGCAATGACCAATGGTAAATTTCCCACACCAGGATATAAATTTGTTCACGAACTTCAAGATATTGAGACATTAAATCATCGTGCTATGAACCAAGAGTTAGAGGTTTCAGCCGTATCCATACATGCATTCCCCGAAATTTCTAAACATTACAGTTTGATGAATTGTGGCGCCTCTATGGGAGAGGGATATGGGCCGATGGTCGTTTGTAAATCAGGCGTTTCGTTGGATGATGCTAAAAATTCGGTAATTGCAGTACCTGGTTTGAAAACTAGCGCCTACCTTGGTTTAAGATTAGCTTGGGGTGATGTAAATGTGGCAGTCGTCCCGTTCGACGAAATAATTCCGCGCATTCTGGATGGGACCTATCTTTCAGGATTAATTATTCATGAAGGTCAATTGACTTATGTAGATAATGATCTAAATGTCTTGGTGGATCTAGGCAAATGGTGGAATAGTATTACCGATAATTTCCCAATGCCATTAGGTGGTAACGTAGTGAGGAGAGACCTCGGACAACAAATGATGAAAGATATCACACTGTACACCAAGATGAGCATTGAATACGCGATAAAAAATCCTGATGAAGCCTTAGAATTCGCTAAAAAGTGGGGCCGTGGAATTGACGATGCAACTAACCAAAAATTTGTTACTATGTACGTTAATGAGCGAACGATTGATTATCGTCAAGATGGAAGAGAATCCATAAAATTGTTCCTCCAAGAAGGTCAAAAGATTGGATTAATCGACCAAGAATTCGATACTAATAATATTGACTTTATTGGGGCGGTTTGATGGCAAGACAACCAAAAATAAGCCAAAATGGATTATTAGACTTTGCTCCATCACAAACTACCAACATCAAAGGGTCTTCTGACCGACTATTTACTTGCTTGACAGGACTAACTCAAAAGAACACGGTGTTATTGATGCCAGAGGCAAATTCAATAACTACAATAATTACCAAGGAATAGGGAGAAATATGCCACACGATAATATCCAACTCGCTCAAGCACCGAATGGAGAAATTGGTCCAAGGTGTAAACAGTGTGGCGTAAGAATGACCTTTGGCGCTGCAATGGTCATCAATAATAATTATTATTGCTGGGAATGTTATGTTGAAGTTACTGGTGCCCAATCATCAACAAAAGTTGTTGAGGCTGAAAAGAAATTCTGGATGGCCAATGAATGAAATAAACAAATTATGGTGTGATGATGTTTTCTACTGGGTGGGCAAGGTTTGCTCATAAATTCACCAACTACTACAGCCATTCACCTCTTTGGGCACCACCGAGAATAAAATATCGTGAATGGATGTTTATTCCATTCGGTAATTCACCCCCTATCAGACATAAGGGTTTTTCAGACACAGAATCTGTTAGAAATTTTATTACCCAACGTCCAATGCATTCATGCTTTTACTCTACTGCGTATTGGGAAAAACCTTACATGATGAAAATGGTAGAAAAAGAATGGATTGGGGCTGATTTAATATTTGACCTGGACGGGGATCACTTGCCAGGCGTCACAGATAGAGATTTTCCAGCGATGCTCGAGGTTATTCAAGAACAGGCATGGACATTGTGGAATGATTATCTTGAACCGGAATTTGGATTTGACGAAAAATATTTACAAGTCACTTTTTCTGGACACAGAGGGTTTCATTTACACTACAGAGATCCATCTCTATTCCATTTGGACTCTGAAGCTAGAAGAGAAATAGTATCACACATAAGAGGCCAAGATGTTGACGTCAAAGGTAGCCTGGCTAGATTCCAGCTAGGTGATAGAACCGGTTGGGCTAATCGAATTAATAGGGGTATGGAATCAGTGGTTGAAAAACTTCAACAAATCGCCAAGAAAGAAAAGGGATACACCTCACTATTAGACGAATTGCATGATAGTTTAAAATCTCAAGCACGACGAGAAAACAGATCCAGTTCCAAAGGTAAGACTTCAATTCAAAATTTAGGTGAACTTTTAGTCAACCAACAGAGGACTCAAAATTTACTGAATGGTAATTTTGGCGTGCTAAATAAACATGAGTCGCTATTCCTTGACCTGCTCAAAACCGATACATCTGTTGTTTTATCAAATGCAGGTGAAGCAGATGAAGTTGTTACCATCGACGTTAGGAGGCAAATAAGATGGCCAACATCCCTACATGGTAAATCTGGAATGAGAGTCACGGAGTTCCCACTAAACAGACTTGATCCGGATAAATCCAACAGTTTTGATCCACTTTTTGAAGCAGTTGTTCTGGGCAATGATAAGAATTTACAAGTGGAAATCACCCAAGAGGATTGTCGTTTCAAATTTTTTGAACAAGAATGGACTCCAAATAAAGGCGACGTCTTAGATATTAGCGATGCAGCAGCCACATTTTTAGTTCTT
The DNA here is from genome assembly GCA_018659375.1 of Methanobacteriota archaeon. Taxonomy (GTDB): domain Archaea; phylum Thermoplasmatota; class Poseidoniia; order Poseidoniales; family Poseidoniaceae; genus MGIIa-L1. The sequence goes on along the minus strand of JABJMO010000009.1, from coordinate 61,888 downwards.
AAGGGATGGGGAAGAATAGCGTCTCCATAACATTACTGAATCATCCCAATATTGAGGTTTTTTTAGGTAAGGTTCAATACTATACTGCTCTCCCTTGTGGATAGGTGAGGTCATGGGGTTCAGGAAGAACAAGAAAAAATCTGCTCCGGTGCAAACCAACCTAGCCCTCCCCCCAGCGCCTTTGCCACCAATGCCGGGAATGCCATTACCACTTCCTGATGTAGCGTCTATGCCTCCTCTACCTACGCTACCAATGCCTGCGGCATTAGGTCCGGGTGAAATTAAAGAAACCGTTACAGAAAGTTCTAACAAAGACGATGATTACAATGAACTTTGGGCTAAAAAGTCAAACAAACCACTGCCACAGATTTATGGTCACATAGACCGTATTTCAGCTGGTGAAGCAGGCTCGTTATTAGATCGATATGCCGACCGTTTTGGACATGCTCTAGACCGCGATATTATTGTTCTTAGAAAACAACAACACGATGATAAAATAGCCCAAGTTAGGGATGCTCCAGTAGTTGAACTACTGGATGACGAGAAAAATGAACTATCTCAAGAAGATCAATTAATTCAAATTGAAGACGAAATTCGAAACCTGAAACCCAGTTACCAAGAAGCCAAAGCAGATGGGGATGCAGAACTATTGGCAGAACTAAAGCCACAACTAGAATCCTTGCTAAAGGAAAGAAAACAACTTCAATCTATAATTGCTCAATCCAATATCGCATCAGATGAATCAACTTCAACACCTTCCGAAGAATCAGCACCAGTGGTTGCTCAAGTGTCAAATGAAGAAGACTTGTTTGTGACATTCGTTGCAATAGTTGATGAATTATTAGGTTCTAACCTGCCGGCAAATGTTGTCGAATCATTTGTAGAATCCGATGACTTTTCAGTCTACCAAACAGTCGGTAGTGATCCACAATCTGCAGATGATGATTTAAGATCACTATTCTTCAATATCGTAGATGGTCAACTCGGAAACATGAATAAAGAATCAATCGAGAGCTTTGTCGGTTCTTCTGATTTTAAAATTTACAGTACTATCGGAGAAATGTATCAGTGAGGATGATAATATGGGATTATTAGATAAAGCAGGTGGAGCAAGCGAATCAAAACCAAAAGTCAAGGCAGTCGCAAAAGCAAAGCCAGTCGCAAAGGCTGTTGCAAAAGCCAAAACAGTAGCTAAAACCGTCGAGAAGGCTCCAGCCCCCGTAGCCGTTGCAGAACCGAAACCCACCAAGGCGAAGAAAGCTAAGAAGGAACGTAGGCCACGTGTATCCGGATTACCCGAGGGCTTCGAAATGGCAAATAAATTGGACCGTACTATGAGTTGGTTTGTCAATTTTGCATGGAACTTTGGTGTACTGTTCGCCGCCCTTTTTATGATGGCCAGCGATACTGGATTAGTAACAACTATTCTTATTGTTGCGTCTCTAGTAATGATGGTATTGAATGTTATTCTGTTGCCGTTCAAGACGGGTAGGAATCTTGGTCAATTCGTTTCAAGAATAAAATATGTGACTTCTACAGGAGAAAAATCGAATCCCATACAAGGTGCTTTATCCAATTCTGTGGGGATTCTAGCATTATTTGGTTTCCTGTTTATATTTGTCTCAACAAGCAATATAGGTGACAAAGATGCAGGAGCAGGCCCAATAATTTTCACTGTCGTTGGGGCAATATTCGTAATACTTTACATCGTTAACTGGCAATTTTCAAAGGCCAGTGATTATAATCAAGGGCTTTACGATGTCATGTTTGGAGCATACATGGTAAAACACGTCCCAACTGCAGAAGAGAAAGCAAGTGGATTCTGGGCTAAGTTTGAGAGTATGGGAGATTACGGTGACAAGTTTGCTGCGAACAGAGAAGCTAAAAAAGAGGCCAAAGAAAATGAGTCGGTTGAAAATCCCATGAAAGAATCAAAAGAAACCGATAAAGGAGTAGCAAAAGCAAAACCAGTTGCCAAAGCAAAACCAGTTGCCAAAGCAAAAGCCAAGGCAAAAGCGTCTAAGAAATAAGTGTCAATATACTCTTGTCTGTGAGTTGCATGTTTCTAGTTAAGTATAGGTGGATACGTCCGTTTTTGCTAATATCATTATTAATCATCTTTATTTTTCGATTATTAATTAGTACAACATTATTAGAATTGAGTATATATATTTCGTTTGGGTGCATAATATTTTATAATTTCATTTTAGAATTTTGGATTGCAATGGCATTTATTTCACCTGGTAACAAAAAGAAAATGTTCAATGAAAACGGCTGGCATTCTTCATACCACAATTTATCTACAAAAATCCATGTTAAATCATATTTTGATGATATCAAACGTCCTTTGGTCATAATTATTCACGGCTGGAGGAGTGGAGCCATATCCATGGAGGGTAGAGCAAACAAATACATCCAAATGGGAATGCACGTCATGATTTTTGAGATGCCAGGTCATGGTTCAAGTGAACCCGTAGCGAAGTGGACTGCAGGTCATGCAGCAATAACTTTCCATGAATTCTTTGAATCAATCGAATCTTCTTTCAATATGGATGCTGTTTCTGAAATCTACTTCCATGGACACAGTATGGGCGGTTTTGTCCTATTGAAATTCAATAAATTAATTGGTTCTAACAGCCAATATGAAAAGATAAGCGGATATATATTAGAATCACCTTTAACATGTTATTCCTTTATTTTTGAAGAGACAATAAGTCAGTTATTTATTCCTAAGTTTTTGATTAGTAAGTATTGGAAAAGACTTCGGGTACACTTTAACAATGTGAATCCAAAGTTGACCTCGATTGACGATCTAAGGGAGGTTGATGTACCTTTATGGGGGTCAATAACTAATGATTTATTATTGGTACAAGCAGAACAGGATGATATACTCGGTAGACGGCATTATGATGCGTTAGTTGATGTGCAAAATGATTCAACACTCAATGAATCAACCTTCGACCATTATCTAGTTACAAGTTTGACACATGCGAAATCTAGAACTAATTCTGACAGAGACGTAATTATCGGTGAGTGGCTAGCTGAAAGAATTCACTCTGATTCGTTAACCTCAGCCTGATCTCTGGCTAACTCACGCATATCTTCAACTTCGTCTAACTCATCAACAATTTCTTCGCCAAGTAATGTTTCCAAAACATCTTCCATAGTTAGAATACCGGATGTACCACCAAATTCATCAATAACAATGGCTATTTGTTGTTTGTTAGTCAAAAACATATCTAAAGCACTGTCCACTGAACTGTTGGTCGAAATTGTCTTTACTGGTTTTGATAACTCTGAAATCGATAAACCCCACTCATCGCGACTGGCCGCCATTAGTAATTGCGACCGAATTATTATTCCCTTTATGTCATCAATTGAGTCTCCAAAAATAGGAATTCTCGAGAATCTTATTACTTGATTCTCATCCATTACTTGCCTGATAGTATAATCTTGTTGAAATGCTGTTATTACTACTCTAGGAGTCATAACTTCATTGACTGCAATTTCTCTAAGCCTGAGTAAGTTATGAATTACCGTCTCTTCATCGACTTCTAAAATACCTTCTTCTTCTCCTAAATCAGCCAGTGCTGCTACATCATCACGTGTTACTAAAGAATTACCACCCGAAGGTAAGATTCTTTTTAGCCACTGTATGGGGATTATAATTAACATCAGTGCATAAGTCATAAAATTAAGAATATGCCCTGCAGTTGGAGCAAGTTGTTTCCAGTATGCAGTTCCAAGAGTTTTCGGAATTATTTCTGAAAGGAATAGTACTGCTAAGGTTAGTAATACAGACGCTATTGTCAGGTATTCTTCACCAAACTGTTTGTTTACCTCAGAACCAACACCTGCAGCACCCATCGTGTGAGCAATAGTGTTTAACGTAAGAATTGCAGTTAGTGGTTTTACTGCGTCATCATCTTTCAGTTTAGCCCAAATTTGTCCTATTTTGCTGCCATTCTTTTCCATTACTGCTATGTGAGTGTAAGGTATTGAAAGTACAATTGCTTCTAGAATGGAGCAGAGGAAAGATACTCCGAGTGCGAGTGTGATGTAAAAAATCAATATTGTGAATTCCATGAATTTAAGACGGCCCCTAGACGATGCGCTAAACCTGCGTAACGATTCTAGTTATTCAAAATGACGCATAAATCGATATTGATGGTGAAACTCAATAACGGAAGTCTACACGCACAGACATTGAGGGCTCTATATGACCGATGTGAGCGAATATGTGATGATTTGTGTCGCATGGCCATATGCGAACGGACCACTTCACCTAGGCCACGTAGCCGGATGTTACCTCCCCCCAGATATTCAAGCAAGGTTCGAACGTGCTAAAGGAAATCGAGTGCTAATGGTATCGGGTTCAGACGAACATGGAACTCCCATTACTGTGTCAGCAGAACTTGAAGGCGTCAAACCACAAGATATTGTAGACAGATATCACAAAATCAACCAACAAGCACTCCTAGACTTAGGGTGCTCTTGGGAGCCAAAAATAGATCCTAGAGGTATTGAATACGGAGGCTCACTATTCAATAGAACTTCAGATATCAGACACAAGACCATCGTTCAAGAAAATTTCACCAAATTACTAGATGCGGGATTATTTGAACGTAGAACAAGCAAACAATACTACGAATTGTCAAGTGGTAATACGGGACGGTTTTTGCCAGACCGCTATGTAGAAGGCATTTGCCCTACATGTGATTCTGATGGAGCCAGAGGTGACCAATGTGATGAGTGCGGTGCCACTTATGAAGCAATTGAATTAAAGTCTCCAAGATCAAAAATGAATCCAGGAGCAGAAATTGAAATTCGCGATACAGAGCATTTCTTTTATCGACTGGATTTATTTCAAGAGGTCTTAGAACAACATGCTGAGAGTCGCAGTAGCGTTTGGAAGTCTAATGTCAAAGCAATGACCAAGCAATGGTTAGATATGGGTCTACGCCCAAGAGCAGTAACCAGGGATTTATCATGGGGCATTCCATTGCCACTAGAGGATAAAGAATGGAAAGGTAAGTGTGTTTATGTATGGTTTGAAGCAGTTCAAGGTTATTCTACTTGTGCACAAATTTGGTCTGAATCTATTGCTAGTAAGGCTGGACACCCAGACGGCAAACATTCATGGAAGAAATGGTGGATGATTGACGAAAATGGAAACTCTCCAAGACACCTGTATTTCCTAGGCAAAGATAACATTCCATTTCACACTGTTATATGGCCCGCTCTTATTATGGGACTTAATCATGCCAATGCAGGGAAGGATTCTACTCAACCGGTTGAGTTGCCGTCAGTCGGTGAATTAGCTCTAGAAACCAATGTCCCAGCAATGGAATATCTAATGTTAGCCGGTGGACAATTTTCAAAATCTAGGAAACATGCTGTCTGGTTACCTTCATTTTTACAAAGATTCGATCCTGACACGCTAAGATATTATCTAAGTATTAACATGCCAGAAAATCACGATACTGACTTCAACTGGCCTGATTTTGTTGAAAAAATAAACTCAGAACTCATTGCAGCATATGGTAACTTTGTTCATCGCATTTTGACTTTAGGCGCTCGCTTACCTAAAACTGACAATGGACCATTTGAAAATTTAGAGATGAATAATATCACCACTAAGCACTCTGTAAAATTAGAAAAAATACATTTGGAAATTACAACATCCCTTGAGCGACATAGGTATAAGGAAGCTTTGAGATATGTGATGAATGCAGCCCAATACGGCAATCAAATTATTCAGGCTGCAACACCTTGGAAATATTTGGGTGATAAATTTGATGGCTCTGATGCGGCTAAAGAATCTTTAGCAAGCCTAGCATTTGGCTGGAGAATATGTCGATATCTTGCTGTTGTAACACAACCATTTTTGCCTTTTAGTGCTCAGAGATTATGGGAATCCCTTGGTCAATCAGGGCAAGTAGCCCAAACAGATTGGTATTCAGCAATTGACTGGCAAGCCGATATGACGTGGAATGACCGAAACCCTGAACCTTTATTCAAACGTTTAGAATTAGATGAAATATTAAAACAAGAACAATCATTGGCATCTAAAGAAATAACTGATAGCAGCCCTATATCGAATGTCAAAGGTGGAAAGAAAGGTGGAAAAAAGATGAATAAACAAGTAGAAGGAATACAATATTTAGACTTCAATGATTTTATGAAAGTAGAACTAAAAGTCGGTAAGATAACTAGTGTTGAAGAACACCCTAATGCGGATAAATTATACGTGGTAAATTTGGATGATGGGGATAATGGGCGAGTAATATGTGCAGGGATTAAACAATATTACACTGCTGAACAATTGACTGGTATGCAAGTTGTATTTGTGAGTAATTTACAGCCAAGACCACTCAGAGGGGTGACTTCTGAGGGAATGATGTTAGCTGCAGATGATGGAAATGGCCAAGTTAAATTAATTACCGTAGACGGGGAAATTTCAACCGGATCTACAGTTAGATGACTAATCATCCAATTCTTTTTTTGACAGATTGCATTATTTCTCTGGCTACTATGCTACAATCTGCCAATATTTTGGGGCACGCATCTCTCATTGTCTGACCATATTCAGCTGGTAATGAATTAAGATTAATATCAACATTGAATAATGCACCCTTGCATGCTGCACTAGCAAGCAATCCAGCCACTCCTACATCCGAAACTGCGTTTGCGTTACCATAATTCGCTAAACCATCTAATAATTTTAGTAGATCTAATGATAAACATGCGGTTTGGTAAGGTATCTCAGCTGCTTGCAATGTGGCTTGTCTGATAGTTTTCTTTCTATGTGTCTTTTCTTCATCAGTAGATTTAGGTAGCCGAAAAGAACTCATGACCAAATCAAATGCGTCGCTATCTTGGTCTGCTAAGAGACCTGCTTTAGCTAATATCTCCTCTGTTTTGTTATTTGCATTCTGTGCATAAATCCAGCCTGATTCCCATTTTTCTTTACCTAGTGTAAGTTCAATCACCATTTTAGTTAGTGCTGCTGCTTGGCCTAAGGCAACTGCACTGGCAGTACCTCCACCTGGAGTAGGCGCAGATGATGATAATTCATCTTGAAATTCACCAAGGGTTTTTTTCATCCAACTCAATTAGCATCACCAGCCATTGCCCACTCGATTATTCTCTCATGTGGATTGAAATTGTCGATTTCAGATAATCCTAGTGCATTGATTGCAGCATCAACATATTCTTCATCGGAATAATTTCCTTTGCCAAGATACCATAGACCAGTTTCAAGCATTGATTTTAGGGGCACTAAACCAACTAATTCGCTACCTTTGAGCGATACAGAATGGTCTTTAGCCAATGAGTGACAAATTTCAAACGCCTTATGAATTGGACATTTATCTACATCTAATATATTCATTGAAACTTGGCTAATAGAGTGAGTTTCTAATGTCACACCCATCCCTTGTATCTCCTGAATCATTCCCGTAACCCGCATCTTCTGTCCGTTTTCTTGCTTAATTAACCTGCCACTGCCGCGAATAATGGAACCAATCTTCTTTGCTACAACTGCTTCTGGTTCGTCAATATTTACGTTATATGCAATTAATATATCTCTTGAGCCAATTGTTATTCCCCCCGATTTCTTTGTTGCATCACACCATTTATTAGGTCCAAAGTCGGGATATCTAGTTGTTTCTTCATGATTGGTTTCTCCATTTGTCAATCTATTTTCTAGACCTTCATATTCTCCTTTACGCAATGTAGAGAGTAGTTTCCGGTCTGCATGAGTTGCGGAGTAACCGTACAAAAAAGTACTCACTCCCAACTCTTTAGCCACCTTCTTAGCTAATTTCTCTGCGAGAGAGGAGCATTCATCCATCGTGACATTATTGAGCGGGATAAACGGACAAACATCAACAACACCAAGTCGAGGGTGTTCACCATGATGTTTGCTCATATCGATTAATTCTACAGCCGATTCAATAAGTTTGTATGCTGCAAAATAAACCTCATCAGGACTTCCTGCTATGGTTATAACTGTTCTATTATAGTCTGCATCAGGCTCTACACTTAGTACCGAACAATGCTCATTTTGAGGTATACTGCTGACAATTTCATTAATTAAATCAAGATTCCTACCCTCTGAAATATTAGGTACACACTCTATCAATGCCTTTTCCATGCACGATGGTAATAAAAGGCGGACTTTGAAGTTAGCCTTAACTGTAAATGGCATCAGGAGAATCTTTTAGTCCACCTTTAACTTTCTTTAAATTAATCCTTTTTATTGAATCAATGAAGTCAGTTTGTGTTATGTATCCACGACCTTGTCGAATAGCAATCATACCTGCTTCAACACACGTTGCTTTTATTTCTGCTCCTGAAAAACCATTAGTTTTGTCGACAATCGGTTTCAGTTGTATTTTCTTGGTTGACATTTTATCGATATTTAGTTTGAATATCGCCTTCCTACCGACTTCGTCAGGTATTGGAATTTCAATAACTCTGTCAAAACGACCTGGTCGCAATAGCGCTTCATCAAGTATATCTGGGCGATTTGTGGCAGCAATAATCTTGACATTCTCGAGTGCATCAAAGCCATCTAACTCAGCAAGTAATTGCATAAGAGTTCTTTGCACCTCTCTATCTCCACTAGTAGATCCATCCAAACGTTTTGCACCGATAGCATCAATTTCATCTAAAAATATTATTGATGGAGACTTTTCTTTTGCCAAGGAAAATAACTCTCTTACCATTCTGCCGCCTTCCCCAATATATTTTTGTGCCAGTTCACTGCCAACCATTCGGATAAATGTAGCTTCTGTGTGATTTGCCACAGCCTTTGCGAGTAATGTTTTCCCGCAACCTGGGGGACCTACCAACAAGATACCCTTTGGTGGCTCAACGCCAACTTGTTCGAATAATTCTGGAGAATTAAGCGGCAACTCAATCGCTTCTCTAACATATTGTTTCTGTTCTTCAAGTCCAGCTACTGAATCATAATCTGTATCTGGCCGTTCAACCATTTCTGCCCCGCTGACCATAGGATCCCAGGCGTCATGTAATACTTCAATAACCGCCAAAGTGTCTTGATTTAGGGCTACACGGACACCAGGTTTCAACACGTTAGGAGTTAATCTTTGATTTAGCGCCACTTGGAAGACTGTTCCGTTAGATGAGCGCACTATTCCCCTTTCTTGGTCTAGAATATCTTCTAGATGCCCAACGATTAACGGTGGAGATTTTAATGATCTAACTTCTTCATCTAATCTGTTAGCTCGCTTTTTTAAAGACCGGATTTCCGACTCCATGTGAGCCCTTTCATTGATTAAATCCTGAGTTTGGTCTTGTAGACTTTTGAAATCATCTTCCAGTTTTTTTAGGTCCTCATCATTCGAAGATATGATGTCTTTAGTTGGTGTTCCCACGTCCCCTACCATGTCGCTCAATCACTCCTAACGCCAATCATCTATGAACTCTACCTAAAATCATGACAAGATTCATTTTGATGATTGCACAGGATAGCATGGTGGGGTAATGGGAGAATGCGAAGTGTGTGGTGCCATGAAAGTTGGTACAAAGCCAATAATGATGGGGAAAGCACAAGTCCACGCTTGCATGCGTTGCGTTGAAAAGCTCGGATTGGCGCCTAAAGAAGAAGCCCCTGGAATCAAAATGTCGCGTACAAGAACGCCATTTGCCGGTTCCAAACCCCGCAAAAAAAATGACATAATGGCTAAGCGGGAAAAAGAGTTAGCGGAAGATTTTGGCAACCGAATCACCAGTGCTAGAAAAGCCAAAGGTTGGAATCATGCAGAATTAGGTAAGCGGATTGCTGAAACTGTTAATGTCATAAAATCTGCTGAGTCAGGCAAACCACCTACCGATTCACTAATTAAAAAATTAGAAAAAGTTTTGGGAATAGTATTACTTGTCGAATCTACGCCTTCTGAAACCTCAAGAGTGGTACATCATGGCAATAGAAACATGACTTTAGGTGATTACTTTAAACAAAATGGTGCTTGAATGAGAGAATTGAACATACATTCGCTATGGCTTGCTCAGGACGACCCCAAAAAAAATACAGCAGTATTATCTTCGAAACGAGGCGACATCACTCTGCACAAACGAATCAATACCCTCCCGAAAAAAGGGATAATTCTAGAACCTTTGTGCGGCAAGATTTTTGGTCCCGAAGATCATGAATTGGTCACGGAAAATAACGGCTCAATTGTTGGTTTAGATTGCAGTTGGAAGCAAATTGAATCAAGCGTTGAGTTGGTTATGAGGAGAACCAGGCTAAAGCCAAGAATGTTACCATTATTTTTGGCGGCAAATCCAGTAAATTGGGGTAAGCCTGGCAAATTGTCAACCATTGAAGCATTAGCCGCAGCGGCTTATTTGTGTGGGAATAAAATGCAAGCTAAAGAACTCCTTTCTGGATTTCGTTGGGGGCAGAGATTTATTGAATTAAATTATGAACCGCTCGAAGAATATTCCTCTGCCAAAACTAGTCAAGACTTAGTTGAACTTCAGTTTGAATACTTTGATCTTGAACACTTGAGAAGTGGTGATTAATAGTGAATTATCGCAAGATTCCAATCTCAAGGCTCAATGAGGGTGACAGATTAATTCAAACTGATGATATTGCGATTGAATCTCTCGTAAAATTGACAGTTAATCAAGAACCTTTAGCTAACTTATTGGCTTCACCAGATAATTGTGATGATTTAATTATTGGTCATCTATTAGCGGAAGGATATATCAACTCAACAACTAGAATTGATAAGTCTAACACTATAACTAAAACCGATATTCATGGCACCATATTAGTCGATGTGAGGATATCTAATCTCGAAATAACCCCAAGTAAATCATTAGGAGTTACTACAACATCATGTGGTGCATGTAAGTTAGACGGAATGGAATTATTGGTAAATGGCTTACCAAGTGTAAAACCGTCTAATGATTTTGATTCTAATATTTTATATCGTGGGCTTAAGGAGATGTCGGAAAATCAAACGGGATTCATCAAGACTGGTGGCATGCACTGCGCAGGTCTATTGACACATGATGGTAAGTTACAATTCCAAAGTGAAGATATTGGCCGTCACAATGCTGTTGACAAGGTAATCGGCAATGGCTTTAACCAGATTGAATTTAATGATTCTATTCTGTTACTAAGTGGCAGATGCGGATGGGATATTGTCGCTAAAGCCGCCCGTTGTAATATCCCTACTATTGCTTCAATTGGCGCCTGTTCTTCACTCGCTGCATCTTGTGCGCGTAGTTTGGGTATCACAATACACTCTTTCGTCAAAAAAAATAGTTCTGTAATCATTGGATAGTGCATCTATCTATACAGAGATTTCAAATGATTGATTTCAAAGAGGCTGGTTAATAGGGTGAATATAATGAATGGTAAAACACCTATAGAAAACATCCCGCTTAAGATTAGGAAGCCTAAAAAGACTGCAGCAGGTATTCCAGCAGTTATCTCCAGTGCGAAACATTCACTCAAGAAAATGGGTCTGACAAATACCATCAAAACATTGAGGATGGTTAATCAAAAAGAAGGTTTTGATTGTCCTGGTTGTGCTTGGCCAGACCCCGAACACAGGTCTTCATTCGAATTTTGTGAAAACGGCGCTAAGGCAGTGGCAGATGAAGCAATGAAGGCAAATGTGAATGCAGATTTTTTTGCCAAATACTCCGTTAAAGAGTTATCAAAGAAGAGTGATTATTGGCTTAATAGCCAAGGAAGAATCAACCAACCAATGTATATAGGTCCTGGCGAGTCAAATTATAGTCCTATTAGTTGGGAAAAATCATTAAAAATTATTTCGCGTAAAATTAATTCATTAGCCAGCCCTAACAGAGCTGTTTTTTACACTTCTGGCAGAACAAGTAATGAAGCCGCTTTTCTATATCAGGCATTCGTAAGGTTACTTGGAACTAATAATATGCCAGATTGCTCTAATATGTGTCACGAATCTAGCGGTAAGGCATTGGAACCGACCATAGGTATCGGTAAAGGAACTGTAACATTGGATGATTTTAATCATGCAGACACAATTTTGGTAATTGGCCAAAACCCAGGTACTAATCACCCACGTATGCTGACTGCGCTTAGAGATGCTAAATTGAACGGCGCTAAGATAATACACATCAATCCTCTTCCAGAAACAGGTTTAGTTAGATTCAAGCATCCACAAGACTACATGACGCTTAATTTAACTTCAACTGGCCTTGCAGATATGCATTTACAGGTTAAAATTGGTGGTGATGCGGCATTATTGCAAGCTATAAACAAACTAACTATTGATGCTGGGTCAATTGATGAAGGATTCATCGCTAAGAAAACTAAATCATATGAAGAACTAGTAAAATCATTAGAAAAGATAGATTGGAGCAGAATAGAAACAGACTCAGGGATTTCCAGAACTCAAATAGATAAGTTGTCAAATATAATTATCAATTCTAAATCCATAATCTCTTGTTGGGCCATGGGTCTGACGCAGCACAGGAACGGGGTTCACGTAATTCAAGAAGTAGTAAATCTGCATTTGCTTGGTGGGCATATCGGCCGTGTCGGTGCCGGTTTATGCCCAGTAAGAGGACATTCAAATGTTCAAGGTAACAGAACTGTTGGTATTTGGGAAGCTCCTAGTGAGTCATTCATTGAGAAAATGGAGTTGGGACTCAAAAATTCTATTCCTAGAAAACATGGCTATGATGTTGTTCATTCGATTTCAGCAATGGAAAGTAACGATGTAGACTTTTTGTTCTGTTTGGGGGGGAACTTTATTTCTGCCACACCCGACACTACTAGAACTGCAACTGCTGTGTCAAAGTTAGATATGGTCGTACATGTTTCCACTAAACTAAATAGATCTCATTTAGTGAATGGAAACGAATCGTTAATCCTACCTTGTTTAGGTCGTACAGAGTCAGATATTCAAGCTGAAGTCGAACAATTCGTAACGGTCGAAAATTCAATGGGAATCGTTCATAAATCCCAAGGCAAACTAAAACCAGCGTCTAATATGTTGAGAAGTGAACCATGGATAATTGGCAATCTGGCTGATTTAACGTTACCTGAATCCAATATTGACTGGCTGGGTTGCGTTGAAAACTACGACAACATAAGAGATATAATCAGCCAATCAATTAGTGGTTTTGAGGATTATAATACTAGAGTTAGGCAATCTAATGGATTTTATCTACCTAATCCTCCAAAAGATAGTTGCGAATTTGAGACCAATGACGGGTTTGCTCATTTTTCAGTGAATCCACTACCCGATGTTTCCCTAAATGAAGGCGAGTTTGTTATGATGACAATAAGATCACATGATCAATATAACACCACGATTTACGGGCTTGACGATAGGTATCGTGGAATAAAAGGTAACCGAAGAGTCTTGATGATGAACCCCCATGACATGTTAGAAAGAAACTTAAAAACAAGGGACTGCGTAAACATCACCAGCCATTTCAAGGGAACTAAACGATTTTCTCAAAAATGGTTGGTAATTCCATACAATATACCAAAAAGGAATATTGCAGCATATTTCCCTGAGGCGAACGAATTAGTACCACTAGAGTCAACTGCTGCCCTCTCAAATACTCCAACCTCTAAATGGATTATCTGCACCATAAGTAGTAATGATTCGATTGCTGAGGAGGAGTGAAATTGACTAAAGGTTATGTTGAGTTTTTCTTTAGCAACGCCAAATTCAGAAGACTATGGGCTGCTTCTGTAATCTCATTACTGGGTGAATGGTTCAATACCATTGCATTATTTTTCTTAATTTTAGAATATTCAGGCTCAGAATTTCTTTTAGGTATTTTATTTTCTGTGAGAATGGCGCTTTTCGCCATCTCTCAACCTGTTAATGGATTGTTAGCAGATAGGTTCAGCCGTAAGAGTTTGATGCTATGGGCTAACATATTACAAGTCGGTCTAGCACTATCATTCCTGTTAGTGGACGGACCAGAAGATATGTGGTGGCTAGTAACGTTATCTGGCTTAATGATGTTATTACACGGAGTCTATGTGACCGCAGAACGCGCCGCATTACCAAACATTGTTGATGAAGAGGACCTAATAACCGCTAACGCTATCGACAGTGCCTCTTGGTCAACAGCTCTGTGTATAGGGGCTATGCTTGGCGGTATAGTGGTAAGTATCTGGGGCACAGATATGGCATTTATCATAGATTCATACACATTTTTGTTGTCTTCATTATTGCTTATTCCACTTAAGTTTAGTCAAAATATAGATCCTAAAATGAAGGGGCCGTTATTCGGTACAGCATTAGCCAATATCAAAATTGGATGGTCAAGGATATACTCCGATAAAAAATTGCTCAGAATTGTCTTCGCAAAGTCATCGTGGAATTTAGCCGGTGCAGGATTGGCCGGTGTGTTTCTTGTTTTGGCAGGTTCTGAATTAACAGGTTATGGAGCAGCGTTTGGATTTGGATTGTTTTTCTTCGCCCGCGGTGTTGGTACAGGTATTGGCCCTTTGTTGGCGCGTGCAATATTCAAAGATAAAGCCAAATGGCCTACATTAATTGGCATATTAGTGACAATCTCAGGTTTCTTCTACCTGTTAGTTGGTATTAGTTTAGATATATATCTACCATTAACTGTCTTGCTAATTATTTGTGCTCACTCTGCAAGTGGGGGTAATTGGGTACTCTCTACAGTACTGACTCAAATGTGGGTGGAAGATGAAGTCCGCGGGCGAGTATTTTCAATGGACATGTTGATCCTTGGAACCAGTGCAGCATTATCAACTACCATAGCAGGTTATCTTGTTGAATATCAAGGTTTAACACTAAAGAACGGATTTATCTCATTTTCATTATTAATGATTATTTGTGGGATAATATTTACCTTTTGGCGTCCTGATATTGACACAACGGTCAAACAATAGGCTCAAAGAACTCCAATGATTGGGATTATCATGGGAGAAGACTATTCTACGCTAAGAACATCCCTGTTATCAGGTATACCTGATAATTTGCCTAATCATCCGGGCCACGATGACTCAGTAGACCACGCTCCAAATCGTCGACAGGTATTAGATGATAATGGAAAAAGACTTGCAATTAAAAACGCATTAAGATACTTTAATGCGGATCTTCATGCTACACTAGCTAAAGAATTCTTACAAGAATTGAATTCCTTTGGCAGAATCACCATGCAAAGGTATAGGCCAACTGCTTATGAAATTAAGGCGCATCCAATATCAGCATATCCAGCAAAATCTCAACAAGCCGCTTCAATCATGTTAATGATTATGAATAATTTGGATAAAAGAGTTGCTCAATTTCCACATGAATTAATCACTTATGGTGGTAATGGCTCCGTGTTTCAAAACTGGGCACAGTACCGCTTAACTATGCAATATCTTTGTCAAATGACCGATCATCAAACCTTAGTTATGTACTCTGGCCATCCAATGGGATTATTTCCATCAGACCCAAACTCTCCGCGAGTTGTTGTTACCAATGGTATGGTGATACCAAATTATAGTTCTAGAGAAGATTATGAGACCATGAATTCCATTGGAGTAACCCAATATGGTCAAATGACTGCTGGTTCTTACATGTATATCGGCCCCCAAGGAATCGTCCATGGAACTACTATTACTCTCCTAAATGCGGCCAGAATGCATTTAGAATTACCCCCTGATCGAGATTTGTCTGGTATTACTTTCGTAACTTCAGGGCTAGGTGGAATGTCTGGTGCGCAAGCAAAAGCTGCAGTCATCTCGGGTGCAGCATGTATTGTTGCTGAAATGAATGAACATGCCGCAGTAAAACGCCATGCACAAGGTTGGCTGACCGATTTGTCTTACGATATAGATAATTCAATTGATTTGCTTGTATCAGCAGCAAAGGAAGGCAGTGCGATATCGATTGGACATATTGGTAACATTGTTGAATTATGGGAACGAATCGTTGAAAGAGGCGTCAAAATAGATTTGGGAAGCGACCAAACCTCGCTACACAATCCGTATCAAGGTGGTTATTTTCCTGCTGATTACACCTATGATGAGTCAGTTCAAATGATGTCAAATGACCCAGATAAGTTTGCTCTTGAAATCCGCAAAACACTATGCAGACATGCAGACGCGATTAACAAATTATCAGCTAATGGTATGTTCTTTTGGGATTATGGCAACGCCTTTCTGCTTGAATCCTCGAGAGCAGGTGCAGATGTGCTAAATGATGATGGTAGTTTCCGATATCCTAGTTATGTTGAAGATATAATGGGACCCATTTGTTTTGATTATGGCTTTGGACCTTACAGATGGGTTTGCACTTCTGGTGACCCTCAGGATTTAGCTAAAACCGATCAAATAGCAAAAGAAGTATTGCAAGGTCTAACAGTGGGAGCATCACCTTCCATAATCCAACAATTAAATGACAACATTAGATGGATTAAACAAGCCGGGGAGAATAACCTAGTAGTAGGTAGTCAAGCAAGAATATTGTACGCCAATGATGTGGGGCGGCGTAAAATTGCCCTTGCAATGAATCAAGCCATTGCGGATGGATATATATCGGCGCCGATAGTATTGGGTAGAGACCACCACGATGTATCTGGTACGGATAGCCCATACAGAGAGACTGCTAATATTCGTGATGGTTCTATGTTTACTGCAGATATGGCGGTTCAGAATTTCGTCGGTGATTCCTTCAGGGGAGCAACCTGGATAAGTTTACACAATGGCGGAGGAGTTGGATGGGGTGAAGTGATAAATGGTGGATTTGGATTATTAATTGATGGTTCACAATCTGCAAAAAAGAAGATTGAATCTATGTTACATTGGGACGTAAATAACGGAGTTGCAAGAAGGGCTTGGGCACGTAATCCTGGAGCCATCGAAGCCATTAAAGTGGCCATGGAGGAAAATAATTTACTCAAAGTAACTATCCCTGAAATAAGCGATGATGCTATCTTAGACGACATCCTAGGGTGATTTAATGGCGTCGGTTATACAATTAGATGGTAATACATTATCGCCAGCTGAAGTATATGCAGTCGCAACAGATAGTCTAGAAATTAATTTATCAGATGATTCTTGGAATCGGATTGTCAAATCTCGAAAAGTAGTAGAAGACATATTGCAGTCTGGCGAAGTAGTTTATGGCATAAATACAGGCTTTGGTTCATTAGTAGATACTAATATTTCGAGTGAAAAGTTACAAGATTTACAAATAAATCTGATAAGGTCTCATGCTACTGGTTTGGGAGAACCAATGTCTAGATCGGCCGTGAAAATAATGATGGTCGCCAGAATTAATTCATTTGCCAAAGGTTTTTCAGGGGTCCATCCTAATGTAGTTCAGCAATTAATCGATTATGTCAACCATGATGTGACGCCATATATTCCACGCATAGGTAGTTTGGGGGCAAGTGGTGATTTAGCACCTCTCTCACACATGGCTATCACATTAATTGGTGAAGGTTCAGTCGTCAACGATAATGGAGATAGAATTCCAACTAAAGATATGTTATTAGAAAAAGGCTTAATCCCCGTGGAATTATCTGCGAAAGATGGTTTGTCCCTAATTAATGGGACTAGCCAAATGCTTAGTTACTCGATTCTATCTCTTCAAATTCTTAATAATCTATTGACGATATCCGATGTAATTTATTGTACCTCCCTTGAAGCATTTCAAGGCAGTATTAGTCCGGCTGATGCACGCGTGCATGCCGCAAGACCGCATCCTGGCCAAGTATTGGTTTCATCTAGGATAAGACAAATAATGCAGGATTCGGAAATCTTATCTGGCCACAAAAATTGCTCGAAGGTTCAAGACCCATACTCGTTTAGATGCGCACCACAAGTACATGGGGCAGTATATGAAGCCTTAATCAGCATGAGAGAAACTATCCAAGTTGAACTTAATAGCACGACTGATAACCCATTAGTATTTCCTGAAACTACCGATTATCAAGCAACTATCATCTCGCAAGGTAATTTCCATGGGGAAATCTTAGCACTTTGTGCAGATCGAATGTCACTAGCATTATTTGAATTAGGTTCAATATCAGAGCGGCGTATGGATCAATTGCTCGATTCCAAAAAGAGCGGTTTACCACCATTTTTAGCCACTAATAGTGGTTTGGAATCAGGTATGATGATTGTACAATACAGTGCCGGCTCATCCCTTTCGGAGATGCATGGCCACGCCGCTCCGCGTACCTCATTTTCCACTAGTACATCTGCAGGACAAGAAGACCATGTGAGCATGGGTGCAACAGCATGTTGGAACCTTTATCAATCATCTATTAGACTATCAGAAGTTCTAGCATGTGAATTAATGATTGCATGTCAAGCACTTGAACATAATACCTTAGCTCCGGCACCCATTGTCAAATCACTGCATAAGTTAGTACGTACTATCTCTCCGAAACTAACAAAAGATCGTTCAACTAGTGATGAATTACTATCTATTGCTAAAATATTGCGAGACGGGGCCTGGCTATCTCGGATTGAAGCTGAAAACGAGCGCCTAATCCGTTGATTGATAGTATTTCTTTTCTAGTTGTTCTAGACTTGTTAACTGCCTCAGACTAAAAATGTCGGTCGCTAAATCTGACGCACTAATCGAACTAGAATTGGAATTAATAAAGCGGTCTAGGTCAACTGCCCGTCTAACCTTTTCTTCTACAGACTTGTATAACTGATATGCTTTATCTTCTTGATAATTCAACGCAGGTTCTATTTCAGATACATCTAAGCCCATCCGTCGCCATTGTAATATTCGCTTGACTAGTATGTTGTTGGAAAATCCAATACGCGGTAATTTAGACAAATATACTAATCGCGGGTTGCCATCTTTGCCCAGTTCATATTCCATTTTTTCACCAGGAGAAATACTTGGTTTAATGTCATCTTCTTCCTCATATATTGTTGAACTAGTTGTTTCATCTGACAGCTCAAGGTAATCTAAGATATATTTTATCTTAGTCGCTATTTTTGCCGGCATTGCCAATAAATCTAAGCATAAAATACATGAATAATTATAGATAGATAATTTATCTACAAGCATAGTTATTTCAGATAAAAGTTGGTTTGAACCAATCTTATCGCCAACAAATTCTAACCCCTCTATTACTATTACTTGTTCGTTAGATTTATCCATATTCTGTTCCATAATTGCCAATATCGATGATATTGATGGCTTTACCGAATTACTACCATTACTCTCAGTCATCCAATACGTGTCTAAACCATTAAGATCAAGCTGCTCTAGCAAACGCCTAGATGGTATTCTAGTTATTAGTGTGAATTTACTCTCAGGATTTTTCTCAATCATAAACTCGATATCTGAAAACAGTTCAGAATATGTTTGAGTTTCATAAAGATATGCGCGATTGCCGCCGACCTGTAACATGAGACTCAATAACCAATAAGGCTAGTCATATATACATTTGAGCATAAATTACCCGTTAATCATTATATCATGGGTAGTAATCCGGCAAATGGGTGTGACAATGTCCGACGGTGCAGAAAAAGAAACTCCAATGGCTGAATGTGGTTCATGCAGGGCAATAATCCCTCTTGATTCAAAAGAATGTAGTGAATGCGGTATCAAGATATCAGGAGTTTCAGAAGCATCTCTAGGAGAATGTGGTGCTTGCAATTCATTAGTCCCAATAGATTCTAAGATGTGTCCGGATTGTGGTGTATATTTTGTAGCAGATGATGTATTAGATGTTCTACGTGATTGGTTTAATAATACGGGCATAGAAGCACAAAAACTGTTTGAAAAGTTCGACTCTGATTCAGATGGTTCAATAGACGCTGAGGAATTACGTAAAGGTTTACTGAAAATGAATTTGGCTGATTTGCCACCTTCTCAAGTAGATCGTTTGATTAACGAAGTTGACACTGACTCAGATGGAGTTATTAGCCTAGAAGAACTAGTCTTTTCAATTACAGGAGAGCAAAAACCCTTCAGTGAACCAACATCAAAAGAAGTCTTGGAATCCAATGAAACTGCTAAAGATTATTCTGAAAATGTATTAGATAGAATTGTTGAGAAATATGCTATCGAAAATAAATCCGAATTTTTGGAATTTGCACAATCCTATGATGCAAATAATAATGATTATCTTACAGAATCAGAAATCAAAAAGGCAGCAATCGATTACGCAAAACAGATATCTCAGTCAACTTCAGAAAGTGAAGAAGTTGTCGAGGATGACACAGGCGAGGAACAATTATCTGAAGATAATGATTCTACCAATGAACCTACTATAGATTTAGAAGAAGATGAAGAGGAAATTATAGAGCAAGAAAGTTCAGAGACTGAGGAAATCATCGAAGAAGTGAATCCAGATTCTGCTCTTGAAAATCTTAACAAACTAGTCTTAACAGCTGCCGGGTTAGACATGACAATTAGGTCTATGTTTGAATCGATTGATAGCGATGAGGACGGCATGATTACTGGTCCTGAGTTACAGAAAGGCATTGTCGAAATCTGCGGTGACTCCCTTTCACCTTCAGAGGTTTTTGAGATCATATCACTAATTGATGAAGATTCCAATGGTAGAATTGATGCTTTTGAACTAATTGAAATTATAGAATCGATGGACATTGATATGGAATCTGATTTAGTAGAAGAATCTAATTCAGGATTCCAATTGCTAATCAATTACATGGATGAAGCAGATTATACCCCTTCTGCGCTGTTCAATAGCTTAGATATTGATGGAGATAATAAAGTTAGCAAAGAAGAGCTTAGTCTGACATTACACAAGGAATTAGATGACGATATAACGCCTGAATTAATTGATGAATTGATGGACATGTTTGACGAAGATGATGACGGTTTTGTAGATATGATCGAGTTTGTTGGAACCATTGAAAAACACGAAGACGAAGAAGTCGATCATGCAGCCTCATTATCCGACAAGAAGGAATTCCCAACAAAGTGGCAGAAACGCATGATGTCTAAGAAGTGGAAAGATGTTGTTTGGCCTTTAGTTCATTCAGCGTTTGTCTTCTTCATCATCTTGTGGGCAGTTAATGCCACATTGGCACCATTTGTCGACGGCACAGGAGGTATAGTAGAAATGGATTCTGAATTTGGCGCAACAACTACCGCTGATGGAACAACGTACTTTGATGGTGATGCTTATCCATGTGACGAGAGTATACAAATTGACGGTTGTAAGAATTCATTAGCACCACTTGCAGCAGAAGGAGGAGAAATATCTATGCCAGCAGGATTTTACTGGGATGGTATTTTATTCATAGTTCTAGGAACCATAGGCTTGATGAGTAGTTTGTTTTTGCAACTTTCTATGGTCCCTGGATGGAGGGCTCGAGCTCGCGCCATGAAAGATAACTCAACTGATAGAAGCGAAGTTAAAACGGCAATCGCAGATGAAAATGAGCCTGAGATAGATGAAACAGAAGACAGTACGGACGATGAAGCAACTGATTCAGTTGAAGCAACTGAAACCCCAGATGATGAAAAACCCGAAGAATTGGAAGAAGAGGAAGAAGATGGAATCGATATTGGATCATATATCGGATTGGTATTAGAGGATGAAGAAGTGTTCGGTACAATCATCGAGTTTGATGATGAAGAAGGTTTAGTAACTATAGAAGAAGATGGCTCAGGTGACTTGGTTACTGGCTACCAAGATGATATGTTCCTAGATGATTGAAATGTCTAAAGATAGTTTGAGATTATTCGCCGGTAAAGCTATTTGCCCATCATGCGGATGTGTCGATAATGTTGGTTCTTTTAGGTGCGTTGGATGTGGAGCATTCCATTCTACCGCGCACTTAGTTAATAGAGAAGTGCCGCCTGCTGAACAGCGTGAAGTAATCGAACAGATAGTGAATCCTATGGCATATTCAATAGGGCCAAATCAGAAAATAATTGAAGAATCCTTTGAACAAACTGAAGACGTAAAAAAATGGGACGGCGGTTCTACAGACTTTTCATTTTCGGATGATGGGGAAAAGACACCGGTAAAATTATCTGACGGCAAAATTCCGAATCCGGAAGAGTTATGATTTACAGTTATTGTCTTCCCAAAAAACGAATAATATATTTAGTTATGCATAACTTGATAAATGTTTTTCATTGGTGGGCTCGGAGAGAATTGAACTCTCGATCTTCGCCATGTCAAGGCGACGTCATAACCCCTAGACCACGAGCCCGCAAGCAAACCGAACAAACCGGTGTATTAAATCGCATCGGTTTAATTTCAACTTACAATTTTAGAAATCTTTCCCGTACACCCTTCTTTGGAACATGTACCTGCCATCCTAGTGCGGCCATTTGACATCTTGATCAATTTCCCGTTACTTATTGGGCCATAATTTTTACATTTCAAACAAAAACCAGATACTTCAGACATTCGACTCAACATTTCCAGTTAGTGAATAACTATGAATTATTCCATTGAGAATCTGAATCTATTACTAATTCATCATAATTATCATTTTCCCACTACAAGTGGGGGGTAAATTGGTTGAAATAGCATATCTTTGAACTAATTTATTTTAATATGACTAGCTAGATGGGTTGCTGCGACTCATTTCGGCCAATAATATAGGTTGCTTAGAATTCAGAGATTTGGCAAATGTCGTATAACATTGATTATACGACGCCACTAGCATGGTTATTTTGACATATTTAGTGAGTCTGGAGTTACTTCAAACAAACCAAGTAAAGGTGGGCCTGCTAAACACGATTCTAGACCACCATCTTTTGGATCAAGTGTGTTATCAACGGTTTTCTTCACGATATGGAATGATTCTAAGTTTTCATAAAGAGTCTGTATAAGAAATAAGAATTCATCACTACTAGATTTACCATACCAAGAATTGATGCATCCGTTTTGTCGCTTAGCCAATTCAACTCTAGATTTCACCATTCTTTCAAACCTAGCTTCTTTACCTTCTTTTGCTTGACATACTACTGTTTCTAAATATTGCATGAAAATCACCTAATCTTTTTTTGTTGGAGTATTTGCATTTGTTGCCTATTTGAAAGCATTTAATTAATATTCATAATTGTTGTATTGTCCATTCAGTATGTTGGCAGAAACTGGCGAATGGCCAGGGGTCAAACACCAAGACTCCCAATGTTTTGAATTTAGAATATTCAAGTTTGCCACTGCTCCTGTAGCAATAACTCCATGCCGCATAGCCGTTGGATGCGGAGTGGTAAATGAAGGATTAACTGTTGAAGCAATTAGGGCAGCCAATGGGTCAACTCTGCATCTCTGTACTATACAAGAAGCAACAAGCGGCATGCTTAAAATTTGATTATTTGGATTGAAGTCCGTAGCTATTGTCCATAAGTGGTTGTTTTCGATCATTGAATTGAAATCAGGCCAATCTGTACCCATTGAATAAGGAGTACCTGGTAAAAATCCAGTGCTAACTTCTGCTTTGGTCATTTTATCACGGTTCTCCTCGTTAGTATAGTGTGCGTGGTCTGCGGTATCTACTCGGAGTTTCGCTGCTAGTTCCCCGCCACTTCCATCAGAAAATTCGTCGATATGCATTCTCAGATTCATGCCATAAGATTTTGCTGCTTCGAGTATCTGTTCTGACTCATCGATACCAAACCAACCAGGTTCGCAAAAAACATCGGCAGAACGGGCTAATTGTGCTTCAGCCACAATTGGCAATTGTTGTGTTATTAGTTCTTCAGTGTAACTATCTAGTGTATGATTATCGGGTATGGCATGCGCTCCTAACCATGTTGAATCGACGGATGGAGTGTCTTTATCATCACGTAACTGCTTAGCGACTCTTAGCAATTTCAGCTCGGTTTTAGTATCCAAGCCATAACCAGATTTAGTTTCAATATGTGTGGTTCCATTCTTTAAAGCCTGCATCATTCTTTGTTTGGCGATAGAGAATAAATCGGATTCACGTAGTGATCTTGTTGAGTTAACCGTAGAGACTATGCCACCACCCATATTTGCTATGTCAGCATAGGTATTCCCCTGTTGTTTCCACCTTACTTCACGAGAGCGATCACCACCCCAAACCATGTGAGTATGCGAATCGATTAATCCAGGTATTATCGCGTTTCCATCAACATCTATGATAGTTACTTCACGGGAATCATGAGATTGATAATCGTCAAGAATCTCTTCTGAATCATCGATATCTTTTATTTGCAATTCATCTATAACAATTGCTTTTCCTTTGGCAAAAATCCATTTATCATCCAGCATATCTTGGCCTGTTAGTGGAACATTAGAATCGACATGGACTATTGGTCCACAATTGATTAGAACGGTCCTCATAAATCACTCCAGTAGGTGAGGGTTCAAGAATAATGGCTTGGTGGGTGAGTTTGGAGAGATAGCATGTGGACACTTGGAATTGAGTCAACAGCCCACACATTGTCGTTTGGTTTAGTCGATGAAAATGGCATACCCTTCCCGTCCTCATCAGCTACCATCAGGCCTGTAAAAGGCGGCATACACCCAAGAGAAGCTGCAGACCATCACAAAGATTGTGCCGCTGAACTGCTAAAAAATCTCCTACACAACAATCAGTTATCAACAGAAGATATTTCTGCTGTATCATATTCCCAAGGACCCGGTTTAGGTCCTTGTCTTCGCATCGGTGCCGCTATTGCTAGGGGTTTATCGGCCAAATTGAACACTCCATTAATTGGAGTAAATCATTGTGTTGCCCACATTGAAATTGGACGTCAACAATGTGGATGTGATGACCCAGTCTTGCTTTATGTATCAGGGGGTAATACCCAAGTCATTGCAAGATTGGAAGGAAAATACAGAGTGTTAGGGGAAACACTCGATATAGGAATAGGTAACATGCTGGATAAATTTGCTCGTGCTCAAGGGATACCATTCCCTGGTGGTCCGGTGATAGAAAAACTAGCAGCGAATTGGCTATCAGAAAATCCTGAATGTAACATGGAAGGTTTAGAGTTACCATATGCCGTGCGCGGTATGGATTTAGCATTCTCAGGTGTTCTTACTGCCGCATTACGTCTAGTGGAAAATGGCAAACCATTAGAAGCGGTATGTTGGAGTCTCCAAGAACATGTATTTTCAGCTTGCGTAGAGGTAGCGGAAAGAGCGCTAGCTCATACTGGAAAGTCGGAATTGTTACTTGGTGGCGGAGTTGCTTGCAATGATAGATTGCGGACAATGTGTGCTTTAATGTGCATTGAGAGAGAATCATTATCCTTTGCTCCACCTAAAATGTACTGCATCGATAATGGTACTATGATTGCTATGTTAGGATGGCTAGAACTTGGGGCAGGAAGGATTACTGAGTTTGAATCTAGTGCCATTGATCAATACCTGCGCACTGACCAGACACCAATTATTTGGGCTTAGTCGTAGCCAATGGTTTTAAGAGGCTTATTGTGAGGCCATTATGAGGGAAATTCAATGAATGGTCGTAACAGGCGTAGAAAGGATGTCCCGTTTAACCCATTTGCACCAAATGCAGTTGCTGAGAGGAATCGACGCCAAGCAGAACGGGCAAAAGAGAAAAGGAGACAGGATGCTCAAAATGTCGCTGGTGCTGCAAGTCCTGCTGCTAATGAAAATACCTCCAATAAATCTTTGGAAGAATTAAGGAAAAAAGCTCAACAAAAATTAGGTGTAGAAGACACAAAATCGGCCGCAGAGCCAGTTGTTACGGAAATAGTGGTTGCGCCAGTAGAGCCAGAGCCAGTCAAGGAAGATGTGATTTTACAGCCTGAACCTGTACCCTCGCCAAAACCTGATGAGAAAATCGAACAAGAGATAATTCCTATCATCACACAAAGCTCTGAAGAAAATTTAGCTCCAAAAACTCAAAAACCGTCTAGGGAAGAAAGGTTAGCCGAATTAAAGCGCAAATCACAACAATCAAAAGATAACGCCAAGGCTAGGAAAACCAAGCCACAAACAGAAATCACTAGTGCTAAAAGTGAATTAACTCCTGTAAATGGATCTATTATGGATGCTGTGACTAATGATAATGATGGTAAAACTAGCACATCTAACATCGATGATAAGAACATCAACGTCTTCAAGACTATCCAATCAGTGGATAAGAAATCTGCTGGTATATCCAAGAAGAAGCGTAAGAATCGCCGAATTGATAAGAAAGGTGGTGGAAGACAACGTATGGAAAAGAAACTAAGTAAGCACAAGATACTTGAGTTCAAATATGTTGCAAGAGCCATTCTAGACAACCCTGACGTACCAGAAGAGCACAGATCCAATGTTTTAGGCCAAATTATCGCAAAAGGGGAAAGAATCAGCATAGAAGCAGCCCTTGAATTCATCGAACAGAAGAACTTAGAACTTATCCTTACCGACGAAATATCTGATAAACTGAAGAGTGAAATTAAGAGTATTACTACAAGGAGATGAAATAAATGAAGATAGAAGAGAACACCATTGCAAGCGTACATTACACAGGAACATTACCAGAGTCTGGTGAGATATTTGATTCAAGTGAAGGCAGAGAACCTCTTACTTTTCTTGTTGGTCATGGGCAAATGATACCTGGCTTTGAAGCAGCAATGATTGGTGCTAAAATTGGCGATAAGAAAACATTTACACTGTCTCCAGAAAAAGCATATGGTGAAAGGGACGATGAAGCTATCTTGCAAATACCTAGGGCCCAATTCGCACAATTAGAAGATCAAACTAAACTAGAAGTTGGGTTCCAACTAGTTGCTCAAATGCCACATGGTCCCTCACCATTTACCGTAACTGAACTGTCTGAGGAAATGGTGACTGCAGATTTTAATCATGCCCTAGCAGGTAAAGAGTTAACATTCTCTGTTGAAGTCATAGATATAAGAAAAGCTTCAGAAGAAGAAGCAGCACACGGACATATACACTCAGCAGACCAACCTAAAACAGAACAGGAATCTAGTGGTTGCGGTAACGACGGTTGCTGCTAATTACAGTAGTGTTGATGTATCTCCAGTATATGGATAATTCATGGCAGACCAAAGGAAGGACGACTGGAAAACTCTCTCTGGCCTAGACATCTCGCCTAAAATTGGTCCAGATGGTGCTGAATCAGCGGGTCAGGCACCCTATACAAGAGGAATTCATGACACAATGTATCGGTCCAGATTATGGACTATGCGACAATATGCTGGCTTTTCCAGTGCTAAAGAAACCAATGAACGATTTAAGTTGTTACTAGATAGAGGCCAAAAGGGATTGTCAGTAGCATTTGACCTTCCTACACAACTTGGTCTTGACGCCGATGATGAATTGTCACTGGGTGAGGTTGGTAAGGTCGGTGTTTCAATTTCAACATTAGATGATATGAGAGACCTTTTTTCTGGAATACCATTAGAC
This sequence comes from Methanobacteriota archaeon, assembly GCA_018659375.1. Taxonomy (GTDB): domain Archaea; phylum Thermoplasmatota; class Poseidoniia; order Poseidoniales; family Poseidoniaceae; genus MGIIa-L1. Next base: position 34,552 of record JABJMO010000009.1, on the reverse strand, counting down.
AAGGTAAGTACATCAATGACAATTAATGCTCCAGCAATAATCTTACTAGCGATGTATATTATTGTAGCAGAAGAACAGGGTGTTAATTCTAAACAAGTAAGAGGGACGATACAGAATGATATTCTGAAGGAGTATATGGCGAGAGGGACTTACGTATTTCCTCCAGATGAAAGTATGCGCTTGATTACAGATATTTTCTCTTATTGTGCTAAGGAAGTCCCGCTTTGGAATACCATCTCGATTTCGGGATATCATATAAGGGAAGCAGGATGCACTGCCGTTCAAGAAGTAGCCTTTACTTTGGCTAGCGCATTAAATTACATTGATTCTGCATTGGAGCAAGGTCTTGAAATTGACGATTTTGGACCTAGATTATCCTTCTTTTTTAATTGCCATAATGATTTTTTTGAAGAAGCGGCAAAGTTCCGCGCTGCTAGAAGATTATGGCACGATTTAGTCGATGAAAGATATTCACCTAGTAACCCTAAGTCAAAAAAACTAAGATTTCATACTCAAGTAGCCGGCGTGAGTTTAACCGCACAACAACCATTGAACAACATATCACGAGTAACTATTCAGGCATTAGCAGCGGTATGTGGTGGGACTCAAAGCCTCCACACTAATTCGTATGACGAAGCTATTGGTCTGCCTACCGAAGAGAGTGCTACAATAGCATTGAGGACACAACAAATAATTGCCGAAGAAAGTGGTGCTGCTGATGTAGTAGATCCACTTGGTGGTTCTTATTATGTTGAGAGTCTAACAGATAAAATATACGAGTCAGCAATGGATTTGATCAAGGAAATCGACGCCAAAGGTGGGGCTATGTCGGCAATCAAAGATGGATGGCAACAAAGACAAATTCACAACTCCGCATATACTCACTTGCAAGATGTTGAATCGGGCAAGAGGAAGATTGTTGGAGTTAACTATGCTAAAATGGATAATGAACCACCAATATCTGCTATGAACCTTGCTGGAAATTTAGGAGAAGTACAGTCGGAAAAATTGGCCAAATGGAGAACTAACCGTGACCAAGAAAAGGTAAATTTCTCGATTAAAGAAATTAAATCTGCTGCGGTTAGTGGTAGTAATTTATTTCCAATAATTATTGATGCCATCAGAAATGAATGTACCTTGGGTGAAATAATGAATGCTATGAAAGATGAGTTTGGAACTTGGATGGCTCCTAGTGGTTTTTAGGTGATATTATGGTTAAGATAAGGTTAGATCATATCGGAATAGCAGTTAATGATTTAGATGAAGGGCAACAGTTCTGGAAATTATTAGGGATGATTCCTGAACTGAAAGATGAACATGTAACAGACCAAGGAGTCATAACTAGATTCATCCCCATATCTTCAGAGAAGCAGCAAAAACCTGCAATGATTGAGTTACTATATCCAACCGGAAAAGATACCCCCATTGGAAGGTTTATTGACAAGAAGGGGATTGGTATTCAGCAAATTTGTTTTCAAGTTGATGACCTCGAATCTATGATTTCGCATCTGCTTGATTCTGGCATAACTATGATCGATACAGAGCCAAGAATCGGTTCAAAAAATTGTCTGATTGCTTTTGTCCATCCTAAATCAACCGGTGGAGTTCTAGTTGAGTTATCGCAAAAGAATTAACGCAATTATCATAATCTATCTCAGCAAATTGGTAATTATGCGAACCTGTGTTGACCAACTTATGGCCCTCTCACACATTGATGGGCCGAGATTAAAATTGGAAGCAGAGTTCATCAGTAGAAGATTAGAATCACTCAAGTACAATGGTAAAATAAGCAATGATGCATTTCTTGACGCTGGGTCAATTCAAGGAGCATTTGAAATGATTGCTAATTTAATTGATATGGGAGTGCCTCAGAATGAAATATTTTCTCAAATTAATCAACAATTAGAAAGGGCAAGGAAACTGGAAATTAAATACCCCGGTCTGAATTTAGCAATCGAGTCTGGAAGGGCTAGTTGAGCAATATGGCACATGAATCCTTGCTAACCGTGTCAAATGTTTTCAAGAACTTTGGCGATGTTATTGCTCTTGACGGTGTTTCCCTGGAGATTAATTCTGGTGAGATAGTTGGTCTAGTCGGTAGCAATGGTGCTGGAAAAACGACGCTGCTACGATTAATGTCTGGTGTATATCGTCCCTCAAGAGGTTCAGTGACGCTTGCTGATGGAAATCAAGTTCACAATATGAGAAGTACATTAGGAGTTGTCCCTGAATCTACCGGTTTGTATTCAAGACTAACAGCTTGGGAGAATATTAGATACCACAGTCGGTTGTATGGGGTTTCGGATGAAACATCATGGAAAAGAACCTTGAAATTTGCTGAGAGCTTAGAAATGGAGGATAATTTATCAAGATATACTCGAGGCTTCTCTCGGGGGATGCGCCAAAAAACTGCACTATTACGCGCATTGGCCCATGGGCCAAAAGTCCTACTTTTGGATGAGCCCACTGCAGGATTAGATATCACCAGTGCTCGTACAGTGAGATCATTGGTAAAACAAGTACGTAATGAAGGAGGTACCGTGATTTATTCAACCCACCAGTTGTATGAAGCCCAGCAAGTATGTGATAGAATAATAATAATCCATAATGGAGTAATAAAAGCCGACGGTTCTCCGCAAGAATTAATGTCGATAACAGAATGTAATTCATTAGAAGAGGCTTATGTTAACCTAACTCAAGAAAAGGCTAGGATGAGGTTTGAAGACAAAAAATCAGATGGTCCATTGGGTAAGTTATGGAATAAATTATTCAAGCCTAAATTACCTGATAAAACCGAATTGATGGGAGTTGACGAAGATGAGTAATTCCTTTCACAGAGTAAAGACCATAGCAAAAAAGGAAGTTATTGAGTTTGTTAGGGACTGGAGAACTATCGTTGCGATAATTATCATACCAATACTAATGTTCCCTGTATTATTCATTGTTTTTCCGGTTTTGTTAGAGTCAGAAGCAGCGGAATTAGATTCGCGCATCATTGAAATTGAAGTTCAAGGTAACCAATTTCCTGATCAATTGATTCAACAATTTAATTATTCCACTACTGAAATTACCCTCACCAATGTCACGTTTAATGAATCCTTATCAATCCCTGGAGATGATTTTAACCGGGTGCGAAATATGGAAATAGATGCCGTTTTAAGATTAAACCAATCAGAAGATATTTGGTATTACTCGATAATATATCTGTCTACCTCAGAAGGATCAACCGAAGCAAGAAGTCGAATTGTTGATTCCTTGATTAATTGGGAAGCAAACCTTACCGAAGTAAAAATATTGGATGGTGGCCTAGATGTTGAATCAACTTTAGACCCTCTAAGATACGACGGCGACATATCAAACTCAGATGTTGCTACAGAAGGCGAACAGGCTGGTTTAATATTATCACTTTTCATTCCATTAGTTCTAGCCATTTGGACATTCTCTAGTGCTATACAGCCATCAATTGATATGACCGCAGGGGAACGTGAGCGCGGGACATTGGAGGCGTTGTTAGGACTGCCATGTACACGAAATGAATTGTTAATGGGTAAATGGCTCGGTGTCGCATCGATTACTGGCGTGGGAGTTATGCTTCAGATAGTGGGATTGTTATTTGCCATCGGATATTTGGCCACCTCAGACTTTATTGGTGTTCCAGATTTGTCACTTGGAGCTATTTTGTTAATTATTGCTTCAATCATGCTATTTGCCATCATGGTTGTTGCCTTAGAATTAGCCCTTGCTATGCGCTCTCACAGTGTTAAAGAAGCGGGTTCTATTCTTGGCCCTGCAATCATATTGATAATCTTCCCTGCATTGTTTACCCAAGTGATAAATTTAGACGGAATCGAATCTTTTTGGTTTTCTATTCCTGTCATTAATGTTCTACTAGCACTTAGAGAATTATTGCTTGATAGAGTAATAGTAGAGCATGTATTAATTTGGTCATCAACATCAGTTTTGTATGCAGTGTTAGCAGCATTATATGCTGCAAAGCAGTTTAAGAGAGAAGATATTGTGACAACCTTGTCATGAGAATGCGATTAGTGCATCTCTAACAATATCAATAATTAAATCAATTTCTTCTGAGGTAATTCTGAAATGAGGTGTGAACCGCAAAGCGTTATGACCGCCATGTATAACTCCTAATCCTCTTCTTCGGCACCAAGGTTCTACTGCATCAAAACCTACGACAGGAAATTTGCTGGGTTCTAATTCTGCACTAAGTAATAGTCCAGTTCCTTGGACCTTGGTAATTGTACCAGGTAATTCATCTGCCAATAATTTTAGTTTGTCAACAAACTCCTTGCCTCTATCTTTGATGTTTTGTCTTAATTCTGGAGTAATTTGTTCTAGTACTGCTACAGCAGTTTCAAGCGCTCTAGGATTAGTGGTCATGGTATTACCATAAATTCCAACTACATACATGGAAGCAGACCTTTCATTCATTCCTAGCACTGAAAGTGGATATTGTCCAGCATTGATGGCTTTGGACCAAGTTTCTAAATCAGGAACTTCAGCGTCTTGAAATCCATCATAGTCAATAACTGATAGGCAACCTTGGCCACGTATTCCTGCTTGGATTGAATCTACTAATAACATCGAATCATGCTGGTTGGTTAGTCTCCTTGCAGTGTCGTAAAATTCACGAGATACGCATAAACCTGGATTCCCTTCACCTTGAATTGGCTCAATTGCCACTAATTCAATAAAAAATTTCTCATCAATTGAGCGCTGGAATATTGCTTCAAGAGCCTTCGGATTATTTGCTGGGACTAGTATTAAATTATCGCGATTTTGGAAGGTTGCGAGATTCTTATCGTAGCCATTTTTACATGAATGGGATATTTGTGCAGGTCGATCTGTACGCCCATGAAAACTACGCTCTACTGAAACCATTTTGATAGGATATCCTTCATATTTACCACCAGGTCCAGTATGGTTGTTGGCGTTGATATCAGCAATCCTTAGAGCTACCGTCATGGACTCAGAACCGCTGTTCATGCAGATAAATTTGGCAAACGGACAGTGCCCTCTGGTGTGGCCCAATTCTGCTTTCAATGATTCTGCCAACCTACTATGGCTAAATGATGGGGTCATTACGTTAGCCATTACCCAATTTTGTGACATTGCGCTAATGACAGCTGATGGACCATGTCCAGCACCTAACATACCATAACCACCGTTGTCATGTATTACTGCGCCGTGAGATGATATGATCCATGGTCCTCTAGCAGCAAGTGCGACATATGGATTGACTGTTGCAGGCGCATAGAAATTTACATAGTCTGCTTGTAGCGATTCAACTAAAGATTGTTCATTTTGTTGCATGATTTCGGCTCCAAGACGATTATTCAAGTCATTGTGCATAGACAGTGCTTCATGGATTGCGTCTAGTAGATTAGAGTCTAAATTACAAAACTGCATAATATTGGAGTCTGAAAGACCAACTGTATCCATTTTACCAGAATTATTCCTGATTGTATGTAGCAAACTAAGTGCCTCTTCCGCCTTGGTGATAGACTTCATCATCCCTAGTGCATTCGTGGCGCTTCTTCAACATTCGCTATTATTCTCATAAAAATATACAATAAATCCCTCCTAGTATTACCTCGGTAATATTATAGTAATACTTATACTATAATTGAATTTGGCCAAACTATGCCTAAAATCTCACTTGACATGCCAGCTGAAGTTCTCAATGACTTGAAACGCCATGTTGGAGATGAGAAGAAATTCATCAGTGTGGCCGACGCTGTTAGAACTGCTTGTCGAAAGTTACTCGACCAGTTGGATGAAATTGATTTGCGAAATGGGAGAGTGTGACTATGAGAACAACTAGAGACGAAGCAATATTGGCTGTTAAGACATTGTTAGGTTACCTCGAGGATGATGTAGAGCGGGAAGGATTGTTTAATACTCCCACTAGAGTTATAGATTCATGGTCTGAAATATTCGCTGGTTATCAAATGAGTCCGGAGGAAATTCTTAGCTCAACTTTCAATGGTGAGGGATATGATGGAATTGTTTTGCTAAAGGACATTGAATTTCATTCGACTTGTGAGCATCATTTACAACCCTTCAACGGAAAAGCACATGTAGCTTACATACCGGTGAATCGCATTGTTGGGATCTCTAAACTATCAAGAATAGTAGAATTACACGCTCGTAGGTTACAAAATCAAGAGCGTATTACCAAAAGTATCGCAGATGATTTAGAAGCCTATCTAAAGCCTCTTGGATGTGCGGTAATTATTGAAGCAGCTCATGGTTGTATGAGGTGTCGCGGTGTAAAGCAACAAAATGCTATTATGTCTACATCGGCAATGAAAGGGGTATTTTTTGATAATGCAGAGGCAAGGCAAGAGTTATTTCAACTGATCAAAAATTGAGGGGAATAAAATGTTAGATTGTGGCATAGCAGGGGGTAAAACATTAGATGATCCAGGTGATTTGACACAAGTATACAACATAGTGGAAATATTTCATTCCGTTCAAGGTGAAGGTGCTAGAGCCGGAATTCCTCATGTATTCATTCGGTTTGGAAACTGTAACTTACGCTGCGAGTGGTGTGATACTGATTTTTTAACATTTGAAGAAATGAACTGTATGGATATATTATCTGAGATATTCAAGTTTGATTGTAAAAATATCATCTTTACTGGAGGAGAACCAATGATCAATGATCTATGGCCTATACAACGACTATTAAAGAACAGAGGCTACCATATCTCAATAGAGACTAATGGTACAATATTGATACCTGATGGGTTGATTGATTGGATATGTGTGTCTCCAAAAGATCAGATATACTCAAAAGTCAAAATCAAACAACGTCAAGGTGATGAATTAAAATGTGTATACTTGGGTCAGGACCTAGCGATGTACGACGAGTTAATCTTGGGCTTTACCCATCTATATCTCCAGCCATGTTATTTTGATGATAAGTCAGTAGAGTGGAATGGTCAAAATTTTGCGTTAACAGAATCAGTAGTAAAAGAGAATAGTTCTTGGCGGCTGTCGTTACAAACACACAAATGGATGGGGATAGATTGACAAAAATAGCAGTGATGGCATTTAGTGGTGGAATGGATTCAACCTCCTTGCTGCTTAGATTGCTAAGAGAATCCAACAAAGTCTACACTATAGGATTCAATTACGGTCAAAAGCATCTCATTGAATTGGATAGAGCACAAAAAAACATAGAATATTTACAGACATGTGGCTTCATTGTCGAACATAAAACAGTTGATTTATCAAGCATAATGTCTATGTTTACCGGTTCACTGACATCTGGTGAAAAAATACCGGAGGGCCATTACGAACAAGAGCAAATGAAATCTACTGTAGTCCCCAACCGTAATGCTATATTTGCTTCGATTATATACGGCTACGCGCTTAGTAAAAGTATTGAATATTCTAGCGAAGTCAGTATTTCACTCGGCGTCCACTCAGGAGACCATGCAATATATCCTGATTGCCGTCCTGAGTTTTATCAAGTTCTCAATCATGCATTTGCAATTGGTAATTGGGATAGTGAAAAAATATCGCTTGATTTGCCATATATCGATGGAGATAAAATTTCCATACTCCAGGATTCCCTGATTTCTTGTGAACAACTATCTTTAGATTTTGATACAATATTTGCCAATACTAATACGTCATATGAACCAGATGAAATGGGGCGAAGTTCGGGTAAAACAGGCTCAGATATTGAACGTATACTGGCTTTTCATGCTATTGGGCGAGAAGATCCAGTTGAATATCAAGATACATGGGCCGATACCCTAGCACATGCATTGAAAATCGAAGCAGAATATCGTGATAAAATATATCGAGAAAAATTAACAGATTTACAATATCAAGTAACGAGAAATTCTGCTACAGAAAGAGCTTTTACTGGAATATATGACAAGCACTTTGAAAGCGGAACATATTATTGCATATGTTGCAACCATCCATTATTTGAATCGACAGGAAAATACAATTCCGGATGTGGATGGCCTGCATTCCATACAGAACATAACTCAGCAAAGATTTCGCGTATTGAAGATTATGCCTACGGTATGAATCGAATAGAAGTTAGGTGTTCAAAGTGTGATGCCCATCTAGGTCATGTGTTTAATGATGGGCCAAGAGAACACGGAGGCGAAAGGTATTGCATAAATTCAGCCTCAATTGAATTTAGGGAATAGTGATAATATGGTTACTAGAATAAGAAGATATGTAGAGACTGACACAGGACATAGGGTGCCTAATCACAAGAGTAAGTGCCGACACCTACACGGACATCGATACAGATTTGAAGCTGAGATCGAGGGCAATGTAGTTTCGGTAGAAGGGGTCTCGGATGAAGGTATGTTGATGGATTTCTCAGATGTTAGCCACATTCTTACTGAGAAAATACACGATGTTGTTGATCATGCATTTGTCGTATTTGAGGGCGATAAGCAAGCCATAGCTGCGCTGAAAATGATGAATGATGACCACCGAACAGTCATTGTTGATTTTATTCCAACAGCGGAGAATTTGGCAAAATGGGCTTTTGAACAAGTAGAGCCGCATATTCAATCAGTCTATGGAAACAAATTAAGATTAGTCGCTATGCACGTAAGAGAAACTCCAAAGTCTACAGCATCGTGGATTAAATAAAAACTATTCAATCCTTCTTCGCCGCTTATTTATCCATTCATCATCGTTGTTATTTTTTTGCAGTGCAGTAGTGGCATCAACTAAACCACCGATAATTCTTGTCACTTCATCGCTGGTTGGTGATGACATCATTATCATTCGAACAAGAGAATTATTCATACTATCTTTTCGCTCTTGATTACCTGGCATAGCAGCAGAAAATTGGTTAACTGCAGTCAATAATACCCCTCTTAATTCTGGGTGTAATTCCCTTGTTAGAGGAACTATATCTGGCAAACCGAAATCACTACCTTGGCTATTCTTCACTCTATCAGAATGTATTTGGTACAGAAAAGCATTCACAGAATGAGATAGATTGGCGATTGGATAGCCTTCCCATGTTGGCAATGTCGCCAAAAAATCACAGTCATGTAATTGTTCTGTGGATAGGCCAGTCCCTTCTCCCCCAAATACTAGAGCAATCTTTCCATTTATGTCGCTAAATCTAGTAGATAATTCCCAAGGGTAGCAAAAATGTCTAAACGAGGTTTTAGTGCCTACCTCCCTCTTTCCTGACGTACCAACAACAAGGGAGCAATCTTTTACAGCTTCTTGAAAGGTAGGGAAAGTCTCTAACTCCTGTAGTATAGAGCCTGCATGTTTTGCCCTGTTACGTGCTTCTTCGTCTAGTGGGTCACACTTTGGCGTTACCAAACGTAGTTTAGAAAACCCGTAATTTAACATCGTACGGCATATTGCACCCAAGTTACCAGGGTGAGAAGTATTAACACAGATAATTATTAGTTCATAGGAAGATGTGGGTAGCGGTATTGCTTTCCTATCCCCCATAACTTTCACCTTTGGTAAAACTCCATAATCCATCGTGGATCACATGGTTGGTAAATAAAGAATAAATATCCACCAGATTCCCTATCTTCCATAACAATTGAACGTTTTTTTATTGAGTGCTTATGTTTTAAAAAAAGAATTAACTCTTCTAATTCATTTTTATCCTCTGAGTGGATACTGACTGGTTGTCTATCCCAATCAATGCGCACCGGCATTAAAAAGCCTCAATCAACTCTTCTTTGTCGATATCTTGTGACATAACCAGCAATCCAGTTCCGCAATTTTTTGGAACTAACATCGGTTAGTTGAGATACCATTATTTTGTTATGGTCAAAGTCTTCGGTGAATTTATCTCCGTGTTGTCTGACTAATGCAATTGCTCTTATTTTTATGAAACTCGGTCTAATATTTCCCATTATAATCACTCCTCAAACAATTTAACTTCGATTGGAATATCTGGTTCATCGTGTCTGATGACTTGAAGTCTTATTTTTCTAGGTGGGTTTTCTATACCCCTGGACCAAATATGTTCGTTGACAGATGGATCAATCCATACTTGTTCATCTTCCTTTACTCTAAGATGTTGGATTACGTGATCCTTGATTATTTGCATAGCTCTTGGTGCTCTTTTGAAGCGAGTAATGCTCCACGCTTTTCTCAAAGGTACAATAAGTTCTGATTCGTTAGGTCTTGCCATATCATTCACCTCTGCAATTTACTGCGTCTCCAATGGTGTCTTTTAGGATGTGACACAGTGTTTCGGTCGGTTTTTAGCATGACCCATACAGGGACACGGCGGTTTTGCTTGGTAGCCTTCATCAGGCGTATTTTTTTTGCTGCTGGTTTATTTCTGGACATATCGAGCACCTTCTCAGATTCTTCGGATGGACGCATTATTGCGGCTCTTGGATTGCATTTTCATCAACATTGATTTTAGGATATCATCTGTCATTGGGGGAGTGAATTGATTATTTTCGTGCATTGATAAAACCACCTTTTTGATTGACTCAGCACGTTCAGGGGTTGCTAGAGAAATTCTAGCAATTCTTGACCTTGCCTCGCTGGTGAGAAGATGTTTCATAGCGTTATTGACAGACTGTGTTTCTAATTGTTGTCTTTGAGTTTCCATTTCAGCATTGGCCTGAACCTTGGCTTGTTCTTCAAATTGTTGCTGTAAGGCTATTCTTCTCTGTTCACGAAGAGCGGACAATTCGTCGCTTGCGTTTGCAGACATGATAGACAAACTCCCACTTCCTCAATATTTAGCCAGGCCTGGATACATTTCGTTGGCTGCATCACGGCATGAATGAGCTACTTCATCCAACAACTTTTGCCCAGCCGAGGTAAGTCTGCGGCCAGAGTATAACTGTTGTTTTCCATCTTCTGTATCGACTTCTTTAGTTGCTACCATCTCAACAAGACCGGCCGCTTCCAATTGTTGCAAAGCAGTTCGAATGATGTGTCTGGAAGCAACACCTGGAGTATTTGGGCCTGCGCCATTGTTCATTACCGTACCATAGGTTTGAGCTAGCGTTGTTACGCCAACTGGTCCTTGTTTTGCGACCTTCCTCAGTAGGGATGCGGCTCTAATAGTCCACCAGTTTTCTTGGGTAGGAGGTCTTTCGCGGTCAACACCTGTCTTGACGTATTCAGACCAGTCTGGAGCGACTATGTCTTTAGAATCAGATAGTTTATCTGCCAATGCAGAAATCAGCATATTAGCCGGAATATCAAAATAAGTGGTCATGTAACAACACCAAGCAATTTGCCGACTTTACTCCCCTATATCAATGAAACGGGTAATAATGTGACGCCATAACTTGAAAAAGGAAAATGCAAGTGTTGATGAAGGAGGCAATCTAGGGACATACATGCAGAAGGCTCTAGCCCAAAATCCGAACTTACTTCGGACCCTTTTGGGACTCTCTTTCACGTTAATATTTTTGCTAGCATATGCAGTTTATGGCGCCACTATATCCCCTTCGTACTACGTATACGAAACAGACAACAACTCGACTGTTGACGACCAATCAGATCCAACTAAACTGTATGATGATGAAGCCAATGAGACAACTTGGCGCTGGACACTGAGTGCCGAAGGTGACAATCTCACCTGGGTTAATTTAACAGCAACAGAATTGTCGAGACAATCAACTATCAGATTGATTAACTCTGCGGGCTTGTATAGCCACAGTAAACTTGGAGACCCGGATGCAGAGAATTTTGCCTGCGAAGACAAGTGTTATCAAAATAATACACATGAAGCCTACAGTGAAGATGGCGAAGATGTCACTATAATTTCTATGACTACCACTGATCCTGGCAGACGGGACAACGGTACTGTATATGCAAAATCTTTGAGTTCAGCTGAAGACAAAGCAAGGGATATAATTGATTACTTCCACTCGCCATCTGTGATTATTGTAGAAGTTATAGAAAGTGGTAATCGTACAACTTCCCCTTCTATTGTGCTCGAAACAGTTAACGAAGATTTTGATTACATTGAGGTTTTTTCCATTGACGCTGGAACTGAATTTTTATGGGCATTGGCAGCAGTAGTTGGTTGTTTCTCGATGATTCTCATACCTTCTTTCACGGTATATTTCGCTGCACAGGCCAAAGAAAAGAAGGCGGAATTAAAATTACAACAAGCTGAAGATGACGTAGACTTATCGATAGATAATTCTAGCGAAGCCAATTAACTCATATAGATTACATACTCTGTCCAAATTGAGCCGCACATGAAAAACTACACTGCATTAATGTTAGTGATTTTAGTTTCAGCGCACGCCATACCAATTAACCAAATTACTCTCCTAGAAAATGATTCATACCAAGTTAACTCAAAGGCCACGGGAGTAGACCTATCTGTTACCGACGTAGATTTTTCTTATCCTAACAATAATGATGAACAAAAGTATCAAAAATTCTCTTCAAACTATCCAATTGCCGGTTTTACTAAGCCTGAGTATTTGTTTGCTATTGATGCGGTTAAGGATGTCGAAATTGAGTTAACATTTTTTTTATCCAATAGTGGCTCTAACGATGCAGCCAATGTAGGAGTCAATGTTCTAGTTATTCACAACGAATATATCGATTTTAATCTTCATAATATTACCAACACGATTGGCACGGTTAGAGCGCAGTCAGATATTACCTCTACAGTCAAATTTATTCCAACATATTCAGGCAATCACACATTAATTGTCTCACCTTTCTCCAGTTTATTGGATGATAATCCGTCAAATGATGCCTATACAAGCACATTTACTGTTGCCAGTAAATATTACAATTGCAATGATTTATTCTCTTGGACAGTTGGTGCTGGCTGGGCAGAAAATACCGACACATTTCTATCCGAAGCATCTGCTTGCCATTATGGAAATGGTCAATTTTCAACCTACTCCGCTAATGCAAACAGTGATTTAATTACACCCATTCTAGATATGTCGGATGCTATTTCAAACCCAACAAGGACCAATGGCATCACTTTCTTTCACACCGGTAGTCTAGCGAGTGGGGATTATATCAGACTATACGGCAAAAGCCAAAATAATGCTTGGATTGAGTTAATCAGTATGACTGGCACCACAGATAATACCTTCACAGATAGCGCAAATTGGAATACATTTTCCTTAAACCATGCAGGCGCTTTTTCCCCTTTAGTACCGACAAGTTCGCAATTGTTTCACACTAATTCACAATATAAGTTCTCTTTTACAAGTGATTCAGTGAACAATGATATCGGTTTTTGGATGGATGATATAGTAATAGTTTACGACCAAGAAGCAAAACAATCTGAATTCGATATATCGGTTTCAGGATTGTCCGTTACAAAGACGGTTCCAGGCTCATGGGGCAAAGCAGTTTTAGAATTAACAAATAGCGGCAATATTTCTGAAATTTTTACCCCTTCAATGCAAAATTTGCCTGCTGAATGGCAATATTATTTCTCACATCAATCCGGAGTTAGTATCAGTGAAGATAATGGAGTATTAGTGGAGAAAGGCGAAACTAAAATCATCGAATTAAATTATCAACCGAAATCAAGTGAAAGTGCTGGCTTATTCCCGATTGGTGTTACACTTTCTAGCGTCACCTATGGACAGGTAAGTGATACCATAAATGTACAGTTAGAAGTAGAGCCAGATCGAATCCCTGAGTTTTCTGAAAGTTCCACATCCCCTCGATGTTCACCTGGAAATACCTGTACTTACAGTGCCTATGTGATGAATATAGGTGGAGCTAGTGATGTTTTTGACCTATCATTAAGTTACCAAAATCTCCCGATAGGATGGAGTGTTGCATTCGCATGGAATCAACCGACCTCAATATATGTGCAACCCGGGATTCTAACAGAAATTCTATTGACATATACCGTGGCTCAATACGCGGTTCCGGATTCGATTGGGATTTTTCAAATCCGTGCTCAGTCTCAAAATGATTCATCAAGGACCGACACTTTAGATGTAACTGCAACAGCAAGCATGGTGAGTGATGCATCGGTGTATTTACAAGAACCATATATAGATACAAAATGGTCGGTAAATCCTGGAGAATTAGTCACCATAGGCTTTGAGATTATAAATAATGCATCTGTGCAAGATATTTTTTCTACCAGTATAGACACATTAGGATTTAGTGATTGGAATGTGGTAAATATAGTACCAGAAGTGATATACTTAAATTCAAATTCTACTGGTACTTTTATTGTCACGTTAGAGTCTCCTGAATCTGCTCAACATGGTGATAACTGCCCTAGTGTAGTGGCTGAAATAATATCCATTCGAAGTGGGCAAAATTTTCAATCCGAAACACACGATAATTTGCAAATTAATCAAGTAAACGATGTAAGTGTACTACTCATTGATTCGCCAGCTTCTATAATTCCTGGAATAATAAATAATTTTAGTTTAGAAATAGAAAATTTGGGTAACGGTCCAGTCTCATCTAGCATATCTGTCGACAATATACCAATTTCTTGGAATTGGTGGCTAGAAGATGAATTAGGACAACGATTGAACGAAATTCAATTATCAGAACGATCTGAGTTAGATTATCTAAAGAATATCCAATTGAAGATAGATGTGCCCGCTGGCGTCGAACCTAATACAGAATTTACCATATCTGTGTCTATTGCGATAACCGCCAACAGTGAAGATATTAATCCCCTTAACAACGTTATAACCAAAGAGATATTCACCGGAACCGTAAGGAATATCATATTATCCACCCAAGAGTCACCAATCTACACCGGCGTGGGAAACAGCACTAAATTAGAGTCATACATCTTCAATCTGGGCAATATTGATGAGCGTGAGGTAAAAGTACGGGCTCAAATTACATCGCAAGATTACTTTGAACCAATAGAATCATATTTCACTATAGGAACAATAGGAATCACCTTCGATTTTGATATTTTTCATACCATTACTCTAGAAAAAAACTCTTCTAGGAAATTAGGAATCGATATCGTATTGCCTAATGATGTCCCGATGGATGCGACCATTTCTATATTATTTGAGATTCAGTACCATGATGATGGATTTATTACTAAATCACAGAATGTAGATTTGGTGGTAAACCATGTTAGGAAGTTCACGACTATATATGGCCACTCTTCTATTTCATCGATTGATGATTATGGTAAATTATGGATAAACAATACTATTGAATCTACCACAAATGAGATTTTAACTATTGGATTTAACACACCCCCTGATTGGAATTTACTGTGTCAATCAAGCTTAGTCAATAATAGCGAAGTAACTATTGAATCGCCCTTTATTGCCTCAATAATAAGAACCCCTTCCACATATTGTGAGGTATTAAATAACGGGATGATTCTTGAAGGAAAACTCACTATCTCAGTCAGTGATTCAAGTGGTAAGGTGATTAGTCAAACATCAATTTCTTACACATTTCAAGACAAAACATCTGATTCGACCTCCCTATCAGTCACGATGATCGGTGGAATGAGCCTCTTACTATTGGTACTAATTGTAGTATTAATGTACGGAATTAGAAGAGTTACTAATGATAGACTGGAAACCTCAGAATCAAAACCCGTAAATGGACCACCAATTTCAGGACCACCAATTTCAAACCAAATTATTGACCAAACTACATCATCAGTTACAAAAGAGGGTGCATCACCCCCTCTGCCGGAGAATGGCTTACCCCAAGGTTGGA
The DNA here is from genome assembly GCA_018659375.1 of Methanobacteriota archaeon. GTDB lineage: Archaea > Thermoplasmatota > Poseidoniia > Poseidoniales > Poseidoniaceae > MGIIa-L1. The sequence continues at coordinate 18,880 of JABJMO010000009.1, read as the reverse complement.
CTATGGAACAATGGAAATATTATGGGCAACAATATTTAGAAATGACCAATAGGCAATGATGTGGCTGAGTATCCTGCGCTATGGTATACCCTGTGGTTCATCATTGCAGTATTTGGAGTAATTACTTGGTATTTGAGAAATTTTACCACCAAAGTTGAAATGACAAAATTTTCTGCATACATTGGAGTTATTGCAATGAGTACCATGTTAGTGTGGACTTTGATAGATTTCTAAGGTGATTAAATGGCAATACATGGAGTAGACAAACATGAATATTCGGGGTTATATCCTTGCAGATTACCCGTTTGGTGGGGTTTTTATGGCAAAGTTGGACTTCACCCAAGATTAAATGGTATAAGTGGTAAAAACGTAGTCTTAAGAATTGAGAAAAGATTCAATAGAATTGAGAGAATTATGGCCAAAATGTTTAGGGCGCCCAAGGAAGTAAGGCGACCTCTAGATGTCAAAAATAGTATGTTATGGCAGTTATGTGATGGAAGTAGGAGTTTTGAAGATATTTGTACCATATTAGATTCACTATACCACGAAGATATCTCTCCTGTAATTGATAGAACTGCAGCTGGGATAAACTTGTTAAAAAGTAAAAATCTCATGACATTATTGAGTGAAAGTTTCAACGGAAAATGGGCTATTGAACCAGGAATTACGCCAAATAATCAAACATTAAAACCGCTGGATAATGATTTGGGAATCACTACTGGTGAAGAGTAATTTAATTCGGCTCCCAAACTAGCCTTAGGCCAATACCGTCGCTTGATTTAGTGCAAATGGAGTGTCCCCTAGAGGAACTTCTTGTTGAATCACTTTCCGTAAACCAGCTGCCACCTCGGTGACAAAAGATATCTGTTTCATCAACATAAGGTAGTTGTGTAGATTTTATCGAATAATCTTTCCGATAATTATCTTCACACCATTCAGCAACTAGGCCGTACATATCATACAAATCCCAATTGTTAGATTTTTTTAATCCAACTTCCCGAGTAGATGCACCTGCGTTTCCTGCATGCCAGCCATATTCGTCAAGATCACCATCAAAATTTCCAAAACTCCACTTAGTAATAGTCGTTGATTTAGCGCTATATTCCCATTCTGCCTCAGTTGGAAGACGCCATTTACCAAGAAGCGATAAACGTTCCACACCAACATGTAGTTCATTTAGTCGTTCAATGAACTCTAAACAATCTAGTCTAGAAACTTGTTCAATGGGTCTCAAACCAGCACTCCAACCATCTTGAAATTTTGCAGGATTATTACCCATGACAGAGTCCCAGTGTACTTGAGTGACTGGCCTTTGCCCTATGAAAAAGGGATTCTCTATCGTTACATTATGAACAGGTAATTCTCTAGCCAAACCATCGCCAACAGAATCACCCATTTGAAAATCACCTGGCTCAATTAGGATATATGTTGCTCCAAATTCGTCTTCAAAACGTGGAGTTATCAATAAACCACCTTCAAGATAATTTTTTGGAGTTCTCTAAAGTAGATAAAACCACACTATGTAGCCGTTCTACTATTTTAGGGTCTAATAATTGGCCTTCTTCATCAAATGCTTCTTTGACATTTCCGATAGCTAATTGTTCAGGGACTGGCCAGCCATGTATCCACCTAAGCATTATTCTCATGTGATTCAACGTGTTAGAGTTAGTTACGCCACCAAGTGTGGACATTAGTCCGAATACTTTACCAGAGACATGTTTTGCATAAAGCCAATCAAAGGTGTTTTTCATCGCTCCAGACATTGTCCCATGGTACTCGGGAGAAGCGACTAAAAAAGCGTCCATTTCTGTCGCAAGTTCCTGAAATTCTTTGACATTGGCATTATCCCAACAACCCTCTTCTCCAACTATTGGCAAAGGCTTGACATCCAAATCCCAAAAGTGAATTTCTGCCCCATTTTCCTTAGCAATATCCAAAGCGAGATTTACTAACATTCCACACTTTGATGTAGGTCTGTATTCTCCACTCAGCCCAAGAACCTTAATCACCTTATTTGCCATGTTCCTTCGATGTTAACAGGGTTATTGAATGTAAGTGTTTGGCTGTACAAGAATAAGTAAGCCTTATGCTTTAGTGCTTAGCCCTGTGGTTTGAGGCTCATGGACCAAGACACATCTGCAATGGAAAAAAACCATGAAAATAGTGTCGACAATCAGGTTGATGCATTGTTAATAATGGGGGAAGAAGCTTCTCGTAGCGGAGATTCCAAAGCGGCTCTATCTGCGTTTAATAAAGCAATTTCATTAGACCCATCATCAGACATGGCTTGGTTCAACAGAGGGGTTCTATTAGAGGCCCAACAAGATGCAAGAGGAGCCAGGCAAGCTTTCCAAATTTGTTTAGATGTCAATGCAAATCATGCACCAGCCACGGCTAATCTATGTATTTTATTGGAGAGAATTGGTGACCAGGCTGGTGCATACTTAATGGCTGAAAAAGCCTTGCAATTTTACCCAGGTCACCCCTCAATTTTAGAGGTTCAAAACCGTTGCAAGGGTAGTGTTAAAACAAAATCAATGGATAGTATGAAGCCTGTAGAAATAATTGAACAATATCAACAGGACGATGTCGATCAAGTAATCTCAGAAACTGGGTTAACTGATGTCAATGCACTGCTAGAAGAAGCGAGATACCACGATGAAGACGAAAATCAAGAACTTGACATCCATGAATTAAGATCTGCAGCAGAAGTTGTTGTGGCCACAGATGAAATTCAAGAAAGAATAGAAGTATCCCAACCAGTGATACAGGCAATTCCAGATTTACCAGTGGTTCCAGTAGAGGTTGAAATACCAGATGACTTAAACCTAGATAAGTTAGTCGAAGAGGCTACTGAATCAATAAAATCAGGTGATGCTAAAAAAGCACTTGAAATATTGAAACCACATCTCAAAAAAGAGGCAGCAAAGCATGCGCCATCTTGGTTGATAGCCGGAGGTGCAATGGCAAGGTTAGACTTAGAGGATCATGCTATTTCGGCAATAGAACATGCCCAAAAATTAGACCCATCAAATCCAAAAGGTTGGTATAATCTTGGTGCCCTAAAACAAAGAAAGAGTTTGTTGAAAGAAGCAGCAGTATGCTATGCTAACGCAGTTAGAGAAGATCCAAGTTACGTCAAAGCAGCCGTTAAGTGGGCACCACTGGCTATGGAGTTGAAAGATCCTCAAGCATATTTGGCTGCAGCTACGGTAATAGTGGCAGCAGACCCAGAAAACCCGATTAGACAAGAACTGGCAATAACATTGATAGAATTAGCAGAAGGTGAATCAAGGGTTCTTGAATCACATACAGGCTTACCCCCTACCCTGCCAGAAGGGCCTGAATTAGCAACTACAGCCCTTGAATTAATGGGCACTGGCGAGACAACACTTCATGCTAGAGCATATACAATGACCAATAATCACATGGAATCCGTAAAGATATGGAAAACAATGATACAAAGTAATAGGAACGACCCTACATTGTGGCGTGGTTTGTCCAAATCTCTCTACGCTGCTGGTGACACCAATACAGCAGAAAAATGTAGCATAAAAGCAAGTGAAATCGAAGGACTAAATCAAAGTAATAATTCTGATACCCAAATAGCACCAACACCAGATGTAGACCATCCTGCCACTGTAAATCAACCAATTGAGGCAACACCTGAACCAATCACGCCCAATCCTGTTTCAGAAGAGGCAATGTCAATGGCCAATTCCGTACTATCCAGGCCAAATGTGGCACCAACTTCTGTAAAACAAGAATCAACGCCAAATCCTCAGGTAGATTTAGCCAAAGCAGCACTAGAAGTGCAAAATAACTCATTAGTATCTGAAGAGTTCAGAAACCCAACCTCTAATGCAATATCCAACCAAGACATATCATGGTATAATCAAGGTGTCGCTTTGATTGAAGCTGGAAAATTTCAAGAAGCACTATCTTGCTTTGATAGGGCGCTACCTTCATTTTCTAATGATGATGAAATGGTAATTCGAATCCTCAATGGACGAGGAAATGCATTTTACTATCTAGAAAATTATCCGGCTTGCGTAGAATCTTACCATCAGGCAATGCTCATCAGACCTGAGGATGTTCGCGGGAAAACACTTTACAATATGGGCACAGCTTACGCTGAAATGGAACGATATCAAGACTCAGTAAAGTGTTTTGAACAAGCAATACCAAGAGGCTTGAACAAGGATGAAATAAAGCGAACAAAAGATCAGATTCGCCGTTGTAATATACTAATCAAAGAACAGAAGAAGAAGAATAGGTGAAAATTTTGTTAAATAGGGACGACCTAATAATAAAATTATTGGAAGCAGGACTAGAAGAAAAACAAGCCTTGCTCATCATAGATTTAGCCACTCAACCACCGGCAAAAGCCAGTGAAATAGGTAAAAGGCTAGGTATCTCGAGGATGGATGCCTATAATTCTCTAAAAAAATTACAGGAGAAAGGGCTTATCAAGGCAACCTTAGACAAACCTATACGCTTTTTTGGCATGACCATAAATGAAGTTTTTAAGCAAATAATTAGAACAAAAGAAATGGATTTACGAAGATTGAATGAGAATTTGGATTCACTAACAAAATCCAATAATTTACCCATAATATCAGATGTTAGTATTGCTGATGAAGATTCCTTTTCGGTACTAAAAGATCGTCACGCTATATTGGCAACTGTAGAATCAATGATTGCTGAATCTGAAAAGCATGTTTGGTTACTGCTTGGTAGGTGGGGTATACTTCACTTACTAAGATCTGGAGCCATGGATGCATTAACTGATTCACTAAACAGAGGAGTTGAGGTAAAATTAGTAATTTGTGTGGATGAAAAAACCATTAGGTTTTATGATCAATTAGATGATAGAATAGAAGTAAGACATCACCCTGAATTTAATCTATGTGGTGTTTTTATCGATAATGAAGTCGGCATACAATATGTCCAAACAGAAGATACGCCAACTGGAAGAGGCAAAGACGATACTGCAATATTGATGGAGTCAGAGATGCTACTTTCGGCACAAAGTGAATTACTTAAGATACAATGGAATGCAGCTCACTCATACAGTTCTGCCAAGGCCAAGATGATTGATGGAATGATGACAGAACCTCTTAAATTGACTTTAGGTGATGGTTCTTTCTACGAACGTTTCAAAGAATCTATGAAAATGGGCATAGTTCAACAAACCAATGCGGTGCTAACTAAGGGTGGAATCACGGTTGTTGATGAGAATATTCCTCAATCAAACACATTGTCCGCTTTAGGGATAAATACTAATCAATTATTTCAAGACGTGGGAATAAGGATTGGACAAGAATTAGCTGTCAAGTTACAACATATTGGTGATGATAAAATATTTTGGGCTAATATCAAAACTGAATGGGAAGATTTGGGTATGGGTCAAATAGAATTTGATAATTTACCACCAAAGATGATAACTGTTAATGATGGAAATGCGTGTGATGGAAGACCCCAAGCAGGAGGTATGTTCTGCAATATGGATGAAAGCGTTATTGCAGGTATTGTTAAAGAACGACATGGTAAATCTGTTAATCTGAACAAACGCGAGTGCTCGACATCTGAAGAAATGTCATGTTGCTACGAAATCGCAATAAATGATTAAATTTTAATCTATCAGTACACATATTGATAGATGAGTAACTATTGGCCATGACATGGATTGCGGAACATGCGAAACTGCCGGGCCGGTTTTGGTGCAACAACCAGAGGCTGTAGATGTAGAACTTACTATTACTCAAAATGCAGTTAATATGCTTGGTCAAGCATTTGGGGATGACCGTAGTATGGGGTTACTCGTTGGTGTCCTATCAGGCGGATGCTCAGGATACATGTACGACTTACAGATTGTCGAGGAAACCGAAATTGATTGCCAAGAAATAGATATTTCTGGTTTTAGAATTTTAGTTCCAAAAGCGTCAAGTCATTTACTAAACGGAATTCAGATTGACTACGAAGATAGATTAATGGGCGGTGGATTTAAGATAATTAATCCAAATGCTAGTTCTTCATGTGGTTGTGGCGAATCTTTCGCTTAGGTGTTGAAAATGCCCAGGTTGGCTTACCAACTAGCAGATCTAAATATCTGGAGAGGCAAAGATGCGCTCAAGTTCTTAAACGGGTTGTCTACCAACAAGATCGATAAGATTCCACCAAATAAAGTCATATCCACTGTAGTTCTTACAGAGAAAGCGAAGATACTGGATATTCTTCATGTTTTTAATTTAAACGGTATGATTATATCAGTTGGTAATAGTGAGAATTCCGAAGAATTATTTTCATTCATTAACAAAAAAATATTGCTTCAAGACATCCAATTACAAAATATTTCATCCTTAAACAATGTTGATATTGTTTATGATGGTTTGCCCGTTGCGGATCTTAATTCAGTACAATCAACTAACGGAATCACTGCAATTAATATTGATGGCAAATACAACTTTGAGATTTATTCTGTTTCGAATGATTTTAATTTTATTTACGAATCTGAGGATACCTTCACGCAATGGCGAATTGAGAATTTGATTCCATGGCATGGACATGAAATAATCAACAAGAAAAATCCATATCAATGTGGTTTACGTAGTTACGTTCACGAAAATAAGGGTTGTTATGCAGGTCAAGAGATTCTAACTCGTATGCGAAGTCGTAACAAAGGAATATATTTACTCAAACAGGTACAAATTAACGATGTCGAGGTAAAACATATCACTACCAAAGGTAACGACATGAGTCTTGCACTGCTAAGAACTTAATATCCCAATAAATCAGTTAACTGTGTCTTGTAAAAATTACCAGACTTTTGCAGACTTGAAAGTTCCTCATTGCTAAGGTCAAGCTGAATGATTCTTTCTATCCCTGAAGCGCCAAGAATAACTGGAACTCCAATGTAAACATCATCTAAACCATATTCTCCAGTTAGGTATGCTGATGCTGGAATCAGACGTTTTCGATCCATTAATACCGCTTCAGCCATAATTGCAGCAGCAGAACCAGGCGCATAAAATGCTGAACCACGTTCTAGCAATTTGACGATTTCTCCGCCACCTGATGCTGTTCGTTGACATATTGCTTCGATTGTATCTTCATCTAGTAAATGAGTAATTGCTATACCACCAACTGTAGTAAACCGTGGTAATGGGACCATTGTGTCTCCATGACCGCCCAAAACCATAGCTTGTACGTCTTCTTCTGAACAACCAACTGCATCAGCCACAAAGTGAGTCATCCTTGCGCTATCTAGTACTCCTGCTTGTCCACAAACTCGATTGGCGGGGAATCCCGTGACTTTTTGCATGTGATAAGTCATTAAGTCTAATGGATTTGTTACCATGACAATAATACTATCTGGAGCATGCTGCTTAATACCTTCACCTACTTGTTTTACTATACTAGCATTCTTAGCGATTAAATCCTCTCGAGTCATTCCAGGTTGTCTTGGGAATCCGGAAGTGACAACTACAACATCTGCTCCAGCAATATCCTCATAATTGGAAGTACCAGTTAATGAACCATCGTAATTTAGAACCTGTCCGTTTTGCGACATATCCAATGCTTTACCTTTAGCAAATCCTTCGTAAATATCAAGAAGAACAATATCTCCTAACTTTTTTTGTGCTAATACAAATGCACATGTTGCTCCAACATTTCCTGCTCCAATTACCGCAATTTTTTTCCTAGAGTTAGCCAAATTTTACACCTTACAGAGTTGGCGAAGTAAAGGCGTAAAATAAGTTAGATGGTTAACAACCTAGGATGGATAATTTATCATTCCAAGCGTCTTATCTAAAAGCCTCCTTTGATTGGCCTAAAACATGCCCAGTTGTCGAGACTGGAATCGGTGGTAAAAATGAGACTAGGTGTGCCAAAAGAACCCGAAAATGAAACCCGTGTGGCGATTGTACCTTCAAGCATGAAAAAATTGTCCAAAGCTGGCTTCGAAGTATTTGTACAGCAAGGTGCTGGAGAAAAAGCCAATTATAACGATAGTCAATATGAAGACGCTGGAGCAAAGATTGTATCAAGAGAGGAAGTATTATCCTGTCCAAACATAATTTGCATTAATTTCCCGGGGACAGATGGTATTTCCAAAAACTCTAACGTTGCCTGTGTAGCGGATCCGTTTAGAAATTCAGATTATGTCAAGCAATGCTTGAGCGCTAATATTACCTTGATGTCAATGGATATGATACCACGAAGATTATCACGTGCTCAATCCATGGATGTTAATTCTAGCCAAGACAATCTAGCAGGGTACAAAGCAGTACTTTTGGGAGCGTCCAATGTACCTAAAGGAATTCCAATGATGACCACATCTGCTGGAACTGTTAGACCAGCAAAAGTAGTAGTTATGGGAAGTGGAGTTGCTGGGTTACAGGCAATTGCAACTGCTAAAAGATTAGGTGCCATTGTTTATGCTTCAGATGTTAGAAAATCAGCGGCAGAGCAAATAGAATCTGTTGGTGGTAGATTTATCGAGGTAGATGGGATGGATGACTTTGAAGATGAATCGGGCTATGCAAAGCCATTGACACCAGAATTTATTCAAAAAGTGAATGAAACGGTTTGTGGTGTTGCAAAAGATGCTGACATCATTATCACCACCGCTAGAATATTTGGGCGGCCGGCACCAATTACCGTACCCAGCGAGGCGGTAAAAACATTCAAGTCTGGAGCAGTGATTGTTGACATGAATGCAGATGTTGGGGGTAACTGTGAGGATACCAAAGTTGGAGAAATACATGTGACAGATAACGGTGTAATAATTGTAGGAACATCAAACCTTCCAGGAACCATAGCCAATACTGCTAGTATGCTTTACTCAAACAACTTAACAGCCTTTATCACGTCTTTAGTGAATGATGGTGAGATAGTTTTAGCTGAAGATGATGACATACTATTTGGTGCACCCGAAGGCTCAGATTTCTACGTTAATGGAATGGGTGGAGTGCTAATATGCATTAACGGTGAAATGCACCAAAAGCAAACAAGATTAATGGGGGTATTAGAATGACACCAGAGTTACTGATTGGCAGCATAACACTATTCGTACTATCGATTTTCTTGGGCTTCGAATTGATTACCAAAGTTCCAGCAACTTTGCATACACCTTTGATGAGTGGTGCTAACGCAATTTCTGGGATTAGCATAGTAGGAGCATTACTTGGAGCCAATGTAGCATATGATGGCGGTAATACTGACTTGTCTGGGATTTTGGCATTCATAGCAGTGGTTCTTGCAATGATAAACGTGGTAGGTGGTTTTGCTGTGACTAATAGAATGTTGAATATGATTGCCGGCAAGAAAAATAGAGGTGCCTAATATGGAATTCAATGAATGGATAGACATTGGTTATCTAATTGCTGCCGCCTTGTTTATTTTCGGTCTTAAAAAATTAGGCCATCCAAGAACTGCACCTAGGGGTAATCAACTAGGTGCCTTAGGTATGCTAGTGGCCGTTATAACTACAATACTAGACATGGAATTAGCAGATGATCCGGCAAATTGGACACTGATTGTCGCCGGATTAGTAATTGGTTCGCTAATAGGCTACTGGATGGCTGCTAAAGTTGAAATGACCGGTATGCCAGAACTCGTTGCTTTATTCAACGGATTTGGTGGGGCCGCATCAGCACTAGTCGCCTTGTCAGAATCATGGAGATACATAGAAGGAGCAAACCTACCAAGCGGACTAGAACTCACAGTAACAGTTGTCGCTGCTGGATTATCTGCATTAGTCGGCTGGATGACTCTAACAGGTTCGCTCTTGGCAATGTTCAAATTAAAAGGTGGCATAGAGGTATTTGGCAAATGGATTAAAACTCCAACATGGGGCCCTAGATGGTTGAATGTGGTCAAAGTTCTGTTGATGATTAGTGCCTTTGGATTAATCTACTACAATATTGACAATCCTACTGACCAGAATGTCATATTCGCACTAATTGCGGTTTCTTCTATTCTCGGTATTTTACTAGTATTACCAATTGGTGGTGCAGATATGCCAGTAGTTGTGTCGCTACTAAATTCATTATCTGGAATCGCAGCTGCATTCACTGGTTTTATCATCGGTAATTCAGTATTGATAGTCGCTGGTTCTCTAGTTGGTGCATCGGGACTCATTCTCACGTTCATAATGTGTAAAGCAATGAATAGAACATTACCTGACGTATTATTCAAGTCATTTGGTGGAGGTGGTGAAAAAGTTTCTCTAACTAGAACCAAAGTTGGTTCCGATGCAGATGAAGTTGCAATGATGTTGGATGGTGCTCAGAAAGTTATTATTGTCCCTGGGTATGGTATGGCAGTATCTCAATGTCAACACCAAGTCAAAGAATTTGCTGATTTAATTTCAGAAAAGTACGACACTGAAGTCAGTTATGCGATTCATCCAGTTGCAGGAAGGATGCCAGGTCATATGAATGTTCTATTAGCAGAAGCAAATGTTCCATATGAACAGTTGATTGAAATGGACGAGATTAATTCCGAATTCCCTGACTGTGATGTCGCTATAGTAATTGGTGCTAATGATACCACAAACCCTGCGGCAAGAACTGGAGAGGGACCACTAGCAGGGATGCCAATTATTGATGCCGACCAAGCCAGAACGGTAGTTATCATCAAGAGGTCATTATCTGTAGGATATGCTGGAGTCGATAATGATCTATTTTACATGGACAAAACTATGATGATGTTTGGCGATGGAAAGAAAATGATGACCGCCTTGAACAATGCAGTAAAGGAATCATGATGATTTGTTTTGGTTATGATTAAAGGCAATGTTCAAAGGTATGCAATTTTTCCAAAAAGTAGGTGAGACAATGATAAGACTCAAACCAAGAACAGTAATTGCCATTTTGGCACTACTACTCATTGCTCCTGTAGTCGCTAATCCAAATGGACCACCATGGTTAAATGGTGGAGATAGAGTTGTTGAAACTGGATGTACTTGCCACGGAGATGGCGCACCATCAACCGAAGTAGTAGTATCTATTTCTGGAGTTCCTAGATCTTATTCCTTGGGCGTGACTTATGACTTCACCATAGATTTGCAGCATGCAAGTAATGATGTTGGCGGATACATGCTATGGGATTACAACAGTGGAACGTTAACACCAGGTGAAGGGAGTAAGACTGTTGATGATGAGCCTGGAGCATTATCACAATCTGAAGTCGGTAATAATTGGGCAGTAAGTTGGACGGCACCTTCTGATGATATAGGAAACGTCGCTTTCCAATTAGTTGGCAATGCTGTTAACGGTAACGGGCAATTTGATGGTGGCGACTTATGGAATATACTTTCTTTTTCGATCAGTGCACCAGACTCCACCTATGAAGACGATGATGTGAATCGAGACCTAAGGACGATAAGTGTTGGTGATTATGATTCGTTATTCGTTGCCCTAGAAGACCCTGCTGCCTTAGAGGCTGAACGCCAAGAGGGTATTGCTGACGATTTTTTCACTAATGGGAATTTATTTTATTGGACTACCTTGGCGGTGATAATTCTTGGAGCAGTTGTGCAAGGTGAATTTTATGAACGCAAATTTGGCGGTGGCCCACCCCATCTAGATATGAGTCTTGCAGTTCCACAAGGAGTTAGAAGAGGACTTTTGAGTGTCATCTCAATCCTATTATTTGCATGGGCAATCGATTCATCTCAAGCATGGGGAGCAGTTATGGTTACTGGTATGCTAATGTTATGGGCTATCTTTGGGGTATACCGTACAATCGTTCAAGCTAGGGCTCCCAAAGAATATACTGATTTAGTTTGAAGGTGATGTTCTGACAATCCATTTGGGTACCGACTCAAATATAAGACTACAATCACACACTGATGAATTATTTGCTCGCTGTGGATTACTTATCTTCTCTTGGATAATAGTTTCAATACCATGGCTGTACAATATAGATTCTGTATTAGAATACCTGTTAGTTAAGCTGGATCCGTGTGAAGTAGAATGTTTAAATCTATATCAGCCTGAAAAATGGTCTGAACTGAGATGGCTTTCTTCTGCAATACTAGGTTTTGCTACCATAATGCCATTAATAAGTCAACAATTTTGGTCATTCTCAAAGCCTGGCCTGACAAATAGTGAGCGTAAATTGTTCAAAGTATCAATAGTATTAGCACCTTTAATTTTCATTACAGCCGCATACTTAACAATGTTTATTGTGCTGCCAAATCTATTTTATCTTGGACATTCTATTCAATCTGATCTTGGGTTTGTTGCTAAGTATGATGTTATAAATTTAATTAGTTTCTCAACTGCAATAATATGGCTGGAGATAGTAGTGGTATTTGCTACATCAATAATGATTTCTTCAGGTTTGACAGGGAATTTAGATTCCAGTAATGCCAATTGGTGGCGAATAAGAGTGTATGGGATTGTTACTATGATAACTCTGTTGTCCTTTTATGAACGAACTACAAATGGCCTCCTAATGGCTTTAATCAGTATATTGTTAATCGAATTATTCTCAAGACCCTGGACTACTAAGCTACCAAAATATCACATTCAGATGGAAAGTAAATTTGATTCTCATGGTGAGATTTTGACTAGTTTGAATGTGATTTGCGGATGCCAAAAAAAGACAACTCAAGCACTAAATGAATCACATATTGTAATAGAAAATATTTGTAATCAAGAAAACAAACAAGATGATTTACTTAGAATTTTAATGTTTAATGAACCGAATAATGTAATCCTGCACCAGTGTGATAACCAACTGTTTATCAAAAAATTCGAATCTCTAGTCTCATCAACTAAAAGTAAAATAATTGTCAAATAACCTAACATAACTCCCAAGATTTGATACATAACAGACCCTTGCTGTGGTTGATGAAAGGCAAATGGTTGGGTGTGCCACTAATCATGTTACTACTTAGCGCATCATTGTTTTCATATGTTAACCAAGACCAAATTGAAGATTGGCTCCAAAGTAATTCAGTTACCATAAATCAAAATGACATAGAGACATTGCCTATTCAACAAGATGAAAAATGGCTTGTTCTAATCGTTAATTTCCAAGATCAAATGATGGAGGCTAATTCTGCAATAATACAAGCTGAGCAGCTCTTAATCCCACATTCTAAAGAGTATTTTAGTCAATTATCAAATGATTATGTAAATCTAACAATCGACATACACCCAACTGTGGTCACTGCTGATGGTGATTTAGCAGATTATGGCGGTGATAACGGTGTGGAAAGAGATTCTTCAGCAAATGGCCTACATTTACCAATGGACCTAGCCAGTGAAGTGATAAATTCTAATAAAAACCAATTGGATTGGAATAAGTATGACTTAAACTCGGATGGTTATGTTGACAGACTACTGATATTACATACCACTGTAGGTCAAGAGCTAGGAGGTAATTCAAATAGGATTTGGAGCCATTTTACAACACTTGACGATATTATTGATCTTGGTGATGGTATGAAAATAGGACATTACACAATGGCGGGTCTAGGTTCTGGACAAGAGGGTTTTGGTACAGCAATGCATGAAATGCTTCATCAAATGGGCGCCTATGACTTGTACCCATCTCATGGAGAACAAACCTCTCTTTGGAAAGGCGTTGGTGATTGGGGAATAATGGCCAGTGGCAATTGGAATGGTGGAGGGCGTACACCTGCACTGCCTATATCTTCAACCCTGGAAACAATAGGTCTGAACAAGCATCAATCGGTTAACTTGTCTTGGGTGCAAAATGAAGATTTCTGCCAAGGTCCTGAATTGATATTTGAACCTGGTCAAAACTCAAATGTGAATTATAAAATTATGATAGGGCCAGAAGAATACGTTTGGATTGAATACCGCGGAAATAACAATTATGACAACATATTACCAGGAAATGGGATATTAGTATCCTATCAGGATAATTCAGTAGATGGTTTTGAGGATAATGAACTGAATATTGATAACCAAAGACCATATCTTAAAATTATTGAAGCAGATGGAAATAAAGATTTACTGCAAGGGATAAATGATGGAGATTCTGGTGATGTATTTACCAATGGAACCACATTTGGTAGTAAAGGTGTACTAATCCGTAACCATGATGGGTTTCTAGTAGATTGGTATGCTGAGGTAGCTATAGGGATCCAACCGGTGATTCAAATTAAATCTGAATCCTGTCAGTCGGAATTCACCGGAAAACTACCAGATCATTCTGTTACTATGTTGACCAATGAATCGATTGAAATGTCATTGTTATCGACAATCGATTGTCAAATTTCAAATCAACTGCAATCTACTGATGGGAGGCTAATTGCCATTTCTAGTAACGAGTTGTACTCCGGGGTTGAGAAGAAAATATTAATCACTTTTAATTCCGTAAGTAATCCGAACAGCTTGACTAAAATTACTGGTAAATTGATTTGTGGTGAAGCAGTCTTAGACTTAGAAACTCAAGTTCTGACTTTGTCTAGAATTCCTGCTAGTAGTGATTATCAATCAAAAATACCTACTAATTCTAACTCTGTCATAATAATACCAATCAAATCTAGTGGTGTGGGAAGCCAAACTTTTGAAATTCATATCGATGGTGCTCTAACCAGAATTTCCGATGCTCCAAACACAATAACACTGGATGGAGAAAATGATGTTCTTTCAATAGCCATAAACCCAAATGACCTATTATCAAATAACATGCTGATTAATGGTAATGTGGAAATTGTCGATACGGCGGGAAATACTTGGTTTGTGGATATTCAATTAACAGCAGAAAGCGATGGCCTAAAATCAATCAATGATTTTATAGGACCAGGGCAAATGATAAGTTTAGCTTTGGTATTTGCTGCTTTGTGGGTATATTTGACCATGAGAGAATCCGCCTCCAAACCTAACAAACCAAATGATAGTGTGGGACTTGAATCGATAGTCGCACCAAATGATGAATCATTGGACGCTTGGGGTCGACCATTAGACAATTAGTTTCTACCCGGTAGCCAGCGCTTGATATTCATAAATTTCCAATCATTACCAAGCGGAATTGCACATACCCATTTTTTATGGACACCTTCAGCAAGTCGAACAGATAAGCAAATACCTTCCCAAGAAGAAGGTGCATCATTTAGTGGTTGGAGCAACCATGGAGCGTGGGTTTTACCTACTTCATCATCGTATACACGCCACTTGCAACCATACTTGAAACCAGGCCTTAGGATGCAACCAGCATTGGCTAACTTGTCAAACAAAGACTTATCCAAATTATTGCCAGATAAGTGCGATTCTACCCAATCGATTTCTTCGTTTCGCAGATTAATACCAGACAGATGTTCTACGCCGAATGATGGCAATGGCCAGTCGTTAACTTCGCTCAAAAATACCCCAGAGGTAGAATTAGTTCTATGCGACAATGATTCTTCGATGTATGAAATTTCACTTTTAGTTAGCTGCTTCCAGGTTTTTTGATTGCCAGAGAGGTCATCATAACTTATACGATACATCGTGATATCCATTTCATCATCGATGACAAAAACTTCAGCTATACAGCCAGACTCTTCAACACTCGCAACCCATTTGTTCAATACATCCCAATCAACATCGTCGAAGGACCAAAACCAACGTATTTGTGAGATTGGTTTGGTTGAGAAATGAGATTTGTTCCTTGGCCACTTTACTGCAAAGGTTCCATCGGAAAAATTATTTTGTGGTAAATTGGTTATTGGTATTACAATTTCTCCCCCTGAACGGGCCACATCAAACATCACAGATTTAGCAATAAAGTCCGAATCTAGATTAATCATATCATTCACCCACTGTCTAGTAACTGGGATGTGTCTATTCCAATGACAAAATAACACCTCGAGTGGTTCAAGAATAATCCCTTCTGGTATCGCAACGCCAATACCACTTTTTTGGTGTAATCTGGCTCCAAGGGGATTAGGTAGAAACCATCTTGAGTCCAACTGTTTAGGCATTGGATGAGGTGTTGAAGGAGATTGATCGTCATCATCAATTAAACCAATTGGCCTTTTTGTCCTAACTCGCGGATTAAACTTCCGAGATTGACGGGCCATAATACCCGGTCAATGGACTGGCATATTATACAAACGGACTACCGTTGGTACTATTTGCTTGTTGAGACAAGGGTTACACGGTGAGGAAATGGTTGATGGTTTTCTAGGGTCCCTCACCACTGAGCAAAGGATGCTTATACACCTGTATGACAATATTTTACCAAGCAATCAATGGGAAGCGCCTGTGGCGCTTACTCAAGCCGGTATATCTGCTGCAGTGCATGTGCAAAGAAAACATGTACCTAGAACATTAAAGCGGTTAGAGAAAACCAATGAAATTGAAGTTACCAACCGACATGTCCCAGGAGGAAAACAACGCAGAAAGGTATATTCCTTGACAACTCAGGGTAAAATTCGAGGAAAATTAGTAGTTGAAGATGTACTATCCACGTTAATTGAATTTGAAGGCAAAGCGACTCCAATTGCAGATATATCAAAAAATAATCGAAGAATTTTAGAAATCCTATCTCACATTGATAGTAATATGAAATATCATAATGACCCTGTTATCACATCGATAGCCAAGCCATCTGGAAAAGCATCTTTAGATGCGCAAACTAGTGAAGAATTAATGAAACGAATGTTTGCTAGGGCGTGGGAAGATGGTAAGATTACTAATGATGAACATCAATTAATTACTGAAGTCGTCGAGTTTTTGGGAATGCATCCAGAAAGAGTGCGAAGATTGTCTGAAGAAGCAAGAACAGCAATTGATATTCCACCTCCTGAAGAGATTTATCTCGAGATGCTAAGACAAGCTTTGGTTGATGAACAAATTATTGAAGAGGAAAATGCCCTATTAGAGACATTTAGGGTTGCATATGGAATCGATGAAAAAATCCATAAAAAATTATTAGCAAAAGCATTACTAGAGCCAATGTATCCTGAACACATCTTAACCTATTATTCGGCCTTAGAGACTGCTATGAATGATGGCATTATCACAGGGGATGAGAATGCGATGCTAAGTACACTAAGAAAATCACTTGATATAACTGATAGTGAACATGCGAATTTACTAGCGAAAATTCGCGACAGCATAAAATGAAAATAGAATTTGCGTAACAATGAGGGGACAACTATGGGTATGACTGACACTGAACATGAGCAACATGACAAGTTGAACTCAATTGTCCATAAATTAAACAAAGAGAATTCTGGTAATATTGTACTTATTGGCGACATAATGCTTGACTGTTATATTCATGGTTATGCAAATAATTTGAATTCTAGAGCACCAGTTCCGGTTTTACGTGAAACGCATCGAGAAGAGGATGTTGGTGCAGCAGCACACGTAGCACGTGGTTTACAATCAATGGGATATCGTGGTAAAATATTTGGTATTGTAGGTGATGATAAACCCGGTTCAAGAGTTATTCAGTATCTTGAGGATGAAAATGTAGCAACATCTGGCATTGCTGTTATTGAAGGTCGAACTACTACAGTCAAAACTAGGATGTTGGCAAGTCGAGAGAGTTTAATCCAAGGTGAACAACTTCTACTAAGATGGGATGTAGAGGGGGATGAAGCGATACCGGAATCAGCTTTAGAAGCGATATATGATCAAGCAATTGATAATTTATCAGATGTGAATTGCGTGATTCTTTCGGATTATGGGCAAGGTGTGATATATGACCAAGGGGTTGAAAGAATAACCAAACACGCTAAAGATAACGATATACCAATAATTGCTGACCCTAAACTAACTGGACTGCACAGAACTCATGAAGTTGATTGGATTATTTTCCAATCAAGAGGATTTGATTTGATGAAACGAAGGATAGGCGAATCCGATGATAGATTAGCTGCTGAATCATTAATAAAATCATATGGTTGGAAACACTTAGTCGTACTTGCGGGAGAGAATGGTGTCACCATTTTTTCGAAAGATCACGAAACTGTTCACGCACCATGTACATTATCCCAATTAAGGCAAATAATTGGATTGATTGACGCTGCTGTAGTAGCAATTGCTGTTTCTATATCTAGTGGCTTTGATGTTTCAGATACTGCATTATTAACAAATGCGGCTTGTGAATGTATACTTGGGGCCGAAGCAACAGATTCCTTTTCGTTAAGCAAAGAAGATTTAGTTAATCGCGTTGGAGAAATTGCCTGGAATCTACAAGTTTCTAAACGCTGAGGGTTGGTATGAGTTCTTGGACTCGAGAAACTACTGCAGATATTGGTCTGCGAGTGTTTTCCAATAATTTACCTAACCTATTCAAAGAAGCAGCTGTTGGTATGCAAAATCTGATAATTTCTGACAGTGAAAGTCGTAAACTAAACCAAAAGATCCGTTATACTTCACAATGGAATGTAAAAATTAGCATAAACGATGAATTAGATTATGAATCATTAATGATATTATGGTTGGAAGAAGTACTTTATCGGTTAGAAGTACATGGAGAATTTTTGGTAGATGCTCAATGCATGATAGACATTAAAGAGCTAGAAATGTCTTGCCAATGTCAAGTTTCTTGGGTCGAATCAGCTGAGGTTGACAGAGAAATTGAAATAAAAGCAGTCACATCACATGAATTTTTGATTCAAGAACTAAACCAAGGAGAAAGTTACCTTTGCAGAGATTTGAACATACCAGAAATTGTAGGTCCCGGTTGGATTTGTGATGTGATTTTTGATATTTGAGTGGGAACTCCTTAGGTGGACGCTCGTCCTTTGTGATAAAGCCCACACACTTTCTCCATCCCGCTACCCCACAGCACCCATGGCTCCGAGTAGGGCTGCTCCGTTCCCGGCCTGACCTGATTCCCCAGTTATTCATTTCCCGTTTCCTTCCGGATACGGTTCATGACACCCGAGTCATGT